>JBATVK010000117.1:0-38904 GCA_049671725.1 Acidobacteriaceae bacterium
GCGCTGCGCCGCAGCCGCGCCCGCAACTCCTCCGAACGTTCCGGCCCCGCGAACAGCCCGTCCAGCAGCGCCCGCAGATACAGCCCCGTTCCCCCGGTCACAATCGGCAAGTGCCCGCGCGCCGCAATCTCCCCGAGCACCTGCCGCGCCATCCGGCTGTAATCGCCTGCGGTGCAGAACTGGTCCGGAGCCAGCACGTCGATCACATGATGCGGCGCCAGCCGCCGCTCCGCCGCGTTTGGCTTCGCCGTGCCCAGATCCATCTCCCGGTACACTGCCACCGAGTCGCAGCTGACGATCTCTCCGCCGAATCGCTGCGCCAGCTTCAGCGACAGCGCGGTCTTCCCGCTGCCGGTTGGTCCCGGCAAAGCTACCAGTAGCGGCTCCATACGATCAATGTCAGACTACAGGCCGCGCAGAAAGTGCGCCCCACCCTCTGCGGCCGCCACCCTTCTCGCTGCTCCTGTGACCGCATGGGCCCATCCCCGGCTCTGTGTTCTCCGGGGCCTCTCTGGTGAATGTCCTTCGTCGAACACGGCACAGCTGCCGACGGGCCGCCACGATGAACTGACGCACGAATCCCTGAACGCTATGCGCTATGCGCTAAACGCTGCCCTACTGCACTTCCTGCCGCGCGCGATACCCATCCCGCGCGATGATGTCGTACTTCACCGGCTTGTGCTTCTCGTTCACCATGCGCAGCGGATGCCCCTCATTGTCCACCAGCTCCACCCGAATCCGCCGGTAGGTCCCGTCCATCTTCTGATTGCTCGGCTTGTACGTAATCTGATACTGATTCCGGATCGACGCGTTGATCTGCTGGAAGATATCCGGAAACTCCGCCTGAAAGCGTGGTTCGAACCACATCCCGCCCGTCATTCGCGCGAAGGTCTGCATCTCGTTGTCCGCCTGCAGCAGCCCGATCCCGCGTCCGAAACCACCGCCCATGCCCATGCCTCCGCCCACCGGCACGCCCAGGGCGCGCGCATAGCCGCCCGTGCTGATCGTAAAGATGGTCACGTTCGGGGTTTCCTTGATCTTCTCCAGCATCTTGTCCAGCGTGATCTTTGAGAATGTATCGATCCCCGACCCCACCAGGATGATGTACTTCCGCCCCTCCACGCGCGACAGCCGGTCCAGCGTCTCGTACAGCGCGTCGAACATGTTCGTCTCGTTCCACGTCGGAATCTGCAGCGAATTGATCGCCTGCTGCACCACCATCTTGTTCTGCGTGAAATCCGTCAGGATGTTCGTGTGCATGTCGTAGGTCACCACCGCCACGTAATCCTGCGGCTCCAGTTGCTGCGTAAAGGCCCACGCCGCGTTCCACATGTCCTCGATGAACCAGTAGCTGTTGGCCGCAAACTCCAGCAGCAGCACCGCCGTAATTGGCGCTTTCACCTGCCGGAACCCGATAATTTGCTGCGGAACCCCGTCCTCGTAGACCCGGAAGTTGTCTTCCTGCAGATTCGGAATGAATTCGTGCGTCTTTTCCGTCAGCACCCCCACATCCACATTCACTACGGGAACATTCACCCGCAGCGAGTAGTTATTCAGCCCCGGAGGATTCTTGATCGTCGTCGGCGGAGGCGGCGGCGGTGGCAGCGGAGCCTTCTTCGGGATCGCGATGGGCCCGTTATCGTTGCCCGGTCCTCCCGCTGCCGGCGTGCTCTGATCCGTCTGCTGCTGCTGGTTCGGCTGCGACCCTGTGGTTTGCTGTTGGCTCGTCTGCTGACTCGACCCATCCGATTGCGCCTGTAACAAATTCACCGTAAACAGCGTCTGACAGAGCAGCAGGGCGGCGGCAGCCATTACCGAAACTCCGCACCGTGGGACCCTCATGGCAAAATCCTCTCGAATCATTGTCAAGCCGGCCGCGCTCTGGCGACAAGCGCGCAACAAGCTTAGTCTATGGACGTGCGATCAGGTCTGAAAGATATCCGCAGAGCAGCCGCAGCCGCGCTGCTCCTCGCCTCCGGCTGCGCTCTCCTCGCGCAGGCTCCCGCTTCCGCCGCTCCCATCTCCCCGCTCCCCCCCGCTCCCCCCGCCGTCACCAAATTCTTTCCCCTCAGCCAAATCCACCGCGGCCAGCAGGGTGTCGCGTACACCGTCTTTGAAGGCACCAGGCCCGAGCCCATGGGCGTCGAAATCCTCGGCGTCCTCCACAACGCCATTGGCCCGCGCCAGGACATGATCCTCGCCCGCCTCGAGGGCGCCAAACCCGACTATACCGGCGTTGTCGCCGGCATGAGCGGCAGCCCTGTCTACATCGATGGCCGCCTCGTCGGCGCGCTCTCCTACCGCATCGGCATGTTCAGCAAGGAGCCCATCGCCGGCATCACTCCCATCGAGCAGATGCTCGGCGTCGAGCATCAGACCTCCGCTCCCGGCGAAGAAGTCGCCCAGGCCGGCCTCGAGCCCGCAGCCCTCAGCGATCAGTCCCCCACAGCCGTCAGCGCCCCCGGAGCTTCTCAGCCGCTGATTCAGCCCATGGATACCCCTCTGACCTTCAGCGGTTTCAGCCCCGCGGCCCTGCAGCTCTGGAAGAAATACGCTCCCGCCGGCCTCATGCCCGTCGAAGGCATCGGCGGCTCCGCCGGCGACGATGTTCAGCAGGGTCCGCTCATCCCCGGCTCCGCGGTCAGCGCCGTCCTCGTCCGTGGCGACCTCGACATCGATGCCACCTGCACCGTCACCTACGTCGATCCGCAGAAGATGCTCGCCTGCGGCCATCCCATTACCCAGTTCGGCCCCGTCTCCATGCCCATGACCAAGGCTGAGGTCCTCGCCACGCTCCCGTCGCCCTACGATTCCTTCAAGATCATCAACACCACCCAGACCATCGGCTCCATCACCGAGGATCGCCAGTCCGCCATCATGGGAGTCTTCGGCTGTCCCGCCCGCATGATCCCCGTCACTCTGCGCGTCACCCGCGACGGTGTCGCCACAGGCCAACCCGATCAGTCTCAGGCCCTCCACTTCGAGGTTGTCGACCAGCCCCAGATCACCCCCACCGCCGTCATGGTCGCCGTCTTCCAGGGTCTCATGCAGCAGAACGCCTACTCCGCCCTCACCACCTACCGCGTCCAGGGAACCGTCAAGCTCTCCGGCTACCCCTCCGTCAATATCGATAACCTCGTCGCCCCCACCGACAACGTGCCCGCCAACATCCTCACCGCCCTCGCACTCGGCGAGCGCTTCACCCGCCTCTACGACAACGCCGCCCGCCGCACCCCCATTGAAAGCGTCGATCTTGACGTCGCCGCCATCCCCCGCCGCCTCACCGCGGAAATCGAAAGCGCCCAGGTCAGCCGCACCCTCCTGCACGCCGGCGACACCGTCACCGTCAACGCCACCATCCTTCCCTGGCACGGCGAGCCCCACAACGTGCGCATCCCCGTCACCCTCCCCGCCAATCTTTCCGCCGGCCCGGTCCGCCTTCTCGTCAGCGACGGAGCCACCCTCGATCGCCTCCTCCAGCCGCCGCAGATGCGCGCCCAGTCCCTGAACATCTCCGAAACCATCGCTCAGCTGAACAGTTCCCACCCCAGCGACCGCCTCTACGTCACCCTCCTCGCGCCCGAGGCCCAGGCAGCCGTCGATGGCCGCACCCTCTCCGCCATTCCGCTGTCCCTTGCTAATGTCCTCGAGCCCCTTCGCGAAAATCGCGGCATGGCCCTCAACGGCGAATCGGCCCTGCCCATGGCCTCCATGCCCCTCGACGCGGTTCTCACCGGCCAGCAGGTACTCACCCTCCAGGTCCAGGATCAGTAAAGACAGCTCTGCCAAACCGAACCCGCATTAGGTTCGAGCTGCATCGCGTCAAGCTGACGGAGCCGAAGAAACAGGCGGTTTTGGCCCTCGGAGCCAGCATTTTGTTCGGCCCGCTTTGCTCGCCAGACGACAATGTGCAGGTACACCGCCAGGCAGGTGGGTTGAAAGCGCGCGAGCCAGCGCGCTGCAGAGGACCTTGCAGAAGGCGGTTTTGCAATCAGAGCGCAAGCCGGCGCGCTGCAGAGGAGCCTTGTAGAGGGCGGTCTTGCAATCGGCGCGCGACACCCCTCATCGTGCAGAGATACGGCCTGCCCCCCGGCGCGGCATCGGCCAGGTTCACCCCATAGCAAGAAGCAAACGCCCCCGCCACCCAAACTTCTACGAAATCCTTCGCTGCGCACCTCGCGAAAGTACTGTCCTGCGCCATTCCGGAAAAACCCTCCTTCGTCTGTGCCCTTGTTCTCTGCTCAAAGCCCTGGCGAATGAAGCCTCACACCCCTGCAATACATTGATTTCGGAGCCCTCCACGAAGTCCACGAGGCCCGCGCCGTGCCCTCCCTGTTCACTTGTGGACGCTGTTCGCCATAATCGGACAAATTGCCCGCCATTTCTGCCATCCCCGGACCAGTTCGACCTTGATTTTCCAGAGTTTCCCCGCTCCCTGCCGCTTTCCGGCGATGGCCCCCTGCGTGCTCCTGAATCGCCCCAGCACAGGAGCGTCTTCATGGCCCACTTCGAACGCATCCGTGACGTTATCTCCGGCCCATTCAGCGAAGAAACCCTCCGCCAGCGCAATGCCGCAGGCTGGCAGATCGTCTCCATCGAGTGGCGCCGCGAGCTTCCCGACTCCGAAAAACCCGTCGAAGGCGCCTGGCCAGAGGACATCCCCTACGGCCTCCGCATCTCCGACGACTGCCAGCGCCTCGAGATCGAGCCCACCGAGCAGCAGGCCCTGCTACAGATGATGGAGATGCTCGTCCAGGATTTCTCCTTCTCCAGCATCGCCAGCGACCTCAACGAGAAGGGCTTTCGCACCCGCGACGGCCGCCGCTGGAATCCCGTCGCCATCTTCAACATGATTCCTCGCCTCATCGAAGTCGGTCCCCGCCTTTTTTCCACCGAGGAGTGGGAAATCCGCCGCCAGAAATTCGCCCACATGGCCTGATCCGCCCTTCATACCCGCGGTTCTCCCCTCCGCCGCAGGCCAGCATCCGCGAGCCGCCAGGCATCCTACTCAGCAGACAGATTCCAATCTGCGCGTGTGCCTCGCTCTTGTTTCTGGCTGCGCCGCGCTCCCATCCATAAGCGAAGGAGAGTCACCATGAAGATGTTTTCCGCAAATCTCGACAATCTCCGCAAGCTCTACATCAACCAGTTGCAGATGCTCCTCTCCACCGAGCAGCAGATCACCGAAGCGCTCCCGAAGGTGATCGAAAAATCCACCGACGTCCAGCTCAGGCAGGCCTTCCAGTCGCACCTGCAGGAGACCCGCGAGCAGGTCATGCGTCTTGAAAATATACTCAACGCCGCGGTGGGCGAAGCCACTCCGCAGAAGTGCAAGGTCATGGCCGCCCTCGTCGCCGAAACCGAGGACATGGTCAAAGACGCAGCCGACGACGACGTTCGCGATGCCGCCCTCATCTCCGCCGGCCAGCGCGTCGAGCACTATGAGATGGCCTGCTACGGCGCCGTCCGCCACTGGGCGCAGACTCTCGGCGAAACCCGCCACGCCGAGCTCCTCGACAAGACTATCAACGAGGAGGGCCACGCCGACCATCTGCTTACCCAGATCTCCAACCGCGTCAACCCTCAGGCCGAAAAAGCCGCTTAGCGTCCCCACGAGACAACAAAGGCCGAACTGCTGGCTCGGCCTTTTCGCTGCTTTGGCTCGCTCCTAAGCCCCCACGGTCGCGTTCCTCCGCGGCCGCCGGTTCGCCTGCAAAATCTTTTTCCGCAGCCGCAGCGACTTCGGCGTCACTTCCACCATCTCCTCGTCCGCAATGAACTCGATCGCCTGCTCCAGGTTCAGCAGCCGCGGCGGCGCCAGCCGGATCGCCTCGTCCGCCGTCGACGCGCGCATGTTCGTCAGCTTCTTTTCCCGCACCACGTTCACGTC
Organism: Acidobacteriaceae bacterium; assembly: GCA_049671725.1. GTDB lineage: Bacteria > Acidobacteriota > Terriglobia > Terriglobales > Acidobacteriaceae > Palsa-343. The sequence continues at coordinate 5,891 of JBATVK010000117.1, forward strand.
CAGATCGTTGTCCCGCGAGTGCTCCCCGATAATCATCCCCTCGTACACCTCCACGCCCGGCGGCGTGAACAGCACCCCGCGATCCTCCAGCCCTTCCAGCGCGTAAGCCGTCGTCACCCCCGGCCGGTCTGCCACCAGCGCCCCCGTCGGACGCTGCGGAATCTGCCCCTGGTGCGGCATGTACCCGTCGAACAGCGTGTGCATCACGATCGTTCCGCGCGTATCCGTCAGCAGCTCGCCGCGCAGCCCGATCAGTCCTCGCGACGGCACCCGGAACTCCAGCCGCACTCGCCCATAGCCGTGGTTGTGCATCTTCGTCATCTCGCCGCGCCGCGGCCCCAGCCGCTCGATCACCACTCCGACAAAGTTCTCCGGCACGTCGATCGTCACGTGCTCCACCGGCTCCATCAGCTTGCCGTCCACCTCCCGCGTCACAATCTCCGGCCGCCCCACCATCAGCTCGAAGCCTTCGCGCCGCATCATCTCGATCAGGATCGAAAGCTGCAGCTCGCCCCGCCCCAGCACCTTAAAGCTGTCCGGCGAGCCCGTCTCCTCCACGCGGATCGACACATTCGTCAGCAGCTCCTTTTCCAGCCGCTCTCTCAGATTCCTGGACGTCACCCATTGCCCCTCGCGCCCCGCCATCGGCGAATTATTCACCGAGAACTGCATCGCAATGGTCGGCTCGTCGATGATGATCGCCGGCATCGGCTCCGGCGTCTCCGCGCTCGTGATCGTCTCCCCGATCGTGATCCCCTCCACGCCCGCAACCGCCACAATGTCGTCGATCTCCGTCGCCTCGATGTCCACCCGCTTCAGTCCGCTGAACGAAAACAGCTTCGTGATCCGCGTCTTGTGGAGCGACCCGTCGCGTTTCGAAATCGCCACCTCGTCGCCCGTCCGCAGCGTCCCCTGGTACACCCGCGCAATCGCCAGCCGCCCCAGATAATCCGAGTAGTCAAGGTTCGCCACCTGGATCTGGAGCACCCCCTCCGGGTCGCCCTTACCCTTGGGAATGGTGTCGAGAATGGCCTGGAAAAGCGGCTGGAGATTTTCGCCAGGCACAGCCGGATCGGTGCTCGCCTGCCCCAGCTTCGCGTTCGTGTACAGAACCGGAAAATCCAGCTGATCCTCGGTCGCGTCCAGATCGATGAACAGGTCGTACACCTCGTTCAGCACTTCCTGGGCCCGCGCATCCGGCCTGTCGATTTTGTTGATCACCAGAATCGGAGGCAGCCGCGCCTCCAGCGCCTTCGACAGCACATAGCGCGTCTGCGGCAGCGGACCCTCGCTCGCGTCCACCAGCAGCATCACCCCGTCCACCATCTTCAGCGCGCGCTCTACCTCGCCGCCAAAATCGGCGTGCCCCGGCGTATCGACAATGTTGATCTTCTCGCCGTGATAAAACACCGCCGTATTCTTCGCGAGGATCGTGATCCCGCGCTCCCGTTCCAGCTCGTTCGAGTCCATCACCCGCTCGGCCACGGCCTCGTTGGCGCGGAACGTTCCCGCCTGGCGCAGCAGCCCATCCACCAGCGTGGTCTTACCGTGGTCGACGTGCGCGATGATGGCGATATTGCGTATCTTGCTCAAGGAACCTCTCAGAATGGAAAAATCAGGGAATTGGGCGGAAGCGGCTGATGCGGTCGTTCAGCGTGCGCGCAGCGATGGCCGGCCCCGATCGGGCAAGGCCAGGAGAGCCTTCCAATCAAGGAAGTTGCCGCGATCTCGATGAGTTGCGGGTGCCATAGCGTCTGTTTCAGTTTATCAGCGCGGGCAACGCGTTTCCGCCTCCATCGCGTCCTTCTTTGAAGAGGGACATTTTCCGCGCTGCGCACCACCAGGAGGGATTCGTATGCGTGCAACAGCTCGCGTGTTTCTGGCGGCAGCGGCCACCATGGCCATGGCCGCATCAGCCGGAGCGCAAAACACCAAAGCCGCGGTGAACGGCGCTCAGCAGCCCACACCCCGCAATATCCAGCTTGTTCCCGCCCGCGCTACTCTCGACAGCACTCTGGACGCGAAAAAGGCGAAGCAGGGTGAGCCCGTCAAAGCCAAACTTGAAGCTGACGTGCAGATCCCCGACGAGCCCACGCTCCCGAAGAACACCGTCCTCGTAGGCCGCGTCGATCAGGTCCAGGCCTCTGAGCACCACAGCAACTCCTCGCTCGTCGTCACCTTCGATCAGGCGAAGCTGAAGGACGGGCAGGTTCTGCCCATCAAGGCCACCGTCATGGCTGTCTCCGAGCCGGTCATGATGGCCGATGCGGGCGGTGGCGCGATGCCGGCCGGCGGTGCCCCCATGCCTTCAGGAGGCGGCGCGCCCATGCCCTCCGGCGGCGGAGCTCCGCAAGCTGGCGGCGGCGCCACTCAATCTGCTCCTCCGCCCCCGCAGACCCAGCCCATGAACATCCCTCAGGGTCAAAGCCCGCAGTTGCAGTCGCAAAACCACGGCGTGCCCGGCGTGATGCTCAAGAGCGACATCCATGAGTCCGACTCGGCCACGTTCCTCTCTAAGGGCCGCAATGTTCACGTCCCTGACGGCACCCAGATGGAACTTGCCATCACCATCGTCCCTAAAGGCGTCCGCCTGCAGTAGGGGATGACGAGCGGTCACCCTTGAGGGGTTAGCATCTCGCGGTTAGGGATCAGCGTTCAGGGACCAGGTGGGGTGTGGTGTCTCGACAGGCTATTTCGATCGAGACCGGACCGTGTTCCTCCGCCGCAAATGCCGAACGCTAACCCCTTCCCTCACTCGTATCGGAGCGACTCAATCGGGTCCATCGCTGCGGCGCGGTTGGCCGGCAATGTCCCGAAGATGATGCCAACTGTCCCCGACGCGATCAGGCCGATCATCGCCGACCACCCCGACACCGGCACGTGATACTCCGTAAAGAACCGGATCGAAAACGGAATCCCCAGCCCGATCACCGCTCCAATCAGCCCGCCGAACAGCGAGACAAACAGCGCCTCCATCAGGAACTGCAGCTTGATCTCCCTCCGCGTCGCCCCCAGCGCCTTGCGGATTCCGATCTCCCGCGTCCGCGCCCGCACCGTGGCCAGCATGATGTTCATGATGCCCACCCCGCCCACCGCCAGAGTCACCCCCGCTACCAGCAGCAGCATCAGCGACAGGTACTCCGCCACCACTTTCGCTGTCGTAATCAGTGCCGTCAGCGTCGTCGGCGTATATACCGACGCCGGCTGGTGTCGCGTGTGCACTACCGCCACAATCTGCTTCGCCGCGTCTTCCACGTCGCTCTGGTTGCGGATCGAAAAATAAATCTGCTTCACGTTATCCGTGCCCGTAAAGTACCGGCCCACCGAGTACGGAATCAGAATCGTCTGGTTCGCGATCTCCGACTCCCCAAACGTGTCCACCCGCTCCTTGAAGATCCCGATAATGGTGAACGGAATCCCGCTGATCTGGAACGTCCGCCCCATCGCCGCCGACTCGCTCCCGTACATTGCCGTCGCAAACGGCTCCGTCACATCGGCCACCTGCGTGTGCGTCGTTTCGTCCTCGTCGTCAAAAAACCGCCCCGCCAGCAGCACCAGATTCCTGACGGACCGGTACTCCGGCTCCACCCCCAGCACCAGCACTTCTTTCGTCACGCCCCCGCCAAAGCTGATGTTCTGGTGCATGTCCAGCACCACCGACGACGCCGCGACCGCCGGCACCTGCTCGTCCACCGCCCGCTCGTCGTCAAAGGTCAGAAAGTCTGTCTGGTTCGCGTTCACCGTGCCGGAGCCGCCGCCCGCGTACTCCAACTCCACCATGTTTGTCCCGATTCCCTGAATCTCGTCGAGGATGTATTGCCGCCCCGTCGCCGAAATAAAGACCACCAGGATCACTGAAGCCGTCCCGATCGCCATCCCCAGCGCGGTCAGCACGAACCGCAGCTTCGCCGCGCGAAAGCTGTCGATCGCCAGTTTCGCAATCTCGCTCAGAACCATCGTCTGCCGCGCGCTCGCAATCGTGCGCTCAAACGAAAGCCGATGATGAGTCCGTTCCGCTGTCATCTGTTCATCAGGATGCCACAGAGGGCCCGCGCGCTTCTGAAATCGCAGAGCACCGCCAGCCTGCAACCCGTAACCTGTTACCGGTTGCCCGCCCCAGCCCCCTTCAGCATCTGTTCCGCGTGCCGCAGCGATGTCTCCGTTACCGTCGCCCCTGAAATCATCCGCGCGATCTCCTCCGCCCGCTCCTGCTCCGTCAGCAGCCGCACTGTGGTGTGCGTCCGCCGCTGCTTCTCCTGTTTCTCGATCGCCAGGTGCTGATCCGCGAACGCCGCAATCTGCGGCAGATGCGTCACGCAAAGCACCTGCTGCACTCGCGAGAGCGCCTTCAGCTTCTGCCCCACCGCTTCCGCCGCCCGTCCCCCAATCCCGATGTCGATCTCGTCGAACACCAGCGTCCGTGGCGCCTGCACCTTCCGCGCCCGGCTCCGATTCGCGCCTTCCTCCACGCTCACCTTCAGCGCCAGCAGCACGCGCGACATCTCTCCGCCCGACGCAATCTCCTCGAGCGGCTTCATCGGCTCGCCCGCATTCGTCGCAATCCGGCACTCCACCGCATCCCAGCCATGTGCCGTCCACGCAGCCGGATCCTCCGTCGCCGTCACCGCCACCGAGAACCGCGCCTTCATCGCCAGATCGTTGATCTGCGCCTCGGCCAGCTTCTCCAGCTTCTTCGCCGCCGCCGCCCGTTCCGCCGTCAGCGCCCGTGCCGCCGTCGCGTACGCCTGCGCCGCGCGCTCCAGATCGGCCCGCAATCCCTTCAGAATCTCCTCGCGGTTCTCAATCTCCGCCAGCTTGCGCGCCGCCTCTTCGCCAAACCCGATCACTTCATCGAGCGTCGCACCATATTTCCGCTTCAGCCGGTCCAGCAGCGCCAGCCGGTCCTCAATTTCCGCCAGCCGCTCCGGCGATGCATCGATCTTGTCCGCGTAATCCCGCGCCGTCGCCGCCACGTCCTCCACCGCCGCCCGCGCCGAAGCAATCTGTTGCACTGCCTCTGTAAACGCCGCATCGTACCGCGCCAGTTCCTCCAGTTGCTTCTGCGCGCCCACCAGCGCGGCCTCCGCCGAGCCGTCTCCCTCATACAGCAGATCGTTCGCGCTCGCCGCCGCCGCCTGCAGCTTCTCCGCGTTCGCCAGCACTCGCTTTTCCGTCTCCAGCGCCTGGTCTTCGCCGCTCCGCGGATCCGCACCCTGAATTTCCCGCGCCTGAAAACTCCACAGGTCCTGCAGCCGCAGCCGATCCTGCTCGTCCCGCTCCAGCTCCGTCAGCTTTTCCTCAAAGCCACGCCACTTTGCGAACGCCTCCGCAACCGCCTCCGTCGAAATCCCGCCAAACCGGTCCAGCAATCCCCGCTGCTGCGCCCCGTCAAACCCCGATACCGTCTCGCTCTGTGCGTGGATCAGCGCCAGCTCCGGCGCCAGTTGCCGCAGCGTCGTCACCGTCGCCGGCTGGTTGTTGACGAAGACCCGCCCCTTGCCGTTTTCAAGGATCTCCCGCCGCAGGATGATCTCCCCGCCGTCCGCATCGATCCCGTTCGCTTCCAGAATCGCTTCCGCGCCCGGCGTGCTCTCGAACACGCACGACAGCACCGCGCGGTCGGTCCCATGCCGGATCAGGTCCGTCGACGCCTTCTGCCCCATCAGCAGCGCCAGCGCATCGACCAGGATCGACTTTCCCGCGCCGGTTTCGCCCGTCAGCAGGTTCAGCCCCGGCCCAAATCCGGCAATCGCGTGGTCGATGACAGCGTAATTCTCGGCTCGCAGTTCGAGCAGCATGGCAAGGAGCTTCTGAGGCGAAGCATATCAGGCTCCGCGCGCACTGCGAATATCCCCGCGCTCACCCCCGCGCCTCCTCGCCAGTCTGACTGGCATAATGAACTCTATGCACGAACCGATTCAGGTTGGCGTCGTCGGCTTTGGCCTCGCAGGACGCGTCTTTCACACCGCCGTCGTCGAAGCCACCCCGGGCCTTGAGCTCAAATGCGTCGTGCAGCGCAGCGGAGACGATGCCGCCCGCGCCTATCCCCAACTCCACTGCGCCCGCTCCGTCGAGGACATGCTCGCCAACGTCGGCATCCAGCTGGTCGTCATCGCCACGCCCAATTACTCCCATTTCGAGCTCGCGAAGCAGTGCCTCCACGCCCAGCGCCACGTCGTCATCGACAAGCCTTTCACGCTCACCTCCGCCGAAGCCGCCGAGCTCATCCACCTCGCCCGCAAACGCGGCCTGCTCCTCACCGTCTACCAGAACCGCCGCTGGGACGGCGATTTCCAGACCGTCCGCCAGATCCTCGCCTCGGGCGAGCTCGGCCGCATCGTCTCCTTCGAGTCTCATTACGACCGCTTCCGCCCCGAGCCCCGCCGTGATTTCTGGCGCGAAGACGGCGGGCCCGGCGGCGGCGTCCTCTTCGACCTCGGCCCCCATGTCATCGATCAGGCCCTGCAGCTCTTCGGTGCTCCCCAAACCATCACCTCCAGCATCCGCATCGAGCGCGAAAACGCCGTTGTCGACGACGCCTGGGACATCTTTCTCGCCTACGAACGGCCCAGTCCCTTCGCCGTGCTGCTCCGCTCCACCCTCACCGCCTGCTCGCCTGGCCCGCGCTATGTCATCCATGGCACCCGCGGCAGTTTCGTTAAGTGGGGCGTTGACCCCCAGGAAGATCAGATCAAGGCCGGCATCGCCTTCGACGACCCCGCCTACGGTCTCGAGCCGGAAAGCGCCTGGGGTGAGCTCCGCCTCTGCAACGGCCAAAATTCAGCCCTCCCGCGCCGCATCCCCACCCCCAAAGGCGATTACCGCGCCTTTTACGCGAACGTCCGCGACGCGCTCCTCGGCAAAGCCCAGCTCGCCGTCACGCCCGAACAGGCCTGGCGAACCACCCGCCTCATCGAGCTCGCCCGCGAAAGCTGCTCCCAGGGCCGCCGCCTCCACGTCGACTTCAGCAGCGAACCCTGACGCCTCGGGTTTCCGCTCCGTAGGCGCAGCGAAGGTTAGCCACACGCTTGAGCGTGGGGAACCCCCAAAAATGAACCGAGTCCCGGGGGACGCCGCCTGGCTTGCCTCGCATACGTTCTGCCATTTCTGCCGTTATTCCGATAATTTCTCTGCGCCCGACAACCCCGCCGCCCCATCTATACTGGTGTCCGCCGTCCCCACCCGGAGCCCCCCATGCCCATCGCACTCGACTTCTTCGTCCGTTACGGCTACCTCGTCGTGCTGCTGTGGGTCCTCACCGAGCAGCTCGGCATCCCCGTGCCCTCCACTCCCCTCCTGCTTACCGCCGGAACCCTCACCGCCACCCATAAACTCAATCTTGAGGGCATTCTCGCCGCCGCCCTCCTCGGCAGCCTCATCGCCGACTCCGTCTGGTACCTCTTCGGCAAGCGCTACGGTGGCGCCGTCGTCCGTCTCGTCTGCCGCCTCAGCTTTGAAAGCACCGCCTGCGTCAGCAAGACCGAGGGCTATTTCACCCGCCGCGGCGCGGCTGCCCTCCTCCTCGCCAAATTCGTCCCCGGCCTCGGCACCATGGCCGCTCCCATCGCCGGCCAGATCGGCATGGGCTACCCCAAATTCGTCGCCTTCGACGCCGCCGGCATTCTCCTCTGGTCTCTCACCGTCACCCTCAGTGGACGCTTCTTCGGCGACATCCTCAAACGCAATCCGCACGCCCTCGCCATCGCCGGCCACTTCGCCGTCGCTATCTTCGTCCTCCTCTTTCTCGGATTCCTCGTCTGGCGCATGCTCGAGCGCCGCGCCTTCCTTCGCTCCATCAGCATGGCCCGCCTCGATCCTCGCGATCTCCGCCAGATGATCGAGTCAGGCCAGCCCGTCTTCATCGTCGACCTGCGCCATCCCCTCGACTACCTGCCCGACCCCCGCACTCTTCCCGGCGCGCTCACCCTCACCCCCGACAAGCTTGTCGAGCAGAGCCATCGCATCCCCCGCGACCAGGAAATTGTCCTCTTCTGCACCTGTCCCAGCGAAGCCACCGCCGCCAAAATGGCCCTCACCCTCCGCAAAATGGGCATCGATCGCGTCCGCCCCCTCCGCGGCGGCTTCGACGAGTGGAAACGCCTCGGCTTCCCCCTCGTCGACATCGCCTCTCCAACCGCCGCCTGATCGCCGGTCTGCATTCCTGCCCGATAAGAGAAATGCGTCCTGCCCGGCGGAGCGCGCCTGGGACCCGCCACGCGCTCTTTGCCCGCCAGGCAACTCAAAAACTCCTCTTTGCTTACAAAATTGGGATCTGCATAAGCGGCGAACGTAGCCGTCTCGGAACTCGGCCTGGCGCATGACATCAGGGCCCGATGTCGATGGGCACGGCCGGCAAGCGGAGCGCCGAAAGAATCCCTGTCCTGCTCTTGTCAAATCACCTACACATGTAGTAGACAATACTACAACGATAGGAGAGGCAGGACCCTCATGAGCGGAAGGCTGTCGAAGCTTGAATTTCAGGTGATGGAGGCGCTCTGGAGCCGCGGCCAGTTGTCGATCCGCGAAATCCAGGAGGAGATTCCCGCAAAGAAGACGCCGGCCTACACGACCGTGCAAACCACGGTGTACCGGATGGAAACGAAAGGCATCGTGCGGCGAGTGAAGAAGGTGGGCAATTTCCACGTCTTCGAGGCGGTGATCACGCGGGAAGCCGCGCAGCGGCGGGTGATGGACGACCTGTTGAGTTATTTTGGCGGGCGCAGCCAGCCGCTGATGGCGCATTTGATCGAGTCGGGGAAGCTGTCGCTGAAGGACGTGAAGGAAGCGGAGAAACTGCTGAAGGGCCACGGGCGGAAGGGAGAGGAGCGATGAGTTCAGTTGCGTGGGGATCGTGGACGGTTCCGCTGCTGCATCATCTGTGGCAGTCGACGGTGTTCGCGGGAGGCGTGTGGCTGCTGACGCTGGCGCTGCGCCGGAATGCGGCGCGGATGCGGTACCGGCTGTGGATGGCGGCGTCGCTGAAGTTCCTGGTTCCGTTCTCGCTGCTGATGGCGCTGGGCGCGCGGCTGCCGTGGCCGGCGCATCTGGAGCGCACGCAGCCGGCCATCGCGGCAACTGTGGAAGGAGTGGCGCAACCGCTGCTGCAGGCGTGGCCGGCAGATGCGACGACAAACTTCGCAGTGGCCGGGACTGGCGCGGCTGCGGCGCAGCCTTCGACGGACTGGGTGCCGCTCGCGCTGCTGGGCGTGTGGGCGCTCGGAACGCTTCTCTTTCTGGGACGATGGACGGCGAGCTGGCTGCGTTTGCGGGCAGCGATGCGGCGTGGCGAGCCGATGACGCTGGCGGATGGCACCCGGGCGCGGCTGATGGCGGAGAACGTGGAGCCGGGGGTGTTCGGGATCGTGCACCCGGTGCTGGTGCTGCCGCGGGGAATCGCGCAGCGGCTGAGTGCCGAGCAACTGGACGCCATTGTGGCGCACGAGCTGTGCCACATGCGGCGCAGGGACAATCTGACCGCGGCATTGCACATGATCGTGGAGGCGCTGTTCTGGTTCCACCCGCTGGTGTGGTGGCTGGGGGCGCGGATGGTGGAAGAGCGCGAGCGTGCGTGCGACGAAGCGGTGGTGGAAGCGACGCGCCAACCGTACGCGTATGCGGAAGGAATTCTGAATGTCTGCAAATTTTATGTGGAAGCGCCGCTGAGCTGCGTGTCGGGCGTCACGGGATCGGAGCTGAAACAGAGGATCGCGCGGATTTTGTCGGGGCAGAGCGTACGGGCTCTGGACATGCGGCGGAAGGCGCTGCTGGCGCTGGCCTGCGCGCTGGCGGTAGGCGTGCCGTTGACGGCGGGTGTAGCGCGCGCGGCGCAGGGACAAATGCAATCAGTGGGTGCGACGGAAAAGGGCGCGGTCGCCGGAACCGGAATCAGTGGAACGTGGCAGGGGACGGCGCGCATGCCGGACGGACGCGATCATCGCCTGGTGCTGAAGATCGCGAAGGACCAGAAGGGCGGATTGAGCGGAACGTTCTACAACATCGACGAGGACGGGCCGCCGATGCCAGGCAGTTCGATGAGCTTTGCGGGCGGGACGTTGCGGTTCGTCAATCAGTTTCCGGGGCTGACCTATGAAGGGAAAATGTCGACCGACGGGAACTCGATCAGCGGGACCGTAACGCAGAATGGCTCGTTTCCGCTGGTGCTGGAGCGAGTAACGCCGGAGACGGAATGGGCGCTTCCGGCGCAGCCGCCGCGCCTTCCGCCGATGGCTGCCAACGCGCATCCGACATTCGAAGTGGCAACGATCAAACCGGCCAAACCGGACGTGCCTCGCTCGATGCTCAGATTGCAGGGCGCGGATTTCGTGGTTGTAAACCTCTCGCTCAACGACCTGATCAAGTTTGCGTACGGCGTCCAAAACAGGCAGATTGCAGGCGGCCCGGGCTGGATGGACACCGACAAATGGGACATTGAGGCGAAGCCGGACACGCCGGGTATGCCCAGCCCGGGTCAGCTGAGAGAGCTGGTGCAGAAGCTGCTGGCCGACCGCTTCGAGCTGAAGACTCACGAAGAGAAGCGGGAGATGGCGGCCTACGCTCTCACCGTCGCGAAAGATGGGCCGAAGTTGACGAAGAGTACGGCCACGTCGCATCTGGGTGGATTCACCATGGGGCCGCTGGGGGTGATGCATGCGGGAGGCGCCACGACGGAGGACCTTGCCCACGTGCTGGAGAGCAACATTCTCGACCGGCCGGTGGTGGACAAGACCGGTCTCACCGGAGAGTGGGATTTCACGCTGAAGTGGACGCCGGACGAGACGCAGTTCGGCGGGATGGGGGTGAGGGTGCCTCCCCCGGCCGCCGACGACGCGAATGCGCCCCCGCCACTGTTTACGGCAATCCAGCAGCAACTGGGACTGAGGCTCGAAGCGGAGAAGGCGGACGTGCCGGTGGTCGTGATCGATCATGTGGAGCATCCGACGCCGAATTAACATGCGCACTGTCAATGAGGCGTTCGAGAGCGGACACGGTGGTCGAATTCGAACAGCGAGCAGCGGCAGGCGAGGTCGAAGGCTGGTGATAAGGCGCGCATTTGGCAAGCGCGCGATGGGGCGAGAGTGGCGGAGTGATTGCTGGGTTATCCGAGAACTGCCAACGGTGTATTCTTGCCAGCATCACGGAACAGTGATGATCCCCCGCCGGGTTGCCGGGAAACCAGCCCGAGAAAGAGTGGTACGTCCACGATGGGAATGAGCAGAAGGACGCTTTTGGGATCGATTGCAGCGGTGGGGCTGGGAGCCCTGCTCTGCGGGCCGGCTTGGGGCCAGACGCAGACTCCGCCGGCAGCGAGTCCCGCGCCCGCCGCAAAAAACGGCATCGCCGGCACGTGGCAGGGAACGCTGCACCTGCCGGGCGGGCGCGATCTGCGGACGGTGCTGAAGATCGCGACAGACGACAAGGGCGCGCTGCATGGGACGTTCTACAGCATCGACCAGGGCGGCCAGCCGATCCCAACAAGCTCGATCAGCTTCGACAACGGCACGCTGAAGTACGGAATCGACTTCATCAGTTTGTCCTACGAAGGCAAGATGTCGGCGGACGGCAACTCGATCAGCGGAACGAGCACGCAGGGAGGGAATTCGCTGCCCCTGGTCTTCGAGCGGGCGACGCCGGAGACGGAATGGGCGATGCCGGCGCCGCCGCCGCGAATTCCGCCCATGGCGGCGGACGCGAACCCCAGCTTCGAAGTAGCGACCATTAAGCCGACCAAGCCCGACGAGCAGCGGACGTTCATCACCGTGCGCGGTACCGATCTGGTGGTGGTGAATTTTTCGCTCAACTCGCTGATCAAGTTCGCGTACGACGTACAGGACAAGCAGATCGTCGGAGGCCCGGACTGGATGGGTACGGACAAGTGGGACATCGACGCCAAGCCGGATACGCCGGGGATGCCGAACGAGGACCAGATGAAGGTCATGATCCGCAAAATGCTGGCCGACCGATTCGCGCTGAAGTTCCACAAGGATCAGCGGGAGATGGCGGCGTACGTTCTGACCGTAGGCAAGGATGGGCCGAAGATGAAGCAGAACAAGGACAACCCGAACGGGCTGCCGGGGCTGTTCTTCGGACCGATCGGCACACTGCACGTGATGAACGCGACCATGGAAAATTTCACAAGCCTGATGCAGTCGGCGGTGCTGGATCGGCCCGTGGTCGACAGGACCGGGCTCACGGGGCGGTGGGATTTCACGCTGAAATGGACGCCGGACGAGTCGCAGTTTGCGGGACTGGGCATTAAGGTTCCCCCGCCGCCCGCGGACCAGCAGAATCCCCCGCCGCCGTTGTTCACGGCGATCCAGGAACAGCTGGACATGAAGCTGGAGGCACAGAAGACGCAGGTGCCGGTGCTGGTGATCGACCACGTCGATCATCCTTCGCCGAACTAGAACGGAGGACGCTGACGGCGGAAGACTCGGCCCCGAGCCGGGCAACGGCGGCAACCCTCAATGTGCCATTTCCTGATCCTTTTCCCACGAATGCTCGAACTGGCGGCCCGGTGCGTCTATGGAACACGGAACACCGGACTGGCGCCACAGGAATGCCCGGAGCGATGAGAAGAGCGCGCGGAATTCGAGCACGACAATGGCTGTGCGCGCTGGCGATGCTGTTCGCCGCGAGCGCCTGGGCGGCCGAGTATCACGGCCAGGTGTTTGTCCAGGGCGTGCCCGTACCGGGCGCGACGGTAACCCTCTCGCAGGACGGTCAGCAGGTTTCCACGGTGACGGATGGACAGGGGGTGTACGAGTTTCCGAATCTGAAGGACGGGGTGTGGAAGATCGAAATCCGGATGCGCGGATTCGCGACCCTGAAGAGCCAGGTGACGGTGGGACCGAACCGTCCCCAGGGAAAATTCGAGCTGACCCTGCTTGGATTGCAGCAGATGCTGGCGCAATCGAAGGTGACGACGCCGGAAGCTCCGCCCAATCCCCAGTTGGCAACTCGCGCGGCGGAAAAGAAAAAGCCGGAAGCAGCGCCGGCGGCAATGCCTCCGCCTCCCGAAGAAAGCAACGAGCAGACCGCGGACGGGCTCCTCGTGAACGGGAGCGACAATAACGCGGCGACCTCGAAGTATTCGCTGTCGCCGGCGTTCGGGAACCGCAGGCCGGGAACGCGCGGACTCTACACAGGGGGATTCGCGAGCGCCGTGGGCAATTCGGCCTTCGATGCGCGGCCGTATTCGCTGACCGGTTTCCAGGTGCCGAAGGCGGAGTACAGTGAGGTGATCGCGGGGGTGACGCTGGGCGGCCCGCTGATCATCCCGCACCTCTTCTACCATGGGCCGGAGTTCTTCGTCGCCTATCAGTGGACCCGCGACAGCACAGGGAGCACCGATCCCGCGCTGATGCCCGATGCCGCGGAACGCAGCGGCGATCTGTCGGGCCTGACAAACCCGCTGGGGCAGCCGCTGACCATCTACAATCCGGCCACGGGGCAGCCGTTTACCGGGCCGGTTCCGGTGAGCCCGCAGGCGCAGGCCCTGCTCAACCTCTATCCGCTGCCGAATATCCCTGGGGATGCGCGCTACAACTACGAGAGCGAGGTCTTGAGCCACACGCACATGGACGCGCTGGAATCGCGGCTGGACAAGACACTGGGCCGGCGAGACCAGGTGTATGGCGGATTCGGTTTCAAGAGCACCCGGGCCGACGCCGCCAACGTCTTCAACTTCGTGGATACCACGGATACGCTGGGACTCGACGGGCACGTGAACTGGGCCCATCAGTACAGCCACGACATCTACGCTGTGCTCGGCTACCACTTCACGCGGCTGCGCACGCTGCTGCGGCCGGAGTTCGAGAACCGGGAGAATATCTCGGGGAACGCGGGAATCACCGGAAACGACCAGAATGCGCAGGACTGGGGGCCGCCGTCGCTGACCTTCCTCAGTATCCAGGGCCTGAACGACGGAAACAGCGAGTTCAACCGCAACCGAACCGATGCGTTCTCGCTGAAGCTGTCGACGACGCAGCGGCGGCACACCATCTCTTTCGGCGGCGACTACCGGGAGCAGGAGTTCAACGAATACACGGAGTCGAATCCGCGCGGCACCTTCACCTTTACCGGAGCGGCGACGGCCGCGCCGGGCACCGCGGCGGCCAGCCCGGGAGCGGTGTCCACCAGCGGATCGGATCTTGCCGATTTCCTGATCGGGATCCCGGACACCAGCGCGGTGGCCTTCGGGAACCCGGAGAAATATTTCCGGCAGCCGGCCTACGACGCCTATGCGATGGACGATTTCCGGGTGGAACCGAACCTGACCATCAATGCGGGCCTGCGCTGGGAGTACGGCGCGCCGATGACGGAGCTGTACGGGCGGATGGTGAATCTGGACATTGCGCCGGGATTCACGGCGGCGGCTCCGGTGCTCGCCGGCAATCCCACGGGACCGCTGACCGGGACGAAGTATCCGGCATCGCTGGTGCGGCCGGATCGGAGCGGCTTTGAGCCGCGCGTAGCGATCTCGTGGCGGCCGATTCCAGCGTCGACGCTGGTGGTGCGGGCGGGATACGGCGTCTACGACGACACCTCGGTCTATCTCTCCAGCGCGGAGGCGATGGCGCAGCAGGCGCCGCTGTCGAAGAGCCTGCAGGTAGCCAACAGCAGCGCCTGTCCGCTCACGCTGGCTAATGGCTTCGTGAACTGCGCGGGAATCACGGCGGATACGTATGCGGTCGATCCGAACCTGCGTGTGGGATACGCGCAGGTGTGGCAGCTTTCCATGCAGAAAGACTTGCCGGGCGCACTGGTGGGGACGGCGACGTATTCAGGCGTGAAGGGCACGCGCGGGATGCAGGAATTCCTGCCGAACACCTACCCCAGCGGCGCGGCGAATCCGTGCCCGTCGTGCCCGGCAGGGTTTGTGTATCGCACTTCCAATGGCAACTCGACACGGGAGGCGGGCGAAGTACAGTTGCGCAGACGGCTGCGCGGCGGGCTCACAGCGTCGGTGGACTACACGTGGTCGAAATCGCTGGATGACGATTCGGTGGTGGGCGCGACCGGACACGCGGAGGCGCAGGCCGCTTTTGCGGCGCCCAGCGACACCAGCACCAGCCCGAGCACGAATCCCACAGTTGCGCAAAACTGGCTGGACCCAGGCGCGGAGCGCGGGCTTTCGACCTTCGATCAGCGCAACCTGGTGACGGCCGAGTTCCAGTACACCACGGGAATGGGTCTGACGGAGACGCTGCTCAGCGGGTGGCGAGGCACGCTGTTCAAAGAGTGGACGGTGATGACGAAGATGACGGCGGGCAGCGGGCTGCCGGAGACGCCGGAGTTGCTGACCGCGATTCCCGGGACGGGCGTCACGGGGCCGCTTCGGCCCAATGTGACCGGGGCTCCGCTGTACAAAGGGCCGGCGGGATATTTTCTGAATGCGGCCGCCTACGCTGCGCCGGCGGCAGGCGAGTGGGGCGATGCGCGGCGGGATTCGATCGTCGGGCCGGATGAGTTTACGCTGGACGCCGCCCTGGCGCGAACCTTCCGCCTCCGGTCAACGCGGAACCTGGATGTGCGGATCGATGCGACGAATCCGCTGAACCACGCCTCGTACACGGACTGGAACACCGTGGTGAACGGCACGACATTCGGGCTGCCCGCGGCGGTGAATCCGATGCGGAGCCTGCAGGTGACCGGAAGGCTGAGGTTTTGACTATGCGCGGCGCGGCAGGAGCGACGATACGGTGGGCAGCCGGAGCCTTGCTGTGCGCGGCGATGGCGGCGGCCGCGCAGACGGTCGGAACGAACGAGCAGGCCGGGCAAAACGGAACCTACACGCTGACGGTGAGCTCGCAGCTCGTGGTCGAGACCGTGGTGGTGAAGGACAAGGATGGCCACTTCGTACCGGAGCTGACGGCAAAGGATTTTCACGTGGAAGAGGATGGCGTGCCGCAGACCATCCGCATCTTCGAGCACCAGGCGCTGGCAAGCGAGAGCACGCCGCTGCCGGTGAAGCCGCAGGACCAGGAAAACATCACGCTGTACCAGCGCCTGGTGCGGACGCAGATTGCGCCGGAGGTTCCGGGGAAGACCCAGTATGGCGGACACCGGCTGCTGGCGTTTTACTTCGACATGACAGCGATGCCCTATGAGGACCAGCAGCGAGCGCTGCGGGCAGCCGAAAAGTTTGTGAGGACCGAGATGACGCCCGCCGACTTGATCGCGATCATGCGCTACCAGGGCGGCTCGGTGGACGTGCTCCAGGACTTTACCGCGGACCGCAATCGCCTGCTGAGCATCCTCGAAACGCTGGTGGTGGGCGAGGGACAGGGATCGGTGGAGTCCATTGACGACTCGAGCAGCGCGGATACGGGCGTGGCGTTCGGCCAGGACGACAGCGAGTTCAACATCTTCAATAACGACCGGCAGCTGTCCGCGCTCATGACAGCGGCAAAAATGCTGGGCAGCCTGAGCGAGAAGAAGTCGCTGATCTATTTTGCCAGCGGACTGCGCATGAGCGGGCTCGATAACCTGGCGCAGCTGCACGCCACCATCGACGCTGCGGTGCGGGCCGGCGTCTCAATCTGGCCGGTGGATGCGCGCGGGCTGGTGGCGGAGGCTCCGCTGGGCGATGCGAGCCAGGGATCGCAGGGCAATGTGGCGATGTATTCGGGCGCCGCGGCGCAGGCGGTCACGGAGCAGTTCCAGCAGTCGCAGGACACCATGTATTCGCTGGGCGCGGACACCGGCGGCAAGGCGCTCTTCGACAACAACGATCTCACCCAGGGGATCGTGCAGGCGCAGAAGGCGATCGAAGATTACTACATCGTCGGCTACTACACCTCGAACACCGCGCAGAACGGGCATTTCCGGCGGATAAAGATCACAGTCGACTCGCCGCTGGCGGCGAAGCTCGACTATCGCGAGGGCTACTACGCGAACAAGACGTTCAACAAATTTACTGAGGCCGACAAGGAGCGGCAGCTCGAGGATGCGCTGATGCTGGGCGATCCCATCACCGAGCTGACCATCGCCATGGAGATCGATTATTTCCAGCTGAACCGTGCGGAATACTACGTGCCCATCATCGTGAAGATTCCGGGGCGGGAGCTGGCGCTGGCGAAAAAGTTCGGCGCGGAGCACACGCTCATCGACTTTGTGTGCGAGGTGAAGGACGCCACCACCGGCATGACCATGAGCAATGTGCGCGATTACGTGAACATCAAACTGAGCGATGCCACGGCGGCGCAACTGGCGCGGCGGCCGGTGGAATACGACTCGGGGTTCACGCTCTTTCCGGGGAAGTATTCCATCAAATTCCTGGCCCGCGACGATGAGACAGGGCGGATTGGGACCTTCCAGACCCAGTTCACCATTCCCGATCTGAATAAGGTGAAGGAGAGACTGGCTTTGAGCTCCGTAGTGCTGAGCAGCCAGCGGGTCGATGTGAACGACGCGCTCTACAACGCGTCGCGCGGCAAGGAGCAGGCCAGGGACGACGCGGCGAATCCGCTCGTGCAGAACGGGCTCAAGCTGATCCCGAGCGTGACGCGCGTGTTCGCGGTGGATCGTACGATGTATGTCTTCCTGCAGGCCTACGAGAAGGACAAGGCAACAGTGGAGAACGTGAATACCGGGACGGCGGCGCCCGCGGCGCCAACGCCGCTCTTCGCGTACGTGAGCTTCTATCGCGGCGAGAAGATGGCGATGGAGACGCCGCCAATTGCCGTGACGCCGGAGCCGACGACGCGCCTGGGAGTGGTGCCGCTCAATTTCCAGGTCGGGCTGGGAAAGCTGGCGCCGGGAGAATATCAGTGCCAGGTGACCGTCCTCGACCCGGCCGGCCGACGCGCAGCCTTCTGGCAAGGACCGGTAATGCTGGTGCAGTAGCAGTTGCGCGCGAACCGCCCGCCGAATTCCTTCTACAGCACCCGCCACTGGCCGTTTCGTCGCTGCTCCGTGGATGCCCATTCGAGCCGGCGTTGCTCAGGTTGGGTCGTTCCTTAACTCCGCGCTCTCTCTGTCCTCTGCGCTGAGAGCGCCGCGCAAGCCCGCTCGAGATCCTCGTCCTTCTTCGCAAAGCAGAACCGCAGCAGGTTCTCGCCCCGCCCATCCGCAAAAAACGCCGTCCCCGCCACCGCGGCCACGCCCGTCTCCCGCAGCAGATTCCGCGCTTTCTCCCGCGCCGTCTCGCCCGGCACCCCGGTCGCGTCCGCCAGCACGTAGTACGCTCCATCCGGAACCGACGGCGTCATCCCTGCCTCGCGCAGCGCCGCGCACAACATATCGCGCTTCCCTTCGTACTCCCGCGCCAGCGCCGCGTAGAACGAGTCCGGCAGTTGCAGCAGCCCCGCCGCCGCTCCATGCTGGAACGGCGACGGCGCGCACACATACGTCAGGTCGTGAAAATATCCGATCGCGCCCATCCACTTCCGGTCCGCAGCCAGATACCCCACCCGCCACCCCGTAATGCTGAACGTCTTCGACAGCCCTGAGATCGTAATCGTCCGCTCCGCCATCCCATCGAGCGTCGCCGGGCTGATGTGCTCCGCTGCGCCGTAGACGAAGTACTCGTAAATCTCATCGGTCAGCACAAACAGATCGTGCTCCACCGCCAGCGCTGCAATCGCTTCCAGTTCCCCGCGTGTAAACACCTTCCCGCACGGATTCGACGGCGAGTTAATCACGATGCCCCGCGTCCGCGGCGTAATGGCCGCCCGCAGCGCATCCTGATCCAGTTCCCAGTTCCCCGCGCCCAGCGGCACGCAAACGCACCGCACTCGCATCGCGCTCAGCGTGTTCAGGTGATAGCCGTAGAACGGCTCGAACAGGATGACCTCGTCGCCCGGATCGAACAGCGCCATCGACGCCGCAAAGAACGCCCCCGTCGCGCCCGACGCCACCAGGATTTCTCCCTCCGCATCGGCCACGATCCCGTTATGCCGCGCCAGCTTGTCCGCAATCGCCTGCCGCAACGGTGCGATCCCGTCCAGGCGCGTATAGATGTTGTGTCCCTGTGCGATCGCCTCGATCGCCCGCGCCGCCACCGGCTGCGGAACCTCCGTGTCGCAGACGCCCTGCGCCAGGTTCACGCCGCCCACGCGCTCGCACTCCACGCTCATCGCGCGTATTTCCGACTGCACCAGGCCCGGCGCAATCGCGCTCAGCCGCAGATTCTGTGCCACACCCCGCATCGGCTACATCTATCACAGAGCCACAGCCTCAATCCAGAGCGCTGCGCCCTAAACGCTGCACGCTATACGCTGGACCCTGTCTTTACTGCACCGTCATCGCCAGGCACAACGCGCCCGAGCAGCTCGCATCCGACGACGTCGCCTGCGTGATGGTCGTCCCATTCGACGAATACGCCGACACCACCACCGTATAGCTCCCTGGCGCCGTCCCGTAGTTCGGCGAGGGCTTGTAGTGCTCGTAGCTGTAGCGCGGATTGCACGCCGTCAGCCCCAGCGCGCCCGCCCCCAGCAGCATCGCCAGCCCCAGCGCCCGCAGCGCCACCAGGTTCCTGCGCCGCAGCGCCACCAACCCCGCCAGCGCCAGAAATCCCGGGATCATGAACGACGGACTCAGAACTCCCGACGATGCTTCCGTCGTAATCTGCATCACGCTCAGCGTCGTCCCATTCCCCGGCGGCGTCGCCACAGCCGGATTGAAACTGCACGTCGACGCTCCAGGCAGCCCCGAACACGAGAGGTTCACCGCTTCGGAAAACCCGTTCTGCGAGGCGATGGTCAGATTCAGCGTCTCCGACTGCCCCGGCGTCACCGTGAACGACGACGGATTGGCTGTCACTGTGAATCCAGGCAGCGTGCTGCTGTCGTCCGGCGTCACGTCCGTAATCGCCGACGACGCCGCGAACTTCGTGTCCCCGCTGAACACCGCCGTTACCGTTTTGGCCCACTGCGGCGGGTTGGTCAGGTTCAGCGTCGCTGTCCCGTCGTGCACGAACACCGACCCCAGCGATCCCTTCGTCGTCTCAAAACTGACCGTGCCCTCGCCCACCGGATCGCCCATCGCATCGGCCACGTTCACCGTGAACGTCAGCTTCCCGCTGCCATCCCGATTCGCCGTTAGCTGCGTGCGCGTCGGCGCCTGGGCCTGCGCCAGCCCCGCCATGCCTGCCAAAATTCCCGTAGCCACGGCCAGCCGGAAACCCTGCCGTGCCCGAATCTGCTTCCCGAACAGCGAAATCATGCTTGAGGAACTTCCTTCACAGAAACTCCGCCCAGGATTCTGCCCCACCCAACCTCGTACCCTGTGCTGGAAATCCCATTGTATCTGAGCCGCACCACCCCCGGGCACACCACCCT
This sequence comes from Acidobacteriaceae bacterium, assembly GCA_049671725.1. GTDB lineage: Bacteria > Acidobacteriota > Terriglobia > Terriglobales > Acidobacteriaceae > Palsa-343. The sequence goes on from JBATVK010000117.1 coordinate 26,176, forward strand.
CACTGCACGCCCCGCGCCCCAGGCGTTACGATCATCAGTTGCCCAATTTCGCTTTCTTTCGAGGTCCAGCGCCATGCCCACATCTCTCTCCTCGCGCCCCCAGCTCCAGTTCCTCACCGCCGCCATCGACGAGCTCAAACAGAAGGGCACCCACTTCCGCCTCCGCATCCTCGACGACATGCAGGCCCCCGTCTGCACCTACGACGGCAAGCGCGTCATCAATCTCGCCTCCAACAACTATCTCGGCCTCTGCAACCACCCCAAACTCCGCGACGCCGCCATCCAGGCCACCAAAGATTTTGGCGTAGGCTCCGGCGCCGTCCGCACCATCGCCGGCACCATGAAAATCCACATGGAGCTGGAAGAGAAGATTGCCCGCTTCAAGAATGTCGAAGCCTGCGTCGTCTTCCAGAGCGGATTCACCGCCAACGCCGGCACCGTCTCCGCCATCCTCGGCAAAGAAGACTTCATCGTCTCCGACGAGCTCAACCACGCCTCCATCATCGACGGCGCTCGTCTCTCTCGCGCCAAAATCAAGGTCTTCCGCCACAAAGACATCGCCCACGCCGAAGAACTGCTGAAGGAAATCCAGAACGAGCCCGGCCACAAGCTCCTCATCACCGACGGCGTCTTCTCCATGGATGGCGACATCGGCCCCGTCGACAAGCTCGCCGACCTCGCCCAGAAATATGGCGCCATCATGATGGTTGACGACGCCCATGCCTCCGGCGTCCTCGGCCGCAACGGTCGCGGCACCGTCGACCACTTCCACTGCCACGGCCGCGTCGATATCCAGGTCGGCACCCTGTCCAAAGCCATCGGCGCCATCGGCGGCTACGTCTGCGGCTCCCGCGATCTCATCGACTACCTCTATCACCGCGCCCGCCCGTTCCTCTTTTCGACTTCCCACCCGCCATCCGTCACCGCCACCTGCATCGCCGCCTTCGACCTGCTCGAATCCGAGCCCGAACGCATCGAGCGCCTCTGGTCCAACACCCGCTACTTCAAGGCCGAGCTCGGCCGCCTCGGTTTCGACATCGGCGGCGTCACCACTCCCGCCAGCGAAACCCCCATCACCCCCATCATCATCGGCGACGGCCGCCGCAGCATGGATTTCTCGCGCGCCCTCTTCGACGCGGGAGTCCTCGGCACCGGCATCGCCTTCCCCACCGTCCCGGAAGGCAAAGCCCGCATCCGCACCATCATGACCAGCGAGCACACCCGCGAGCAGCTCGACCAGGCCCTCGAAACCCTCGAAAAAACCGCAAAGAAACTGGGGATTCTAAGCTAACCCGATTCCGGCTGCCTCACATCCCGTCCTGAGCGATCCTGAGCGAGCAACGTAAGCCGAAGAGCAGTCGAGCACCCCCTCAGCCGCCCGGCGGGCCCTTCCACTGCTCCAGGAAGTTCGTCACCTGCGCCGGATCCACCCGCCCCATGGCCGCAAACTGGCCCGTCGTCTGGCTGTAGATCACGTGCCCCTGGGCGTCCAGCACCGCCAGCGCCGGAACCCCCCGCTGCAGCGGCACATCGTACTTGTCGGCGATGTCCGTGTTTCGGTCCAGGTGCCCGGCGTCGATATCCACCAGCACGTAGTTCGCCGCCAGCAGACCCGCATTCGGCTGCTGATGAAAATAGAAATCCAGGATCTGGCAGTCCCCGCACCAGTTCCCGCCAAAGTCCAGGATCACTCGCTTGTGCTCCCGCGCCGCCTCGGCCAGCGCCTCCTGAACCTGCGCGGCCGCATTCGCATTTTCGTTGTAAATCGCGTGCACCCGGAATGCATCCGCTGTTTCCGCGGTCTCCGGCGTCTCCGACGAGTTGCACGCCACAACGCAGCTCGCCATCAGCGCCGCGCCCGCCACTCCCACCACAGTTTTTATCAGTTTTCGCATCGTCATCGTCTCAGCTCGGAAACTGCGCTCCCTGTGTTCCAAAGGATGCCACACCTGCCCCACAGGTCGCTCTCACTGCGCCGCCTTCTCCCGGAGAAACTCAAGGAACGCCCGCACTTTGGGCGACGCGCTCAGGCGCGAGGGATACAGTGCATGCAGCTCCACCGGCTCCGGCTCCCAGTCCGGCACCAGCCGAATCAGCCGCCCCGCCGCCACGTCAGCCCGCGCCATACTCTGTGCCAGCACCGCAACCCCAATCCCGGCCAGAGCCGCTTCAAGGATCATCGCCGGATCAGGAACCGACAGCCGCACCTGCATCGTGGCTTCCTCGGTTTCCTCGTCCCGACGCAGCCGCCAGCTCGCCAGCCCGCTCGTTCCCCTCCCTGCCGGATCGCAGCTCGACGCGACGCATGTGTGCTGCCGCAGCGCCAGCGGCGTTTCCGGCACCGCCCATCGCTCCAGATACGCCGGGCTGGCATAGAGGCCCAAACGCACGCGCATCAGCCAGCGGACCAGCCACGTCGAATCGCCCAGCGGCCCGCCGCGGATCAGCACATCGAAACTGCCGTCGCGCGGCAATTCGTAGCCGGTATGCAGATGCAGGTCGATATGCAGCTCCGGATACCGCTCCAGAAGTTCCCCGAGAATCGGAGCCAGAACGTAGCGCGCAAACGGCACCGGCGCTCCCACCCGGAGCCTCCCGCGCGGCCGCTCCAGCAACGCTCCGATGGCCAGATCCGCCTGCTCCGCCTCCTCCATCACCCGCTGGCAGTGGTTCAGGTAGACTTGCCCGACCTCGGTGAGCGTAACCCGGCGCGTAGTCCGCTCCGCCAGCCGCACTCCCAGCCGGCTTTCCAGTCGTCGGATCGCCCGGCTCACAGCCGACTTCGGAACGCCGAGCCGCTCCGCCGCCTCAGTAAAACTCCGCGTCTGCGCCAACTGGACGAAATAAACGAGGTCGTTCAGTTCCGGAGCGATTGTCCCCATAGCGCAACAATATAGGCGTTTTCCTGCGACTGTAAACAGAAGCGACCGCCCCACCCCGCGAATCTGCTGAATGGAATGGAGGAAATGCCCATGATTCTCGTTACCGGCGCCACCGGCAATGTCGGCAGCCAGGTGGTGCAGCAGCTTCTCGATCAGGGAAAGAAAGTTCGTGTCTACACTCGCGACGCGGCGAAGGTCGCGCGCTGGGGAAATACGGTCGACGTAACCGTCGGCGACTTTGCCGACCGTGCGGCGTTCGCTGCGGCGGTCAGCGGCGTCGAAGCCATCTTTCTCATGAACGTCACCACGGACCTCGAGGTCTTCCGCCAACTGGTGGCAACCGCAAAGGAGAACGGCAAACCGCGGCTCGTCTTTCTGTCGTCGGTTGCGGTCAGTAATCCCGACTCGCCCATCGGCCAGATGCACAAGGCAAAGGAAGATGTGCTCCAAGCCTCGGGGCTGCCGGTCGCCGTCGTCCGCGCGGGAGGCTTCATGTCGAATGCCCTCCAGTGGATCGGATCCATCCGCAGCGAAGGCGTGGTCTACAACGGAATGGGCGATGGCCCCTTCGCGCCCATCGACCCCGCGGATATTGCCGCCGTGGCCGTCCACGCGCTCACCGCGCCCTCGCTCACCGAATCGCTCTACGAAGTGACCGGGGGCGAACTGGTCCCCGTCCCCGAGCAGGTGCGGATCCTCGGCAAAGTGCTCGGCAAGCCCCTCAAAACCGTCGACGTGCCCCCGGAAGCCGCCGCGCAGAGCCTCGCCCGCAATGGTCTTCCTCCGCAGTTGATTGCAGGTTTGCGGCGCTCGATGGAAGACGTGCGCGCGGGCCGCGCTTCGCTGCTGACGGATACGGTGCGCCGCATCACCCGACGCCCACCCCGAACCTTCCAGCAGTGGGCGCAGGAACACGCCTCACGATTCGCATGACTCGCAACAGATCTCGGGTGCCCCACTTCTGTCTCAAGCTGGCAGAAGTGGGCAGTCCTCTCGACTGATCACTGTCTACGGATCACTGATCACTGTTTACTGATCGCTGTTTACTGATCACTGGTTTTTACTGATCACTCATCACTGTTCACTGTCGACTCTTCTCACGCCAGCCGAGCCTGCGCGATCTCCTCCAGCACCCGCAGCGGCGACACTTCCGGCCGCACCATCGCCGCCGCCCGCACCAGAAACGTCTGCTCCAGCGCGTACTGTCCCGCCAGCACCGCATGCGGCACCGTGTCCGTGTACACCATCCAGCTCGATCCCGCCGGAAACTGGAACGGATACTTCGCGCACTCCGCCTGCCAGCGTGGATTCTCTTTCAGAAAATTGTGGAACCGCATCATGAAGTCGTCGTACGGCGACCGCTTCAGCGAAGGAATCGCCGCGCCCAGCCCCATCGCCCGTGCCGCCGCCTTCCCCGCTCGTCCCATCGCCGAGTCCGCCTTCGGCGCAATCTCCTTCGGCGCAAACTGCCGCACCGTCTCCGCAAACGGATCGCTCACCACCCAGTCCCGCGTCCGCGCCGGATGAATGTTGTTAAAGAAGCGCAGAATCCGCGCCCCATGCGTTGGCCGCGTCGGAAACGCATCCGTGTGCAGCAGATCGTTCCGCCGCCGCAGCGGCAGATCCCGTCCCTGCTCCTCCTGCGGCCGGAAGCTTGCGTAGTCCAGTTGCCAGTTCGCCTCGTACGGCGACAAGAACTTCGTCAGGAACGCCGTCACCGTCTGCGAATACTTCCGCATGATCCCGTGCAGCCGTTCCACCGCCGCCGGGCTCGCCGTCTTGGCATCGAACCCGCTCAGCCGGTCAATATTGGGCTTATACGCAATGTTCTTGTGCAGCGAGCTGTCCGTCTGCTGCTGCCCCAGCAAAAAACTCGCGTCGCTGAGATCCAGCGGCACCGGCGTCTGCGGGAAAAACAGAATGTCTCCCGCCTCCAGTTGCGCGCACCACGCCCGCGCCTGCTCTGGCGTCGGATTCACCCCTCCTGCCGGAATCGTCACCACCGCCATCAGCGCCCTCCGGCAAGCTTCCGCCGCAGCCACGTCCCCAGCAGAAATACGAACCCGAAAGCCATCGCCGCCAGCCCCGCCGGCAGCGCCACAAAGCGATACGTGTCCGTATAGCTCACGTGTCCGTGCGTTGCGGTGTTCCAGATCAGCAGCCCCACGATCGCCAGGAAGCAGCTTCCAAAAAATGTCAGGAATCCCGTCGCCACGCTCAGCAGCACGCACGAAAACAATCCAAAATCGCCCAGGGGAATGCCCAGCAACCGGGCCGGCTCTGCGCTTGCGCTCATACGGCGAACTCCTCAGTCCAATGCGGCAAAACCAGGAACAACGCTTCCCGTAGCCACGAGCGGCGGCCCCGAAAAACATCGCCAGGATACCCTTACCCTGGTTTTGCCCATAGAATACTAGGTTGATGGCAGGAGCCGCCCAGATTCCCCTCTTTCCCGCTTCCCGCGTCGCCCAGGAAGCCCCCGTGCGTCAGGCCGACAACGGCCTTTGCTACTCGACCTTCGGCCAGACCAACCTCGACGACCACGATCTCGAGCGCATCGTCCAGGCCGTTCCTTCGCTCATCGCCGTCGCCCTTCGCCAGCGCGCCTGGTACTTCGTCCCCCTCGCCATCGGCGAAGACGACGACACCAGCGTCGCCTCCGACTACTCCGTCGATCTCAGCGATCGCGCCACCTGCCATCGCAACGTCCGCTTCGGCTCCTCCGAGTGCATCTTCATCTCCACCCGCCTCATGCAGGACCGCTTCGCCCTCGCCTTCGAGTTCCTCATCAACGTCGGCCATCAGTTCGTTGACGCAATCGGCGTCCCCCAGACCTTCGCCGATCTCGTCTCATCTCAGGCCGAAGCCGATGTCCGCGGCGAAACCAGCCAGGATGCCTGGGAAAATCGCCGCCGCGCTCAGGATCACGGCCGCTCCGGCGACGACGAGAAGTCCAAATCGGCCTGGTTCGAATCCGCCTTTGCCGACGCCCTCGCCGTCTACATGCTCTCCCTCACCCTCGACTTCGACTACGCCGACCTCCGCGAGCGTGAATACCCCCTCCTCGCGCCGGCCGCTCTCGCCGAGCGCCTCCGCCATGTCGCCGAGCTCTTCCCTCCCAACCCCGGCTACGAATTCGATATCCGCTACCGCCGCCGCCCCTAGCCGCCTGGTGCCCCCAATCACGAACAAGCTCCAAAATTGTCCCCCGCCAGGTTCACCCCACAGCAAGAAGCAAACGCCTCTGCAGCCTGAACGTCGATGCAATTCCCGCTTCGCCTGTCGCCAAAGTACTGTCCTGCACCATTTCGGGAAGATTCTGTTTCGCCTCCGCCCGTCGCCCTTCTCCAAATACCTGACGCATGGCGCTCGACCGTCCCTGCACGAAAGTCCGATCGAACCCCCGCCGAAGCTGAAGCGGGCTGCGTGAGGCGTCGTACCAGGGGCGTGACAATCGATTCAGGCGCAAGTCGAGTGGACTCCGGTCCCTGCGCACCGAACGCTTTGCTTCAAGCCTCTCCCTGATCCCTGATCGCTGATCACTGACGGCCGTTCTGCACACGAGACTAGACTGGACCCCATGCGGCCCCGCAAGCCTCCCACCCCGCTCGACGAAAACGCCCTCTACGCCTACGCCGTCCGCCTGCTCGGCCAGCAGATGCGCACTGTCACCGAGCTGAAACGCCTCCTCCGCCGCCGCATCGAGCCGGGCGAATCCGGCCAGGCCGCCCTCGACGCCGTCATCGCCCGCCTCACAGAGCATCGCTATCTCGACGACACCGGATACGCCCTCGACTACGCCAGGCTCCGCCAGGAAAACTCCAGTTTCGGCCGCCGCCGCGTCCAGCAGGACCTCATGCGCAAAGGCGTCCACGCCGAAGTCATCGCCAAAACCCTCGACACTGCCTACGAAGGCGTCGGCGAAGAAGCCCTCGCCCGCCGTCATCTCGCCCGCAAGCGCATCGCCCAGCCCAAAACCGACAAAGACGCCGCTCGCATCGTCCGCCTCCTCCTGCGCGCCGGCTTCTCCACCTCGACCATCGTCCGCATCCTCAAAAAATGGAACGTCGACGAAGCCGCCATCGCCGCCCTCGAATCCACCGACGACTGAGTGCCAGCCCCTCAGAGCGTCCGCCGCCCCGGTCCCGGCGTCTGCCGTCAATCCCCTTCAGATTGAATTCGCCGGGCTCAGCCTCGTTCTGCGCGTTGAGCACACGGCCGCCCAAAAATTCCGGTGCCGATTCGCGCTGGTGTGGTACAAAGCGGAGAAACCGGAGGCGGCGGGATGGGCTCAGTCGGGCAAATTGCGGTGGGGCGGCACGAGTACGGGCTGCGGACAGGGCAAAAAGTCGGCTGCCTGATTTTTGCAGTGATTGCCGGCGCGATGGCCGCGAGTTTTTTTCTCGCGAGCGCGGGCGATCCGCATCCAGCACCGATCATGGTGGCCTCGGCAGCCTTCGCAGCATTGGGCTTATACATGGCGCTCCTCGCGCTGCGATCGCGGCTGACCATCGACGGCACGCGGGTGCGCGTGCAGGGCGCATTTCGGACGAGGCAGTTCGACCTGAGTCAGGTGGAGGGCTACCGCACGTACCAGGGCCGCTACCAGTCATTTCGCGTACTCTGCCTCAGGGACGACGCCGGCAAAATCGCGCTGCGCCAGTATGCAACCGACGATGCCCTGGACGAGTGGTTGGACAGGCTGAAAGATCTGGATGAGCAGGACCGGGAACAGTTTCTCGAGAAAATCGGTCAGGACCAGCAGCTCGGGTCGACGCCGGACGAGCGGCGCAGCGCGCTGGATCGAGCGAAGCGCCTCAACTTCACGGCCTGGGCCGTGGATGGCGTCGCCGTGGCGGCCTTCGCCTTCGCACCGTCAAAGTGGCGCCTCGCGGCGATGGCCGTGTTGGCGCTGGCGCCGGTCATGGCTGCATATCTGGTGTACCGGCAGCCGCTGCTCTACACAATCTTCAAGCCCAGAAGCGATCCCCGCGGAGATATGAGCCCGCTCCTCATGATCTCCGGCTTCGGCCTGCTCCTGGGCGCGACCAGGGCGAACTTCATCTCCATCGGCTTGCTGTTTCCCTTCATTGGGTTGGGAATGTTCTCGTCGATGGCCATGTTCTACCCCGCCGCCCGCAGGAATCCGCGGTTTGCGGCCACGATGGCAGGGCTCTGCTTTCTGAGTGCGATTTACGGAGGGGGCCTGGCCAGGGCGTACGACACGGTGGCTGATCGGTCAGCCCCACAGACCTATACGGCGCAGGTGTTGGGCGGTTATGTCTCACACGGAAGCCGGAGCACCAGCTACTACCTGGAACTGGAGCCGTGGGGCCCCTATGTAGCCGTCAGCCCTCAGATGGAAGTAAGCGCGGAGATGTATTCCCAGACGCGGACTGGCGATGTCGTTTGCCTTGCGGTGCACCCCGGCGCGCTGCACGTCCCGTGGTACGAGCTCACGGCCTGCGGAAGCGCGACACAACAGCCTGCGAACCCATGAACCTCTCCGGTTCCCGGCCCACGTCTTTCACTTCTGCCCGCCGGCTTCCTTCCCGCCTGCATCCTTCTCCCAAATCAGGGAGAGATCCCCGTACCTCTGAATTGTGTAGACCTCCCCGTCCGGCGTCCGCACCGTTGCGGTGCGCGCCTGCGGGTCGTTCATCGGTCCGAGGCTGAATTCCGACCCGTAGCTATACCGATACGTCCTTCCGTCGGCCAGGGTCTGGCTCTCGATCTTTCCGTGCTCGTAGTGGTTCGTCAGCAACAGCTTTGGTTTCGTCCTGCCGTCGGGTGACGCGCGGAAGGCCGTCAGCTCATTCGCATCGTCGTAGTCGAAGGAGAGCGTCTCGCCGCTCGGATACGTCACACTGATTAGTTGGTCCCGCTGGTTATAGCCGTAGCGTACGGCCACGCCGCTGCTGCCGTCGGCCTCTTCGATCCGGAATCCCGCCCCGTAGCGCAGCTTCAGCCAGCTCCCGTCTGAGGAGGTCACCTGCAACAGGCGCCGCCTTGCGTCACGCTGAAATTTCAGCTCCCGCCCGTCGGCATCCCTTACACCGTTCAGAGAACAGAACTGCTTCGACGTGGAACAGGGTAGATACGTCTCCACCTCGCCATCGAACCGCCGCAAATCGTAATGCTCGTAAGGCCCCGCGTGCCAGCGCATCTCGTAAAACTGCCCCGAGAATCCCATGTCGACGTACTTCGTCAGCGGCAGAAACGACAGCCAGATCGGATCGCGCACCAGCGGCGTACCCCCGCCGTCGTCCGACACCACCCAGATATAAACGTTGTCCGCCGAGGCCAGATATCCGTCGTAGCTGTCCGCGCCGCTGATCCCGAAAGAAACGTCCGTCTTCCATCCGGGCCGCAGCGCACGCTCGAATTCAATCGGCATCGTCCCCGGAATTCTGACGTCCGTGCGGCGGTCGAACATCGTTCCCTGCCGCAAATCCACCTCGAAAAGCTCCGTCGAATCGTCCTCGAGTGGCGTCCGAATCTCCTGGCAGGATCGAATCAACCGCCCCGGCAGGATCTCCACTCCCGTCTTTGCTGAATACCGGAAGTACACGCACGGCTCGCCCTCCAGTTGCCCCCACGGCGACTGCGCTGGATCCAGGTCGGACTCATAAAGGTCTTCCGTCGGCAGGTCCGGATCCTCCGGCTGGTGCAATAGACTGCTCGGGTCGTTGTTCACCGGCAGATGCCAGTAGAGCATCGCCACATCCTTCAGCAGTACCCGCCGCAGTCGCGCCTGTAGATTCCCTTTTGCCGCCGGATGCTTCTCGAGCCCCCACCATCGCGGGTTATCCTCGAGCTCGGCCGACGAGATAATCGCCGCACGCTCGCCGTCCCGCTGCGTGAATGTCGAAGACCAGCGGTTCATGACCGAGTACATGTCGGCGTCCGTCAACCCAATCAGCCAGGCATTTTCGTTCGCGGCGAGCGCCGGATGCGTCTTCTTGATCTCCTCATACAGCAATTCCGCCACATACTGCCGCCGCCACCCCTTCCACGCGGACTTCGGCAGCGGCTCCGGCGGCAGCGTACGCGCGTCCAGCCCGTACCGCGTGTGCAGCCACTGCGCCAGATCTTCGGCCGAGTAAGGCGCCTTGTGTGGCGTCAATTGCACCAGATAAATGGTTCCGTGCCCGTGCAGCTCGCTCAGCTTTGCCACCGGACCCTCATGCTTCACCCATTGCTGCTGTATCGCCGCGTTGCGCGGCGCCCACTGCGGAGGAAACCGGTGCTTCGCCGCCACGACGATCCCGAATTCCACCACAAACGCAGCCACGGGCACCAGAGCCGCCAGGGCCTTCAACGTTCGGCCCGCACTTGCATTCCGCTGCTGCGCCGCCATTGCCGCGCCGCTCCCTCCGCACGCCGGGCACTGCCCGGCCACCAGCGGCCTTCCGCAGCGGGGACACACTTGCTCTCTGGGCATTGCGGCAAGTTAGCACGAGCCGCGCCCAAAGGAAACTACGACTTTCCGGCTACCTCGTCCGTAGTAGTGGCGGATACCTTTCGCAACGCCGGTTTCCCTGCGGTACTGCACTCCATTGGAGTTACGATTCCAGAAGTAACGCTGTCAATAACGATTAAGTAATTACAAGCCGTCTCACAGCAACTGAATCGCCTTGAGCCAAACCTCCAGCAGCCGGCGCGGAGATCTTCCTGCTCTCTGTGGACAACGCCCTCAAACCCACCCCTGCTACGATTTCTCAAGCTCGTCATGCCGGTCTTCGCCCTGCTCAGCACGCTCGTTTGCCTCGCCGCGGCTTTCACCCTTATCAGCCGCCAGGTGCTGCGTCTGCCCGTCACCGTCGGCGTCATGCTCCTCTCGCTCGCCACCTCTACGCTGCTCGCCATCGCCGGACGCCACATTCCCGGCCTCCACACCTACGTCTCCGGCATCATCGCCCACATCGATTTCTCCGCCGTCGTCCTCCACGGCATGCTCGCCTTCCTGCTCTTCGCCGGAGCCCTCAAGCTCAACCTCGCCGACCTTGCCCGCCAGAAAGCCCCCGTCGCCGCGCTCTCCACCTTCGGCACCCTGCTCTCCACCGTCTTCGTCGCCGCGCTCCTTCACGTCATTCTCTCCGTCACCGGCCTCAAAATCGGATTCATCGGTTGCCTGCTCTTCGGCGCGCTCATCTCCCCCACCGATCCCATCGCTGTGCTCGAAATGCTCCGCCGCGTCGGCGCCCCTGCCTCGCTCGAAGCCCAGCTCACCGGCGAATCCCTCTTCAACGACGGTGTCGGCGCAGTAGTCTTCCTCACCCTCCTCGCCGCCTTCCACTCCGCCACCCCTCCTTCCATCGCCAGCTTCACCTGGCTGCTGCTCATCAAGGCCGGAGGCGGCATCGGTCTCGGCCTGCTCCTCGGTTACGCTGTCTATCATCTCCTCCGGCCCGTTGACAGCTATCGCGCGGAAGTCCTGCTCACCCTCGCCCTCGCCATGGGCGGCTACGCTCTCGCTGACGTCCTCGGTCTCTCCGCTCCCCTTGAAGCAGTCGCCGCCGGCATCGTCGCCGGTGGCCGTGCCCGCGCCATCGCCATGTCCCCCGTCACCCGCGAGCACGTCGACAGCTTCTGGGATCTCATCGACGCCATCATGAACGTCATCCTCTTCCTGCTCCTCGGCCTCGAGCTGCTCGCCATGCCCTGGAATCCCCACTACATCTACGCCGGACTCCTCGCCGTCCCCGTCGTTCTCGCCGCCCGCTGGCTTAGCGTTGTCGTCTCGCTGTTCCTCGTCCGCTTCTTCCACAAGCCCTCTCGCGGAGCCGTCACCGTTCTCACCTGGGGAGGTCTCCGCGGCGCGCTCGCCGTCGCTCTGGCGCTTTCGCTCAGCCCGGGCCCCGCCCACGACCGTCTCATCGCCATCACCTACGTCGTCGTGATCTTCTCCATCGTCGTCCAGGGTCTCACCATGGACCCCCTCCTGCGCAAGCTCCGCTTCGCCTCGCCCACCCGCGCCCTCATGCAGCGCCAGGAGCACTGAGCGGTATCTGGACCCTCCATCCAAACCGCTGTTGCTCGGGAGGGCACTCGGTTACCCACCGCCAACGGATCGCTGTCTGCTAATCCCTGATCCGCGCCTGCCCCGCTTCTGCCCGCATCCTGCGCAGAAGTGGCGTTCAGTCCAGATGCACAAGGCTGCTGAACACGATCAGCGCCAGCCCAATCATGTTCCAGTGGTGATTGCCAGTGATCGCCCCACCGCAGATCAGCAGAACCACGCCCGCCGCAAACAAAATGCCCGAAGTCGAATCGCACCACCGTTCATAAACCTGCGGCGTCTGAGAGTTGGAAACCGGAGTTTGCATCGCTGCCTCCTGACCCTCCCAGCATCCCGCGCCCGCGCCTCCGCCTCCAGTGCCCTTCGTCAGCAATCGCTCGTGACAAATGTCATCGCTATATCCAAAGAGTCCCTTAGGAATCAGCAACTTGCTGATTCTACGTCCCTACAGAACCAACAAAACCAACAGAAACGCACCCATTTTGTACGTCCGTTGTACAGCGCCAGCGGATCAGAGGTAGCATGCCGCCGGTGCGCAGATGCGGTCAGGATCAGGGACGCCCGTCACAGCGAGGGGTACTGCTCCTCATGCTACGCCCGCGTCCAGTGCCAGCGGGCCGGGGGTGCAGCGTGACCGCGAACCGGAACGGCATCCTCATCCTGTCCCCTGCCCCGAACCGGGTAGTGACGTTTCGAGGTCGGCCTCCCTATCCTCGTGTCATCAACAGGAAGCGATCCATCATGTGTCTTCGGCTGGAGGTTATGCAGGGGGAGCTGAGCGGGGTCCTCTCTGCCAGCGCGGCGTCGAGGTCGATCATGCGGGCT
>JBATVK010000118.1:0-66960 GCA_049671725.1 Acidobacteriaceae bacterium
GCCGCAGGAGGCGCAGCAGCGTCCCACACCCCCGGCGCAGCCGTTGCCGCAGAATAACCAGGCCAAACTGGACGCGCCCCCCATGGCCCCCATTCCCAACATCAATGCCGGCTCCAGCAACCCCAACGAGCAGCTGCAGCAGGAGATGCGCCAGGCGATGCGTGGCAGCGGAGGCGGCGATTCCGGACTCGGCCAGGCTCCTCAGAACCAGGGCCTCAACGGTTCCGTCCGCATCCTCAGTGACACTATGGGCGTCGACTTCGGGCCCTACATCCAGCGCGTCATCTTCGACACCGAGCAGTCCTGGTGGCCCATCATCCCCGATGAAGCTCGCCCGCCCTTCAACAAACAGGGCCAGACTTACATCCGCTTCAAGATTCTGCCCAACGGCAACGTCACCGACATGCACCTCGACGGGCCCTCCGGCGACGTTGCCCTCGATCGCGCTGCGTGGGCCGGCATTACCGGCGCTGCGCCATTCCCGCCGCTGCCCAGGTCTTTCAAGGGACCCTTCCTCGAGCTGCGTTTCGATTTTCTCTACAACCTTGAACCGGGCCAGCAGTGACCCTGCGCCGCCAGCAGCTCCTCGGGATCCTCCTGCTCGCCGCCATCGTCCTCGTCTTCGCCCTGCTCCGCGCCGATCGCCACGCCGTCTTTCCCGCCGGCTGGTGGCGCTGGTAACGCGCCACTGGCCTCCGGCCACTGGCGGTTCGCTTCTGGATGCCCGCACCCCTCCTGAGTTTGCCCGCAATCTTCGGAGTGTCGCCCCGCGCCGCCTCTGCGATTCTCACCCTATGAGGTGCGAGTTACGATGAACACATCCGCCATGCTGACTTCAGACCAGGCCTGGGCCGCCATCCTGGCCCGCGATCCCTCCGCTGATGCGGAGCTGGTCTACGCCGTCACCACCACCGGCGTCTTTTGCCGTCCCACCTGCCCCAGCCGCCGTCCCGATCGCACCAACGTCCGGTTTTTCCCCGATGCCTCCGCCGCCGCTCGCGCCGGATTTCGCCCCTGCCGCCGCTGCCGCCCCCAGGAGCGGCATGCCGACGCCGCCCTCATCGAACGCCTGACCGCCGCGCTCCATCGCGACCAGCCCGTCAGCCTCGCTCAGCTTGCCCGCACCGCTGGCCGCAGCCCTTTCACCGTCGAACGCCTCTTCCGCCGCGTTCTCGGCGTCACCCCCGCGCAATACCAGCGCCAGCGCCGCGCGGCCTCCTTCCGCCGTGAACTCTCCACCGGAGCCGCCCGCATCACCGATGCCATCTACGACGCCGGCTACTCCGGCCCAGGCCGCGCCTACGAGAACACCCAGCTCGGCATGGCCCCCGGCAGCTACCGCGCCGGAGCACCCCATGCCCGCATCGGCTTCGCCATCGGCGACTCCCCGCTTGGCCGCGTGCTCATCGCCGCCACCGATCGCGGCCTCTGCTCCGTCATCCTCGCCGACACCGATCACCGCCTCACCACCGAGCTCCGCAAACAGTTCCCTCTTGCCGACCTCAGCGCCAACCCCGAGCTCGCGTCCATGCTCGGCCGGGTCCTTTCGCAGTTCACCGAACACCCCGCCGCGCTCGATCTGCCTCTCGACCTCCGCGCGACCGCCTTTCAGATGCGCGTCTGGGAAGCGCTCCGCCGTATTCCTCGCGGCGAAACCCGCAGCTACGCTGAGCTCGCCCGCTCGCTCGGCCAGCCCACCGCCGTCCGCGCTGTCGCTCGCGCCTGCGCCACCAATCCCGTCGCCGTCGTCATCCCCTGCCATCGCGTCATCGGCAGCAACGGAAACCCCACTGGCTATCGCTGGGGCGTCGAGCGCAAAGAAAAGCTGCTGAAACTCGAGAAAGCATTCCCCGGCGACGCTCAGACCGAGTGACGGATCTTCGCGTTCCGGGTTCTGTCATTGGAATGAGTTCCGATTCCGTCTCTCAGCAGCTCCTGCGGTGCGGGGAACAATTGTCTCGCTCCAGCGTATACTCCTTTGCCATGCTCTCCGCCGCTTCCAGAATCGCGTTTTGTCTCCTCGTCGCCGTCCCACCGGCAGCCATCGCGCAGACCACTCCCGCGCAAACTACGCCCGCCCCCGCTGCGTCTCCTGCCACCGTCGAGAACCAGCAAAGCTTCACCGTCGTCGGCATGACCGTCCGCACCAACAACGCCGCCGAAGCTGGCGGCCAGGGACAGATCCCCCAGCTCTGGCAGCGCGTCATGTCCGCCAATCTCCTCGATCAGATCCCCAACCGTGCCGGCAGCGACCTCGTTGTCGTCTACAGCGACTACGCCAGCGACAACAACGGCGATTACAACTGCACCCTCGGCGTACCTGTCCTCTCCGTAGGCAAACTGCCCGATGGTTTCGTCGCGAAAACCATCCAGGCCGGCCGTTACGCCGTCTTCACCTCCGATCAGGGCCCGCCCGAGCAGGTCGTCCCCGCGCTCTGGATGCGCATCGCCCGCCTCACCCCTGCCGAACTCGGAGGAACCCGCGCCTACCAGACCGACTTCGAGATTTATCCCGCCGATTCCAGTCCCGACTCGCTGCAGATGACGGCCCACGTCGGCCTGAAGTAGCCGCCACAGTCTGGCGATCGCCTCTGGAACCTGCAACCCGCAACCTGCGACCTGATCCCTGCACCCTGTACCCTGTCCCCTGCACCCTGTACCCTGTTTTCATGTCCTCGATTCAGGTCCAGCTTCCCGATGGCTCGGTGCGGCAGGTTCCTGCGGGCACCACGCCGCTGGCCATCGCCGAAAGCATTTCGCCGCGCCTCGCTCAAGCCGCGCTCGTCGCCCGCATCCGCCCGCTGAAAGCCGCCCCTGCCGCCACTGCCTCTGCCGATGGCACCGAGGCCTCGATGTACGCCTCCGAAGACACCCACGCCGAACGCCTCGTCGATCTTTCCACGCCGCTCCACGAGGATGTGTCCCTTCAGCTCGTCACCGACCGCGATCCGGACGCGCTCAAAGTCCTGCGCCACTCCGCCGCGCACGTCCTCGCCACGGCTGTCCTGGAGTTGTTCCCCGATACCAAACTAGGCCAGGGCCCCGCCACCGATTCCGGCTTCTTCTACGATTTTTGGCGTCCCACGCCCTTTACCCCCGAGGACCTGAAGCTCATCGAAGGCCGCATGGCGGAAGTCGTCGCGCGCGACGAAAAATTCGTCCGCGAATTCGAGCCTCGCGACGAAGGCCTTGCCAAATTCCGCGCCGGCAACGACTTCATGAAGGTTCACTTCATCGAGAGATTCACCAGGCCCGGCGAAGCCATCTCCCTCTACCGCAACGGCAACTTCGTCGATTTCTGCCGCGGCCCGCATGTGCCCTCCACCGGCCGCGTAAAGGCCGCGAAAGTGATGAGCCTTTCCGGCGCTTACTGGCTGGGCGACGAGAAAAATCCCCAGCTCCAGCGCATCTACGGCACTGCCTTCTTCTCGAAGAAGGATCTCGACGCGTATCTCGAGAAGCTCGAAGACGCGAAGCGCCGCGACCATCGCCGCCTCGGCAAAGAGCTCGAGATATTCACTGTCAGTGAAGAAGTCGGCGCTGGCCTGCCCCTCTGGCTGCCCAAAGGCGCGACCATTCGCCGCCTGCTCGAGGAATATATCCTCGGCCTCGAACGCCAAAACGGCTACGAGCATGTCTACACGCCCGCGCTGGCCAAGGTCGACCTCTACGTCCGCTCCGGCCACTGGGAACACTATCACGAGGACATGTTCCCTCCCATGGACCTCGAAACCGAGCAGATCGTGCTGCGGCCCATGAACTGCCCCCACCACATCCTCATCTACGAGTCGAAGCTGCGCAGCTACCGCGATCTGCCCGTGCGCCTGGCCGAGCTGGGCACCATGTACCGCTACGAGCGCTCAGGCGCGCTCAGCGGCCTCAGCCGCGTCCGCTGCATGACCCTCAACGACGCGCACATCTTCTGTACCCCCGATCAGATCAAAGACGAATTCTCCCGCGTGATGCAGCTCGTCGAGCAGGCTTACCGCGATCTTGGCATCACCCAGTACAGCTACCGCCTCTCCCTGCGCGATCCGGCCAACAAACATAAATACGTGGACAACGACGAGATGTGGGAACTGGGTGAGCGCGTCCTCCGCGAGGCGCTGGACTCCCTTGGTCTGAGATATCGCGAAAGCCGGGGTGACGCCGCCTTCTACGGCCCCAAACTCGACATCCAGCTCGCCGATGTCATGGGGCACGAGGAGACCTACTCCACCGTCCAGGTCGACTTCCATCTGCCCAGCCAGTTCGGCCTCGAGTACACCGGCGCCGATGGCAACAAGCACCGCCCGGTCATGATCCATCGCGCCATCGTCAGCACCATGGAGCGCATGATCTCTTACCTGATCGAGCTCTACGCCGGAGCCTTCCCGCTCTGGCTCGCGCCCCTCCAGGCCGGACTCGTCCCCATCAGCGAGCGTCACCACGCTTATGCGCAAAAGGTACGGGAAGAGTTACAAAAGGCCGGCTTCCGCGTCGAGATCGATACCCGCAACGAGAAGATGAACGCGAAAATTCGCGACTTCACGCTGCAGAAAATCCCTTACGTGCTCGTAATTGGCGACAAGGAAGAAGCCGGCAACGCGGTTAGCGTCCGCACCCGCGGCAAAGGCGACCAGGGATCGCTGCCCCTGGACCAATTCATCGCCCGCGCGCAGAATCTGGTTGCAGGCAAATCGATGGAGCTGTAAAGAGGCGAACGTCATGCATCTTGCCGAACGGATTGTCCTGGCGCTGATCGCCGCAGTTTTGGCGTGCTTCGGCTGGATGCTGCTCTTTCGAACCCATGCCATCGTCGCTCACGCGCGCCGCCGTCATCCCGCGAGCCCCGGCTGGATCCAGAACTGGCCCTTTCACCGCATGATCTTCAAGCCCTGGTATCCGGCCTACCTTCGCTTCGGTGGAATGTTCGCCTGGCTGCTGGCCGTCTGCCTGGTTTCTGTAGCTGTGTTCGAATCTCTGCACTGAATCCATCGCCGCGCAGTTCGAGCGCGCTTTTCGCATCCATAAGCTGCCCGCCCGGACCATCCTCCGGCCCAGGCGAGCAGTCCAGCGCGCGCCCCTCAGCGGTGTGGGTGATTGTCCTCCGGCTTCCTCTGCTGCGGATGCTGCTCCTGCCTCGGTGCCGGACGTGCCTGCGGTCTCGCTTCCGGCCTGGCCGCCGGCCGTGCCTGCGGAGCCGGCCTCGCCTCAGGCCGCGCTGCCGGTGCTGGACGTGACTCCGGCCTTGCTTCCGGTCGTGCCTCAGTCCTGGGCGCCGTCCTTGCTTCTGGACGAGCTTCAGGCCTCGCCTCCGTTCTGCTCTCAGGCCGTGCTGCCGGCGCAGCCCGCTCTTCCGGCCGCGCTGCGGGAGCAGTTCTCACTTCCGGCCTTGCCGCTGGCCTCGTTTCCATCCGATTCGCCTCTGCCGCTGGCCGCGCTTCCGGCCTCGCCACTGGCCGAATATCGGCTGGCCGAGCTGCCGGAGCTGCCCTCCCATCGTTCATCGGCCGGTTATCCGCCACCAGTTGCGGACGCCCGTGGTTTACGCTGGCGAACTGCGCGTGATTCTGCATCGACGTCCGCATCAGGTTGCGTTGCACCGGCAGCGGTGCGGTATGCCGCTGGTCGCGCGCCACAATTTGCCGCGCCGTCGGCCGGTAATTCAGCCCGCCGCGGCCGCCGTTGAATGCCACCCGCGAGGTGTTGTACCGGTTGTCCACGTGGTAGTTGTACACATTGTGGATCTCCCTCTCATTCACATGCGTAACCGCGGTGTTGTAGTAGAAGTGGTTTTCGCGCCAGTATCCGCCTTCATATCCGTTGCCGAAGTAACCGAAGCCGTAATTCACCCCGCCGTAGAAGCCGATGTACAGCCCCCAATAGCCCGGGTACCACGCATACCGTCCGCCGTAGAAGCCCCAGTATCCCGGCGTCCACAGCGCCCCCTGCCATGGCGCCAGCACCCACGCCCCCGGCACCCAGTAGTATCCGGCCGGCGCGTACGCCCAGTAACCCGGGGTCCATATGTAGTCAGGGCCCGGGCACGGGGGCTGATCGTAATCCGGCAGCACTGGCGGTGGCTGAGGCGCGACGTCCTCGTCCGTCTCGTCGCTGGCATAGTCCGCCGGCGGCGGTGCTTCCTGGGTATTCTCCGTCTCATCGGACGGCGAGGCCGTCTGGTCGGCGGGGGGAGCCGGCGGGTTCTGTGCCGCCGTCTGATTCGCTGGCGGGGCCGGCGGATTCTGCCCGCTCGCCTGGTCCGTCGCGTAGCTGGCCGGAACCAGGTTCGCATCGGCCGGGTCGCCATTGGCTGCTGCCGGAGGCGTCTGGCTGGCGTTCTGGTTTTGATTTTGATTGCTGTGGCAGCCCGCCACCGCGAAGGCCACAACCACTAGGGGAGTCAGATATCTGCCGATGCTCTTCATGCGTGCGTTGGATGCCGAATCCCCGCGGCAAGTTCGTACTATCCTTGCGGGGCGTCCGGCGCTCCTGTCCTCCATTCTGGGCATCCAGTCTACGCCAACTCCCATGCCGGATTCCCGGTCCCTGTTATCCTCGAACGGAACCACGCTCAAGGGAGGCTCCCGTGACTCAGCGCGCCACTGGCACATTCGACGTCAAAATTGCTCCGCAGAAGCCCGATAATCCTCCTGCGGAAGCCTCCGGCCTCGGCCGCATGTCCATCGATAAGCAATTCCACGGCGATCTCGAAGCTGTCAGCCAGGGCGAAATGCTCAGCCTCCTGAATCGCGACATCGGCTCCGGCGGATACGTTGCCCTCGAGCGGGTCACCGGCACGTTGCAGGGCCGCACCGGAACCTTTGCCTTCCAGCACCACGCCACCTTAACGCGCGGCGCTCCAATCCTCAGCATCGTCGTTGTTCCCGATTCCGGCAGCGGCGAGCTCGCCGGCATCTCCGGCACGATGGACATCCGCCTCGAAAACGGTCAGCACTACTACGATTTCGATTACTCTCTCGAACCGGTTCCGTCCGCCGCGCAATAGAGCAGGGAAGCCGCCGTTATCGCGCGTCCAGCGGCAACCGTTCTTCCGCTTCAGCGAAGACAAATTCCTCCACCGTCTCCGCGTCTGCCGCGCCCAGCGCCGCCCCGGCGAGCAGAATTGCCGGTGCCGGCCCCGGCGTGATCCGATCCAGCTCCTTGAGCGTTGTCCGCACCACATGCTGATCCGGCTGCGCCGCGCGCGACACCACCACGCATGGCAGATCCGCCGCCAACCCTTCGCTCCGCAGCTGTTCCGCGATCCCGCGCAGGTCGCGCCCCGGCATGTAGATCACCCGCGTCCCGCCCAGCAGGGAGGCCGGCTCCAGTTCCGATCCGGGTTTGTGATGCCCCGACGAAAAGCTGATGCTCGACGCGCTCCTTCTGTCTGTCAGCGGTTTTCGCAACGCCGCCGCCGCCGCAAACGCCGCCGTGATCCCCGGCACCACCTCAAATGGCACGCTCGCCGCGCGCAGCGCATCCATTTCCTCGCCCGCGCGCCCAAACACCAGCGGATCGCCCGACTTCAGCCGCACCACCGCCATCCCGCGCCGCGCGTGATCGATCATCATCGCGTGAATCTGCTCCTGCGTGATGTTCTTCCGCCCGCAGCGCTTGCCCACGTTGATCGTCAGCCCGCGCTCGGCCAGCGCCAGCACCGCCGCCGGAACCAGATCGTCGTGCAGCACCACATCCGCCGTGGCCAGCAGCCGCGCCGCCTTCAGCGTCAGCAGTTCCGGATCGCCCGGCCCCGCCCCCACCAGATAGACCGTTCCGCCCTCTGCCGCCGTCAAGCCCGCACCTCCGTTTCGCTGACTCTGGCCGTCCGCTCCCGTGCGAATTCCCGCGCCGGACAACTCGGCGAACTGCATAGTTGCCGGGTCGCCAGCTCGTGCAACAGCAGATTCCGCTCTGCCCCCGCCGGCATCGCCGCGCGAATCTCCCTCCGCAGCGCGCCCAGCTC
The DNA here is from genome assembly GCA_049671725.1 of Acidobacteriaceae bacterium. Taxonomy (GTDB): domain Bacteria; phylum Acidobacteriota; class Terriglobia; order Terriglobales; family Acidobacteriaceae; genus Palsa-343. The sequence goes on from JBATVK010000118.1 coordinate 7,952, forward strand.
ACTCAACCACGGCCCCAGATCCTGAGGCAGCTGTGCATCGATCTCTCGCCGCAGCCGCTGCGCCAGCGCCGGACTCTCGCCCGCCGTCGATATCGCCACCTGCAAATCCCCCCGCGTCACCACCGACCCGAAATAGAAATCGCAGTTCGGAGGATCGTCGACCGCATTGCACAGCACATTCCGCCGCAGCGCCTCCTCGTAGACAGCGTGGTTCACTTCGGTCGAATTTGTCGCCGCAATTACCACGAAAACCCCGTCAAGATCGCCCGCCTCAAACCCGCGCTCCTGCCAAACCAGCGTCCCCGCCTGCGCCAGCGCCCGTACCCCTGCATGCGCCTGCGGAGCCACCACCGTGATCTCCGCCCCCGCGCTGCGCAGGCTCTCGATCTTCTGGAGCGCAACCGTCCCCGCCCCCACCACCAGGCATCGCCGCCCCTCCAGCCGCAGAAAAACCGGCAGCAGACTGTGCTCGCTCATCCTCCCACCTCGGCGGGCACGCGCCCCGTCGCCACATCCCGCTCCACCGGAGCCAACGCCTCGCCGGCCAACGCCGCGCGCAGTTCCGCATCCTCTTTACGCCCGAACCACGCCCGCAGATTCTCCGCGGGCTCCCGCTCAACCAGATACTTCCGCAGCAGCCGCTCCATCGCTTCCGGAACCAGCTGCGCCGGAGTGCGGAAGCCCACCGGCCGCGCCACTCCTGCGTGCTTGCCCACTGAGCCGCCCACGCAGAAGTAATACGCGTCCGTCAGCTTTCCTTCGTGCTTGATCTTCTTGCCTTCGAGGCCGATGTCCGCGATCCAGTGCTGCCCGCAGCTGTTCGGGCAGCCGGTCACGTGCAGCCGCAGCTGCTGATCGAACTGCGGCAGCCGCTCCTCCATCTCGTCCACCAGCCAGCGCAGAAAACCCTTCGTCTCCGTAATCGCCAGCTTGCAGAACTCCGTTCCCGTGCAAGCAATCCCGCCGCGCCAGAACTGCGTTCCGTCCACGCGCAGCCCAATCCGTTCCAGCTCCCGCGCCAGCTCACTTGCGCGCGCCGTCGGAATATTCAGCAACAGCAAATTCTGCATCACCGTCAGCCGCAGCTCGCCGCGGCCATCGGCCCCGAACCGCTCCGCCAGTTCCGCCGCCGTCGCCAGTTGTTCGCCGGTCAGCCGCCCGCGCAGCACGCTCGCGCCCACGTAACTCAGTCCCGCCTGCTTCTGTGGATGAATCCCCGCATGATCGCGCAGGATATCCTCCGGCACAACCTCCTCCGCCCCCGGATCCAGCGCATATCCCAGCCGCGCCTCGATCTCCAGCAGAAACCGCTCTGCCGTCCATCCTTCCTTCATGAACAGGTATTTCAGCCGCGCGCGCTCGCGGCTTTCGCGCAGCCCCTGCTGGTCGCGAAAGATTTCCGCAATCGCCCGCACCACCGCCGCCGCCTGCTCCGGCCGCACGAACGCGTTCAGCCGCACCGCCAGATGCGGCTCGTTCGAGAGCCCGCCGCCCACGCGCACCGAGTAGCCCAACTCATCGCCGCGCCGTGCCGCCGTCAGCGCTATGTCGTTGATCTCCGGATACGAGCACCACACCGGGCATCCCGTCACCGAAATCTTGAACTTCCGGGGCAGATTGAAGAACTCGTTGTTCGCCTGCAGCTCCCGCGAAATTTCCACCGCCAGCGGCGAAGCATCGATCAGTTCGTCGTGCGCGATCCCCGCCAGCGGGCATCCCGTCACGTTGCGCACCACGTCGCCGCACGCGCCCTTCGGCGACAGCCCCACCGCGTCCAGCTTCTCCATAATCTCCGGCAGCGACTCGATCGTCAGCCAGTGGTACTGGATGTTCTGCCGCACCGTGATGTCCGCCAGATTGCGCCCGTAACGCTGCGCGATCTCTGCCAGCACCCGCGCCTGGTCCGCCCGCAGAATCCCGTTCGGCACGCCCACGCGCATCATGAAGTACTCGGTGGCGTTGCCCTCGCCGCCTTTGCCGCCGGTCACGCCCGCGCCATCGCCCTGCGTGTAAATCCCCCACCACTTGAAATACAGATTCCAGTCAGCGGGGATCGAACCGCGCCCGTTGCGAGCAAACGCGCGGATATCCTCGATCGCGCTCCACGGATTCTTCTCGCGCTTCAGCCGCTCCGCCTTCTGCGCCTTCGTCTCCTTCACAACTGGGTCCGCCATGGTGTCTCCGTCTCGGTGCAGCAAACTTGTCGGTGAAAATAAAAATCCCGCGTCAGCAGAGGGCTGAAACGCGGGCTTATGGGATCGATTGAATCTTTTAGGGGATCATCCACAAGACCGGCGCAGCGCGCAACAACAAGCGCAACACATCGCCGGCATGGACATCCGAACCATCACCTTCAATCTTACCCGGCAATTCGCCAACGGTCAAAACGAATGCCCCCTCAAAATCCCTCTGGTCCCTTCGTGCTCTCTGTCGCGAGGCCTGCGTGCTCCCCGGGTGAATATTCAGGAAAGCGCCAGCTTTCGCGAATCCCGCATCCAGCGCGTGCTCAGCAGCAGCGCAATCGCAATCAGCGCCAGCGTCAACCCCATCCACAGTCCCGACAGCCCCCACTTCAGCGGGAAACACAGCAGCGCGCCCAGCGGCAGCCCCAGGATCCAGTACCCCGCGAAATTCATTGCCATCGGGAAGCGCGTCTCGCCCAGGCCGCGCAGCGCGCCCGTCGAAACCGTCTGCGTCCCGTCAAAGATCTGGAATGCCGCCACAATCGCCAGAATGTGCGCTCCCAGCGCCAGCACCCGCGCGTCGCCCGTCCAGATGTGCAGAATCGCCCTCGGCGCCGCCAGGAACAACACCGCCATCAGCGCCATGAATCCCGCCCCCAGCCCGATCGCCAGCCATCCCGCCCTCCGCGCTCGTGCCGGATCGCCCGCGCCTACCGCGTGTCCCACCGCAACCGCCGCTGCCGCCGAGATCCCCAGCGGCACCATATAGGTGTAGGCCGCGCAGCTCAGCACAATTTCATGCGTCGCCAGCGCAATGGGATTCAGATGCGACGCCATCACCGTCGCCGCCCCAAAGGCCGCCACTTCCAGCACTACCTGCGACGCCGCCGGCAATCCCAGCCGCATCAACTCGCGCAGGCGCGCCCAGTCCGGACCCGGCCAGTGCGCAAACAGCGCGTGTCCGCGCTTCGCCTCGTGCGCCCATGCCGCCCATACCAGCACCGCCGCCATATACACGCGTGCCGCGCACGTCGACAGCGCAGACCCGCGCACGCCCATCGCCGGAAATCCGAAGTGCCCGTAGATCAGCACCCAGTTTCCTCCGAGATTCACCAAGTTTGCCGTGATCAGCGCAAACGCCACCGGCCGCACCCGCCCCACCCCCTGCAGATAGCGCCGGAACCCGCCGTACACCAGCAGCGGCAGCGTCCCCCAGTTGAGAATCAGCACGTAGGACCGCGTCAGCCGCGCCACCGTCGGATCCACCCCATGCCCGGTGAAGATCCACTGCGCCGCCAGCATGAACAGCATCAGCAGTGGCGTGAACGCGGCGGCCACATACATCCCCTGCGCCAGCCAGCGATGGCAGTCGTCGTACCGCCCCGCGCCCCACGCCTGCGACACCACCGTGTCCAGCCCCAGCAGCAGCCCGATCCCAAACAGCGACGGCGCGTAATAGATCGCGTTCCCCAGCCCCACCGCCCCAATCGCGTCCGGACTCAGCCGTCCCACCATGATCAGGTCCACGATGGTCATCGTCATCCATCCCAGCTCCGACAGCACTACTGGGATGGCGAGCCCCAGCAGAGCGCGCAACTCCACGCCCAGTCGAGGCGCGCCGTCGTGCGCTTCAAAAACCTGGATTTTCTGCTCGGAAGCCATGCGAATTGCCCATTTTAGACGGACCTTCACTCGCCACCCCTGTGGTAGATTCAGGGTAGCGAGCCCACGCATCGCCTACCCGCGGAGAGATGGCCGAGTGGCTGAAGGCGCACGCTTGGAAAGCGTGTATGCTCGAAAGGGCATCCAGGGTTCGAATCCCTGTCTCTCCGCCAGCCTGTCAGGCAAGCTCCTGAGAATCAGCTACATACCTGCCGCCGCCGAAGTGCGGCCCGAGGTCGCTGCTCCTGCTCCGAAGGGCGTGGCTCCGCGACACCGGAGCCTTCCCGCTTCTACGGAATCGTCGCCGTGTAGGGGTTCGACGGCACGCTTTCATTCCCCGCTGCGTCCACGCTCTCGATGATGTAGATATACGTCTGCCCGTCCTCGACGGTCATATCTGTATAGCTGGTCGACGCGGTGGAATTCAGCAGGGTATAGAGAGTGCTGCCGCCCGGAGCGCGATAGATGTTATAGCCCACCACAGGGTCTGCCGGACTGACCGCGGGATTCCAGTTCAACTCCACCTCATAGGCGGTCACCGCCTCGCCGGTGCCCGTCAACGGGATTGTCGGCGACCCGCCGTTGCTCGTGATCGTAACGCTGCCCGTGGCCGCCCCGGCCTCGGTGGGCGCGAACTGCAGATTGAGTGTCGCCTCGTGGCCGGGCTGCAGCGTCGCCGGTGTTGAAATTCCAGAGCCGCTGAAGCTGCTGCCGGTGACCGTGACCGCGCTGATGTTGACCGGCAGGGTCCCCGTCGCACTCGCCGTAACCGTCTGCGTCGCGATCTGCCCGACGCTGACGCCGCCGAACGCAACACTGTTGGCGTTGACGGAAAGCACCGCACCCGCGGCATTCAACTGCAGAGTCGAGCTTTCTGAAATGCTTCCCGCGCTCACCGTCAGAACAGCCGTTTGCGCTGTCGCTACCGCCATCACGTTCGCCGTGAAGCTCGCGCTCGCCGCCCCGGAGGGTACCGTGACGGTCGCCGGAACCGTCACCGAGGCGCTGCTGCTCGTCACCGAAGCAACAAATCCCCCGCCCCCGGCTGCCGCCGTAAGGGTTACCGTGCAGGTGTCGGTCGCTGAGCCAGTGAAGCTGGTCGAAGCGCAGGCAAGCGACTCGAGAGCCGGAGTCACCGGCTGCGTGGACCCAGTTGAGGGGGCGCTCGTGCCGCAGCCTGCCAATAAAAGTAGAAACAACAGGGCCCGGGAAGGGAAGAACTTGACCCAAATCTCTGGCGCATCACTTACCCTGCGCATCGCGTTCACGAGCCCCGTCGTGATCCATATTACTCTACGGAGATGCTTGCGGCCCGCATCGTCTCAGTGATCGGTTGACCCGCGTTTGCCCTGATCGCTCCCTGTATCATCCTTTAGAATCGCTCGCGGCACTCAGCTCGGGGCCAATAGCTTTGTTCGACAGTCTTCGACCATTTCGGCGGAAGGATGTTCTGCGCGATGCCCGCGCAGGCATCACCCTCGCCGCGATGAACATCCCCCAGGTTCTGGGATACACCCGCATCGCGGGCATGCCCGTCGTGACCGGCCTTTACACGCTGCTCGCCCCTCTGGCGGCCTTCTCCGTGTTCGGATCGTCCCGCTACCTGGTCGTCGCGGCGGATTCTGCAACCGCGGCGATTCTCGCCAGCGGACTGGCGGGGATGGCGCCTATGGCGAGCCCCGCCTGGGTCACGCTGGCCGGTTATGTGGCGCTGCTCACCGGCGCGTTTCTGCTTTTGGGTCGTCTCTTTCGTTTAGGATTTATCGCCGATTTCCTCTCCCAGACCGTGCTGGTCGGCTTCCTCACCGGAGTCGGCTTCCAGGTGGGCATCGCCGTCCTGGGCGAGACGACCGGGCTGCCGGTGCAGTCGCGGCGAACCATCGGGCAGCTCATCGAAATTGTCCGCGAGTTGCCGGCGCTGCATCTCCCTGTGCTGCTCGTCTCCGGTGCGGTGCTCGGCCTGGTTCTGGCGCTGCGCTACCTGGCCCCGAAAGTGCCAGGCCCGCTGGTCGCGGTTGTTGGCGTGACGGCGGCGAGCGCGGTGTGGCATTTCGCCGCACATGGAATTCCCACCATCGGTGCAGTCGCCGGCGGCCTGCCGCACCCGAGCCTGCAACTGCTGCCGTGGCGCGAAATGCTTGCCCTGGTTCCGGTGGCCGGATCGTGCGCCATCATGATCGTCACCCAGAGCGCGGCTACGGCGCGCGTCTACGCGCTCCGCCATGACCAGAAGCTCGACGAGAACCGTGACCTCATCGGGCTTTCTGCGGCAAACGTGGCAGCGGCGCTCACCGGAACCTTTGTGGTGAACGGCAGCCCTACCCAGACGTCCATGGTGGAGACTGCGGGCGGCCAGAGCCAGAAGGCGCAGGTGGCAACGGCCGCGGTGGTCGTCTGCGTGCTGCTCTTTCTCACCCACCCCCTCCAGTATCTGCCCCAGTGTGTCCTCGGCGTGCTCGTGCTGCTGGTTGCGATTCACCTCATCGACGTCCGCGGACTCCTGGCCATGCGCCAGGAAAGCCCCGGCGAGTTTGTCGTGGCCCTGATAACGGCCGTCACCGTGATCGCCGTCGGCGTGGAAGCCGGCATCCTGCTGGCCATGGCGCTGTCGCTGGTGCGGATTGTGCGTCACAGCTACCGTCCGCATACGGGCGTCATTCAGCTCGACAACGGCAATGCCTGGAAAGTCGCTCCCGTCGCTCCCGGAGTGATCTCCGAGCCTGGCCTGGTTCTCTACCGCTTCGGCGCCTCGCTCTTTTACGCCAACGCCAACCGCTTTGCCGAGGAGTTGCTCCGCCTCGTCGGCCCATCGCCTTCAGCGGTTCGATGGGTCGTCGTGGATGCAGAGGCCATCACTCAGATCGACTACTCCGCGTCGCGCGTGATCGCGCAGCTCAACGAGGAACTGAGCAGAGTCGGTGTGTCGCTGGGTTTTGCACGGATGCCCCCCGACACCCTGGCGGATTTTCACCGCCACCATCTGGCCGAATCCATTCCGCCGTCGCGGATCTTCACCCGCCTCCACGATGCGCTGAGTGCCTTTGAGAAGTCCGGCGCGGCCGCGACGCCGCCGGCTCTTTAGCCACGATTCATCGCGCCGCGTGGGGCAAGGTGGCCAGCAGGCTGCTCAGCCCCTTCCACGCGATCTGTACTCCAATGCACAGCAGGATGAAGGCGATCACGCGCAGCACGCCGTGCGCTGTCGATGGAGAGATTCTCGCGGTGATCTTCGGCGCCCACGCATAACAAATGAACACCGCGACGCACATCAGAGCCATGCCGCTGAGCACCCCCAGATGCGCGAGGGCGATGTGCAGCCACGCGCCCTTTGAGGCGTGCGCGCTCAACGTGAGCGTCACCACCAGAACTCCAGGCCCCGCGGTCAGCGGAAACGTGAAGGGATAGAAAATCTGCCGCTGCAGGGATCGAAGGTCATTGGCCTGAAGCGAGGGATCGGGCGCGTCGGCGGCTTCCTTTTGATTCAGCAGGCTCCAGCCCATCGCCGCCAGGACCAGGCCGCCGGCCAGTTGCACCACCGGCAGCGAGATCCCAAAAAGCTTCAGCACCATCGCGCCGGCGACATCCATGGCGACAAGAAACAGAGCCGTGGTCAATGCGATTTGCCGCGCCAGGGTTTTGAACACGCCGGCCGGCGCCGCACCCACCATGCCCAGAAACACCAGCGCCGACCCGATGGGATTGATCACCGGCAACAGCGCGGTAAAGGAAAGCGCGAAGAACTGGGCGAACTCAGCCATCCAGCCCTATTGTACGGACCGCCAGGCGCCTGCATCGGTCGACGGTCGGACCAGCCGCAGCGCTCTCGCGGGATTCGCCTCGCCAGCGCTGTCTCCGGCTGCCCGGGCGCGGAGGCGATGCGGCCATCGTCGGAGCGGTCGCCGCGCCTCGTGTCGGCGAGCGAAAACTCCGCGGGCGTCGTTGCGTCCGCAACGGAGGCGCTCACCTCACATGCGGAAGAACTGGCGATCCCGTTTGGCCGTGACCGTCACGCTGGCCGTTCCGTCGCTGACCGTTGTTCCCGTGGAAGAACTCTGGCTGGCGCTTGCCCCGGAAGACGGCACTCCGAACGTAACGAATACTTCGGAAACGGGATCGTTGTTGCCGCCGGTGACCTTGATCACCGGCGGGTTGGCAAACTTCGAACCGGTCGCCGCGCTCTGGCTTCCGCCGGAGGGGGCGACGATGGTTAGGGCCTCAGCCCGCGCCGCCGAGGAGCACCCAAATACAAGGAGGATGGCGACGATCGAGATCCAGAAAAGCCACGCGCGCAGGGCGGGAGATGCTGCCGCAGTGCCCCCTTCGGCCTTCGCGTTACGAGTTGGTTGGCTTCGTCGGCTCATCCTGCTCCCTTTTCGCATGTCAGCGTGCTGCACGGAATTACACGCTCGAAGGAATCACTGGGAACCGATGCCGTGAGCCGGAGCGGTGGCAGGCGCCGTCGCCCCTTGCCCAGGCGCGGCATGCGGCGCAAGAAACAGCACGGCGAGGGCCACAACGGTGAGAACCAGGACAAGAAAGGCGGACAGGTTGGCGATTCGCCGGCCAGGCCAAGTCGCATCCGCGAGCATTCGCATCAAAAATTTCTCCTGAGTGACGCGGCAACTTAGGGAACTCGCGCCATTGCTCGCGAAAATAGGGAGTCTCGAATGCCGGGTCAATGGACAACGACTGATTTCTGTCTGAACTTTGTCTGAACTGCGAACTCGCTGTCTTATCAGGTCTTACGCACAACTTCCTGGCCCTGTTTTCACCAATCTGTGCTATCGTGAGGCCACTCGGCTCGCTGCCACGGTTTGCAGGTGCCCCTATGGCGATGTCTGCGCATCTGTCCGGCTATCGTTTTGGCCCCTTCACGCTCGATCTCCGCTCCGGAGAACTGACGAAGAACGGCCGCCGCATCCGTCTGCAGGAGAAGCCCCGCAGCATCCTGGTCGCCTTTGCCGAGCGTCCCGGCGAAGTCATCGCCCGCGCCGAGCTGCGCGAGCGTCTTTGGCCGAACGACACCTTCGTCGATTTCGAGGACGGCCTGAACACCGCCATGCGCAAGCTGCGCGAGGCTCTGGATGACGACTCCCAGGCGCCTCGATTTATCGAAACCGTGCGCGGACGCGGCTACCGCTTTCTCGTCGATGTCGAACGCATCGCCGCGCAAAACGGCGATCCTGGCGAGTCCGAAACCGGAACCTCTCCGCCCCCGCAATCCATATCCTCTGAGGCAGCCGTCCTGCCGTCCGCCGCCTCGCGTCGCGGCATGCGCGCTATGTATTTTCTGCTGGGATGCACGGTCGCCGCCGCTGCTGCCGGAGTCTTTTGGTTCTGGCTGGCACATGCCCCGCCGGTCTTCTCGTATGGCGCCACCGAGCCGATCCTCATCGCCGACTTCGATAACCAGACCGGCGATCCCCGCTTTGACCGCGCCCTCGGCATGGCGCTCACTGTCAGCCTGGAGCAGGCCCGCAATCTGAATGTCTATTCGAGGCTGCAGACGGAGACGGCGCTGCGCCTCATGAAGCAAAATACCGCCGAGCCGATTACCGCCGCCCTCGGCCGCGAGATCTGCCAGCGCCAGAGCCTGCACGGCCTCATTGTGCCCGGCATCACGCGCACCGGGCGTCACTACCGGCTGACCGCGCAGCTCATCGACCCCTCCACCGGTGTTTCCGTGCGCTCCTACGCCGAAAACGCCGCTGACGAAGATCACATCCTGCCCGCGCTCGATTCCATCTCCACCCACATCCTCCGTGACCTCGGCGAGTCCCGCTACACCATCCGCATTAGCCATCGGCCGCTGCCCCAGGTCACCACCGCCTCCATCCTGGCGCTCGAGGACTACGCGCAGGCCGCCGACTTTTTTCACGAGGGGCGCTCCGGTGATGCGGAGCGTCTCTACAAAGCCGCCATCTCCATCGATCCCTACTTCGCAATGGCCCATGCCGCGCTCGGCTACCTCGATTACAGCTTCTTCTTCAATCGGCCGACGCCAGGCGAGCAGGAATTCCGTACCGCGCTGGCCCTCTCCGGCCGCACCACCGAGCGCGAGCATGCCTGGATCGAGCTGCGTTACGCCGAGAGCCAGGGCCGCGTCGCCGATGCGCTGGAGTTGTATCGACTCTATCTGCAGCGCTTTCCCGGCGACGCCGACGCGCAATATTCCTTCGCCCGCCTGCTGCGCATGAACGGCCATGCGCGGGAATCTGTTCCTATGTACCTGCAGTTGACCCGCCAGGAGCCGGGTGACGGCGGGCTCTGGATCGAGCTGGCAACCGCATACTCCCAGCTCCGCCAGTGGGGCCCTTCCATCCAGGCATACGAAAAGGCCTTTGCTCTCGAGCCCTCCCGGATGCTGGTCGCGAACGTCAATCGCGAGTATGGATTCACCCTCATCCGCGCCGGCAACGAAGCGAAGGCGGAGCAGGTTTTCTCCGCCATGCTCGCCGATCCGGATAATTATCCGCAGGGGCAGCGCTCCCTCGCCCTCCTCGATATGGTTCGCGGCCAGTATGCCAGCGCTCGCCGGCGGCTCATCCTCGCGCTGCCCGGCTCCCACGATCCCTTCGCTGTGGCGCGCATTCATTACCTGCTGGCGGCTGTGGATGCAGCCCAGGGAAACCAGCGCGATCAGATCGCTCAGCTCGATCGCGGCATGACTGCCTTCGATTCTCTGGGGCTTAAGGTTCTTTACGGGGCCCTCGTCGGACAGGCCTACGCGCGCGCCGGCGCGACCGACAAGGCGCGTGCGATTCTCAACCGGATTGCCCCCATTGCCAACGACCGCGTCGAGGATCAGGCAGCCTACCTCGGCCTGTTGAAAGCCGAGGTGGCGGTGGCTTCCGGCGATCCGCAGAGCGCGCTGCAGTTCCTTAGACTACCCGCTCCCGACGACGATGCATCGCCCGCCATCTGTACCCGCGAAGCCCTGGCCCACGTCTACCAGGCCATGGGCAGGCGCGACGAAGCCATCGCGTGGTATTCGCAATTTGTCGGCGCTGGGGCGCAGGGTTGGGAGCCCGAGCGCTACATGCCCGCTGCGCAATTCATCCTCGCCCAGGACTACGCACAGACCGGAAGCCGCGCTGCCGCAATCGGGACCGTCAGCGGATTGCTCGACGAGTGGAAGAATGCCGATGCCGGGCTGCCCCTGCTTGCCTCCGCGCGGCACCTGCGCGATCAGCTCCTCGCCACGCATCAACCTATTCCGAGAAATAATTAACGCGTTCCGTCATCGCTCCCCAATGCCGTAGAATTCATCCCGGCGCTTATTCCGTCTTCCGCGGAGATTTCCATTGAATCGCGGCCGCCTGGCTTCCTGTCGATTTCTTTCGCTCGCGCTCTTCGTTCCGCTCGCGATGGTCCCGCTCCGCGCGCAGCAGCCGCGCCCGCTCAGCGCTGCCGCCATCCCGTCGAACCAACTCCTTCGCCCGGCCCAGCTCCAGCGCGAGCTGCAATCGCACCACCCGCCTCTCATCCTTCAGGTAGGCTCGCGGCTCCTCTTCGACGAAGCCCACATCTCCGGAGCCGAGTACGCCGGTCCCGCGTCCCGCCCTGAAGGCCTGGCGCTGCTCCGCAATCGCGTCGAGTCGCTGCCCCGCGATCGCGCCATTGTCCTCTATTGCGGCTGCTGCCCCTGGGACCGCTGCCCCAACATCGGTCCCGCCTGGCGTCTCCTCCACCACATGGGATTCACCCGCCTCCGCATCCTCTACATCGCACAAAACTTCGGCGCAGACTGGGCCGACCGCGGATTCGCCGTCCAGAAATCGCAATAAACTCGACCTCATGCATCGCTTCTCGTCATTCCCGCTGCGCATCGTCGCTCTCGGCGCCGTCATCGCCGCCGGTTGCGCTCCAGCGTGCGCCCAGCAGTCCCTCCTCAATCGCCGCGCTCCTGAATTCTCTCGCTCCGATCTCCGCGGCGCGCATATCGACCTCGCGCAATATCGCGGCAAGGTCGTTCTTCTCAATTTCTGGGCTACCTGGTGCGGTCCCTGCCGCATCGAGATGCCCCGCTTCATTCAATGGCAGAAAACCTACGCCGCCCAGGGCCTCCAGGTGCTCGGCGTTTCCATCGACGACAGCGTTGCCCCCGTCGGTCCATTCGTTCAGAAGCTCCAGGTGAACTACCCAGTCGTGATGGGCGACGCCCACCTCGGCGACCTCTACGGCGGCGTTTACGGCGTCCCCGTTACCTTCCTCATCGATCGCCAGGGCATCGTCCGTGCCCGCTTTGACGGCGAGCCCGACCTCGGTGCGCTCGAGTCCGCCGTGCAAAAGCTCCTCGCCTCGCATTAGTCTTCCGCATCTCCTCCGCTCGCCAACGTTACCAAAGGCTCCTCTTCGCTGCGGAGCCTCTGTAATTTTTCTGTACCCGATGCGACCGCTACCCCGCAAAGGTTCACACTGATCTCGACACAGAATCCCGCATGCTAACTCCCCCCTCGTGCGCGCGACTCAGCGTCGTTCCTTCCTGGAGGTCCCATTGAACGCTTTGCTGGTCTATCCCAAATTTCCCGATACGTACTGGAGCTTTCGCTACGCTCTTTCCTTTCAGGGCAAGCGCGCCGCTCAGCCGCCCCTCGGCCTCATGACCGTCGCTGCTCTCCTGCCTCCATCGTGGAAGCGCCGCCTCATCGACACCAACGTGGAGCGCCTGAAGGATACCGACCTCGACTGGGCCGACGTCGTCATGATCGGCGCCATGCACGTGCAGCACGAAGATCTCCTCGCCATCGTGCGCCGCTGCCGCGCGCGCGGCCTTCGCGTCGTCGTCGGGGGACCGATCACCAGCAGTCTCTCCGCCCAGGAACTCGAAGCCGACCACATCGTCATCGGCGAGGCGGAAGACCTGATTGCCGATCTCGCGCGTGATCTGCAGCAGGGAACTGCCCACCCTGTTTACCAGGCCACCGAGCGCCCTGCCATGGAGCGCAGCCCCATGCCCGACTTCAGCCTCATCCGCATGAAGCGCTACAGCACCATGACCGTGCAGTACTCGCGCGGCTGTCCCTTCAACTGCGAATTCTGCGACATCATCGAAATCTACGGCCGCCGTCCGCGCACCAAGCCCGCCGCTCAGGTTCTTGCCGAATTCGATCAGCTCTACGCCTCCGGCTGGCGCGGCCCCGTCTTCATCGTCGACGACAACTTCATCGGAAACAAAGTCCGCGTTCGCGAGCTCCTTCGCGCAATCGCTGCCTGGCAGTGCGAGCACGGGCACCCCTTCCGCCTCATTACCGAAGCCTCGTTGAATCTCTCCGATGATCGCGACCTGCTCCAGTCCATGAAGGATGCCGGCTTCGCCTCCGTCTTCCTCGGCATCGAAACTCCCGACGAGTCCAGCCTGGCTGCCACCCAAAAACTCCAGAACACCCGCCGCGACCTGCTCGACAGCATCGCCTCCATCCAGCAGTACGGCATCGAGGTGATGGGCGGCTTCATCCTCGGCTTCGACACCGACCGCGAGGACATCTTCGATCGCCTCGTCGAGTTCATTCAGCAGAGCGCCATTCCCATCGCCATGGTCGGGCTCCTTCAGGCCATGCCCGGCACCCAGCTCTTCCGCCGCCTCTCCAGCGAGGGCCGCATCCTGCACGCCGGGGGCGGCAATAATACCGCTTGCGACCTGAACTTTCTTCCCCGTATGAACGCTGCCCGGCTGGTCGAGGGTTACCGCTCCGTGCTCCAGCGCATCTACAGCCGCGATGCCTGGTACGATCGCGTGCGAGCGTATCTGCACCGCTGCCGCCCGCAGTACCGGGCGCATCTCGACCTCGGCCAGTTACGCGCCATCTTCCTCTCCATCCTGCGCCAGGGCGTGCTGAGCAGGGGCAGGCTGAGTTACTGGAGGTTTGTGTTGCAGGCCGCCACCCGCTATCGCAAATCTTTCGGAGCCGCCATGACCCTGGCCGTCATGGGCTATCACTTCCAGACCATGACCGACCGCATCGCCCGGGCAGGGAACTGACTTCTTCCCCAGGCGTGAATCGGAGCGCGAGCAGGGAAATGCCCCGCCCGGAATGAAAAAGCGGGAGGAACTCAATGGCTGCGAAGCCATCGTTCCTCCCGCCGTTTTCGTTAGTCCTTAGAGGACCTGGACGTTCTCCGCCTGCCAGCCCTTCGGCCCTTTGGTTACGTTGAACTGAACCGCCTGGCCTTCCTGCAATGAGCGAAATCCGTTGCTCTGAATCGCAGAGAAGTGCACAAATACGTCCTCGCCGTTCGGCCTGCTCAGAAATCCGAAGCCTTTGGCGTCGTTAAACCATTTCACTGTTCCCTGTTCCATGTTGTGTTTCCTTTATCTTGATTGGATGTATCGCTGAACTCAATGTGGGTTTGTTTGCGAGCCAGGCGATGCACAGAACAGGCTAGAACAAGAACACCAGGTCGGATTCGACGATCTGCTTTGAGCTTACCACGTCTGCGCCCGAAACTCCTCATAAAAGATCGTGAGCAGGGGGCAAAGCCGAAAGTAATTAGGAGAACCGATCCAACCAGGGTATGCTGAACGCAGAGTCAAGCCATTCTGTTGCTTGCTCTGGAACTCCTGGCCCGTCCTCGATAGCTCGCATTGGGCCCGTCCGAACGCGCTCCGATGCGAAGGCTTTCACTGGGTAAGCCCACCGAGGGCCCCTGGTCGAGCCCGGCTTTTGCTGCACAAGCATCACAACCGGGAAAAGAGGCAATTATGCGGTCTCAACTGGTCTACTCCGCCGGGCTTCACATTCCAAACCGATTTCTGCTCGCCACCGTCGTCATGCGCGCCGTGCGCACCCTCCATGTCGGCTCCACGCGCACCGAGGATACCGCCAATCAGGTCTTCTCCGAAATCGCCATGGGCCGCTATATCGACACCGAAGCTCCTGAATTGGCGCCCATACCCACGATTGAGCCGCTGCTGATTACCTCGGCCGCCTGAGCGGAAGTCACCGGAAAACCAATAGTTGTCCTGTCCAGTCCTATGCAGGCGCCCCCAGCGCCTGATGGCGGCTGTTCGCTCTGTTGCGCGCTCCCGGGCACAGCACAATTCAGAGAACCATGCGTTGCCCTCATCTGCCGCTCGCATGCATCGTGCCAGCGCGGCGGAATTGGCAGACGCACCCGCCTCAGGAACCGATTGACTGAAGTTCCGCATATGATCGCACTGGGCCGCACATTGCAGAAAACTCCTTCACAATTTCGCCTCTCAACGTGAGGCTCGCATTTCTGCGGATCGGCACTTAGTTCTCGAATTCCATCTCCGGCGGGGGCAGGATATCCGCGTCGCGGGCGATCCACACGTAGAGCGTGGGCAGCAGAAAGATGCTCATCAGCAGGTTCATGATGAGGCCTCCGACGATGACCGTCGCGAAGGGCCGCTGGGTATCTGAACCGATGCCGTGGGACATGGCGGCGGGGAGCAGGCCGAGGGTGGCCACCAGCATGGTCATCATGATGGGGCGCAGACGGAGGACGGCGCCCTCGACGGCGGCGTCCTCGACCGTGTCGCCGCGGGCGCGGAGCTGATTGATGTACTCCAGCATGATCACGCCGGTTTGGACGGAGACGCCAAAGAGGGCGAGGAAGCCGACCTCGGACGAGACGCTGAAGTTGGTGTGCGTGATCAGCAGGACGAGCAGTCCGCCGATGCTGGCCATGGCCACCGTGGCCAGAATGAGGATGGCCCACTTGAGGGAGCGGTACATGGAGTACAGGATGATGAAGATGAGCAGCACCGTGATGGGCACGATTACCGCCATGCGCTTATCGGCCCGCACCTCGCTCTGATATTCGCCTTCCCAGCTGATGTGATAGCCCCGCGGCAGCTTCACCTGCGCATTGACTTCCTGAATCGCCTGGCGGACGGCGTCGCCGAGCGCGCGGCCGCGGACGCTGTACTTGATGGCCACGTAGCGCTGATTGTTCTCGCGGTAGATTTCGGAGCCTTCGTCGGCTTCGCGGATATCGCAGAGCTGAGCCAGCGAAACGCGTTCGCCGGTCGGCGCGAGCAGGCGGATATTTTCGATGGCTTGTTCGGTATCCCGGTAGTTGGGCAGATAGCGGAGGGTGAGGTTGTAGCTCTCCTCGCCGCGAAGGACCTGGGTGAGGGCCGTTCCTCCGACGGCCGTCTGCACCGCGTCCTGCACATCGGAGACGTTGATGCCCCAGCGAGCGGCCTTCTGGCGATCGACCTGAATGTCCAGGTCGGGCTGGCCGGTCACTTGCAGAACGCCGAGGTCGGCGATGCCCGGCACATGGCTCATGATCGCGTCGACGTGGTCGGCGATGTCTTCGAGGGTGTGCAGGTCAGAGCCGTAGACCTTGGTGGCCAGCTCGCCTTTGACCCCGCTGACCGCTTCTTCCATGTTGTCTTCGATAGGCTGCGAGAATCCCCAGATCACGGTGGGGAATTTCTTCTCCAGCTGATAATTCATCGCGGCGATGAGATTGTCCTTGTTGCCGCGGAAAACAGGGCGCCATTCGCTGGCCGGCTTCAGACCGACAAAGTACTCGGTATTGAAGAACCCGGTATGGTCGGTGCCGTCATCGGGGCGTCCGGTCTGGCTGGTGCATTCCGTGGTCTCCGGAAACGAGCACAGGATCAGCCGTGCCTGGTTGGCGACGGCAATGCTCTCGGTGGGTCCGACGCTCTGGTCGAGCTCGCCGCGCACCCACAGCGCGCCCTCGTCCAGGTGCGGGAGAAACTCCGATCCGATCACGCCGCTGAAGGCGAGAAACACGCCGAGGACGAGACCGGCGACGCCGACGCCGATGGTGAAGCGGTGGTGATGAATCGTCCACCGGACAGCCCGCCGGTAACGATCGCGCAGAAACTCCATCACCGGGTTCTTCCACTCCTTCGCGCCCTTGCTGAAGAAGAAGCTGCACAGCACGGGTGCCATGACGATGGAAAAGATCAGGGCGCCGAGCAGGGCAAAGGCCACCGTCCACGCCATGGGATGGAAAATGCGGCCTTCCACCTCCTGAAGGGTGAAGATGGGCAGGTAGGCGGTGATGATGATGGCGATGGCGTAAAAAACGGGACGCTGGACCTCGTGCGCGGCTTCCGCGATGCGCTGCTGGACGGAGCGCCCGTTCTCTTCCTTGCGCGCCAGATGGCGGACGATGTTCTCGACCATGACCACAGCGCCATCGACGACCATGCCGAAATCGAGTGCGCCCAGCGAGAGCAGGTTCGCGGGAATATTCTTCAGATCCAGACAGATCGAGGCGAAGAGCAGCGAGAACGGAATGGTCACGGCCACGATCAGAGCGCCGCGGATGTTCCCGAGGAAGAGCAGCAGAATGATGACAACCAGAATGATGCCCTTGCTCAGGTTGTCCAGCACTGTGTGAGTGGTGAAGTGGAGCAGATCGCTGCGGTCGATGAAGGGGTGAATGGTCACGCCCTTCGGCAGGATCTGGGTATTCAGCTCCTCCACCATTTTGTGGACGCCGTCGAGGGTCGGCTGGGCGTTGGCGCCCTTCTGGAGACACAGGATGCCGGAGACAACGTCGTCGTTATCGACCAGCTTGCCGTCTTCGCGGCGGTAGGTGTCGCCGAACTGGCCGAGTCGGATCATGGGGCCCTGCTCGACCACGCCGAGGTCTTTGATGCGGATCGGCGTTCCGCCCTTCGCGGTCACGACGGTGTTGCCAATGTCCTGGATCGTGCGCACCAGGCCGACTTCGCGGACGTTGATCTGCTGCTCGCCGTCCTGAATGAAGCTGCCGCCGCCATTGGCATTGTTGTTGGAGAGCGCCTGCTCCACCTGCGCCAGGCTGAGCCCGTAATCAACCAGCCGGTTGGGATCGAGGCGGACCTGGTATTCGCGGGTGGGGCCGCCGAAGGGGTTGGTGTCGACGACGCCAGGAACGGATTTGAGGTATTTTTGCACCACCCAGTCGTCGAGCGACTTGAGGTTCATCACGTCGTACTCGGGGTTGGTGCTGCGCAGCGTGTAGAAGTAAATCTGACCGACAGGACTCCAGTCGGTGCCCATCTGCGGGACGACGCCGTTGGGGAGGGTGACCTGCGAGAGGCGCTCGAGGACGCGCTCGCGGTTCTCAAAGTCGGTGGTGTCTTCGCCGAAGACCATCTCCACGGTGGACAGGCCGAAGATGGACCAGGAGCGCACGTGGGTGATGCCGGGGATGCCGTTCATCACGGTTTCCAGCGGGATCGTGACCTGCTGCTCGACCTGCTCGGCCGAGATTCCAGGCCACTGCGCGATCACATCCACGTAGTTATTGGCGACGTCGGGATACGCTTCGACGGGCAGGCGATGGAAGGAGACGATGCCCCACGCGAAGAGGAGAATGCCGAGCGCCAGAACGAGGAACTTGCTCTGGAGGGCGAAGTCGACGACCCTTCGGATCATTGCGCCTCCAGCGTGGCTTCGAGCTGGAGAACGCTCCTGACGACCTGCTGGCCCGGCGCGATGCCGGTAATGATTTCCTGCTGATTGCCCGGGAGAATGTTGCCGGCCTGAACGGCGATGCGGCGGAAATGGCTCTGGCCGGCGGGAACGAAGACCCAGTCCTGATCGTGCAGGTGGAGGATGGCGTCAGCAGGAACGGAGGCGTGGACTTCTTTGGCGCTGCCGATGAGGTTGGCGGTGACGAACATGCCGAGGCGAAGCATGCCGGGGTTGGGGACGTCGATGCGGACCTTGGCGGTGCGGAGGGTGGGATCGAGCACGGGGCCGATGTCGCTGACCCTCCCGGTGAGGGTCAGGCCGGGATACCCGCCGACGCTGATGCGGGCTTCCTGTCCGAGGTGGACCTGGGAGAGGTTGTTCTCGTAGACGTCGCAGAGAACCCAGACATGGGAGAGATCGGCGATGGTGAAGGCCACGGGAGTTCCGGCGTAGGTGACGCCGGTCGCGGCAGCGTTAGTGACGTTCTGGGCGACGATCACGCCGCTGATGGGCGCGTACACGTTCACGATGTCGGAGGGGTGGTTCTTGTCGACGCCCAGGGTATGCAGCTGCTGGTTGGCGGCGTTGAGGTCGGCTTTGGCGTCGGCTTCGGCGTCCTGGGCCTGCTCCAGCATGGCCTCGGCGATGGCGCCGTGGGCGTAGAGGTCCTGGGCGCGCTGGAGGGCCTCGCGGGCCAGCAGCTCGTCGTTGACGGCCTTCAGGTAGGCGTCGAAGGCGTTGGTGATGTCGGGGCTCTGCACCTTCAGCAGCAACTGGCCCTTGTGCACGTTCTCGTCCAGGGTCGCGCGGATATCGACGACACGGCCGCTGGCCAGGGAGATGACCGGAATCTCTCGGTTGATGTCGGGAGTGACCGAGCCGGTGACACTGAGCTGGGTGGGAGCTTCGACGCGGGCGGCGACGGCGAGCGTGAAGTCCTGGGGATTGTCGACGGCGACCACGTCGGCGTTGCCGGATTCGATGACTCTTGCGGCCGGGGGCGCGCCCTGCGCGGGATCGAACTTTTTGCCGCAGGCAACAAGCGAGAGCGAGGCGGCGAGACAGAAGACGGAGCGGAGGATGCGGTTCACTGGATCACCTCGCGTCCCACGGCGAGATTGAGCTGGCCGGCCGCGGTCAGATAAGCTCCGATGAGCTGCAGATAAGACATCTGCACGTTGCGGTAGTCGCTCTGGGCGTTGAGGAAGTCCATGAGGGAAGCGCCTCCGTGCTGCCAGGAGTAGGTCACGGTGTCGCGCACCCGCACGGCCTGCGCCAGGTACTGCTGTTTATACGGCCGCAGCAGGATCAGGTTGCTGTTCACCTGGGCCCAGGCCGAATCCACATCGCTGAAGACCTGGGCGCGGGCGGCGTCCGCCAGGTCCTGATCTTTGCTGATGTCAATTGCCGTGCGCGCTTTCTCGCCCTGGTTGCGGTCGAAGATGCGCAGCGGAATACTCACACTGGCCCCGAGCGTCTGCAAGCCATTGGGATTGTTGTTCGACGAGTTCCATGTGTACCAGCCGCTGAAGGTGGGATCCGTGGAGCCGTTGGCGACGGCCAGCTTGTGATTGGTATCGGCCTGCTGCACGGACTCGATCGCAGCCTGCAGATCCGGCCGGTTGGCCAGGGCAATCTGCCGGAAGCTGTCGAGCGGCGCGAGCTGGTCCGTGAAATCGAACTGCCCCTGGACGTCGAACTGATCCACCGGCGTATGGTTGTCGTCCAGCAACTGCAGCAGCTGGATCTTTGCGGTGCGCAGGTTGACTTCCGCCGTTTGCAGGTCGGATTCGTACTGCACCCGCTGTAGTTCGATCCGGTCCAGGTCGATCTGCGCCAGGTCGCCGGCTTTGAAGCGGTCCTGGCTGATGGCGATGATGTGGTCGTAATAATCCAGCTCCTGATGGCTCAGGTCCACGAGGGCTTTGTCCTCCAGCGTCTGCACAAACTGCGAACGCAGATCGAACAGCAGATTGCGCTCCAGATCGGAGTGCTGCGAGGCGGCAATCTGCGTGCCCTCCTGCGCACTCTTCAGGCGGAGTTCGCGCTTGTGGTCGCGCTCATGCAGATAACTGACCTCCGGCACCACGAAGGCGCCGGCCAGGGGCTGCCAAACGCCGTTGTCGGGAGCGATCTGGTTACCGTCCTCGGTCAGGCTGAACTGCGGATTCGGCCGCAGGTCGGCGGTCGTTTCCTCGGCCTTCATCTCCTGCACGTTGGCTTCATCGGCAATCAGCGTCGGATTCGCTGCTTCGAACCTGGCCTTCACCTGATCCCAGGTCAGGCTCTGCTGCCCCGCGGCATTCACGCCGAAGCCCAGCAGAAGAGCAGCAGCGAACGCGGCCCAGGGGAGGTTGATTTTCAATCTCACAATTTCCATCCAAAATCTGGGGCCACGAATCGAGCGTCCGTCCATCGCGGAACAACAGTACTTCCGAAGCGCCGCGGTATAGGTGGGAGAATCTTCAGCGTAGAGTGAGAACCCTCAGTTGCGGCGCTCTCTTTGGGCCGCGGAACGGCTGTCTTTCTGGCACTGAACCTATCTTTTGGCCAGAATCCGCCTGCGCAACACGCATTGGCCCTTGGCTCGCTCGGCCGCTCTCTACAATGAATCACAGTTCCAAAAGTTGAGATCCGGCTTCCCGGGATTTCTATGTATGCAGCATTCTTTCGAGGGAGCAGGCGAGCGATCCTCCTGCGTGCCGCTGTCCTTATCGCGGCTATCGCGCTGCTCGATGCCCGGATCGTCGGCGCGATCCCGCTGGGCTTCCTGTATCTCTTCCCCATGGCCATGGTGGGCAGCGTCCTCGAGCCCTGGCAGATCGCCCTGGTCGCTTCCCTGTGTACGGTCCTGGCAGAGCTCTTCGACGACCTGATCTGGAACCAGCCCGTCGGCATCTCCCGCGATGTGCTGTACTTCGCCGCATTTTTAGGAACGGGCTTATTCGTTCGTGAGATCACCCGCAATCGCAGAGTTGCGCAGCAGCATCTCGAGGAAATCGAGCGCCAGAGCGAAGCGCGCCGCGAGGCGGAAGAACAGCTCCGCGTTCTCATCGAGAGCAGCCCGGCAGCCATTCTCACCACGGACGCAAATGGCTCCGTGCTGATGGCGAATGAAGCTGCACATCGTCTCCTTGTCGTTCCCCAGGGAGAACTGCCGGGAAAGACGGTTCATCGCTATCTGCCGTCGCTCCGCGGCGTCTCCGGCTCCGAGACTTCGCAGCGCCATTTCCGCACCGTGATGCAGGCGCATGGACGGCGCGAAGACGGGGAGACATTTTTGGCGGATATCTGCTTCTCCACCTATCGAACTGGCGCTGGCGTGCGCCTGGCCGCGATGGTCCTGGATGCATCGGAGGAATTCCGCAGCCAGGAAGTGTCAGGGCTGCATCAGTTGCTCGCCGCTTCCCGCATTGCGATCGGCGCCGTCTCTCACGAGATTCGCAACTTCTGCGGGGCGATTGCTGCGGTGCATCAGAACCTCTCGCGCGGCGGAGCGCTGGAGGGCAACCGGGATTTTGAAGCGCTCGGCAATCTGATCTCCGCACTCGAGCGCATCGCAAGTCTCAACCTCACGCAGTCCTTCGATCAGGCGGGAGAAGTCGATCTCGCCGCCTTGCTGGACGAACTGCGAATCGTCATAGCCCCCACCCTGCAGGAAGAGGAGATCGATTCGGAGTGGAAAATTGACTCCGGTCTGCCTCTCGTCTGGGCGGACCGCCCCAGTCTGATGCAGGTCTTTCTCAATCTCACCACCAACAGCATCCGCGCGATGTCGGGCAATGACCGGGGTTTTCTGTCCATTGGCACGAGGACCGAAGAAGGCCGCGTCGTGGTGGAGTTCGCTGACAATGGCGGCGGCGTCGAGCACCCGGAGCACCTCTTCCGGCCGTTTCAGGACGGAGCTGAATCCACGGGCCTCGGGCTTTACCTGTCGCGCGCCTTCGTCCGCTCCTTCGGCGGAGACCTTCGCTACCGCGCGATTCCCGAAGGGGCATGCTTCATCATCAGCCTGAATCGGGCAGAGGAGATGCCTGCGTGATGGACGAAATCCGCCTTCTTATGGTCGACGATCACAGCCTCTTTCGCGAGAGTCTCGTGCGCCTGCTGGAAACCACGCCGCATTTCCAGGTGGTCGGCCAGTGCGCCACTGTGTCCGATGCGCTCAGCATGTTGTCGCAGCGGCAGGCGGATGTGGTGTTGCTCGACTACGACCTGGGCGAAGAGTCGGGGTTGGGTTTGCTGACGGAGCTGAAACATCGCAAAAGCGAGGTGAGGGTGCTGATGGTGACCGCCGGAATGTCCGATGAAGTGGTCCTGCGTGCGATGGAAGCCGGAGCCGCTGGGATTTTTCCGAAGCACAGCAGTCCCGAGCGGCTCGTCGCCGCGATTCAGCGTGTCGCAGCCGGAGAGGTCTGGCTCGACCGCGAAGCGCTGCACGGCCTGCTCGCCGGACGTCACGTCCGGGCCGAACTCTCTGAGCGCGCCCATCCCCTCACCGCCCGCCAGGGCGAGGTGCTGCGCGGCATCCTTGACGGCCTCGCGAACAAGGAAATTGCCTGGAACTTGAAGACGTCCGAAAGCTCGGTCAAAGCCGTGGTTCAGGAGCTGTTTCGCAAGGCAGGCGTCAGAACCCGCAGCCAGTTGGTGCGCATCGCGATCGAGAACCATTCCTCCGACTGGCTGAAATCGCCGTCGGAGGGTTGATCTTCGTTCAGGCCGTGGCCAGGCGGAGGTGTATTGCCCCTGCTCGGCTCACGGCAAGAATCGCGGATTACACCTGGCACGGCAATCGGCACACCTTTGCGTCGCGCCTCGTTGTGGCCGGGGTCGATATTCGCACTGTGGCGCAGCTTCTCGGACACAGTACAATTCAGAGGACCATGCGCTACGCCCACCTGGCCCCGGAGCGCAGTCAGGCCCCGGTCGAGCGCCTGGTCAGTTCTCCCAAAGTAGTGACTCAATCGGCGACTGGCCGTCGAGAAGGGGCTGGAGAACGCGGGGGAATTTGAGCCATGTGCGAGAGTGGCGGAATTGGCAGACGCACCAGACTTAGGATCTGGCGGGGCAACCCGTGGGGGTTCGAGTCCCCCCTTTCGCACCATATCGCTTCCCACCCGATGCGGTACTCTTGTGGTGATGAACCCTCCCAATCCGCAGCCTAAAGTCCAGCTCACCCAGGCCTCCGATTACCGCGAAATCTACTCCAACTCCGTCCAGATCCGCGTCAGCGTCTGGGATTTCCTCCTCGTCTTCGGCCTCGTCAATCAGCAGTCGCCTGAGCAGGTCAGCGTCCAGAACACCACCGGCGTCTACCTCAGCCCCCAGCAGGCCAAGGCCCTCTGGAACATCCTCGGCCAGAACCTCGCCCAATACGAGCAGACCTTCGGCAACCTCGCGCTCGAGCCGCAAATTGTCCCCAAAGGCCCGGTCCACTAACCCGCCCGCAGCCCGCAGCCCAGGTTCGCGCCCGGTTCCTCTCTGGGCCGTCCTGCTGGCGGCCTTTGCCGCCGTACTCGCCGCCCACGCGCCCCTGCTCCATCTCCCCTATTACTGGGACGAAGCCGGATACTACATTCCCGCCGCCTTCGACTTCTTCCGCACCGGCACGCTCATTCCGTTCTCCACGCTCTCCAATGCGCATCCGCCCCTGCCATCCGTTTATCTCGCGCTCTGCTGGAAGCTCTTCTTCTTCGCGCCCGTCGTCACGCGTACCGCCATGTGCTTCATCGCCGCTCTCGTCCTCACCGCCGTCTGGCGCCTGGCGATTTTCACCACCGGCCGGTCCTCCGTGGCCCTGGCCACCGTTCTCCTCGCGGCGCTCTATCCTGTTTTCTTCGCGCAATCCTCGCTCGCTCACGCCGATCTCTTCGCGGCCGCCCTCACGCTCTGGGCGCTCACCTTCTATCTCGAAGAAAAACCCTCCCTCGCCGCCCTCTGCTTCGCCCTCGCCGCGCTCTCCAAGGAAACCGCCATCGTCACGCCCATCGCTCTGGCCGTATGGGAGAGCTGGCGCCCACGATCCCGGTGGGGTCCGGCCGGCAGTCGCTGGCCGATGGTCATCGCGCTGCTCTCGCCCCTCCTCCCGCTGGCCGCCTGGTACGTCTATCACTGGCGTCGTACCGGCTACATCTTCGGCAATCCCGAATACCTCCACTACAACGCCGTCTCCACGCTCACACCCCAGCGCATCCTCATCGCGCTCTTGTATCGCCTCATGCACGTCACCGTGCACATGAACCTCTTCGTCCCGGTAGCTCTCATGCTCGGCTGTCGCCTTCTGCCACCGGTTGCCGAACACAACACTGAACACGCGCCCCTCCGGCCCCGCATCGCACCCACCCATCAGGCCGTCTTCCTCATCGTCATCGCCGTCAACGTTGTCTTCTTCTCCATGTTGGGAGGCGCGCTGCTTACGCGTTATCTCCTGCCCCTTTATCCGCTCATCCTGCTGCTCGCCGTCAACACCTTCCGCCGCCGTCTCCGTCACTGGACCAGCCTGGTCGCTCTCAGCGCTGCCGCCTTTATCGCCGGCCTCTTCATCAACCCGCCCTACCGCTTCGCGCCCGAGGACAATCTCCAGTACGTCGCCGTGGTCCGCCTGCAGCAGGCCGCCATCCACGAAATCCTCTCGCAGTTTCCCCACCCCATCGTTCTCACCGCATGGCCGGCCACCGATGAGCTGCGCAAGCCCGAGCTCGGCTACGTCACCCACCCCGTCCCCGTCGTTGCCATCGACGACTTCTCCGCCGCGCAGCTCGCCAAAGCCGCCGAACTTCCTCCCATCTGGAACGTCGCTCTGGCCTTCTCCACAAAATACGATCCGCCCAACCTTCCATTCCGCCTCGGGGCTCGCAGCCAAACCCTCGACGAGCGCTACTTCGACTTCCACCGCGACCTTCCCCCCGCGGCCATGGCGCACCTCCTCCATGGAACCGTCGTCTGGCACGCCTCGGATCGGCGTCAGTGGGCCGCCGTCCTCGCCTTCGGCCTTCCTCCCGGCAGCCGCGAAGCCTTGGTCGCGCCCGTCCTGCTGCGCTCCAGAGTCGCGCCATAATGCCCAATCCCTTGAGCAAACGGCCACGAAATGATCGATAGGGGAGTTAGACGCGAACACGCGAGGCCTGCTCACCGGGGGAACGGATGAGCGCCTCCGCGATATACCAGTCCTCAACCACCGGAAGACGCCGGCGCAATCGCGGATCGGGCGCCCGCGCCGTCTTCCGCTATTCGCACTGCAGTCCGCGGCAAGGATAAAAACGCTGGGCGGGTCCGGGAATGATCCCAGCCCGCCCAATCCGATTGCCGGACGCCTGATCGAACGACCCGGCTAAGCCATGTTCAGGACAATTCTGCCTTCGATCTGGCCCTGATGCATGCGATGGAAAATGTCGTTGATGTTTTCTATCTTGTCCGGCGCGACAGTCGCCTTCACTTTGCCCTGTCCCGCCAGCGCCAGCGAGTCGTGGAGATCGCTGCGCGTCCCCACGATCGACCCTCGAATCGTAATCGCATTCAGCACGATATCGAAGATGCTCAGCGGGAACGTTCCCGGCGGAAGGCCGTTGAAAGCGACGGTGCCCCCGCGCCGGACGATGCCGATCGCCTGCTCGAACGCTTTCAGTGAAACGGCCGTGACCAGTACGCCATGCGTTCCGCCGATTTCCTTTTTGATGAATGCGGCCGGATCCGTGGTGCGCGCATTGACGGTCAGCGTAGCTCCAAGCCGTCTGGCGAGTGCGAGCTTGTTGTCATCGATGTCCACCGCCGCAACAAGGAATCCCATCGCTTTTGCATACTGGACGGCCAGATGGCCCAGTCCGCCGATGCCTGAGATCGCGACCCATTGGCCCGGCTTGGCATCCGTCATTCTCAGGCCTTTGTAGACGGTGACGCCGGCGCAGAGGATCGGCGCGATCTCAACGAAATCGGCCCCATCCGGCACGCGGCCGACAAATGCTGGGTCGGCCACGGCGTATTCGGCAAATCCGCCGTTGACGGTGTATCCGGTCATCTGCTGATGCTCGCAGAGCGTCTCCCATCCGGCGACGCAGTAGTCGCACTTCCCGCAGGCCGTATGCAGCCACGGAATGCCCACCCTGTCGCCCTCTTTGAGGTCCTTCACGCCGCGTCCAAGGGCAGAGACGTAACCCACGCCTTCGTGACCGGGGATGAACGGCGGGGTTGGCTTCAGGGGCCAGTCGCCTTCTGCCGCGTGCAGGTCGGTGTGGCACACTCCACAAGCCTGAATTTTGACCTGAATCTGACCCGGCCCAGGCTCGGGTATCGGCGCTTCCTCAATCGTCAGAGGCTTGCCAAACTCATGAACAACTGCTGCTTTCATTGTTTTCGCCATCGATGCTCCTCATCGCGATGAACGTCCCGGAACTGCCGCCGGGAGTGAATTCCGGGAGTTGAGTCCGCAGGGCGGCGTTGACCCGTCAGCCCTGCGGGCAGGACGTTGCCGATTTAAAAGAAACCCATTGCTTTGGTGCTGTGGCTGACCAGAATGTTCTTGGTCTGTTGATAGTGGTCCAGGATGATCTTGTGCGTCTCCCGCCCGTACCCGGACTCCTTGTACCCGCCGAACGCCGCGCCCGCCGGATACACGTGGTAGCAGTTGGTCCAGCACCGGCCCGCCTTGATCTCCCGGCCGACATGGAACAGGTTGTTGACGTTCCGCGACCAGACGCCCGAGCCCAGACCGTAGACGGTATCGTTGCCGATCTCGATGGCCTCGTCGAGGGTTTTGAACTTCGTGACGGAAAGTACCGGCCCGAAGATCTCTTCCTGGAAGATGCGCATCTTGTTATGGCCCTCGAAAACGGTCGGCTGCAGAAAGTGGCCGTTCTCCAGATCGCCGCCCAGGTGTGCGCGCTCGCCGCCCGTCAGGCACTTTGCGCCTTCCTCTTTGCCGATCCGAATGTAGTTCAGGATCGAGTTCATCTGATCCTTCGATACCTGCGGACCCATCTGTGTGGTGGGCAGGAGCGAGTTGCCGACCCTGATTTTTTCCACCCGGGCGATGGCGCGCTCCATGAACTTGTCGTAGATCGACTCCTGAATCAGCGCGCGCGACGGGCACGTGCAGACTTCTCCCTTGTTGAAGGCGAACAGGGCAAAGCCCTCCAGTGCCTTGTCAAGGAAGTCGTCGTCCGCGTCCATCACATCGGCAAAGAAGATGTTCGGCGATTTGCCGCCCAGCTCCAGGGTCTGAGGAATGATGGGCTCCGACGCGTACTGCATAATCAGCCGGCCGGTCGTGGTTTCTCCGGTGAAGGCGATCTTCGCGATCCGCTTGTTGGACGCCAGCGCCTTGCCCATTTCTCCGCCCGGACCGCTGATGACGTTCAGCACGCCCGGCGGCAGCAGTTCGCCCACCAACTGGGCGAAGATCATGATGCTCAGCGGCGTGTTCGATGCCGGCTTGATCACCACGCAGTTGCCGGCGCCGATAGCGGGAGCCAGCTTCCAGGCGGCCATCAGCAGCGGGAAGTTCCACGGAATGATCTGGCCGACGACGCCCAGTGGTTCTTTGAAGTGATAAGCGACGGTGTCCTTGTCCAGTTCGCTCAGCGACCCTTCTTCGGCGCGGATGCAGGCCGCGAAGTAACGGAAATGGTCGATGACCAGGGGCACATCCGCATTGCGCGTCTCGCGGATGGGCTTGCCGTTGTCGAGAGTCTCGGCCAGCGCCAGGGTTTCGAGGTTCTGCTCCAGCACGTCGGCGATCTTGAGCAGAGCGGCCGACCGGGCAGCCGGAGAGGTATGCCCCCACTCTTCCCTGACAGCGTGCGCCGCATCGAGAGCCAGCTCGACATCGGCTGCTCCGGACCGTGCAAATTCACAGACTGGTTCCCCGTTGATCGGACTGTAGCTCACGAAATACCGCCCGGTGGTCGGCGGTACAAATTTGCCTCCGATGTAGTTGTCGTATCTTGACTTGACGCCTGACGTGCGGAGGACATCGAGCGCGTCATGGATGGACGATGACTGAGTGATGGTTGTAGCCATATGGATTTGTTCTCTCCTTTGCTCGGCGGCGTCTCATGGATCCCTGAGCAGTCTCCGATAGACAAGTTTGTTTTCCCGGTGTCGAATCCGGGCGCCCGAATGGCCATCAGCAGGCAGCGCCCACAGCGAAGCGCAAATCCATATCCGGAGATCCGTCAACGCTGCCGCAGGCGCTCGCCACGCAGTGACGCATATGCGATCGCAGGCTAAACGTTAGGCATTTCGGGAGACGGCAGGATGTGACAAAGATCACGAAGCCTCGAAGGCGGTGCACAATCGCCTCAGAAGCGCAGCGCGACGTCATCCTCCGTCTTCGCCGCCATAGAGGCCGATGCAGGCGTTCCTCGAAGGTCGCTGACCGCCCAACGTGCTCATGGAAGGGGGCTCGCCTCTTCTTTGGCAATCCCGAAGCTGCGCGCCCTGCGCGCGATCGCAGGCCTATCCGCCGGTTGCTGCAGGCCGGGAACCCCCCGCACCCCTCCGCTATACTCAGAGAGGAATGGCGTCACAGAAGACCTTCTACATCGAGACCTTTGGCTGCCAGATGAACGTCCATGACTCCGAAAAAGTCATTGGCACGCTCGAGCAGCAGGGCTACGCCCGGGTCGAGACCGAGGAAGCCGCCGACCTCATCCTCTACAACACCTGCTCCATCCGCGACAAAGCCGAGCAGAAGGTCTTTCACCGCCTCAACGACTACAAAGCCCTCTACAAACAGGGCAAACGCTTCGGCGTCCTCGGCTGCGTCGCCCAGCAGGAGGGCGAGCGCATCTTCGAGCGCGCTCCTTTTGTCTCCCTCGTTTCCGGTTCAGCCTCGTATCGCAAATTGCCCGAAATGCTCATCCAGATCGAGCAGGGAGCCACCCGTGTCACCGGCCTCGACGACCGCCGGACCGACGAGACCTTCGAGACCGAGTTCACCGCCCGCTCCAATCCTCACCGCGGCTACATCACCATCATCGAAGGCTGCGACAAATTCTGCGCCTACTGCGTCGTCCCGTACACGCGCGGCAAGGAGCGCAGCCGTCGCTCGGGCTCCGTCCTCGAAGAAGCCCGCCGCATGGCCGACTCCGGCTTTACCGAGATCCAGCTCCTCGGCCAGAATGTCAATTCCTACCGCGACCCGGAAGGGAAGTGCAGCTTCGCCGAGCTGCTCGCCGCCATCGGCCAGATCCCCGGCATCCGCCGCGTTCGCTTCACCACCTCCCACCCCCGCGACTTCACCCGTGACATCGTCGACGCCATCGACGCCGTTCCCACCCTTTGCGATCACGTGCATCTCCCCGTGCAGAGCGGATCGTCCAATGTCCTGAGGCTCATGCAGCGCGAATACACCCGCGACCAGTACCTCGAACGCATCGCATGGATTAAGGGCGCGAAGCGCCCCATCAGCATGACCACCGACACCATCACCGGTTTCCCCGGCGAAACTCCCGAGGATTTCGAGCAGACCATCACCCTCCTCGACGAAGTCCAGTACGACGGCGTCTTTGCCTTCAAGTACTCACCGCGCCCCAACACGCCGGCGATCTCGATGCCCGACTCCATCCCCGACGAAGAAAAATCCCGCCGCCTCCAGATCCTCCTCGATCGCCAGCGCGAAATCCAGCGCGCCAACTACGAGAAGCACCTCGGTCAGGTCCTTGAAGTCATGGTTGAAGGGTTGAACCCCGCTCGCGGCCAGGTCATCGGCCGAACATCGCAGAACAAGACCCTCAACTTCACCACCGCGCAGCCCATTGCGCCCGCGCCCGGCGTCTACCTGCCCGTTCGAGTCACCAAAACTTTCCCCAACAGCCTCGTCGGCGAGGCAGTCATCCAGTAGGGGGTCTTGCCATGGAAGTCGAAATGAAAATCCGGGGACTGATGGTCGATCCTTCCACCAACATGCCGGTTGTCATCCTCAAAGACCCGAAGAGTGAAGCGGTTCTCCCCATCTGGGTCGGTCTCTACGAAGCCAATGCCATCGCCCTCGAAGTCGAGAAGGCGACCGCCCCGCGCCCCCTCACCCACGATCTCCTCAAAAACGTGGTCGCCGGGCTCAACGCCCAGGTCCAGCGTGTCGTCGTCTCCGAGCTGCGCGGCGACACCTTCTACGCCGTCATCTGGATGGAGCAGAACGGCGAAATCGTCGCCCTCGACGCGCGTCCCTCCGACGCTCTGGCTCTGGCTCTGCGCTCCGATTGCCCCATCTTCGTCGCCGAAGAAGTTCTCCACGCCGCCAAAGTCCTGCCCAACGCTCCCGAATCCCAGCCCACCGACCAGGAGATGCGCCGCTGGCTCGAAAACCTCGGCGACGAAGACCTCGGCAAGTACAAGATGTGAACGTCCCAGGTGGCGATTGCGCATCTGGCCGCACTCCGTCGAATGCAGCGATTTCACATCACGGATCCCATACTGAGCCGGATTTCCTGTCTGGTAGTTTAGGAGAACAACAGCCGATTTCCGCTGGACACGCCGCCCGCACTCAGATGTCCGCAGGAAGGCAGGAGAACCGGTTCGATGAGCCGCACTGATCGCGCAGCCAAAGGATTCGTTGCCGCGCTGTTTCAGCAATTTTCACAAATCATGGTCCAGGTTCTGCTGGCCCCGCTGGTGCTGAAGATGGCGGGCCGGGAGACGCTGGGCGCCTATGCAGCCATCATGCAGGCGCTAGCTCTGCTGGCAATGGTCGATGTGGCGGGCTCGTGGTCGCTCGATCGCTTCCTGGCGCAGGCGACCGGCGTCGAGGACGGCGGCCAGCGGTTTCGCGAAGTTTTTACCACCGCGCGCACGGTTCTGCTGATCACGAACTGTTTTTTTGCCATCGTGGTGACGGTCTTCAGTTTCTTTATAGGGCGAATGTTCCATCTGACGCCGGGCATCGCGCGCGATGCCCGCTATGCGCTTTATGTGATTGCCGTGTGGGCGATTGTGAAGACGCCGTTCGCGGCTTACCAGAACGCTTCCGTCGCGAATCAGGACATTGCGGCCATCAACATGATCGCGACCGTTCTGAATGTGGGCAGAAGCATAGCCTCGCTGCTGTTTGTCCTGGCTGGCGCCGGACTTTTTGGGCTGATGCTCGCGGGCACCGTTGTGGAAGCCTGCGGCAGTTTCCTGTACCGTTGGCGCTTCAAGCGCCACTATCCCAATTTAATGCCGAAGTGGGGGGTTCCGAGTCGCAGTCTGCTGCGCGAGATGCTGAGTTTCGGCGGCTTCACTATGGTGATGAACGTGGGCAACCGGCTCTTTCTGAGTTCGGCGAACCTGCTCGCTGGGCTCACCAACGGAGCGGTCGCCGCCAGCTCCTTCTATACCTCGCAGATGCCTGCCCTGACCGGCTTCAACCTCCTCTACCGGCTCACCGAAAGCTCGCAGCCCGCCGTCCACGAAATATACGGACGCCGGGACCTAGAGCGGCTGCGGAGGGCTTTTATGCGCCTCGTCCGTCTCATGCTCATGCTGACCCTGCCGCTGGCGGTCGGCGTTTTCCTCTTCAACCAGGATCTGGTAACCAGCTGGGTAGGCCCCAAACTGTATGCGGGTCCGCTGCTGACCGATACGCTGGCCATCTACGTGGCCATCAGCGCCCTGCAGGGGCTCGCGATCTTATTCTCCTTCGTTTTCGGGTGGGTGCGCCTGCTGGCTGTTACCTCGCTGCTGCAGGGCGCGGCGAACGTCGGAGTTGGGTATTATCTGGGCAAAACCATGGGACTGGGCGGCATCACCCTGGCGCTCGTGGTGGTGCTGATGCCGCAACTGATCATCCTGCTCACCAAACTGAGCCGCGCGTTGCGTGTCAATGCCGCGCTCATGATCGCTGCTTCTCTGATGCGCGGCGTGGTTCCGATTGTCCTCGCTGCCTTGGCCGGCCTTCTGGTTCATGCCCACGTCCATGTTGCCCGGCATCGCTTCTCTGGCCTTCTGGAAGAAGCGTTCGTATACTGCGCTGTATATGCGGTCGGCGCTTACCTGCTGGTCATGCATGCGGAAGACAGGGCCGATACACGACGGATGCTGGGACGCATTCTGCATCGGGGGCGCAGCCTTCAAAAACTCTTCCGGGCTATTTCCTGGCCGGATAATCTTCGGAGATCAAAATGAACGACGTCACGCCTGAACTCCCTCTCGTCTCCGCGCTCTTCATCACCTACAAGCGCTTCGAGCACCTCCAGAGCTCTCTTGAGGCCTTCCGGCGCAATACTTCCTATCCCAATCTTGAAATCGTCATCGCGGACGATGGCAGCGGTACGGAGATTCAGAATAAAATTCGCCGCCTGCCGGCCCACCGCTTTGCTCTGGCGGGAAAGAACCGCGGCTTGGGTGCCAACAACAATGCGGGGTTGAGCTTGTGCACCGGGAAATACGTGCTCATGATCCAGGATGACTGGATTTGCCACGGACCGTCTGACTATCTTGAGCAGGCAGTAAAGGTGATGGAGGCCAATCCCGACGTCGGACTGATCAATTTCGCCGGCGGTGCCCATCCACCCGATCTCTCGATGCCGCTTGCCGGCAGCCGCCAGCCTTGTTACGTCACGCCCCATGCTGCTCCTAACCTCTCCGGCGGGCGCCCGCTGTCTCTTTATTCCGACCAGCCGCACCTTCAATCGAGGGACTGCCTGAATCTTCTCGGCCCCTATAAGGAGCTGCCCATGGTGCGCAGCGAGAGCTGCTACGAGGATGCCTGGAATCAGCAGTCGCGTTTCCGGGCGGCTGTCTTTCCTGAATGGCACCTCAGGGTCTTTCAGTGCGACTATTCAGCCGCTAGCTACAGCGCAATGATGTTCAGCAGGCGCACCGCCGCGGCTCTGTTTCCAACGGCGCAGTGGCTGAAAAAGAACTGCCATCCCATCTACCGCGTGAGCCGCAGCTGTTTCTATTTGGCGGTCAGAAGGCTGGAAGATTGGGGTGTGAAGTAAGCAGCTCAGCGCAGCCCGCCTCTCTTTCCCAACCTTCTTCGGCTGCCGCTGCGTAGCCGTTGCAGCCGGCAAAGCTCTGGCTGTGCGCTCCATCGTGCTGGCTGTTCTCCTGTGCCGCGCTCGCGGCCGCATCGTTACGGTCGCTTGTGTGACCGGCGCCTCCTCCAGCTCGCAGCCTGTCGCAGCGCTGCCTAGGTGGTCCGCTGTTGCTGCGCCTCCTTCGCCGCCGCTAGATCGTCCTCAGTCCCGGGCTGCTCCACCACCCCTCCGCGTCTGTGTTAGACTCACGCCACCCTCATGAAGTCCCCGAACACGAAGTTTCAGAGCACTTCAGCCTCGGCCTTGCTCGACCTCGTGCGCGGATTGGCTGCCATTGTCGTTTGTATCGGGCACTGGCGCGGCCTGTACTTTGTGGACTACGCGATGCTCGGCGCGCATCGCCTTCTTTTCGCCGTGCCCTATATCCTCACCGGGGCTGGCCACCAGGCCGTCATCATCTTCTTCGTGCTGAGTGGATATCTGATCGGCGGCAGCGTCTTCCGGTCACTCGGTAAGGGAACCTGGAGCTGGCGGCAATACCTGACCCATCGCCTGGTTCGCCTCTGGCTCGTTCTCGTGCCCGCACTGCTGCTCGGAGCTCTGATCGACGCTGGCGGCATCCACCTGCATCGCGCACCCGCACTCTATGCTGGCCAGGTACCCAACCACATTGTGGCCAACGTGAAACAGGATCTGAATCTCACTACCTTTGCAGGCAACATCCTCTTCCTTCAGGGAATTTACGTCCACACCTTCGGCTCAAACGGCCCGCTGTGGAGCCTTGCCAACGAATTCTGGTACTACATCCTCTTTCCCTCCGCTGTCCTCGCGCTCCGGCCGCGCTCCTCCGTTCTGATCCGCGTCCTCAGCGCAGCATTATTCACAGGCGTCAGCTTCATGGTTGGCAAAGCCATCATGCTCGCCTTCCCGATCTGGCTGCTCGGAGCAGCCCTGGCTCTTCTCCCCGCTCCACAGCTGGCCCTCCGCTGGAGAATCGTAATCGCCGTCGTTTATACGCCCCTGTTCTTCTACCTCGCAAAGA
The DNA here is from genome assembly GCA_049671725.1 of Acidobacteriaceae bacterium. Classification (GTDB taxonomy): domain Bacteria; phylum Acidobacteriota; class Terriglobia; order Terriglobales; family Acidobacteriaceae; genus Palsa-343. The sequence goes on from JBATVK010000118.1 coordinate 42,210, forward strand.
CCCACCTGATCGGGAGCACACTCTCTGATTACATCCTCGGCTCCGCGACTTTCGTGCTCCTGTGGAGCTTCCTGAGCGCCCGTTCCCCGGCAGGAAACCCTCTTTGGGTGCGATTCGCCCGTAGCACCGCGGGGTTCTCCTACACCCTCTATCTGGTCCATCTGCCCCTGCTGGTCTTCATCGCCTCGGTAACCGTCGGCGATTCGCGCTGGCAGCCGAAGTCGGTGCACATCCTTACCGCCCTGTTGATCCTGGCTGTCGCCATCGGCTATGCATGGCTTGTCGCGTTCCTTACAGAGTTCCGAACCGCGGATGTGCGCAGATGGGTTGAAGCGCGCGTCGTCGGGACCGGGGCCAGCCGTTCCATCGCTGCAGCCAGCTAGAAACCAACGCTCACGCCGCCGTCAGCTGCCGCAGCAATTCCGCCCACCGCTCCCCATATTCTCGCCATCCCCCGATGTGCCGCACGCGCTCCAGCGCTGCCTCGCTCATCCGCTGCCGCAGCGCCGGGTCGTCCGCCAGTTGCTGCAGCCGTTCCGCAATGGCCTCCGGCGAGCGGATCGGCACAACGAACCCTTCCACGCCATCCGCAAACAGGTCTTCGCCACCCGTGTGCCGGCTGCTGATCACCGGGCACCCGCAGGCCATTGCCTGCGCCATCACCATCCCGAACCCGTCCTGAATCGACGGCAGCACTATTACATGGCTCCCGCTCATGATGGCCGGCAATTCCGCCTGCGGGACCGGGCCTACCAGCTCCACATTCTCCAGCGGCAATTGCGGCAGCAGCGATTTCACATCTGGTTGCATGGCCCCCACCAGGCGCAGGCGTTTGCGCCGGTGCTTCACCCGCGCGAACGCCTGCAGCAGCCACGGCACGCCCTTTTGCAGGCTTACCGCGCCCGCAAACAGCACCTCAAATCGGTCCTTTGACGGCTCGCCCACCCGCCGGAACCGCTCCAGCCGCACTCCGTACGGAATCCTGTGCAGCTTCTCCGGGGCCACCCCCATCTCCAGGAACGACCGCCGCGCGAATTCCGACGGGACCGTGATCGCATCGGCTTCTTCGTATTCCGCCTCTTCGCGCGTAATCATGCGCGGATCGACAATCACCCGCCGCTCCACCCCCCAGATTCCGTACTCTTCCCGCAGGATCCGGTCCTGGTACCGGATGTGCGAAGATCCCCGGTCGCACACATACTTTCCGCCCCTCTGCTGCGCTCGCCGGCCCGTCCGCAGCCCCGTCCCTGAAATCCCCACGAACACGTCGCAGCGCGGCAGCGTTCGCGCCATCCAGGCATCGAAGCTGCGAAACATCGCCCAGCTGATGTCTCGATTGACCCCGTCGGGAACCTTCCACCTGCGCCCCAGGAGAAGCTGCGGCGTGTGAATCCACGGAAAGGTGCGCACCTTCCCCCGGTCGACTCCCTCCCGCCTCAGGCGCCGCCACGGAAACGTCGAATAAATGCACTCCAGCAGTCCCCGCGCGTCCAGTTCGCGCGCCAGATCAAAATGATGGAAGGTGCCGCATACGGCCTGCACAACCTTCAGGGAAGGAAGGGGGTTTTCCCGGGCTGCCATTGTCCTCTGATTGTATCCGCGTGCTTCGTCCTGGCCGAACCCGTCCCCGCCTTACGGCGCCGTCCGGACATGGTTACCAAAGTCCACCCTACTTCCGTTATCTTGCCGGGTTACGCCCACCCCTTCTACAACTGAAGTCACTTAACAACGCAGATCTGGGGAACGGGGCTGCTGGGTGGCGGGCAACTGTCGCCCCAGCCCCAATTTTTTGGTCCCTCCCAAAGACCCACGGTCAGGCGCCGTTCCGGTACCACTCCACCGTGCGCCGCAGTCCCTCGCGAAAATCAACCGCCGGCTCATAGCCCAGCAGCTTCCTGGCTCGCCCAATATCCGCCAGCGAGTGCCGAATATCCCCGCGCCGTGCCTCGGCGTACGCGGGCTTGCCCTGGTATCCGGTCAAATCGCACAGGATGGCAAACGTTTCGTTCAGCGTGACTCTCGATCCGGTCGCGGTATTCATCGTCTGCCCCGACACCTGCTCTGCCGGTGCCGCAGCCGCCAGCAGGTTGGCGCGCACCACGTTGTCGATGTACGTGAAATCCCGGCTCTGCTCGCCATCGCCATAGATGGTCGGCTGCTGTCCGGCCAGCATGCGCTGGCAGAAAACCGCCAGCACTCCGGAGTACGGCGAACTCGGATCCTGATACGGCCCGAAGACGTTGAAGTATCGCAGCACCACAGTCTCCATCCCGTAAACCCGCGCGAACGACCGCATGTAATGCTCCCCCGCCAGCTTCGCCACCGCGTAGGGCGAGATCGGATCCGGGATCATCTCCTCCTGCTTGGGCAGCGTCGGCGTCTCGCCGTACGCCGACGACGACCCGGCGTAGATCACCCGTCGCACCCCCGCCGCCCGTGCCGCCACCAGCAGGTTCAGCGTCGCGTCCACGCAATTCGTATTGGTCGATATCGGATCGGCCACCGATCGCGGAACCGACGCCAGAGCCGCCTCATGAAAGATGACCTCGACGCCCGTACACGCTCGCGCGCATGCATCCGGGTCTGCCAGGTTGCCCTCCTGAAACTCCATGCCTTCGAGGCCGGCCAGGTTCTCCCGCTTTCCCGTTACGAAATTGTCGATCCCCCGCACGGAATCGCCTCGAGCCAGCAGCGCCGCTGCAATGGATCGCCCGATGAACCCCGCCACTCCTGTCACCAGATATTTGCCCAATTCCTGACCTCCCCAGGGACTTTCGATCATAATGGCAGCTTGCTGCATTCACCAACTACACAGGTCCCGCCCAGCTGCATCCCGGGCCGCGGTGCATTCCTGCACCTTCTGAGATGTGCATACCCAACATGGCACACAGCGCGCCACGCACAGAACGCATCGTACTCACGGGACCCGCGCGTAAGCCGGCGTTTCCGCCTTCCCGGATCAGGGTTCGATTGAAGCGGCTTCGGCGACATCACGGGGCCACGAAAAATCCTGGCTGGATCCGGCTCATTCACGCGTGACGGTACCGAGTTGCGGTAGTATAGCGAGGGATCGCCGCAAAAGCATAATTTTCGACGGGAGAAATTGCAGAAATGAAAAGACTTTTGGTTTTTCTTAGCCTAACCGCTCTCACCGTTCCCGCACTGGCTCAGGCCCCGCAGAAGCTCCTGGATCGCCTGGACGCGGCCCGCGATACCCTGAACGCGATCATGGCTACCCCGGACCGCTCAATCCCCCAGTCCATTCTCGCTGACGCTACCTGCGTCGGCGTGGTTCCCGGCCTCATCAAAGGCGCATTTGTCTTCGGCGCCGAATATGGCCAGGGCGTCGTCACCTGCCGCACCCCGCGCGGCTGGAGCGGTCCCGTCTTCATCCGCATGGCCGGCGGCTCCTGGGGCTTCCAGATCGGCGGCAAGGGAACCGATCTCGTCCTCGTGGCTGTGAACCAGAAGGGCTTTCAGGATCTCATCGAGAGCAAGTTCAAGATCGGCGCCGGTGCCTCGGCGGCGGCTGGTCCGGTCGGTCGCGATGCCGGTGCTTCCACCAACTGGAAGATGCAATCCGAACTGCTCACCTGGTCGCGCAGCAAGGGCCTCTTCGCCGGCATCGACCTGAATGGTGTCTCCGTCACCCAGAACACCTCCGACACCGAGCTGCTCTACGGTGCCCCGCATACCTTCAGGGGAATCCTCGCCGGCGATGTTCCCGTCCCGCCCGACGCGCGGCCCTTTGTGCGCACCGTCGCCAAGTATTTCCATGTTTCGCGCGAAAATAGCGGCCAATAACGCGTTTTGAACGCAGGACGAACCGCGGCGGCTCCGGCCGTCGCGGTTTTCTTTTCCGCTCCAGCTTTCCGCAATGCCGGGCTCCCACCTCGGCCCATCAACTTGCGCGCCGCTTGATCCGTCTCTTTCGGAGTCCCAGTCCCCGCCCATTTACACTGGCCCTTCGCGCCGCGATGCGAGAATTCCTCGAGTACGCGTTCGTCCGCACGCTCCTCACCTGCTTCAGCGTGCTGCCGCGTCCGCTCGCTCGTGCCCTGGGCGCCGGCTTCGGTGCGGTCGCCTGGCTGGCCGTTCCGAACTTGCGCCGCACTGGCCTCCGCAACCTCGAGCTGGCCTTCCCCGCCATGCCCCCTGCTGAGCGCGCCCATCTTCTCCGCCGCATGTATCGTTATCTCGGCTGGCAATTAGCTGAGTTCTGCCGGATGTCCCGCTACACCCGCGAAAGCACCCGGGGCCTCATCCGTTACGAAGGCCTTGAGCATTACCTTGCCGCCCGCCAACGCGGCCAGGGAGTTCTCATCGTCACCGGCCATCTCGGCGCTTGGGAGTTGTCCAGCTTCTGGCACTCGCTGATGGGTTATCCCATGACCATGGTCATTCGCCGCCTCGACAATCCCCGCGTTGACGCCCTCGTCAACGGCATCCGCTGTCTCCACGGCAACCGCGTCGTTCACAAGGACGACTTTGCGCGCGGTCTCCTCTCCGCCATGGGCCACGGCCACACCGTCGGCATCCTCATGGACACCAATATGACCCCTCCTCAGGGCGTCTTCGTCCCATTCTTCGGCGTTCCCGCCTGCACCGCATCCGGCCTTGCACGGGTCGCGCTCCGCACCGGCGCCGCGGTTCTTCCCGGATTTCTCCTCTGGGAGCCCGCCGAAAACCAATACGTCCTGCGCTTCGGTCCCGAGATCGCCCTCGTCTCCACTGGCGACGACGAACACGACACCCTCGACAATACCGCCCGCTTCACGGCCGCCATCGAAGACGCCATTCGGCGCTATCCCGATCAGTGGCTCTGGGTCCACCGCCGCTGGAAGACGCGGCCTCCCGGCGAGCCTCCGATTTACTGAGCCGTTCGGACTAATCCGCAGCCGGATTTTTCATCGCTCCGGCGTCCCTGGCAGTCGTTTCCGTCTCCTCCGCCTCGGGCCATCCCGGCAGCGACTGGCTGCCGTAGATCAGCCGCACCCCCGTCGTGAAGGTGAAATAGCTCCACACCCACTGCGAGAAAACCGCCAGCCGATTGCGAAATCCGATCAGAAAGTAGATGTGCACCGTCAGCCACGTCACCCACGCCGGGAATCCGCTCAGCTTTCCATGGAACGGCCACTTCACGTCGGCAACCGCCGCCAAGCGCCCGATCGTCGCCATATCGCCCTTGTCGAAGTAGCGAAACGGCGGCCGCGGCTGATGCTTCAGGTCCGCCTCGATCATCTTCGCCACGTGGTCGCCCATCTGCATTGCGGGCTGCGCCACGCCCGGCACCGAGTGCCCGTCCTGCTCGAAGTGCGCCAGGTCTCCACACACAAAAATCTCCGGGTGTCCCTCAGGATTCAGTGTCGCGTTCACCGGGACGCAGCCGCGTTTGTCCGTCGCTACTCCCAGCAGCTTTCCCAGAGGAGAAGCCTGCACGCCCGCTGCCCAAAGCGTCACCACCGCTTCGATCTTCTGTCCGTTCGCCACCACATATCCCGGCTGGATGTCCGTCACCCTCGCGCCGTCATGGATTTCCACGCCCAGCGCCGCCAGTTGCTCCTCTGCCTTTCGTGACAGATCTTCCGGGTACGTCGGCAGCACCCGCGGGCCACCCTCAATCACGATCACCCGCGCCTTCGCCGGATCGATGTGCCGGAAGTCATGCCGCAGATACCGCCGCGCGATGTCGCTGATCGCCCCCGCCAGTTCCACCCCCGTCGGACCGCCCCCCACCACGACGAAATTCAGCGGCGGATGCGATCCCGTCTCCAGCATGGTGCGCTCCGCCAGCTCGAACGCCAGCAGAACCCTCCTCCGGATCTCGATGGCATCCTCAATGGTTTTCAGTCCCGGCGCCAGAGGCTCCCATTGATCGTTCCCGAAATACGAATGCGTCGCGCCGGTGGCCAGCATCAGGTAGTCGTATCCCATCTCCGCGCCGCTGCCAAACTGCACGCGCCGTCGCTCCAGATCGAATCCCACCGCCTCGTCCATCAGGACTTCCGTATTGCTGTTGCCGCTTAGAATCGCCCGGATCGGCGACGCAATGTCTGCCGGCGACAACACCGCCAGCCCCACCTGATAGAGCAGCGGTTGAAACGTGAAGTGATTCCTGCGGTCCACCACCGTCAAGTCCACGGGAAGCTTCCCCAGCGCCTTCGCCGCGTGCGTTCCGGCAAATCCCCCGCCGATGACCAGCACGCGCGGGTGGTGGTGCGCCGAACCGTACCCTGGATCTGTCGCCATAGATCCTGCTTTCTATCGGAAAAGATGCGCGGGCCGCCGAAAAGATGGCATTTACACGCGCGCAAACCCATAAATCCCTGTTCCCAGCACTACTGCGGCGGAAAATGCGCCCACCACCGCCGGCGCGTAATGGAAGGCCCATCCTGTCAGCACCGCCGAAGCCAGATAAGCGCCCAAAATCCCCGCCTGCAGCTCAAAGCGCTCCTCGTACCGCTCCTTGTTCCGCACCACCCGTGGCTTCCGGCTCACCAGCAACGTCAGTCCGCTCGTCAGCGTCGTCCACGTCCCCGTGATATAAGTCGTGACCACCCCCGGAATGCCCAGTTGCACCATCGATCCGCTCTGCAGCCCAATCGCCACCGCGACGCACGCCAGCAACGCTCCGCCATGCGTTTCGCCCGATCGATGTCCTCCTGCCACCCACCCCACGTCGGCGCCGATCAGCAGCAGCGCCTCCAGCAGCAGCGTCCATGACACGGACCGCGCCCAGACCACCCCGCTCTGCAACCGCCGGTTCAGCCACGCGCCTGCCGCAGTGCCCGCCACGTACCCGGCCAGTGCAATCAACTGGTGGTTCGCGTCTCCGGTGGGATGAAAGACCGCGATCCCCAGCAGCACGGTGTTACCCGTCATGTTGGCGACAAAGGCGTGTCCCAGCCCGAAAAAGCTCCATCCGTCCGCCGACCCTGATGCTGCCGCCAGCACCGTCAGCAGCCAATCCCGTTCCGCAGTCTTCACGCTGAACTTGGATGCTGGTCCGGCCCTCGGTTGCCCTGTCATCCAGGTTGGTTACCGGAAGCGATTCCTCGGTAACCAATTCCCTTACTCAAGGATCAACCAAGGTTACAATACGCCCAACACGCGCAGCCATGTGGAGTAAATCCACTCCCGCGCTCACTCCAAAGATGAGGGATCTCCTCATCTTTCACAATGTTGCGCGCGCGCTCACCTCCGAGCTCGACCTCGACTCCATCCTTCACGCCATCATGCTTCAGATGGAGCAGTACTTCCAGCCCGAACAGTGGTCCCTTCTCATCATGGATGAGGCGCGCCAGGATCTCTTCTATGCTGTCGTTGTCGGCCACGCCGAATCCGACCTCCGCGATGTCCGTGTCCCGCTCGGCCAGGGTCTTGCCGGTTGGGTCGCCCAACACGGTGAGACCGTCATCGTCCCCGAAGCAGAGGATCATCCGCGCCTCATGCAGACGGGGCCCGGACCGCGCTTTCACATCCGCTCCGCCATCTGCATGCCGCTGCGCTCCCGTGAGCGCACCCTCGGCGTCATTCAGCTCTTCAACTGCCGCCTGGAATCCTTCAGCGACGATGTCGTCTCGTTCCTGCATCTGCTCTGCGACTATGCCGCGATCGCTGTCGAAAACGCCCGCGCCGTCGAACGCATTCAGCAACTCACCATCACCGACGACTGTACCGGCCTCTTCAACCAGCGCCAGCTCTACAGCCTCCTCGGCAAGGAGAGCGAAACCGCCCGTCTGACCGGCGCTCCGTTCAGCCTCATCTTCATCGATCTGGATCGCTTCAAAGCAGTCAACGACGCCCACGGGCACCTGATCGGCAGCCGTCTCCTCGCCGAATTCGGCCAGGCCCTCCGCTCCCTCGTGCTTCCCGTCGATTCCGTCTTCCGCTACGGAGGCGACGAGTTCATCGTCCTGCTGCACGAGACGGGCAAGGATGAGGCGGAACGCGTTGCCCGTCACATTCACGAGACGCTGCGCAGCCGATCCTTCAGAGTTGCCGAAAATCTGGAGCTGACGATTCGCGCCAGCTACGGCGTCGCCACCTGGCCCGACGACGCTGAGGACGTCCACGACCTGATCCTCCGCGCCGATACCGCCATGTACCGCGTCAAAGGATCGACCCGCGACGATGTGGCCACCGCCGGCGAGAACTACCAGCCTCGCTGAGATTCTTCCCGCGCCTCACCCAAAGCGCGCCCGCCCTACCGTCCTCCGGAAGTCCTCGCCGTGCATCTCCACCATCACGCACATCTCCGCCAGCCGGGAGCGCATCCGCTCGCCGATCCGGTCTCCCAGCGTTTCCTCCCGCGCCGCCCGCGCCGCGCCGTTGCTCCCGCCCGCGCCTCCGCCCGGCGCCAGATCGGCGTAGTTCGTCGTGATGATCGTGGTCCGCTTGTCGTTGTAGCGGCTGTTCAGCACCAGCGCCACCGTATCCCACACCCAGTCCGTCGGCTTGGCTGCGCCCAGTTCATCCAGCACCAGCACCTCGGCCTCGAAGACCGGCCGCAGAATCTCCATCTCCGTCGTCGACACCTGCGAGTTGTAGGAGTGCTGGATCTCCTTCAGCAGCTCGCGGTAATCGCAAAAGAGCCCGTGCACGCCCTTTTCCGCGATCAGCGCCTCTAGAATTCCCACCGCCAGGTGCGTCTTGCCGACACCAATGGATCCCGTCAGCAGCAACCCCCGCCCCCCCGTCGTCACCGGATACCCATCCACGAACTGCCGCGCCTTCAGGTGCGCTGCCGACAGCGAACGGTCCGCCCCGGGGAAATTCCCCTCGTAGCTCTCCAGCGAGCAGTGCTCGTAGCGCGCCGGAATCCCCGCCCGCCGCATCAGCCGCGTCACGCGCAGCGCCGTCTGGCACTCGCACGTTTCCATCGCTCGTCCACCGTCAGGCCGCGCGACCACCCGCACGCCCAACCCTCCGCACCTGGGACAACTCTCGCTCATCGGAAGTCTCAGTATCTCAGGATCGGCCAGGTGGAAATCCCGACCCCACTGTGAACTCCTGGCACTTCGGGGATTCGGTCGTCCGGGCAGCGAACCTGCGCCACGCGGCAGGGAATCTGCGGGAACCGTCAGCAGGCTTTGTGCGTAAGCCGATATAATTTCGCATTCCCAGGATTTTTGTTCCCACTTTGCAGTCTCAGGAGCCATGGATGCCCAGATCATTTCGTTTGTTCGCGGCCTGTATTGCCGCCGCCGTCGCATTTTCTCCGCTTTTGGCGCGTGCCGCTGACGATCAAAAGCCCCCCGAGAAACCAACCGAGCCTGCGCCCGCTCAGTCCGTAACCACCCAGGGAACTGTCAATGTCGGCGGTCAGGCGATCCAGTACGACGCCGTCGCCGGCATCATCACCGTCGGCGCCACGGATCCGCAGGATGCCGAGCTCGGCGCCGATGGCAAGCCGCTGCCCAACACTGATCTTGCCGCCGAGGTCGCCGCCGCCAAGAGCCCCGATGACGCGCCCCCGCTCGCGCACATGTTTTACGTTGCCTACTTCAAGCACGGCGCGGACCTCGAGCACCGGCCCATCACCTTCCTCTATAACGGAGGCCCCGGGAGCTCCACGGTCTGGCTGCACATGGGCTCCTTCGGTCCAAAGCGTGTCGAAACCGGAGAGGACGATACCCACCTCGACGCGGCGCCCTATCGCCTCACCGACAACAGCGAGTCGCTGCTCGACGTCTCCGACCTGGTCTTCATCGATATGCCAGGCACCGGCTTTGGTCGCCTGACCGGCAAGAACGCGGGCAAGGCCTTCTGGGGCATCAACGAGGACGGGCACGCCTTCGGACGCTTCATCCAGCGCTTCCTCACCCAGTACAACCGCTGGAATTCGCCCAAGTACATCTTCGGCGAGAGCTACGGTACCACCCGCTCGGCCGTCCTCTCCAACCTGCTTGAGAACAACTACAACATCGACCTGAACGGCGTGATTCTGCTCTCGCAGATTTTCGATTTCACCACGGATATCGATGGGCCGGAGATGAACCCCGGCGTGGACCTTCCCTACGAGCTGGCGCTGCCCACCTACGCGGCGACGGCGATGTACCACAAAAAGATTGCCGAGCAGCCGCTGCAGCCGTTCCTGAAGGAAGTCGAAGACTTCGCCATGGGCCCCTACGCTCAGGCGCTGGAGAAGGGAACCGACCTCACCCAGGATGAAAAACAGGCCGTCGCCGAAAAGCTCCACGAGTACACCGGCCTGCCCCTCGACTACCTCATGCGCGGCAATCTGCGCATCTCCGGTCCGGAGTTCGAAAAGACCCTCCAGCAGGATTCGGACACCACCACGGGACGCCTGGACACCCGTTTCTCCGGGCCAACCATCGATCCCCTGAGCCAGGGGGCGGAGTACGATCCGCAGAGCTCGGCCATTTCCTCCGCCTATGTCTCGCTCTTCAACCAGTACGTGCGCAACACCCTGCACTACGGCGCAGGCGAGACCTATCTGCCCATGGCGAACTATCCGGATTTCACCTGGAACTTCATGCAGAACGGTTTTCCGGAGATGAACGTGGCCCCCGACCTCGCCATGGCCATGAAAACCAACCCGAAGCTGAAGGTCATGGTCAACGGCGGCTACTACGATCTCGCCACGCCGTTCTTCGCCGCGCAATATGAGGACAAGCACCTGCCCATCGAGCAGCGCCTGGCCTCCAACATTCAGTTCGACTGGTACCAGTCCGGCCACATGGTCTACGTCCGCACCTCGGCCCTGAAGGCGCTGCACGACAATGTAGCTGCCTTCATCAGGAGCACCGACGGAGGGAACCAGTAAGCAACCGCTCAACGCAGGCCTCGCGGGGCAGGGAATCGCCCCGCGTCCTCTGCGCGTCGGACTCGGCAGGCCCTGCAACCTGTCCCCCTGCACCCTGTACGCTGTACCCTGTCTTCAAATGTCGGAGTTCCTCCTCTTCCACGGCGTCGCCATCGTCGTGCTGATCCTCGCCAACGGTTTCTTCGTCGCGGCGGAGTTCGCTCTGGTCAGCGTCCGCGAAACGCGCATTGAGCAGCTCATTCAGGAACACCGTCCCGGCGCGCGCATCGTCCGCCGCCTCCAGCAGAATCTCGGCGACTTCCTTCCCGCCGTCCAGCTCGGGGTCACCCTCTGCAGCCTCGCCATGGGCTGGCTCGGCGAGCCCGCTATCGCCGCCCTCTTCGAGCAGGCCATGGCCGGCCTTCCCCACGCCCGCCTCTACGCGCATCTCGCCGCCGTCCCTCTGGCCTTCGCCTTCATCACCTACGTTGTCGTTCTCCTCGGCGAGCTCGTCCCCAAGGCGCTTGCTCTCCGCCGCACCGACCAGATGGCTCTCGGCGTTGCCGGGCCGATGGAAGTTTTCATCCGTCTCGCCCGTCCGCTCGTCCGCCTGCTCAACCGCTCCGCCGGGCTGGTCCTGCGTCTCTTTCACGCGCCGCTCACCCACGAGGGCGCCGTCCACTCCCCCGAAGAGCTCAAGCTCATGGCCACGGCCGCGCGCCGCTCCGGCATGCTGCCCGAATACCAGGAGTCGCTCATCCACCGCGCCGTCGAAATGAACGACATCGTCACCCGCGAGATCATGACCCCGCGCCAGCGCATCTTCTCGCTCCCCGCCGATATGCTGATCGAAGATGCCAGCGCCCGCATTGTCGAGGAAATGCACTCCCGCATCCCCGTTTACGATCCTCAGCGTGGCCCGGAATTCATCATTGGCGTTCTCTACTCCAAGGACGTCAGCCGCCTCATGCACTTCCGCGCCTCCGCCACCACGCGCTTCGCTGTCGCTCCTTTCAGCGATATGCGCCTCCGCCAGGCAATGCGCGAAATTCTCGTCGTTCCGGAAACCAAGCCCGTCCTCGATCTCCTCCATGAATTCCAGCAGCGACGTCGCCACATCGCCATCGTCGTCGATGAGTTCGGTACTACCGTCGGCCTGGTCACCGTCGAGGACGCCATTGAGCAACTCATCGGTGAGATTGAAGACGAATTCGACGTAGCCTCCGGCCCCGTCATGGCCACCGCCGGCGGTGGCATGGTCCTTGACGGCAGCGTCAGTCTCCGCGATCTCGAAACCCAGATGCGCTGGAATCTCCCGCGTGAGGGCGGCGTCGAAACCCTCGCCGGATTCCTGCTCACCCGCTTCGGCCGTATCCCTCAGGCCGGCGACGCCCTCGACTTCGAAGGCCGCCGCCTCACCGTCCTCGAGATGAGCGGCCGCCGCATCAGCAAAGTACGCATCGAGCAGCTTCCTCAGCCTGCGGAAAAGGCTCGTTGATGCATCGTCTCCTCAAATCCCTGCTCCTGCGACTCGCTTACACGCTGCCCGTTCTCTGGCTCGTTGTCTCCATCGTCTTTCTGCTCATCCACATCGTGCCCGGCGACCCCGTCCAGCAGATGCTCGGCGAAGGCGCGCGCCCCGCTGACATCGTCGCGCTCCGTCATGCCTACGGTCTCGACCAGCCTCTCGGCACGCAGTACATCCATTACTGGCGCGGCGTCCTCCACGGCGATCTGGGCCACTCCATCCGCCTCAACGACTCCGTCACTCACCTCGTTCTCACCCGCTATCCCTTCACCGTGGAACTCACGGCCGCCGCCCTGGCTCTCGCGCTGCTCATTGCCATCCCCGGCGGCATCGCCGCCGCCCTGCGCCGCGGCAGGCCGCGCGATCACGTCATCGGCGTGGTCAGCCTGCTCGGCCTCTCGTTCCCCTCCTTCGCGCTCGGCCCCATCCTCATCGTCCTCGTCTCCATCAAACTCGGCTGGCTGCCGGTCTCCGGCGCGGGCGACTGGAAGCACCTCGTCCTGCCCGCCGTCACAATGGGCAGCGCGCTTGCCGCCATCCTCACTCGCATGGTGCGCACCTCCATGCTCGAAGAGCTCGGTCAGGATTACATCCGCACCGCCCGCGCCAAAGGCCTGCCCCAGTGGATCGTCGTCTACCGGCACGCCCTGCGCAACGCCATGATCCCCGTTCTCACTCTCATCGGCCTGCAGTTTGGAGCGCTGCTCGCCGGCGCCATCGTCACCGAGACCATCTTCAGTTGGCCCGGCATCGGCCGGCTCACCGTCTCCGCCATCTCCAATCGCGATTACCCGCTTCTCCAGGGATGCATCCTCGCCATCGGCCTCACCTACGTGCTGGTGAACCTGGCCACCGACGTCCTCTACATGGTCGTCAATCCGCGCATCCGTTCCTGAATTACTGCCGCACCAGCTCCACCAGTCGCGGCTCGATCCCAGCCTCCGTCACCGTCAGAAATCCCAGCGACACCGGCGTCGAAAACCGCCGCGGCCCCGCGCTCCCCGGATTGAAATACAAAACCCCCTTGTGCCACTGGACCGCCGGATGATGCGAGTGTCCGCTCACCACCACCGCAATCCCCGCCGCTATCGGATCCAGGTCCAGCGCCTGCCGGTCGTGTAGCATGTAAATGCTCCGCCCACCCAGTTCCACCAGTTCCGTCTGCGGAAGGAGCGCGCACGCACCCTGCACATCCACGTTGCCGCGGATCGCCGTCACCGGGGCAATCGCCCGCAGCCGGTCGAGAATCGCGGCGTCGCCCACATCGCCGGCATGCAGAATGTGTTCCGAACCCTCAAGCGCCGCCAATGCTTCCGGCCGCAGCAATCCGTGCGTGTCCGAGATGACGCCAATCAACATAAAGAAAGATTAAGAGAAGTAGACAAGTCGTGTCCCGCGGGGCACGGCTTGTCCGGTGAAGCAAAGGCTAAGAGAAAACGACACTTCGCGTCCCGCGGGACGCGAAGTGTCCGGTGACGTTTTTACTTGTGGCTGCAGCAGGAACCGGGGCAGCACGAACCCTGGTGCTGGCAGCAGCTCGCGCCGCAGCAGCTTCCCGGGCAGCAAGTCGCACTCTTCGTGCAGCAGGCTGCACCGGTCACGGCCAGCGCGGACAGCGAAAACAGCGACATTGCCACAAGTGCGAACATTTTCGATTTCATGATGGATTTCCTCTCAGTGTGAATGGGAGCCGCATGCGCCCCAGGGCGCAGGATCGCGCAGGCACACCAGGAGGTCTAGAGTCGCAGATCGTCTTTTAGCAGGAATACGGACGCTCGATAGCGCAGGCCCGTGTGCAATGCGCGCAGTCCAGATCCCTCCGGATTGGTCTCCGCATTCTGTCCGAAGTTCTCAGATCGCCATGCGGGCGCCTCGGCGATTGCCCGGTTCTCCGGCTTCTGAAAACTCTGCGCTTCGCACTGCACCGCCGAGCAGTGCGCGCCGCCGTGCCCGGAAGCAGGGCAGCACGGCATATGCGCGCGTTCGCAGCGCATCGCCGGCATCGCTGCCGCATTCACCGCGAGCGACACCAGCCAAACACCGGCCAGAACCAGGCTCACCACTCCGCGAACGCGACGGTCGTGCAGGACACTCACAACTCGAATCTACGCCGACCCCGGATTGGGCAAAGTGACCACCGTCACTGCGCTGGCGGCACCAGAATCATCCGGTCCGCGCTCTCCGGCCGCACCGAGCGGATGATATGCGGCGTAATCACGATGGCCAGCTCCGAATAATCCAGGCTCGAATTCTTATTGGTCCCGTCCTGGAATCCCGGCAGATCGCTTAATCCCGGAATCCCCGTGATCGCGTCGGATTCCTGCCGCGATAACGCGCTCACCAGCACCGTGCTCTCGCCGGCCTTCAGCGATGTAATCGCCTGATACTCCCGGTTGTTGATCACCGGCAAACCGTTCAGCGACGATCCCTCCAGCGAGCTCAGCTTCAGGTCGAACTTCAGCGACATGCCTCGGGGTCCTTCCACGTGCGGGGTCACCGTCAGCGTCAGCCCGATGTCCTGATACTGTATTTGAGGAATGGTCTGCTCCGCCGCAGACTCCAGCTGCGAAATGTTGACGCCCAGGTTCTGCAGTGTGCTCGAAATCCCCGCGCTCGAGATGCCGGGAATGCTCAGCCCCGTTCCCGTGCCCGTATAGTTCGAGACCATAATCGGATACCTTTCTCCCGCCTTCAGCGTTCCCTCCTGCTGGTCGAGCACTCTCAGCTGCGTCTGGTCCACGGAGTGCACGTCCGTCGAATTCAGCTGCATATTCACCGAGCCGCCGGCGTACGTGATCCCCGTCATTGTCAGCCCCCCGCCGAACACCCCGAACGGCTGGGTCAGAATGCTGTTGCTCACCTGCCCTGAAGCCACCAGAATGGCCAGAATCGCCTCCCAGTCGCCGGGCGCCGCCAGTCCGCTCGAAATAATCTCCTGCACCAGGCTCGCGTTATTCTGCAGCAGGCTCGTCGCTTCCGAGTACACATTGAAGAGCGTCGTCTGCGTAGGAATAATCGCGCCCACGTTCGTCGCCTTCGTCCGATCCACCTCGTACATGCTTACGTCCAGCTGGATCTCGCTTTTCCCTCCGCGCAGGCTATCGAGCGTCGCATTCAGCGCGTCGAGGTCTTCCACCGGGCCCCGCACCGTAATGGCGTCCTGCCCGATATCGGCGGTGGCGCTCTTCAGGGAAAATACGTCGCGAGCCATGCTCACCATGCTGGTCAACTCTTCATTCGTAAAGTCCCGCAGGTAGAACGTTTCCGTTCCCTCGCGCTCGAATTTCATTCGGTTTGCCCGCGTGTCTCTCGCCACCAGCGCCCGCGCCGGATCCAGAGGCACGATAAACGTATTCGTCGCCAGTTCCAGCGTCTGCTTCGCCCCGGCAAAGTCGATGCCGTCCACGTTGTAGCGGATCATCCCGTCGGGCACGGAATCGTCGATGGTCGCCTGGATTCCATACGCCTGCATCACCTGCTCGATCAGTTGCCGCTCGCTCAGGTACACATGAAAATCGTGCACTCCAGCCTTCGGTTCCAGCTTCACCGGCGGCGCAACATCGGCAGCCGGACTCGGCGGAGCCGGCTCGCTGGCGGCGGCGTTCTCAGCCAGTTCGTCCACGTGCTGGGCCACCACGGGATCCTCCGGATCCACTTGGAACGCCTCGCGGATCGCCGCCTGCGCCTCGTCCAGGTGTCCCAGGACTTTCGCCTTGTCCGCACGCTGGATCAGGTCCGCAACCAGCCTCTGCCGCGCCACATTTTCCGATGCTGCGTACCTTCGATTGTCGGGATCCAGCGTGGCCGCGCGAGCGAATGCCTCCATCGCCGCGCGCGGTTGATCGCGATTCAGATCTTTCGCGCCCTCCAGAAAAAGCTGTTGCGACTTCCTGCGATCCCGCTTCGACGCGCTATGTTTGGTCGCCTCGCCGGCAGTCGCCTTCCCCGGCTGCGGCGCCGTCTCCTGCGCAGGCGCAGCGAGCGCAGCGGCCAGGCAAATCAGAATCAGGATCGGCTTACGAAACATGGACCTCGGCATCGCAGGCGCTGCCGGCCGTCGCCCGCAGCAGCTCTTCCAGCGTCGTCGTGCACACTTCCGGCTGGTGCTCCCTCAGTTGATCGAAATCGTATCGCCCTGTGGCTACGGCAATCGTCGGCAATCCATTCGCCCGCGCCGCGTCGATATCGAACGGTGTATCTCCAATCACGCACACTGCGGCCTCGCCGTCGCCCAGAATTGCGCGTGCCTGTTCCGCTGCGTGCGCGATCATGTCCGCCCGCGCCTCAAACCGGTTGCTGAATCCTCCAAAGCTGAACCACTCCCGCAAGCCCGCGTTCTCGATCTTGATCCAGCCGATCTCCTCCAGGTTACCCGTCGCCACGCCCAGCAATGCCCCTTTGCCCCGCAGATGCCGCAGCGTCTCCTCCACTCCCGGCATGATCACCGGCAGCAATCCCGCGCGCCGCTCTCGAAAACTGCTGCACATGCTGTTCAGCACTTCCTCGCGATGCGGCCTCCACACGCTCTCCTCCACCTGCGCCAGCCGAAACGCGTCGCGCAGGATGCCGGGATCGGTGTTGCCGGCCAGCGTTACCCCGTCCAGCAGCAGCTCGCGGCCCATCACGCTGCGCACGCTCTCGAAGAAAACGTCAAAGTGAATCCGGTCGCGATGCCGCAGCAGCGTTCCATCGATGTCGAACAGATACGCCCGCTGTTCGTCCCAGCGGAATCCTTCCTGGATGAAGACGCGGGGCGCCCCGGAACTGCTCATACAGACAGGGTATAAGGTCCGGCGCAAACGGTGGGGATTCGGCCCCGGCGGCGTTGGGCCGATGGCTTGTCCGTCTTACTCCTCGCCCCCGATGCGACCCAGCCGCAGAAGGGAAGACATCGCCGGAGAAGATCTTTGCATTGTGTCGTCTGAGAAAGTCGTTCGGGTTGCAACAGCAACCGTCGGCAGCCTAACGCGCAACCTGCTTCATCTCCAGAGCCGGCCGCGCGCTGCGCGGAGGCCGCCGCATACCGTTGCGCACCTGGGCCGGATCGATGTCCAGCTCCGCCAGAATCCGGCTGAGCGTATTCCGGTGCACGCCCAGTTCTTTCGCTGCCTTGCATTGGTTGCCGCGATGTCCCGCCAGCACGTCGAGCAGGAAGCGCCGCTTGAACTCTCGTACTGCCTCATCGTAGGTGATGCCGCCGGTACGCATCAGCGTCACGAGGTTGTCCAGTTCGCGTTTCACAGCAACCCTCTCTCCCCGCCCCGTGTCCCCGGGGCAATATCCCGCCAGCAGGCGCCGCTCTACGCGGGAGGCTGCAGCCATTCAGGCTGCTCCCTGCGTAAATCCGTCACCCCGCTCCGGATCCGACTGGCCAAATCGGATGGAGCTACCGCAGCCGCATGCCGCGCCATCGCCAGAAAACCAGGGGCCAGAACCGACCGCCGGAACCACCCCGCGTGCGGCGCAAATGCCGCCACCGCCATCACCACAATCATCACCAGCACACAACCTTTTACCAGACCGAATGCCGCCCCGGCCATCCGATCCGCCCAGCCCAGCCCGATCGATCGCACCGACCACCGCACCACCCGGCCGGCCAGCGCCGCCACCACCATCACCCCCACCGCAATCAGCAGGAAGGCCGTCGCCTGAGCTGCCTCCAGTGAGTGAATCCAGCTGGAGCACCACGGTACCAGACGCTGGTAATCCCAGCTCGCCAGCAGCAGCCCCAGTCCCAGCCCCGCCAGCGAAAAAATCTCCACCATCAGTCCTGCTCGCGCCGCGGACAGCACCGAAACGATCAATACCACCACTATCAGCCAGTCGATGATCGCCATGGTTCTCGTCCTTACAAAACCGGAGACCACCCTGTCAGCAGCCGGTATGCTTCCTGGTATTTCTCCAAAGTCTTCTGCACCACCGAATCCGGCAGCGACGGCGCCGGTGCGCGCTTATTCCAGTGAATGCTCTCCAGGTAATCGCGCACGAACTGCTTGTCCAGCGAAGCCTGCGCTCGCCCCGGCCGAAATCGCTCCTTCTCCCAAAACCGCGACGAGTCCGGCGTGAGTACCTCATCGGCCAGGATCGTTTCTCCCTGATATTCGCCGAATTCGAATTTCGTGTCCGCCAGCAGCAGCCCGCGCCGCTCGGCGTGCTCCGCGGCCCGCTTGTAGAGCGTCAGAGTCAGCGTGCGCAGCCGCTCGGCCACTTCGCCGCCCACCAGTTCCACCAGCCGGTCGAAGCTGATGTTCTCGTCGTGCGTTCCGCGTTCGCTTTTCGTCGCCGGCGTAAAGATCGGTTCGCTCAGCTTGTCGCTTTCCCACAGCTCCTGCTTCAGCGGAATCCCGCAGACCGCTCCCGTCTCCGTGTATTCCTTCCATGCCGAACCGGACAGGTATCCGCGCGCCACGCACTCCACCGGGTACATCTGCGCCCGCTTCACCAGCATCGAGCGCCCCTTCAGCGTCTCGCGGTACTCCCACGCCTCGTCGGGATACTCCTGCACCTTGGTCGTGATCAGATGGTTGGGCGCCAGATCGCCCAGTTCCTCGAACCAGAACACCGAAAGCTGCGTCAGGATCTTGCCCTTGTTGGGAATCCCCGTCGCCAGCACGTGATCGAAGGCCGAAATGCGATCGGTCGCCACCACAAGCAGCTGATCGTGCAGCGAGTAGATGTCACGGACTTTTCCGCGGGCCTGAAGCGTCAGATTGGGGAAGTCGGTTTTGAGCAGGGCTTTCAATTCAGATTCGCTTTCCCGAAGTTGGGGGCCGCTTTTCAAGCCTTCCGTCCCTTAGGACGCCGGTCTCCCGGCGTGCTTTGGCCGGTCGTTGGGAGTCGGGTGGAGTTCCCACAAGGAGGAGTTGGAATCAAGCTGAAATCCGATTGTGCGATTCGCTTTGCGCTTTGTCAACGACGCATCAATGGCGCAGATTCGCTGCGATTTCGCGTCCTAACTCCGCCCGCGGCCTGTGTCAAGGGAAAAGAAATTTATCTCCCCCCTCCGCAGTCTTGTATCCGCGCCGTTCCTATTCGTGATACGCCGACGGCTTCGGATAGATGCGCACGCCCATTCCGTTCAGCCGGCTGCGCGCGCTTTGCGCCTCCGGCGTCTGCGGATAGCGCGCGATCAGCGCGCGCAGATCGCGAATGCCCGCCTCGCGCTGATCGACAGCCAGCTCCGCCTCGCCCTTGCGCAGCTCCGCCGAGGGAGCCTTCGCGTTCCCCGGGTACTGCTGCAGCACCAGCTCATAGTTCCTGATTGCGTCGGAGTATTTTCCCTGCCGGTAGTCGATCTCTCCCAGATAGAACTGCGCGTTCCCCGCCAGATCCTCCTGCGGATAGTTCTTGATCACGTCGGCAAACTCGCTGCTCGCCAGGTCGTACCGCGCCGCGTTGTAATCGCTCATTGCGCTCTGGTAGAGCTGCTTCACCGGCGGCGCCTGCGGTTGCGGCGGCGCTGCGGGAACCGCTGCCGGCTGCCCATTCTGATCCATCGCTCCCGGCTGCCCGGCCTGCGGCTGCGTGTTCGGGGCTCCCGGCTGTCCCGTCTCCCCCGGTTGTCCCGGCGTCGTCTGCGTCGGCTGCTGCGTCGCCTGCGCTGCGCTGATCGTCTGCAGTTGCGACTGGATCGCCTGCATCTGCGTGTTCAGTTTATCCATCCGGCCGCGCAGTTCGTCGATCGAGTCGTTGATCCCCTGCATCTGCGTGGAGAGCTGGGTCACCTGCCCGCTGCCGGATTCATCCTGCGCCTGCACCTGATGCTGCAGGGCCGTCAGCGTGTTGTTCATCTGGTTCACGCTGTCTGAAATCTGCTGCACCACATGCTGCAGAATTCCGAACTGCTGCGCCTGGTTGGTTTGCAGGGTGGTCAGAGCATCCTGCAGTTGCTGTACCTGGGTCTGCAGCTGAATGATTTCCTTGGATACGGCGTGGGCTTGCGGTGCGCAGAAGCACAAAAGCAGCGGTGCAAGGGCCGCCAGCGATGCCACAGTTTTTCGCATAAAATCCGTCCCCGATGGAGCGTAGAAGCGCTCAGTTCAATTATGACAGGGAGAGAACGCGGCCAGCGAGTATCCAGGCTCCGGCGTGAGTGTCGAAGCGGCGCTCACCCCGCCGCGGTTCCTGCGGCGGGGTGAGGCGCTTCCTGGCCCGTAGGGCGCTCGTTACTGGTCCAGCGTGAACTGGGCCCGGCGGTTTTGCTGCCAGCACGCTTCGTTATGCTCGGTGCAGAACTGCTTTTCCTTCCCGTAGCTCACGGTGCGCAGCCGGTCCGGCGATACTCCCGCCGTCACCAGCGCCTGCTTGGCTGCATTGGCGCGGTTTTCGCCCAGCGCCAGGTTGTACTCCGTCGATCCGCGCTCGTCGCAGTATCCCCCAATCACCACCTTCAGATCGGGATGCTGATTGAGGAAATTGGCATCGGCCTGGATCACGCCCTGCGCGTCGGAGCGAATGTCGTAGCTGTCGTAATCGAAGAACACCGGCTTCACGTTCTGCTCGAACATCGATTCGTTGATGTTCGTCTCGGCCGGAGGCGGCGTTGCCTGCGGTGTGTTCACCGTCACCGTCGCGGTCGCGTTCGCCGTGCCGCCATCGCCGTGCGCCACCAGGTTATAGGTGGTCGTCTGCGTTGGCCTTACCGTCTGTGTGCCGGAAGTCGCGACCGCGCCCAGCCCCTCGATCGAGACATCCGTCGCGTTGGAGGTCTGCCACGTCAGCACCGACTGATCGCCGGCGTTGATGGTGTCCGGAGTCGCGGTGATCGAGGCCGTTGGTGCGGGAGCGGTTGTCGCCGGCGGGGGCGGGGGCGGCGGTGCCGGCTTTTTCTTGTGGCACCCAGCCACAGTCAGCATGGCCGCCAGTCCTGCAGCCAGCGCGAGGGATTTTCGGTTCGAGTATTGCACTTGCTTTCCTCCTTCAGGAGCCTGCTTGTTGTTTGAACCAGGGCAAAACAGACGCGACCCAGGAGTCCGCGCCTGCAAAGGTGAGCTTTATTTCCAGCTCCAGTCGGGCATGGTGTTGCTCCCATCATGCGTCAGCTGTTGCTGGTCGGTCCCGTCCGCCAGCATCATCCACAGTTCGGTATGCCCGTTCTGCTCGCGCTGGAAGACGATGTGGCGGCTGTCCGGCGACCACGACGGAAAGTCGTTGGCCCCGGAGTCGTGCGTGAGCTGCGTCCAGCGCTTGCTGGCTATGTCCATGATGTAGACGTCCTCGCCTCCCGGCGCGCCCGGCCCGTAGCTCCGGTTCCAGGCAAAGGTCAGGAACTCTCCGCTGGGCGACCACGAGGGCGACGTCGCATACCCCCCGTCCGTCATCCGCATCACGTTCGACCCGTCGGAGTCCATGATGTAGATCTGCGGCAGCTTCGTGCGTCCGCTCACCCATGCAATCTGCGCGTTCGTCTTCGGGTTCCACACCGGCGAAACATTCGGCCCCAGGAAGGCCGTGATCCGGTGCGCTCCCGCGCCGGACGCGTCGCTTACATAGATGTCCGGGTTCCCGGTGCGCGCCGACGAAAACGCCAGCTTCGTCCCGTCGCTCGACCACGCCGGCGACAGCGTCGTATCCCCCCATGCCGGGAACGCCACCAGCCGGTTCAGAATCAGCGAGTACATCCGGATCGACCATCCGTCCCGCCCCATTTCGCTGAACGCCACCCGCGAATTGTCCGGCGATACCCGCGGCGACAGCGAAATCGAGCGCAGATGGGTCAGCTGGTGCTGATCGAATCCGTCGTAATCCATCGCCCAGATCTCTTTGTGCCCCGTGCGGTCCGACACGAAGTAAATCTTCGTCTCCGCGATGCCCGGGATACCGCCCAGCCGGTCGATAATCTCATCGGCGAACCGGTGCGCAATCTGGCGCGTCGCCTCCACCGTCGCCACGTCGGAGTACTGCTTGCCCAGCACCTGAGCGTTCTGGGCCGCGTGCGTGTCGTACAGGTACCCCTGTACCGTTACTCTTCCGTTATCCGCGGAGAACGTTCCGAACGCCACATACGCCGCGTTCGACGGATCCGCCGCCCAGTTCGCCATCACGATTTCCTGCGGCGATCCCGGCGTCGCGCTCGGGATCATGCTCTTCGACACCACATCGAAGATTCCCGCATAGCGAAGATCGTTGTAGAGCGTCTGATCGAAGACCATTTTCATCGGCGCCGTCTGCGCGTCCGTCGATCCGGCCTTGAAATCGGCGGCGGCGATGCGGATCTTCGACACGCCCAGGTTCGTGCCCGTGCGCACCCAGTCCTGCGCCTGCAGGGTGGCGGCGGCGACGGCGATCAGAGCAAAAAGGAGAAAGTTGCGAAAAGAAGGCTTATTCGTCGGCAAGTCAAGGCTCATGCTTTGTCCGTTTCGATGGAACCGCGCCCGGTGCCGCCACGCGCATGACTTCTCCATGCGATGTCGCCCCGTCCGAATTCGTCAATGCTTCCGGCGGAATTCCCTGCGGCTCTGAGCGTATGCTGGGTCAACTCGTCCATGCCGATCGCCGTCTCGAGCTCAGTGCGATGGCTGATCGTAAGTAAAAGTGTACTCTACCGAAACTGTCCTCCCTGTGTACTGATCAGGTAACGGTCGAAAACTCCCCACCCGCTGTACTGCCTGCACTCCGGAACTGTTCAGGGTCGGCGACGCACTCGGCTGCACGATCCGGATATCGCTCACCGATCCGTCCCGGCTGATCGTGAAGGTGATCGAGACCTGGCTTCCGAACGGCGTTCCCCCGCCGATGTCCTGCGTATACCAGTACTGCTGCACCGTCCGCGTGATCATGTCCACGTACCACGGAAAGCGCGCCGCGAAATCGCCGTTGTTCACGCTCACCGGATTGGTGTTGGTCGCCGTCGTCGTGCTCATGGAGTGCGGCAGTTGTGTGGCCGGCGCCTCGCCGTACTGCGCGCGGTTCGGCTGATTCAGCGGCTGCGCGTGCTGCGGAGAAGCCGGGTGCGGCTTTTCCTTCGGACGCAGCTTCGGCTCCCGCGCCAGGATCGGAATCGCGTCCGGCTCCTGCTGCGCAATCGTCGCTTTCGCCGGGGGAGCCGGCGCCGGACTCGGCAGCTGCGTCGCCAGCACATTCGGCGTTGGAGGCGTCGTCTGCGGCAACGGAATCGCCGCCGCGGAACTCACCAGGGTCGCCTGGATCGCTCCCGGCGGCCCATTGCTCGCCCACTCCAGTCCGCGAAATTTCCCGTTCAGATAGACCATCAGAATCAGGGCGCCCACCAGCCCGATGTGCAGCAGGAACGACTTGGCCATAGGTGGGCCAAAAGGTTCACGCTCGAGTTGCAATACGTTTCGCGCCATCGCTGACTGTCGATCCGCCTCTTACCAGTTTGACGCGCAATCCGCTCGAAGACAACTCGCCGCCGTCCCTTCGATGGCTCGCGCCCCCTCCAGGTTGTTTTCTTTAACGGATCAGGCCGCGCGCGCCGCCAGCAGCCCCGCGCTCAAAGCGGCTCCATGCTGCAGCACGAACCGGGGCAGCCGCTCTTCGCCAACGTGCACCGCCAGCAGGCCTCGAAACAGCTCCGGCCGTTCGGCCAGTGCCGGCAGCGCCCGTCCCCGCAGCCGCGGAAATCGGTCCAGCAGCAGCATCAGTCCGGCCATCCGCTGCGGAAGATCGAGCGTGCTCGCGTGCCGCGCCTCGTAATCCTCCAGCCCGCCGTGTTCCAATGAGTCCGCCAGCAGCAGCGCCTGCCGGAATCCCATCCCCAGCCCTTCGCCCGTGATCGCGTCCGCGGAGCCGGACGCGTCTCCGATCAGCGCTGCATTCTTCCTCGTCACCCTCCGCAGCCGCCGCGTCAGCGTCACCCCGCCCCGCTCCCGCGTCGTTCTCTCTGCGTTCGCCACCCTGCCCCGCAGGGCAGGCAGGCTCTCCATCATTTGCGCCAACCGCACCTGCGGCTGCCGTGTCACAGCCGCAACACAAATCTCATCCGATCCCACCGGCGTTACATACGCCTGCCCCAGCCGGCTCCAGTGAATCTCCACGAACCGGCTCCACGCCGCCACTCGAAAATGAGCGCGAAATCCAAACCTTCGGCTCCGCACCGTCGCAGCCTCCAGTCCAGCCCACGCCCGTACCCGGGAAGCATGTCCATCCGCCCCGATCAGCCACCGGTACCGGCAGGCGTCTCCGCCGATGCTCGCCGCTTCGCCGTCCCTCAGCCGCACCGGAGCATTCCACGCCGTCCGCACTCCCAGCGCCGTTGCGCGATCCAGCAGCCGCTCCTGGAGTGCCGTCCTGCGTACTCCAATGCCCGCTCCCGCAGGGAACCGCGCCGCAACCTGCGTTCCCTCCGCGACAAAAGCGATTCCCTCGAACCCTGCTCCATCCCGCGGTTCCAGCTCTATGCCCAGCCCCGCCAGCGCTCGCAGCGAATCCGGCATCAGCCCTTCGCCGCACGCTTTGTCGATCGGTGGCCGCCGCGCATCCGCCACCAGCACGTC
>JBATVK010000119.1:0-12539 GCA_049671725.1 Acidobacteriaceae bacterium
GATTTTCCTGGGCGCGCCATTGCCTCCACGGCCCCCAACAGGGAACGCAGGCGCCGTCCTTTCTCATAAAAGGCGTCGGCTGCAACCCCCTCAGGTACTGACGTACTTGTGAACTCTCTGCTCATGGCAATGACACGAATTGAGGGAAACCGGCGTCGGACGATCGACAGAAATTCGAAGCCCGACATACCAGGCATCTCCAGGTCCGAAAGAATGACGTCTGGAATTTCATCCCTGATTGCGTCTAACGCGGAGGATCCATTCGGGAATGCTCGCACCGTAAAGCCAAGAATAGTGAATATAATTTCGAGGTTTCTGCGAGCCCGGGCTTCATCGCCTACCACCAGAAGTTTTGTTTTCACACCGTGCATCGCTCACCCGTCGGACGGCAATCAACCTCGTCCCGAATAATCTCGCAGCAAATCGATCTGGGATCTGTTCCATACTGCACAGACTTATATATTCGCTTCCCTTGTTCCGATCGCACGTTTCCCCGGCGGGTGACGGCTCTAATGAAGGATGAGGTTCGATTTAGCGCACTATTCGGACTCTATGGGATACCTTCCTCTAGCGGAAGACCCCCAGCAGATAACAGATCAGCAGGATCACCAGCACGGTACCTAGTCCTATACCGCCGCCTCCGCGATAGCCCCAGCGGTTGTAACCAAAATATCCGCCGCCGAGACCGAAGATCAGCACCAGAAGAATAATCAGTATCAGCACTCCAGGCCCCCTTTCCCTCTCATTCGCAACGCGGTTATGCCACGGATCTAACCCCAACAGGCGTCTGCGCCTGGACGAGTTCATCGAAGAGCGAGCGATATTGAATCATCGCGGTGCGCAGGTCTTCCGTGCTGGCCTGGTCTTTGCCCAACCTCACCGCAACACCGTGCGCGGAGCGGTAATACTCAACCAGGCGGGGATGGTTGACGGAGACATCGGCGGCACGCTGATCGAAATCGGCTACGGGATAGCCGCGGGCTCGCAGAAGGGCGGTAACCAGTTCATCGGCCTCCGTGACAGCGCCTTTGGGATGATCGACAAAGCGGGATTGCACCGCCTGCCAGTCCACAATGAAACGTTCCCGCTCTGTGGCGCTCAACTCGCGGATCTTCAGGCTTTCCACCCGCGTTTCCCGATCCGCCAGCTTCGCTTCGGCCTTGCGTTCCGACCCGTGAGTAAGAACGGCCTTATCGTATTCGGGCCCGAAGCGAGCGCGCAGTCCGGCGGTGGTTTTTGTGCGTTTTCGCGCGTAAAGCGCAACGACCGCAACGACGATCAGAACAATTACAACCACGACCGCGATGAACGTCGGACTCGTCAAGTCAGGATGCATTTTATCCTCCCGCACAATGGACGCCCGCGACAACGAGGCTTCTGCTTTGAAGGGTCACCTCGCAGATCGCAGAGGCCAGGGCGTTCAGTACTTCAAGCATGGAACAGTGAGAGTTCCAAAGCTGGTCAGAATCGCTCAGCCGGCCACATACCACGAAGAAAGCATCGGTTTTTTGGGGTCAGGAGGAGTTCCCGGCAACGCAGTCGCCGGATGAGCGAAGGCCGCCAACGCCATTTTGCTCGTACCCCCAGCCACTCAGGCACCCGAATGGCCGGCATGAGCAAAATTGAACAGCGACCGAATGGGAAGCCGAGCAATACTCCAGGTCTAGGCGGCTGCAGAACGCCGCCAGGCGAGGTCGACAGTGCCCACAGTTAAGGCAAAACTTCTTATCGTGGACGATGAAGAGCCGCTTCGGACAGGCCTGTCCGAATACTTTATCGAATCTGGATATTGCGTGCGATCGACCGAGGACGGCTTTTCAGGATTGCGGGAAATACGTCGGGAGATTCCGGATGTCATCATCTCCGATCTCGAGATGCCGGGCATGTCCGGTTTTGAATTTCTGTCTGTGGTCCGTCGTCGGTTTTCCGCAATCCAGGTAGTCGCCATGAGCGGTGCATTCTCCGGCGACGGTGTGCCTCCCGGAGTAGCCGCCGACGCTTTCTATGAGAAGGGGGCTCAACTGGATCTTTTATTCCGGATCGTGAAGGTAATGACGGAGTCCCCGCCGCTGTCATCGACCGATCATCCGAGTCTGATGGCGCCGGTCTGGATTCCGCGGAACGGACACGACCAAAACGGAGAACCATACGTTATCGTCACTTGCACGGAGTGCCTGAGGACGTTTGTGCAGGTTCTCCCCAACGCCCTCGGCACATTACAGAAAACGGAGTGCGTCTACTGCTCGAGCCCGATCGAATATGCAATTGTCCAGCCGCCGGATCCTGCCGAGGCGCAGTCGTTTCAGCGAAAGCTAGGCACAGGGATGCCAAACTCTCTTGGCGTTCCGAATATGACTCCATAAAGCGACGGAAGATCTCTCCCAGAGGCCGGGCATGGCCCTGCGGCAGGGATCGTGGCGAGAAGGCTTCGGCAGAGAGCAGCAGGGTGAGCCGGAGCAACAATGTGAAGAAATCCTCACACCCTGCACACTCTTCCTGATCCGGTCAACGAAACCTGCGTTCCAGTCCATCGTGCCCAGACTCTCCCCATCTCGATGGACGCGACTGTTGCTGAAGTCGCTGGGCCCAGGCGTGATCACTGGGGCGGCCGACGATGACCCATCGGGAATTGCCACCTACTCTGTAGCAGGCGCCCAGTTTGGAACCCAGTTGCTCTGGACCGCAGCCCTGACGTGGCCTTTGATGGCGGCTGTCCAGATCATGTGTGCTCGCATCGGCAAGGTGACTGGGCAGGGTCTGGCGGCAAATCTGAAGGCCCGGTTTCCAGCCTGGCTGCTCTACGCGTTCGTTTTCGCATTGCTTGTAGCCAACACGATTAACATCGGCGCCGACCTCGCCGGCATGGCGGATGCGGCTGCGATGCTCTCGGGGATTGATTCACGCATATTTGTAGTAATTTTTGCTGTCCTGATCTCGTGGGCAACGGTCCGGCTCCGCTATCAGCAGATCGCGAACACGCTTAAGTGGCTGGTGCTCGTCTTACTTGCCTACCCCATTACCGCGTTTGTGGTGGGGGTCGACTGGCGGCTCGTGGCACGCGCCACATTCGTGCCTTCCGTGCCGCACAGCCAGGCCGAATGGGCGATGCTGGTGGCGATTCTCGGTACCAC
The DNA here is from genome assembly GCA_049671725.1 of Acidobacteriaceae bacterium. Lineage (GTDB taxonomy): Bacteria > Acidobacteriota > Terriglobia > Terriglobales > Acidobacteriaceae > Palsa-343. Next base: position 3,132 of record JBATVK010000119.1, read on the forward strand.
GATCAGTCCCTATCTCTTTTTCTGGCAAGCCAGCGAGGAAGTGGAGGAAGAGAAGGCGGCAGGCCAAAGTACCCTGGCCATGCGGAGAGGGGCATCTGTTCAGGAACTGGAGATGAGAAATATCGATGTGGGCGTTGGCGCGCTTGTCTCGAATATGGTGATGTTTTTCATCATGCTGACGACGGCGATTACCCTCAACCGCCATGGCCTTACGCACATCGAGACAACCCAGCAGGCAGCCGAAGCCCTCCGGCCTCTTGCCGGCAGATTCGCGGCCACACTGTTTACCCTTGGAATCGTCGGCGTCGGATTTCTTGCTATCCCAACGCTTGCGGGATCATCGGCCTATGCCTTCGCGGAAACGCTGGGATGGCGCCAGGGACTGAACCGGAAACTGAAACAGGCGCGCTGGTTCTACGCCCTGATTCTGCTTTCGACGGCGGTTGGAGTCGGTCTGAACTTTGCGGGCGTCAACCCGGTCAAGGCGCTCTACTGGACTGCGGTCATCAATGGATTGCTGGCCCCGTTCCTTCTTGTCGCCCTCCTTATGGTCGCATCGGACAAGAAGCTGATGCAGGGTCAGCCGAGTTCACGATTGGGTTTCGCCGCCGTGACAATCGCCACAATCGCTATGTTTGCCGCCGGCATCGCGATGTTTGTCGTGTAGATCCGCAACAGCCGCAGGCATCACCCCGGAAGAGAATGGGTCCACTCTCCGGTGGACCCGCTTGAGAGGCGCCGGAAGGGTGAGAGTGCAGGGGATGTTACGAAGGAGGAGTAACTTTGGGAGCGCAGCGAGCAACAAGATGCCGCGAAGGCGGAGCGGAGAGTGAATGAGCCTCTTTTCTCCAGAATGGCACCGCGTGACCAGTAATACTGTTCACTTTTGACCGCGCTCGGCGGTCGCTTCGCCGCGAAATTGGACTTTTGGAGCGCAAAGTCCTACGAGCCGTCACAGGATCGGAAATCCAATATCGAACCGGAAAAGAAAACTCATGGTCCTCCCTGCAACCCATCCTCGGAGATGAGCAGAACAGTACAGATTGTTGTGTCTGTGAGTGCGACGATTGATCTGAAGAAGAGTGCATGGATGCCTGCCTGCGCAGCCCTGAGCGCCACTCGAACAGCGTCGCACGCGAAACAGGTTCGCACGCGCGGAGATCATTCACAAAGACGGCGCAGCAGTCCCACGGAGTTTTTACAGATCACAAGGTGATTTATGAAGAGGTCTCAAGGTTTTGCAGTAGCCGTTGTCGCTGGAATCTGCCTCCTGGCAGCCAGCCCCGCAGCAAAGACCCAGGTTGTCGTCGATATCGGAGTCGCTCCTGCGTGCCCCTATGGTTACTATGACTACGCTCCTTACAGCTGCGCAGCCTACGGCTATTACGGTCCGGAGTGGTTCAATGGCGGCGTATTCATCGGCGCCGGACCCTGGTTTCACGGCCCCGAGCACTTCAATGGACACGTGAACAATCGCTACGATCCGCAGCACGGCTATCGCGGCGGGCTGCCGAAAAGGGGCGAGAAAGGCCGCGCCAACCCCGCACCCCGCAACTTCAGGGGCAACGAAGTGCGCGATGGACACGGCCACGCCGCCGAAGGCAAACGCTAGAAGCCAGGATCGGCCGTGCGCTCGCTGGACGGAACTGTCCCGCCATCTCTTCCGCGACCGGCAGGGATGGGCGGGCGGCACAATCCGGAACACGCGGCTGGGGCGGGAACCGCTTCCACGAGTGTCAGATCCGACGCAAACTGGCTTTCCATGCGGAACGCGCCAGCCTGCCACGCAGGTCCATTGAGCCATCAGGAGGGCAACATGCCACAGAGCGCACATGATCGGGCCGCAGAGCTGCACAACCTCGCAGCCCACGCCCACGCGGCCGCAGCCACGGCACACGGCAAAGCAGACTATCTCACGGCTCATGAACTCACGAAGCAGGCGCATGAGCACTCGATCCAGGCGCACCAGGTTGCTGAGGAACTGAGCCGCCAGGGCAGCGCGAGGCCCCTCAATGAGTGAATCCAGGAAGACGTCATTCGACGCAGGCAAGTTTCTGGCGCAGGCTGGGCTCGCCAGCAGAATCGCCCACGTGAAGGCGCGCCATGTGTTCTTCTCGCAGGGAACCCCGGCAGATTCAATCTTTTACCTGCAAAAGGGCCGTGCCAGGCTGACCGTGGTTTCGAAGAACGGAAAAGAAGCTACGATCACGCTGCTTGGGGAGGGCGATTTTGTAGGCGAGGAGTCACTCGCCGCCGCCGGGGGACTCCGCATGGCAACGGCCACCTCCATTGGTCCCTGCACCGCACTCAGGATCGAGCGCGACGAGATGATTCAGGTGCTGCACGAGGAGCATGCCTTCTCCGATCTGTTTCTCAGGTTTCTGCTGGCCCGGAGCATGCGCACGCAGGCGGATCTTGTCGATCAGCTCTTCAATTCCAGCGAAAAGCGGCTGGCGCGAATTCTGCTGCTGATGGCGGAGTTCGGCAAGCCAGGTGAGCCCGAAACCCTGATTCCGGCGATCACTCAGGAGACGCTGGCCGATATGATCGGCACCACACGTTCGCGTGTCAGCTTCTTCATGAACCGATTCCGCAAGCTGGGCTTCATCGAATACAACGGTCGCATCCGCGTCCACAAGTCGTTGCTCAATGTCATTCTGCACGACCAGTTGCCCGAACACAATGCGCAGAAACCTGCTCTGCCGGACACCGGGAGTCACGCAGCCACACGAGCTAAACAATGAATGTGGCGACCGACGTTCCCACACGTGCGGCTGGCCACTCTCCCCTTGCCCCTGTGCTGAGCGTGGGCAACAGCTTCCTGGAGTGGTTCGGAGATCTGGGCATCTTCTCGTGGCGAGTTGTGAGGGCGGGCCTGTCTCCCCCGTACGAGTGGCGCGAGCTGATTCGGCAGCTGGACGAGGTTGGCTCCAAATCTTTTCCCCTCGTGGCGCTCGCCGGCGCTGCCATCGGCGTGGTCATTTCCATGGAAGCGCGTTACAGCCTGACCCGCTTCGGCGCCAAATCCATGTTTCCCGCGACCCTGGTCTACTCCGTGGTTCAAGTCATGGGCCCCATCATCACAGGCCTCATCGTGAGCGGCCGCATCGGCGCAGGCATCGGAGCAGAGCTTGCCTCGATGAAGGTGACCGAACAGATCGACGCCATCGAAGCGTCCGCGATCAACCCTTACCGGCTGCTGGCGTCCACACGCATTCTGGCCTGCATCCTCATGCTGCCCCTTCTCACTTTGGCCGCGGATGCATCGGGCCTGCTGACAGGGTGGTTTGCGCAGACGCTGGTTGAGCCGCTCTCCTTCCATCAGTTCATCGAGAGCGGCTTTAACGGAGCAACGTTCAGCGCATTCCTGCCACAAACCCTCAAGACCGCGGTGTACGGACTGATTATCGGCCTGATCGCCTGTTTTCAGGGAATGCGCACACGCGGAGGAGCGGCGGGAGTGGGCCGTGCTGCGACCAACTCCGTGGTCCTCAGTTCGCTCTTCGTCATTCTGGCCGATGTGGTGCTCGTGAAGCTGATTCTCGTGCTCTTTCCCTGATCGTCAACCGCAGGAATATGTGAGATACCGATGGCTGCAATTGCCGACATACCGGTAAAGCAAGGGGACCCACACGAGGGACGCAGCGCGCCCAGCATCGAAGTCAGCGTTCTGCAGAAGGCCTTCGGGGACCACCGGGTTCTGGATGGGATCAGCGTGAGCGTAAAGCGGGGAGAGACGCTGGCGGTGCTGGGACGCAGCGGCACCGGCAAGAGCGTGTTGCTGCGCCTGATCGTCGGCCTCGATACACCCGACTCGGGATCGGTGCGGATTCAGGGACAGAATCTTGCCGGCCTCGCGCTGGACCAGCTGGGCGCGCTCAGAAAGAAGATGGGCTTCCTGTTTCAGCATGCGGCGCTCTACGACTCGCTCACCGTCGCAGAGAATGTGGCCTTCCCGCTCGAGCACCACCGGAGAGATTTGTCCCGATCCGAGCGCAGCGACCGGGTGATGCAGTTACTAACCGAAGTCGGAATGGAGAGCGCCCTGGGGGAGATGCCTTCAGATATCTCAGGCGGGATGCAAAAGCGAGTTGGCCTGGCGCGCGCGCTGGCGCTGCAGCCGGAGATTCTGTTACTCGACGAACCCACTGCCGGCCTCGACCCGATTAGCTCCGGCGAGATCGACGAATTGATCCTGAAGCTGCAGCGGGAGCGGCAGATGGCCTCGGTCGTCGTAACCCACGATCTGCACAGCGCAAGAACCATTGCCAGCCGTCTCGCTCTTCTCGACCAGGGGAAAGTGGTCATCGAGGGCACATTCGAAGATCTTCAGCAGAGCCAGATCACGTTCGTGCAGGAATTCCTGAAGCAATCATAGGAGGCCATATGTCGCGAGTTGCACGGTTGGGAGCTTTCATCCTTTTGACGCTCGGAATTCTGGCGGCTGGGATTTTCGTCGTCGGCAGCCGAGAGTATCTGTTCCGCTCCACCTACCAGCTGAAGACGCAGTTCGCAAATGTGGTGGGCCTGGCGGACGGAGCAGATGTCCAGGTCGGCGGAGTCCACAGCGGAACCGTGCAGAGCATCGAGCTGCCTCACCAGCCGGGCGGCAAGGTTACGGTCATTATGGATCTCGACAGTTCGACGCGCGCACTCATCAAAGGCGACTCTGTGGCTTCCATCGAGACCGAGGGCGTACTGGGCAATCAATACCTGGCCGTTTCGTTCGGGTCGGCAGGGCAGCCCGAGGTGCGCGATGGCGAGATGATTCGCAGCGAACCTCCCCTCCAGATGTCGAACCTGTTTAAGAAGACCAGCGGCATTCTCGACAGCAGCCAGCAGGCCATTGACAATGCAACTCTGGCAACAGGGCATCTGAGCTCCATCAGCGCCAAAATCGATTCGGGACAGGGAACCGTGGGCGCCCTGGTCAACGACCGCCAGCTCTACACCAATCTGGAGCAAACGACGACGACGCTGCACGACACGATGATCCAGGCACAGGCCGGCGTAATTGACTTCCAGGAAAACATGGAAGCGCTAAAGCATAACTTCTTCCTGAGCGGCTATTTCAGGAAGCGCGGCTACGAAGACTCCGCGGATCTGGCGGCGAATCGAATTGCGAGTCTCCCGGAGGCGACGCCGTCGATGTCGTTTACCTACACAGGCAAACAGCTGTTCGATACGCGCGATTCAGCTAAATTGAAGTCGCAGAAAACCCTCAGAGCGGGTGGGGAATTCCTGGCCGATCATCCATTCGGATTCGCAGTCGTCGTGGTATCCGCCGGCATGGAAGGCGATACTCAGGCCGATCTCGTCCTGACCGAGGCCCGGGCCATGGTCATCCGCGAGTATCTGGTGGAGAACTTCGGGTTTGACGACACCCAGCTCAAGACAATGGGAATCGGCAAGCAGACGACTGCCGGTCTCGACACAGACTGGGGTTCGATTCGGATTCTTATCTTCCCCGCAGGGACCCCAACACCTGCCGTGGCGCCGCCACCTGTGGCCAGCTCTTCGGCAACCAGCGCCGCAGAGCCCGTTGCACTGACCGCCGGGAGCAAGGAGACCCCGCACTTTTGAAGATCCGGCGCGACGCCGAGCAGATGAACTCCCGTCCGGACTGCATCACGGAACAATGAGGGAACACCCCGGGAATGGCAGCCATTCTTAAAATCCATGGGTTGGGTTGGCGAGAGTTGATTCGGGTAATCCTTCGAGAGGCCAGGGAGGCCAACGTCTCCAATCGTGCCGCCCAGCTGGCTTTCTGGTTTCTGATGGGGTTTTTCCCCATGCTGCTGTGCGTCACCAGCATGGTCTCGTTGCTGAGCTCGGCGCCCGATTCGCAGGGCGCTCTCATGAATTACGTAGGGGAAGTTCTGCCCTCCGGCGCCTCCCATCTGGTGCGGCAGGTATTGGCGCAGACGGCGAGCAGCGGCCGGGCGTCGTTCTCACTGCTCTTCGCCCTGTGGTCCTCCTCGGCGGCAACTGCGGGACTGATCGATACTCTGAATGAAATCTACCGCCTGAGGGAGAGCCGGCCGTGGTGGAAGTACCACCTTACCTCCATTGCTCTGGCGATCGCGCTGGGTGTGCTGCTTACCGCCGCATTGGTCATTGTGGTTTACGGCCCCTTGATCTTCCACATGATCGCTCCCGGCTCTGCAAGCCTGTATGTCTGGAAGGTTGCCCAATGGCCTGCGGCCGCCTTCCTGCTCATCCTGGCACTCCTCGGTCTCTACCGCTTTGCGCCGGACATTCAGAAGCAGAAGTGGAAATGGCTGCTTCCTGGCGGCATCGTAGCGGCGGCAATCTGGATGGCCGCTTCAGTCCTGTTCAAACTCTATGTTCGTCACTTCAGTCACTTTGGCCTGCTCTATGGATCGCTCGGCACCCTGATCATCCTGATGCTCTGGTTCTATCTGAGCGGCGTCGCGATTTTGGTTGGCGGAGAGATCAATGCCCTTCTCGAGGATGCTGCCGCCAAGCGCGGAGTTCGCGGAGCGAAGCGGCGCGGCCAGCGCTCTTTGGGGGAGACTTTGTGATCGTCGAAACAGTGGCGCTCCGTAATCGCTCGGACGATGCAGGCCTCACGATGGACTGAACCCTCAGCCTGCAACGCTCTTTGCGGACCCATCGGACTACTGTCCCGGTTCTTCGGGAGGATTGGAAGAAGAAGTGGCTGGCGCGGTCCGCTCCGGCAGCTGATCGAGCAGAATTACATTCAGCAGGGACTTGTGAACGTAGATGCCACCGTTGTATTCGATAAAGCCGAGCTTACGGAAGCGGTTCATGAAGAAGCTGACCCGCGAACGCGTGGTGCCCACCATTTCCGCCAGAGCTTCCTGCGAAATCTTCGGAATCGGGGTTTGCGGCTCTCCGGGCTTGCCGACTTCCGCCATCAACAGGAGAATGCGCGCCAGCCGCTTTTCGCTGGAATTGAAAAGCTGATCGACCAGGTCCGCCTGGGTGCGCATGCTCCGAGCCAGCACAAACGTAAGGAACCGGTCGGAAAGAGCATGCTCGGCGTGCATCACGCGGATCATTTCTGCCCGGTCGATCCTGAGCGCCGTACACCGGGTGATGGCTGTTGCCGTGGCCAGACGAAGGCCCGCCACTGCCGCGAGCGACTCCTCGCCTACAAAATCGCCCTCTGTGAAAAGCGCGATCGTAGCTTCTTTGCCGCTTTTTGAAAGCACAGTGAGATTTGCGCGGCCCCTCTGCAGATAGAAAACGGAGTCCGCGAGCTCTCCCTGGGAGAAAAAGGCCTGCTTCGCCTCCAGCTCTACGATTCTGCGCCCGAGCCCAGCACTCGCCAGAAAGGCCTCGGTGTCAAATGGAACGTTCTGAGGTTCGATCACTTTTATAGACCCTTTCCAAATGCCGCGGTGCAGATGGACAGTTCAGCGAGGGAGCAGTTGTGCATTCCCTCCAGCGTCAACACAGGGGAACTCTTACTATTGTAGATTCGACGAACGGGCTGAGCAACGTGGGGTGACTTCTTCCGTTGTCGTTGCAAGCGCGGTTGAGTTAATCGATTACCTCATAGCCGGGCGATAAGACTTTCAGACCAAAGCGCAATCGCAGCCCACGGGCCTTCGGGATTGCCGGGCGCGAAAACGCGCGGAAAATCGTGAACCGAGGGTGGATTGACCCGCACCGAGACAGATCAGCAATCACTCCGGTTCCCGTCGCTGAGTGTCGATCCTGCCCGCCAAAGTCAATGATGCAAGGGGCTAGGTGATGACTGTAGCAGCCTGAGGTTGTGGGATTGCCATGCTCATTTGCGCCGATTGCGCTGACCAGTTCAGGCCTTCTGAAATCGTGCAGACCTGTATAAAACTGACCAGAATCGATTCTGGCTGCCTGCCACACTTGATGAACCGGCTCCTCCTCAGGAATTCCCGTCACACGAAGGGTGCGAATACAGCACCTTTCAACGATCGCGATTCCTGACTGTGGAGAGCGTTCATTGGATGTGGGGCCGTGCCCGAGTCAATGCGGAGGACCGCGGAACCAGTCAGGGCCCGTGCCAGGCGCTGGAGAAAGGGGCCATCACCTTGGATTCGACGCAGAAATCGAGAGCCGCCGCACCACAATCGGGAAACGGATTGGGCCCCCAGGGGAAGAGAAAGTCCGGTCCGGTGGAGCGATTCGCCACCGGGATTGCCGGCCTGGATGACATCCTGGAAGGCGGCATCGCCCGCAATCATCTCTATCTGGTCGAAGGCGATCCGGGAACCGGAAAGACCACGATCGCCATGCAATTCCTGATGGAGGGCGTTCGCTGCGGCCAGAGGGGCCTCTACGTCACGCTCTCCGAGTCGAAGGCGGAACTGCTGGAAATCGCCGATTCACACGGCTGGTCTCTCGATGGGATCGACTTGTTTGAGCTGGCTCCCGATGAGGCGCAGCTGAAGCCCGAAGCCCAATACACCGTCTTCAACCCTTCCGAAATCGAAATGTCGGACACGACGAATGCCGTCCTGGCGGAGGTGGAGAGAATCCAGCCCGCCCGTGTCGTGTTCGATTCTCTCTCCGAGTTGCGTCTGTTGGCTCGCGACTCCCTCCGTTATCGCCGCCAGATTTTGGGCCTGAAACAGTATTTTTCAGGACGCAAATGCACGGTTCTGTTACTGGACGACCGCACCGGCGAAGGCCACGATCAGCAACTGCAGAGCATCGCGCATGGCGTGATCCTGATGGAAAGCGTGGAGCGGGAATACGGCATCAAGCGGCGTCGTCTGGAAGTGAAGAAGCTGCGCGGCTCAAAGTTTCGCGAGGGCTTCCATGACTACAGCATCAAGCGCGGCGGGGTGGAAGTATATCCGCGGCTGGTGGCGGCCGAGCACCTCCTGACCTTCCAGCCGACGCAGCTGGCCAGCGGTTTACCGGCGCTGGACACCCTGCTGGGGGGCGGCCTCGACAGCGGCACCAGCACGCTGTTGCTGGGACCGGCCGGCTGCGGAAAATCCACCATCGCTGTCCGCTACGCTGTCTCAGCCGTCGAGCGCGGCGGCCGGGCGGCGCTGTTCACCTTCGATGAGACTCTGGCCACCCTGGTGATCCGGGCGAACAGCCTGGGGATGGACCTCAGGAAACATACCGACACCGGGGCGCTGCAACTTCGCCAAGTGGATGCCGCGGAACTTTCACCGGGCCAGTTTGCCTACGAGATCAGGCAACTGGTGGAGAAGCAGGATCTGAACCTGCTGATCATCGACAGCCTGAACGGATTTCTCAATGCCATGCCCGGCGAACATTTTCTCGCTATCCAGCTGCACGAATTGCTGGCCTACCTGAGCCAAAAGGGAGTCACGACGCTGATGACCGTTTCCCAGGTCGGCTTTGTGGGAACGAACATCGATACGCCTGTGGACGTGAGTTATCTCGCCGACACCGTCCTGT
>JBATVK010000120.1:0-2987 GCA_049671725.1 Acidobacteriaceae bacterium
CAGGTAACAAAATCTCTGGTGAAGATCTACTCCTACGTGGACCTTCATGGCGTACCTCCCTCGGATGGAATATCTGTGCTCAGAGCACGTACCAGGAAGGTACGCCCCTTTTCATCCCATCTGAGCGAGCCATCCAAATTCGTTGCGCGCGCTTTTGCGCGCAACAATCAATTCAGACGCGAGTCGAATAGCCTGCCCTGAGCGAGGGAGCCCAGGCGACCGAGTCGAAAGGGGACCTGCATTTCCCCCGCCAACCCGTGTGATCCATCCGCCCGCACTCCACCCCCCACCCTCTGCATTTCTCTGCGCTCTCTGTGGTAGAGCTTTTCGGCTCCATGCCCCCGCTCTCGACGCGAAGTGTTACCTATGTCCCCGGTCCACTCTGTTACCTCTCTGCCCGGTCTGTACCTTGTATCAGGGCATGACTTCAGTCATGCCGTAAAGGTCGCAAAATGACCTCGGGCTTCAGCCCCTGCGCCTTGTACCAGCGCACGGCCTCACCGCCTGCGGCACCATGCCGCTGTTTTGAAGGGGCAAGCCTTGACCACTTATTGTCCGGCATGAGCGGTTTGCCCCGTCTTGAGCTTCTGAAGAAGTAGAAATACTGCGCCTCCAACCATATAACCGGAAAGGATGCTCAGAAGCCATGTGCCCCTGCTTTCAGCCCTTGACCCTGCCGGATGATAGACGGTGAGCCAGTGGCTGACAACGAACTGGGGAACGCAGGCAATCGTGAGGGAAAGCCAGAAACTCAGTGTTCTCCTGACCCATGGCTGCACAGCCAGGCAGGCCAGGAGACATCCCGTGTATACGACGAGGATGGGCTCCGACCATTCATACACGGGGCGATGGGGGCGTATCGTCAGAAACATCAATATCCCCGCCCCGATAAGGCCGATGAAACACCAGCGCAAACTGAGCTGGCTCACAAAGTATCTCGATTTCCTTCGTTTTGGCCGATGCGCCCTCGCTTCCTGAATCTCCAGCCGTAGTTCATCCCTCTTCTGTGCTCGCACTTGCTTTTGCGTCAAGCCGCGCCGGGCCAACTCCGCGTCGAGTGCAAAAGCGGCTTCTTCACGCAAATCTCGTCGATCGCCTGCTATGTGGAGGAGCTCTTCATCGCTCAAATCTGCGTAATGCTCCCGGAATCCCGTCTCCAAGAACGTCTCCTGTTTTTCTTTCGGATACTATGCGCAGAGCGTAGCACGACCTGAGGGCTTGTCAGGCCGATGTTCGGGTTTTGGACGCATCCCCACCCTACCGGCAAGATCCCAGCCATCCGCCCGCACTCCACCCCGCCCCCTGCATTTCTCTGTGCTCTCTGTGGTAGACGTCGCCCCCCGCTCAAGCCGTCGTCCCCTCCAGCCGAGCCCCAATCTTCGTCTCCAACCCCGGCGCCGCCGCCCCCGCCGGGCAGCTCTCCAAAAATTCCTTCACCTTCCCCACCTGCTCGCCCATCTTCTTCCCCCACTCGTCCCGGATCGCCTGCTTCTGCTCCTCCGTCAGGTGCCACGACAGCGGCGGGTTCGTCTCCGGAAACGTAAAGTCCACGCTCTCGATCCCCACTCCCAGCCCCGCCCACTTCTGCTCGAGCAGGCTCAGCTCGATATCGTTGTGCGCAATCTGCCCTGAGCTGCGCACGTTCAGCAGCGTCAGAAAAGGCGCCGCCATCTGGAACAGCCACCCGCGCCGGTCATCCCCCTGCCTCACCTCGCCGTTCTGCACCGTCTCCGGGTCCGGCGGCGAGCTGTGGATCTGCAGCACCAGCACCTTCGCCACCTGCCTGCGCCCTCCCGTCAGCGGACCGCTCAGCGCCTCGTCCAGCCACTCCACCAGCGTGGCCATCCCGTAGTTGTCGTAGTATCCGCCGTCCGCCACGTGCGGCCGGTTGCTCCCCGGCCCCGCCGCCGCGCACGCCACCGGAGTCACCCAGGTAAACGACGCCGACAAACGCGCCGCCGTCACCGTCGAAATATCCATCACCCGGTCGCCGATCCGGTTCACCTCCGACGCATCCATCCGCCCGCACCCCGCATCGCCCCGCCCCAGCGCCGACGTGCACATCAGCAGCCGAAATCCGTTCTCCACCACCGTGGAGTTCAGCACCACCGCCGGAATCGTCCCCTCGGCCGCCCCCTGTCGCCACGCGCTCAGCGGCGCCGTCAGCCGCGGCTCGCCGTCTTCAGGAGTCAGCGAGCAGTTCCGCGACCACGCCCGTTGCAGCGCCACCCCGCGGTCGATCATCCACCCGAACGCCCACGGCAAACACCCGCGCAGAAAGTCCGGCCACGCCAGCCCCCACGTCACCTCGTCCAGGCTCGATTTCGCCGCCGACACCGACGGCTGCCGCGCCTCCGTCGGATGCAGCAGCCAGTCCACATAGCACGCCGTCCCCACGCTGCCACCGGAAACCCCGCTGATCATCCGCAGCGCCGGATCGAAGCGCTCCGCTCCGCACGCCGTCCGCAGCCCCTCCAGCACCTGCGCCGTCCACGCCGCCGCCTGAATCCCCCCGCCCTCCGCGGCCGCCACAATCACGCACCTCGCTCCCGTCGCCGTCAGCACCTCCGCCGGCGTCGGTTCCGGCACGCTCGCCGGGGCGATCAGCTGATACACATGTTCCGCTTTCCGGCTCCATCCGTTCGCCACCGCCATCGCCGCAACCATCCCGATCAGCAGCGTCGGAATGTGCCAGTGGTCCAGATAGAACGTCGCCGCCGCCAGCGGCCACGTCACCGTCATCGTCAGCATCAGCAGCCCGGCCAGCGCCGGCACCGTCCTGCGCCGGCCCAGCTGAAAGTAGCCGAACACGCCGAACACCGCCCACACCGTCGTCGTAAAAACCAGCGCGCACAGCGCCAGCACATGCTCCGCATACAGCCGGATGTCTCCATGGGCCGCCACCCGCAGCACCCACCCCGACCCGCCCGTCCGCGCCGCGCGCAGCGCCAGCCCCACCACCGGATGCACCGCGTACACCATCAGCG
>JBATVK010000121.1:0-29392 GCA_049671725.1 Acidobacteriaceae bacterium
CTTGCGCGGCAGGTTCGCGCGTCGGCACCGGAAGTTCCGGATGCGGAGCTGCGCCAGGAGATGCTGGATAGCGCCGAAGCGATGGAGCGGCGAGCGCGGGAGATGGCGGAGGCGATTGCGGGGCTGCGAGTGAAGATCAACTGAGGGGCAAGTCAGGCGGCGGCTGGACTTGCCAGGGGCACGGTTCCGGGCAACCCGGGGCGAACCCGGTATACTAAGTATTCAGAGGATGTTTCCGGACGGCGAGGACCCCAGGCGAGCGGGGTCTTTTTTGATTCGGAGCAACAGGGCGCGCTCCCACGTGTTTATGCAGGCGACCTCCTCTGGAATCTTCATGGGCAAACTACTCGATACCATCCATTCTCCTGCCGATCTGAAGAAGTTATCCGTTCCGCAACTGGAGAGTCTGGCGCAGGAAATCCGCGAACGGCTGATCGTCACGCTTTCCAAAACCGGTGGACATCTGGGGCCGAATCTTGGGGTGGTGGAGCTGACTCTGGCGCTCCATTACGTATTCGACACGCCGAAGGACAAGTTCGTTTTCGACGTGAGCCACCAGGCGTATGTGCACAAGATGCTGACCGGGCGCGGCGAGCGCATGGAAACCATTCGGCAGCCCGGGGGGCTGAACGGATTCATGCTGCGCACGGAAAGCGAGCACGACTGCTACGGCGCAGGGCACGCGGGGACGGCGCTCTCAGCGGCGCTGGGGATGGCGGTGGCGCGCGATATGAGCGGCGGCCGGGAGCATGTGGTGGCGCTGGCCGGGGACGCGGCGTTCACGAACGGCATTTCGTTCGAGGCGCTGAATAACATTGCCGACCAGACGAAGCGGCTGATCGTGGTGCTGAACGACAACGAGTGGTCGATCGACCGGAACGTGGGGGCGATTGCAAAGTATCTGCACAAGATCGTGACCAACCAGCACCTGAGCCAGCTGCACGAAAGCGCGGCGCGGCTGCTGGAACGCATTGGCGGCAAGGGCGCGGTGCACATGGTGCGGCGGGCCGAGGAAGCGGCCAAGGGGATGCTGTGGCCGTCGTTTCTGTTCGAGGAATTCGGGCTGACGTACTACGGGCCGGTGGACGGCCACAATGTGGGACTGCTGGTGGAGACGTTCAAATTCCTCAAACAGCAGGAGCGCCCGGTGTTGCTGCACGCGATCACGCAAAAGGGGCGGGGGTTCCAGCCGGCGCTGGACAAGCAGAAGAAGTTCCATGGGCTGGGACCGTACGATCCGGAAACGGGCGACACGAAAACGGCCGGGCAGCGGACGTATTCGGAGGTTTTCGCCGAGACGCTGGTGAAGCTGGCCAACAAGAACGACAAGATTGTGGCCATCACCGCAGCCATGCCCAACGGCACGGCGCTGGATCTGTTCCGGCCGCACCATCCGAAGAAGTATTTCGACGTGGGCATCGCGGAAGAGCACGCGGTGATTTTTGCGGCGGGTATGGCCACGCAGGGATTCAAGCCGTTCTGCGCGATTTATTCGACGTTTCTGCAGCGGGCTTTCGATCCCATCGTTCACGACGTTTGCCTGCAGGATCTTCCGGTAGTGTTCTGCATGGATCGCGCGGGGCTGAGCGGGGACGACGGTCCCACGCATCACGGGCTGTTCGACATTGCGTATCTGCGCGGGGTTCCGAATATCGTGCAGATGGCTCCGACGGACGAAGACGAACTGGCCGACATGATGGCGACGGCGATGCTGCACAAGGGACCGAGCGCCATTCGCTATCCGCGCGGGACCGGGCCGGGCGCGAAGGTGAAGGAGCATCCGCAGGCGCTGGCCATCGGCAAGGGCGAGGTGATCCAGGACGGCGATGAGTTTGCGATTCTCGGCCTGGGGGCGATGCTGCCCATGGCGAAGGAGCTGGCGGCACGGCTGGAAGTGCAGGGCTACTCGGCAGCGGTGATCAATCCTCGGTTCATCAAGCCGCTCGACCGGGAGCTGATCGAGCGCTACGCGCGGCGCGCGACGGCGGTGGTGACGCTGGAAGACCACGTGCTGATGGGAGGCTTCGGCAGCTCGGTGCTGGAAGCGCTGAGCGAGGCGGGGATCGAGGTTCCGGTGATCCGCATCGGCTGGCCCGACCGGTTTATCGAGCATGGCAAAGTCGATCAGCTGCGCGCGCGGCACAACGTGAGCGTAGAGGCCGCGCTGGAGAAGCTGGCGCCGTATCTGAAGCGGGGCGCACCGCGGCTGGTGGCGCGGTAGCGATGCTAGAATTCGCGTACCCGTTTTCGAGCGGGTGCGAGGCGGCTTCTGAGCGGCTGGAGGCGATGGGCGGTTACGATGTGCTGGTGCATGGCGGGAGCTGTACCGGCATGGGCGCAGACGGCGCTGCCCTCCGGAGCCAGCCTGGAGGCGCTGCTGGAGCGCATGAAGGTGAACATGCAGGCCAATGCGGTGCTTGCGCAGCAGTACACCTGGGATGAGCTCTGGCACAATCAAAACTTCGACAAGAGCGGCAAAGCGACGGTCGACGAGTCGGCGAACTATGAGAACGTTTTCGTCGAGGGACTGCCGTACAGCCGCAAGGTGGAGGAGAATGGCAAGCCGCTGACCGGCAAGGCGGCGGAAGAGGAAGAAAAGCGCTACGACAGGGCGGTGGAGGAGCGAAAGCAGATGTCGCTGGAGGAAAAGCGGGGCTTCTTCCACAGAAACTACCATTTCAGT
This sequence comes from Acidobacteriaceae bacterium, assembly GCA_049671725.1. Classification (GTDB taxonomy): domain Bacteria; phylum Acidobacteriota; class Terriglobia; order Terriglobales; family Acidobacteriaceae; genus Palsa-343. Next base: position 2,684 of record JBATVK010000121.1, read on the forward strand.
CTTCCCCTGTGCTGCCTGACGACGTTGTTCGAGAACCGGGTTACCGGGGAAGTTACGGTGAACGGGCGAAAGGCGCTGGTAGTGGAATCGACGCCCAGGGCGGACGCGACTTCGGCCACCAACGCGGAAAAGAGTGTGCTCGGCTGGAAGCAGACGACATGGATCGACGAACAGGACGATGTGCCGGTGCGGCTGGAGGCGGTTGCGCTCGAAAACGTGGGACACCTGCTGAAGGGATCGACGATGCGCTTCGACTGGGAGCGGCTGAATCCGCCGGCGGATGACAAGGCCGGGCAGGCGGTGTGGGTGGAGCAGGATTTCCTAAGCCATTTTCAGATGAAAATGATGCTCATGACGTTTCGCGGAACTACGGAAGAGAATTATTCCGATTACAGGAAATTCCAGGTAGATGTGCGGCTACTGGAGGACTCAGTGAGCATGCTGCCGGGGGGACAGGGAGCGCAGCATCCGTAGCATCGGGCGGCGCGGCGGGTTCCCATTGATCTGCAATCGGCCGGAATGTGGGAAGATGCGGAAAGAACCCATGCAGGCGGCGCCATGACCGTTTCCTCCGTTCAGCTTCGGACCGACCGCTGGCGCCACGATCAGTGGATCATCGCGATCGGGGTCTTCAAGCTGATCCAGGCGGCGCTGTTCGTGCTGCTCGGCATCGGCGCGATCCGCCTTTTGCATAAGGATCTGGTGGCGGAAACCGAGCGTTTCATTCTGGCGATGCGCTTCAATCCCGAGGGGCGCTTCGTGAACCTGCTGCTGGAGCGGGTGGGCATGATTGACCCGCATCGGCTGAAGCAGATCAGCGCAGCAATTTTCGGCATTGCGGCGCTGGACGCGATCGAAGGCACGGGGCTGGTGCTGGAGAAGGCTTGGGCAGAATTTGTGACGCTGATCCTGACGGCGTCCTTTCTGCCGTTGGAGGTGGTGGAGATCATTCGCCACGATACCTGGATCCGGATTGCTCTCACGGTCATCAATTTTTTGGTGGTGGTTTACCTGCTGCAACTGGTGAGGCTGCGCATGCGCGAGCGGCGTCTGCGCCGCGCAGGGAGGCTGTGATGGCGCGTGCCGCGGTGATCGGAGCGGGTCCGAACGGGCTGGCGGCGGCGCTGGTGCTGGCGCGCGCGGGGCTGGCCGTCGATGTATACGAGGCCGAGGCGCAGGCGGGGGGAGCGGCGCGCACGATGGAGCTGACGCTCCCCGGATTCCGCCACGATTTCGGGTCGGCGGTGCATCCGCTGGCGGCCGGCTCGCCGTTCTTCTCCACGCTGCCGCTGGGCGAACGGGGGCTCAAGTGGATTCACGGCACGGCGCCGCTGGCGCATCCGTTCGAGGACGGCAGCGCGGTGACTCTGGAAGCGAGCCTGCACGACCAGGATACGGCGCTGGGCGAAGACGGGCGCGCATGGCGCGAGCTGATGGGGCCGCTGGCGCTGCACTGGAGCGACTTTGCGGTCGATGCGCTGGCACCGGTGACGCACATCCCGAGGCGCCCGTGGCTGATGGCGCGATTCGGGCGGCTGGCCATGCAGCCGGCGCGCAAACTGGCGCGGCACTGGTTTCGCGGAGAAAGAGCGCGAGCGCTGTTTGCCGGCCTGGCGGCACATTCGTTTTTGAGCCTGGACGAGTCGCTCAGCTCGGCATTTGCGCTGGTGCTGGGGGCAGCCGCGCACGCGGTGGGATGGCCGGTGCCGAGCGGCGGGTCGCAGGCTATTACCGATGCCCTGATTGCAGAGCTGCGCGCGCGGGGCGGGGAAGTTCACACGGAGCGTCGGATCGGATCTCTGGACGAAGTGGATCTGGAAGGCGGCCCGGTTTTGTGCGATTTGACACCGCGACAGTTGCTTGGCCTGGCGGGCGAGCGGCTGCAGAAGACCTATCGCGAGGCGATGCAGGAATTTCGCTACGGACCAGGGGTGTTCAAGATCGACTACGCGCTGTCGGGTCCGGTTCCGTGGCGGGCGCGCGACTGCCAGCGCTCCATCACGGTGCATGTGGGCGGTACGCTGGAGGAAATTGCGCGCGGGGAGCAGGCTGTGGCGCGCGGGCAGATTGCGGAGCGCCCATTTCTGCTGGTGGCGCAGCCTTCGCTGTTCGACAAGAGTCGCGCACCCGCGGGGAAGCACGTGGCGTGGGTGTACTGCCACGTGCCCAACGGCTCGGCGGTGGATATGACGGAGCGCATCGAGGCGCACCTGGAGCGCTTCGCTCCGGGGTTCCGCGACTGCGTCCTGGCCCGCAGCGTTCTCGCGCCGGCGCGGCTGGAAGCAATGGACGCGAACCTGGTGGGCGGGGACGTGAATGGCGGCGAACTTTCGCTGCGGCAATTCGTCTTTCGGCCTGCGCTGGGACACTACTACACGGGGACGAAAAATCTCTACCTGTGCTCGGCGTCGACCCCACCGGGCGGGGGTGTTCACGGGATGTGCGGCTATCACGCGGCGCGGATGGCGCTGCGGCGACTACGCTGACTTGCCGGGGGCCGTTGCCGCAACGGCAGCGACGGCACGATCGGTGAGATCCTGGCGGACGGTATTCATTTCGCGCCAGGGATCGCGGCTGAGGCGCGCCTTCCAATCGGAGAAATTGGCCACGGTGAACTGCGTTGGATCGGTCTTCTTCAAGGCGGTCCACGTGAGCGGCATGGCGACGCGCGCGCCAACGCGGGCTCGCGGAGAATAGGGAGCGACAGCGGTTGCGCCACGCTCGTTGCGGAGATAATCGAGGAAAATCTTTCCGGTGCGGGCGGATTTCGTCATCTTTGTGAGATAGAGTTTGGGACTCGCGCGCTCCATCATCAGCACGAACTGGTGCGCGAACTCCTTGACTGAGGGCCACTCGAGGCGCGGCGCGATGGGAGCGACCACGTGGATTCCCTTGCCGCCCGTGGATTTCACGAAGGTCTCAAGGCCGAGCTGTTTGAAGAGGTCACGCACTTCGATGGCGCTCTCGACGAGGCGCGACCAGGGCAGAGTGGGATCGGGATCGAGGTCGATGACGATGCGGTCGGGTTTTTCGAGGGTTTGATTGCGCGAGCCCCAGGGATGAATCTCCAGTACGCCCATCTGCGCCAGGCCCACCAGGCCCTCGACGGTGGAGAGGGTCAGATACTGTTCGGGCGCGCCGCCTTTCTTTGAGCGGATGGGCACGCTGCCGATGCCTTTGGGAACGCCCATGCCGATGTGCTTCTGGAAGAAACAGGGCTTGCCGGAACCTTCGGGGCAGCGCACCAGGCTGAGGGGGCGGTACGCAATGTGGGGCAACATGTTTTCGGCGACGGCTGCGTAGTACTCCGCGAGCTGGAGCTTGGTGAGGCCGGACTGCGCATCGAGCACCTTGTCGGGGTGGGTGAGTTGCACTCCGGCTACTTCGGTCTTATCGTTGCGCGCGGCCGATTGTTTCCTGGCGGCAATGGAAGGCGTGGCCTGATGCTTTGCCGACTTCGAGGCGCGATGCACGGGCGAAGTTTTACGCGCGGCTGTCCTGGGCCTGGACCCGGCCTGCTCGCGAACCACATCCTTTGGGTCTTTATCTTCGCGGATGCCCAGAAGCGCGGCCTGGCGCACATTTCCGCCGGCGGTCCAGGTGGCGAAGCGGGCTTCCACGACGAGCTCAGGCCTGACCCAGATCGCGTTTTTTTTTGCTTCGGCGGGCGGCGCGTGGAAGGGAGTCTTTGGCTGGCGCAGTTTTTCGAGGCGCTTGCGCAGCGACTGGCGCATCACGCTGGAGAAGCCGGTGCCGGCGCGGCCGGCGTAGATCAATTGCGCGTTGCGGTAATAGCCGAGGAGTAGCGAGCCGATGGCGTGCGCGTCCTTTGTGTGGGGGGTGAAACCGCCGACTACGAGCTCCTGCTGGAGGACGCACTTGGATTTCACCCAGTCGCGCGAACGCTCGGAGCGGTAGGGCGCGGAGGCCAGCTTGGAGACGACGCCTTCGGCGCCCATCTGGCAGGCTCGGCGGAACATATCCGATCCGCTGGCGCGGATGTGGCTGCTGAAACGCAGGGTCTGGTCCTCGCCGCGCTCCTGTAGCAATCCTTCGAGGATGGTCTTGCGGCGCTCGAGCGGCAGCCCACGCAGATTATGCCCATCGAGGTGCAGAAGGTCGAAGGCGAAATAGGTGAGCGGGTGCGGGGCGCCTTCTTCGAAGGCTGCCTGGAGATTCGCAAAACTGGTGACGCCGGCCGCATCGAGCACGACGACTTCGCCGTCTAGGATGGCCGCGTGCACGGGCAGCTCCGCCGCGGCCTGGGCTACGGCCTTCATGCGATGCGTCCAGTCGAGGCCCTTGCGGGTTAGCAGGCGCGCGCGCGGCGACGATCCGGTGCGATCGATGTGAATCTGGATGCGGTAGCCGTCCAGCTTGAGCTCGTGCAACCAATCGTCGCCCTCGGGCGGCTCGCTCACCGAGACGGCCAGCTCGGGCGGGAGAAAGCTGGGCATCTTCTCTTTGGGCGTTCCGGCGAGGATCGATTTGCGATCGGGGATGGGCGATGCGGCGGCCTGCGATTTTGGCGTAGGATTCTTTCGCGTCAGGCGCGAGCGGTTGGCCGGGGACCTCGACGGCTTTTCAGGCCTGTTCGAGTTCCAGACATGGTCTTCGGTGGCGGCAATCTGATCGATGCTCCTGCCGGTGACGGCGCTGTTGGGCGCTTCGTCGGTGATGGCGGGAGCAGCGGCATCGCGCGCAAACTCGTCGCGCTCCTTGATCAGCAGCCAGTTCGGCTTGTCGCTGTGGCCGAAGCGGTCGCCGCGCATGCGCACGAGAACCCACTTTCCGCGAAGCTTCGCCCCGTGAAGCACGAACTTCAGGTTTCCCTTGCGGAGGCCTTCGTCGACGTCATCGAGGGGCTCCCAGGTTCCCTGGTCCCAGACCATCACTGTGCCGCCACCGTACTGGCCTTTGGGGATTGTGCCCTCGAAGCCGCCGTACTCAATGGGGTGGTCTTCGACTTCGACGGCGAGGCGCTTGTCGGCGGGATTGTAGCTGGGCCCTTTGGCGACAGCCCAGCTCCTGAGCACCCCGCGCCAACCGAGGCGGAAGTCGTAGTGGAGGCGGGTGGCGGCGTGCTTCTGGATGACGAAAGGCAGATCTTTAGCCTTCGTCTTTGAGCCACCGCGGGGCTCGGCGGTCATGGCGAAGTCACGCATGGCGCGATAGCGGGCAAGCTGGCGATCGACGGCAGCGGAGGGGGATTTCGATTTGGAGGCGCGTTTCGGCATCACTGGGTTGGAGTCGCCTTGGGGCACGCGGGCTGCCAGAAATCCGGGGAGGAGGTTTAGCCCAACTGAAGGGCGCCGGTCATGTGCAGGTCCTGGTCGAGGACGACGGAGATCTCCGGCTTGTCCTCCTGGTAGCGAACCTGGATGTGGCGGCCGCGGAGGGCGTCGGCGAATGTGTCAGCGTCTTTTTTGCGGCGGAAGCGGCGCGTGTACTTGCCAAAGCGATACTCCGAGCGGGCAAAATAGCGGTACCGGACGACGACAGTGTAGCCGTTCTTGCGCCGGGTGGTGGCGGACTGAACTTCGCCGTCGGCGCTGGGCCAGGCTGCGGCGCGGCGCTGGCGCCACTTCTGCCAGAGGGTTTGGCCGCCGGCTGCGCCGCCGCCGCCGATGATATAGGGCAGGAAATTGTGGAGGGCTCCCCAAAAGGGCGCCAGAACATGCCACCAGGAATGATGCACGGTCCCGTCCCCGCATCGGATCGATGCTGCCGCCAGCATACGACGCCAGAGCGTGAAACTTTCAGGAAAATCCGCGGAAAGAGCGACGCAGGGGCCGGGAAATTCGTCTTTTCCTTATGTGAAAGTCCGCTGGACCACTCTGGCCGCGGGGGTTTATTGTAATCAGTCGCTTGCGCCCAGGACGGCCTTCCACGATGGAAGAGCCGGTTTTCGCCTGAAGCGCCGCGCACAAGGAGTTGATTCGCTATGTCGACCGTTCTGCAACAGCCTGAAGCTGCCACCCAGAAGGATTTTCTTCCCCTCAACGGCACCGATCATGTGGAATTCTACGTGGGCAACGCGCGCCAGGCAGCGTATTTTTATCGGCTGGCTTTCGGCATGAAGCTGGTGGCCTACGCCGGGCCGGAAACAGGGGTGCGCGACCGCTGCTCGTACGTGGTGCAGCAGGGGAAGATCCGGTTCGTGCTGACGACGCCGCTGCGAGCCGATGGGGAAATTGCCGAGCATGTGCGGGTGCACGGCGATGGAGTGCGCGACGTGGCGCTGTGGGTGGACGATGCGCGGCAGGCCTGGAAAGAAACGACGAAGCGCGGAGCGCGCAGCGTGAGGGAGCCGTTCGATCTGAAGGACGAGCACGGGACGGTGCGGATAGCATCGATTGCCGCTTACGGTGACACCATTCATTCGTTTGTGGAACGCGGCGGGTACGATGGGCCGTTTTTACCGGGTTATCGCGCCGAGGCCGAGGATCCGCTGGCGCGGCCGACGGGGTTGCTGCACGTCGACCACATGGTGGGCAACGTGGGCTGGAACGAGATGAACCGGTGGGTGGAATTCTATGCGCAAGTGATGGGCTTCTCGCTCTACCAGCACTTCGACGATAAGGACATTTCGACGGAGTACTCGGCACTCATGTCGAAGGTGATGGCCAACGGGAATGGGAGGGTGAAATTCCCCATCAACGAGCCGGCCGAAGGGCGCAGGAAATCGCAGATCGAAGAGTATCTGGAGTTCTACCACGGGCCGGGCGTGCAGCATATCGCGCTGGCGACGGGCGACATTCTGCATACGGTGGCGAGGCTGCAGGAACAGGGCGTGCCCTTCCTGACGGTGCCGCACACGTACTACACGGAGCTGGAACAGCGGGTGGGAAAGATCGACGAGCCGATCGGGGAGCTGGAAAAGCTGGGCATCCTGGTGGATCGCGACGACGAAGGCTACATGCTGCAGATCTTCACCAAGCCGGTGGAGGATCGGCCGACGCTGTTCTTTGAGATCATTCAGCGGAAGGGCAGCCGGAGCTTCGGGAAGGGGAACTTCAAGGCGCTGTTCGAAGCGATCGAGCGCGAGCAGGCGGCGCGAGGCAACTTGTAAGGGCGGCTGAGAAGGGGCCAGCTGAGAAGCGGTCGGCTAAAGAGCGGCCAGCTAAAGTCCGGTTAGCGAAAAAGCAGGCGGTGGCGGGGCGGGCGCGGCGTGTCGTGCGGGCATTTTTCCTGGCCGCGCGAGGCAGTCTGCGCTAAATCCTGCGGCGGGAGCGCGTGGGCCGGAAGAGCCGGGAGACGCCCTCGCTATGCGGGTGCAGCTCGCCGATCATATGGGCGAGCGTCCAGAGCAGAAAGCCGATGCCGAAGGCCACCACGAGGGCGAGGGCGATCAGCGGTAATTGGTCCAGGGAGAGCATGCAGAATCCTCCGATCTGATTTCAGAGGATGGGCCGCAAGCGCGGCACAAGGGAGTTGTAAGCCTTTTGTAAGGCCGGGAGTTAATCGGCCACCATCAGCTCGCCGGGCAGGATGGGGCGGGTCCGCGGCAGGACGCCGAAGGCGGCGAGAGTACCCATCAGGGCGAGGACTGCGCAGTACACAGCGAGCTTGACTACGTCGGTGATGTGGGATTTCGGAAGGGCTTTCCAAAGGATGAGCAGCACGGTTTGAGCGGCGGTGACGGACCACACCGCTCCGTAGAAGTAGCGGCGCTCCCAGCCCTCGCCCTTCGTGGAGAAGCGCACGCGGGGAAGAACGCCGAACAATCCCAGAGCGAGGATCAGCAGCAGGATGGGAATGTAGCCGTGGGCATAGATCTGCTTCATGCGCCATTGACCGGTGGCTGCGGCCCAGACCAGTCCGGCGAGGTTGAGGAGGGCAAAGTTGAGAAGGGCGTTCCAGGCGAAGGTGTAGCAGACGCGGCGATACCAGGGATTGGGACGATCCTCAGTAAAGCGGAGAATGTAGGGCGCGGGCTCGGCGCCGGGCAATTGCCCGAAGAGCGCGGCGATGGCGGTGAGGACGAGGACGGTTCCGAGCCAGATGAGATTGCCCACGCTGCCGCCGTGCGCAAAAAGATCAAAGGTGAGCGGACCGGGCGCCAGGAAAAACACCCAGATCCAGATGGGCCAGTGCGCGGCGCGATATCTGCGCGTATTGCGGGTGCGCATCTTGCGTTCATGCGCGTACTCCACACGGACGGGGATAGTCATGGCTGCTCAGTTCCTCGGGGTTGCCGCAGCGGCAACTGGCGTGAATCGCACTTCGAGACTGCCGGTCAGCACCTGGACGGTGAAATTCTCGAGTGAGGGAACGATCCAGTCGGCATCGCGCAGGCTCTCCCTCGCATGCGAAAAGAGGGTTGCGACGACCATGCATCCCGCGGCGTGGCCAGCAGTTGCGCCGGGGGCTGAATCTTCGATGACCAGGCACTGGGCGGGCTCGAAACCGAGCAACTGGGCACCCATCAGGTAGGGCTCGGGGTGGGGCTTGCCCTGGCTGACCATGTCGGCCGAGACGATGGTCTCAGGGACGGGAATTCCGGCATGCGCGAGGCGGCCTCTGGCAAGGCGCTCGGTTGCGGAAGTGACGACGGTCCATGTTCCATGTGGCAGCACGTCGAGGATGCGGCGCACACCGACCAGCATCTCCACTCCGACCTTGTCCTCCATCTCGGTTGCTTCGAGCCACTCGACCTCGGCGGCCGCGTCGAGGTCGGGACGCAGACGGCGCACGACCTCAATCGCGCGGCATCCGTGGGCTACGCTGATGGCGAGCTGCGGGTCGATGCCGCGCGCCTCGGACCACATCTGCCAGGTGCGCTCGACCGAACCGATGGAGCTGACCAGCACGCCATCCATATCGAAAAGGATCCCGCGGGGATGCAGGACGACCGCGTTTTCCGCCAACAAGTGCCCCATGATTCCAGCGTAACAGGCGTGGCGCGCCGGTCCAGTGAGATACTTCGAAGCGAGGCCAAAGCATGAACGAAGCCCAGCAGGCGATTCGCGCACCGCGTGGAAACACGCGCACCGCACGAGGATGGATCCAGGAAGCGGCGAAGCGCATGCTGATGAACAATCTCGATCCGGAAGTGGCCGAAAAACCGGCGGAGCTGATCGTTTACGGCGGCCGCGGGAAGGCGGCGCGCAACTGGGAGTGTTACCACAAGATTGTGGAGACGCTGGATCGCCTCGAAAACAATCAGACCCTGCTGATTCAGTCCGGCAAACCCGTGGCCGTGCTGGAGACGCAGCGGCTGGCGCCGAGGGTGCTGATCGCGAATTCGAATCTGGTGCCGCACTGGGCGACGTGGGAGGAATTCGATCGCCTGGACCGCGCGGGGCTGATGATGTACGGGCAGATGACGGCGGGGTCGTGGATTTACATCGGCACGCAGGGAATTTTGCAGGGGACCTACGAGACCTTCAGGAGCGCGGCGGAGCGGCACTTTAACGGGACGCTGGCAGGGACGATTACCGTGACCGCAGGACTGGGCGGCATGGGTGGTGCGCAACCGCTGGCGGTGAAGCTGGCGGGAGGCGTGAGTATCTGCGTGGAGATCGATCCGGCGCGCATCGACCGGCGCCTGGAGACGCGGTACCTGGACCGCGCTACGCACTCGCTGGACGAGGCGATGAGCATGGCCAGGGAAGCGAAGGCGGCACGCCAGCCCGTGTCCATCGGGCTGCTGGGCAACGCGGCGGAGGTGCTGCCTGCCATGGTGGAGAGCGGGTTTACTCCCGAGTTGGTGACGGACCAGACCAGCGCGCACGATCCAATGTGGGGATACCTGCCGATTGCGCGCGCGGACGAAGATCTGAACACACTGCGGGCGCGGGATGCGGACGAGTATCTGAAGCGGGTGCGGGCGTCGATGGCGACGCACGTTGAGGCGATATTGACCATGCGGCAGCGCGGCGCGATCGCCTTCGACTACGGCAACAATCTGCGCGCCCAGGCGCAGATGGCCGGGGTGAAGGATGCGTTCGCCTACCCTGGATTCGTGCCCGCGTTTATCCGCGATGCCTTCTGCGAAGGCCGCGGGCCGTTCCGCTGGGCGGCGCTGTCGGGGGATCCGGCGGACATTGCGGCGACGGATGCGGCGCTGCTGACGCTGTTCCCGGAGGATCCCCGGCTGCACGATTGGCTGACGTATGCGGCGGATCAGATCGCTTTCCAGGGGTTGCCGGCGCGGATCTGCTGGCTCGGGTACGGGCAGCGCGATCGTGCCGGATTGTTGTTCAACCAGATGGTGCGGGACGGACGACTGAAGGCGCCGGTGGTGATCGGACGGGATCACCTGGATGCCGGCTCGGTGGCCAGTCCGTTCCGCGAAACCGAAGCGATGCGCGACGGGTCGGATGCGGTTTCCGACTGGCCGCTGCTCAACTTTGCTACGGGCATTGCCAGCGGCGCTTCGTGGATGAGCTTCCACCATGGCGGCGGCGTGGGCATGGGCTACAGCCAGCATGCCGGCCTGGTGGCCGTGGCCGACGGCAGCGACGAAGCGGAGGAGCGGCTGCGGTTGTGCCTGCGCAACGATCCTGCGCTCGGGGTGGTGCGGCACGCCGATGCCGGCTATGAGAAAGCGATGGAAACGGCGCGCGAGCGCGGACTGGACATGCCCAGCCTGCCATGAATGCCGACCTGCTGGTTACCGGGATCGCACAGCTTGTTACCGCCGAAGGCCGGGGGCCTAAACGCGGCGCGGAGATGCGCCGGCTGAACATTGTGGAGAGCGCCGCTGTAGCGATCGACCAGGGGAAATTCGTGTGGGTTGGTCCGGAACGAGACTGGAAGGGCACGACGCAGGAGAGTGTGGACGCCGGGAATCGCGCGGTGGTTCCGGGGCTGGTGGATCCGCACACGCATGCGGTGTGGGCCGGCGACCGCCTTGCCGATTTTGAGGCACGGACTTCGGGCGCAAGCTACGAATCGATTCTGGCCGCGGGCGGAGGGATTCGCAGCACGATTCGTGCGACCGCAGCAGCATCGGAAGAGGAATTGGTGGCGCTGGCCGCGCCGCGCGTCGCGGCGTTGATTCGTTCGGGCGCTACCACCATCGAGGTGAAATCGGGGTACGGCTTTTCGCCGGACGCGGAGATGAAAATGCTGCGAGCGATCCATGCGCTGGCGGCGCAAACCCAGGCGTGGATCGTGCCCACGTTGCTGATCCACGTGCCGCCGGCGGAAGCGGGGGAGCGCGCAGCGTACGTGTCTGACGTGTGTCAGACGCTGATTCCTGCTGTTGCCCGCGAAAAGCTGGCTTCGGCCGTGGACGTCTTTGTCGAGAAGGAGGCCTGGAGAGTGGCGGAAGCGGAAGCGATGCTGGTAACCGCGCGGCAGCACGGGCTCGGCGTCAAGCTCCACACGGAACAGTTCCATCGCGTGGGCGGTCTGGAACTGGGGCTGCGCATGGGAGCGTTGAGCGTCGATCATCTTGAGGCGTGCAGCGCGGAACAGATCGGCGCCGTCGCTGCCAGTTCGACCATCGCGACCATCTTGCCTGGCGTCACGCTGCATCTGGGGCTGCCGGCTGCGCCGGGGCGAGCGCTGATCGATGCGGGCGCAGCGGTCGCGCTTGGCACCGATCTCAATCCTGGCTCCAGCCCGCTGTTTTCCGCGTCGCTGGCGCTGGCGCTGGCGGTGCGCCTGAACGAACTGACGGCACAGGAAGCACTGGTGGCCGGAACCGTGAATGCGGCGTCTGCGCTGGGCCTGCGCGACGCGGGGCGGATTGAGCCGGGACAGCCGGCGGACTTTCTGGTGCTGCAGTCGGCGGACTGGCGCGACCTTGTGTATACCGTGGGCGCTAATCCTGTCTGCGAGGTCTGGATCGGCGGCCAGCGTGCCGAGGAGAGCCGGCAATGACGACCTTCTACCGGCCTGAGTTGCTCCTGGTTGACGGGAAATTTGTGGCGGGTGCGGGGTTGCTCGTTCATGATGATGGGCGCATCGCCGGTATCGCGAAGGATGCCCCGAGTGGGGCCAGCGTCTTCGATCTGCGCGGAAAGGTGCTGCTGCCGGGGTTCGTCAACACGCATTCGCACGCTTTCCAGCGGCTGATCCGCGGAAAGTCGGAATCGCGGGCGACAAGCGGGAAAAATTTTTGGTCGTGGCGCGGCACCATGTATCACGCTGCAGAGCGGCTGGAGCCCGGGGAAATGTTCGATGTGGCGCGGATGGCGTTCCTTGAGATGGTATTCGCCGGAACCACAACGGTGGGAGAGTTCCACTACGTGCACACGGGGCCGAATGGCCGGCCATATGACGACCCGAACCTTCTTGCGAAGCAGGTGATCGCCGCGGCGCGCTCTGTGGGACTGCGTATCGTGCTGCTGCGGTCGGCGTATTTGCGCTCGGGATATGAGCTGCCGCGCGATCCGGGACAGAGGCGATTTTTTGAGACGGCGGCGGAGTTTCTGAAGAATATGGATGCGCTCCTGAGCGAGACTCCGGCTGATGCGACTGACGTTCGCGTCGGGGTTGCTCCGCACAGCATTCGCGCTGTGCCGCTGGACGAGTTGAAAGCGATTGCTGCGTGGGCTCGTGAGCGGCGATTGCCGTTGCACATGCACGTGTCGGAACAGGTGGCGGAGAACGAGGCCTGCGTGCGTGAGTATGGGGAGACGCCGGTGGCGCTGCTCGGCCGCCAAGGGCTATTGGGGCCGGATTTCACCGCCATCCACGCGACGCACATCACGGCGGACGAGACGGCGATGCTCGCGGATGCCGGCGTGACCATCTGCGCGTGTCCGACGACGGAGCGCAACCTTGGCGACGGAGTCCTGGCCGCGGATGTGGTTTTCAGTGGGGGAATTCCGGTTGCGCTGGGATCGGACAGCCAGGCGCAGATCGATCCGCTGGAAGACGCACGGGAGCTCGAATATCATCTGCGTTTGCGGGATCAGAAGCGGGCAATTCTCGACCAGATCGGCGGACAAGCGCTGGCGGCGCGGCTTTTTTCCTGTGCCACGGCGAACGGCGCTCGCGCCCTTCGTGTGCCTGCAGGAGATTTCGCCGAAAATAGCTACGCCGATTTCTTTACCGTCGATTTGCGCGATCTCTCCATTGCCGGTCACTCGGCCGAGGATCTGCTGCCACTGGTCGTCTTTGGGCTGGACCGCGCAGCGATTCGCGATGTCGCGGTAAACGGGAAGCTGATTCTTCGCGATGGACGGCATCCGCTGAGCGACGAGATTGTCTCGCGCTATGCCGAAGTCCACGAGAAGGTGTGGCGCAATGCTGCGGGGAGCGCGCGATGAAGACTGTCGCCGAGCTGTTGTCGGACCTGATCCGCATTCCGTCGAACTCCGCGGTGTCGAATCGCGGCGTGATCAAGTATGCATCGGACGTACTGCGCGGGATCGGCTGGTCCACGAGAGAATTTTCTTATCGCGATCCCGACGGCGTGGAGAAGGTCAATCTTATTGCCGCACCGCCAGGGCAGGACGTTGCGCGGCGCGACGTCGATCTGGTGCTGATGTGCCACACCGACACGGTTCCCTTTGCCGCGGAGTGGACGCGGGCGCTCGATCCGTTCGTGGCGGACGGCCATCTGCATGGCTGCGGGGCGTGCGATGTGAAGGGCTATCTGGCCTGCATCCTTGCGGCGGTTTCGACGGCTGGGCCGGCGGCGGACGGGCTGCGGATGGTTCTCAGCGCCGATGAAGAGATCGGATGCGTGGGCGCAGGGCATCTGATCGCGAGCGATGCAATCCGTCCACGCCGCATGATCATTGGCGAGCCTACTTCGCTGCATCCCGCGCGGGCCGGAAAAGGCTATTGCCTGGCTGAGGTCACGGTGGTGGGGAAAGAGGCGCACAGCGCGCATCCGGCGGAGGGGATTTCGGCGATCGCGCGCGCCGCACAGCTCATCGTCGCTATCGAGCGGGTGGCTGGGCAGCTTGCACGCGAGACACATCCCTTCTTCGATCCCGGCTATACCACGGTGAACATCGGCACGATCCAGGGCGGCACGGCGAAGAACATCGTGCCTGGCGTGTGCCGGTTCATGCTGGAATGGCGCCCTGTTCCCGGGCAGAATCCGGACCGGATGCTCGAATTTGTCACGGAGCTGGTTACACAATGGTGCGACGCCGACCCGACTTTTCGCGCGGAGGTGCAGCCGCTTCGCCGGCAGCCTGGATTCGAAACATCGGCGGACGCGGGACTGGTGCGGCGCGTCGAAGCGCTGACGGGACGGCAAGCGGTTTCTATCCCGTTCGGCTCAGAAGCCAGCCTGTTCGCTCCGATTGCTGAGGAGGTGATCGTCTGGGGGGCCGGTGACATGCGCACCGCGCACAGCAGCCGCGAGTGCGTTCCGCTCGCTGAGCTGGATCAGGCGGTCGCCTGTCTCAGCGCGCTGATCCGCGCCGCATAGTGCGAGGAAGGTTCTACTTCTCCGGCTCTTCATAACAGGCGCGACCGGGCACGCAGCGCGCCAGGTGCACGTAATGATCGTCGGGGCCGGCGGGGCTCATGGTTCGCAGACACCAGTAGGTGGACGTCGTATGCACTCCCGGCAGCCACGTTTCCGCGTTCTGGGGCGTGGTCCCGTACGGATTCTTGGTGCGGAGGCACTGGCAGGGTTGCGTTGCATTCGTTGTGCTCATCTTTGCCTCCTTAACCAGCCGCGCTCGGATCGCGATCGCTCAATCCCGCGGCGAGCAAAACCGTGCGGTAGACCGCGACCGGGAACAGATCGAGCTTGTATGTGTTCATCGAAAGCGGGCGCGCGCCCTGCACGCTCACCTTGCCGGCCGCTCGCGCCGTCTCTTCGGAGATTGGCTTGCCCTGGAGTGCTGACTCGGCCTCGGTTGAGCGCCGCACCACCGGCGATGCCGCGCCCATCGCGATCACCGCGCGGCGACAGGTGTTGCCATCCATCTCCAGCACCACGCCGGCATCGGCAAGGGCCCAGTCGAAGCTCTCTTTCTCGCCGTATTTCTGATACGCCGAGCGGGTGCCGGGAGCGGGGCGGGGAACTACGATGGCGGTCAGCAGTTCGTCCGGTTCGATGATCGTGAACCTGGTGGGATTCGCATCGGGGACGACATAGAGTTCCTGAATTCCGACCATTCGCTTGCCGCGTTTCGCCGAGGAAAGCTCCACACTGGCGTTGAGGCCGAGCAGCGCGACCGCGGCGGAGGACGGAGCGACCGACGGACAACTGGTGTAGTCCATGATGGCGTGGTACTGATTGAGGCCTTCGAAGGCGAAACAGAATTCCTTGCCTTTGCGAATGCACTGGAAGTCCGCGGAGCGGTAATACCAGCACTGCACGCGCTGCAGCAGGTTTCCGCCGACGGTGGCCATGTTGCGAATGTGCGGGGTGGCGGCGTGACCGCAGGCGTCGGACAAGATTGTGTAGCGATCGCGGATGACCGGATGCTCGCTGATTTCGGCCAGCGTGGTCAGAGGGCCGATGGTCAGGCCATGCTCGGTTTCGTGAATGCCGCGCAGATCCGCGATGTTGCGGATGTTGACGAGTTTCGGCGGAGCCTCGATTCCGTCCTTCATGCGGTCGAGCAGATCGACGCCGCCGGCTTTGACCACGGCGCCGTCCTGGAGTTGCGAGAGGGCCGCGTCGACCGAAGTGCAATCGGCCAGAGTAAAGCGATTCATGCCGTCTCCCTTCCCGCCGCGCCCTTGCGCAGCGCCGCCAATACCACGGAGGGGGTCATCGGCGTTTGGCGGACGCGCACTCCGATGGCGTTGTAGACCGCGTTGCCGATGGCCGCGCCGATGGAGACCACTCCGGCGGCTTCGCCGATGCCGGAGGCGTCGGTGGAGCTCTGCCCGAGGTAGTCCTCGACGAGCTTAACCTCGATCTCCGGGATCTCGCGTGCGCCCGCAATCTTGTACTGGTCGAGATCCGCATTCACCATGAGGCCGTACATCGGGTCGAGCAGGCGGTTTTCGAGAATCGTGAACGACATGCCCTGGATGATGCCGCCGTTGATCTGGCTGATGGTCTGCTGGGGATTCATGGGGCGGCCGCAATCATGGACGGAGAGCACGCGGCGGACATGGATGCGGCCGAGCTCGGTGTCGACGTCGACTTCGGCCACATCGACGCCGCCATAGGTGAGGTATTTCTTTGGAGCGTAATCGGGGATGCGCTTCGCCTGAACAGCGATCTGCGCGGTGGTCATCTTCGCCGCGGCACGGCGGAACGGCAGCGGCGCAAATCTTCCGGAGCGGCTGCGCACTTCGCCGTCGACCAACTCGAGGTCGGCCGGGGTTGTTCCCAGCGACGGAGCGATCTCCGCCAGGAATTTGCGGGAGGCCTGCCATGCGGCGTCGCGCACGGCGGGAGTAATGGAGAGGGTGGTGGTGCTTCCGCCGGAGTTCGGGCCTTCAGGATAATTGGTGTCGCCGACCTTTACGGCGACCTGTGAGGGCGGCACGCCGAACTGTTCGGCGAGGATCTGCGCAAAGACGGTCTTAATACCCGATCCGATGTCCTGCACCGCAGAAAGCACTTCGAGCGAACCGTCGCGGTGGACGCGGACTTCGGCGGATGATCCCATGGAGACGAAGCGGTACCAGACCGACTGGCCAAGGCCGACACCGCGCTTCACAGGGCCGCTGCCCGCGCCAGCGGTGGGATTGCGCGACTTCCAGATCGCGCTCTCGCGGACCATCTGGCGTTCGACGCGACGGACCGGGTGGTCGTCGATCTTGTCGCGGAGGTCGAGCGGATCCATGGAGAGGCGCTCGGCGACTTCATCGATGGTCTGCTCCAGGGCGAAAGCGCCCTGGGGATGACCGGGGGCACGCATGGCGGACGCCGGGCCCGCGTTGATGAAGACGTCGTTCTCCTCGGTGCGCAGCGATGCATATTGATAAAGGTTCGTCGCCGGACCCGCGCATCCCGCGCCGGTTCCACAGCCGGCCGTGCCGTAACTCACGAGGTGAATGGCGGTGAGCGTGCCATCTTTCTTCGCGCCGATGCGCAGCGTCTGGTCGGAACTGGGGCGGTTGCCAACGGAGAGATGCTCTTCTTCGCGGTCGAGCATGAGGCGCACGGGCGCGCCGGTCTTCCGGGAGAGCGCCGCGGCGACCACGCCGGGATTGCCGGCGCCGAACTTTGCGCCGAAGCCGCCGCCCATGAACTCGGTGATGACTCTCACCTGGGAGAGCGGAATATGGAAGAAGCCGGCCAGTTCCTCGCGGACGCTGGAAGTTCCCTGGGTGGAAGCCCAGACTGTCAGCATCTCGGGCTTCCAGTCGGCGACGACACCGTGCGTTTCCAGCGCGGAATGCGTCTGCACCTGGGTGATGTAGCGGCTCTCCACGATCACATCCGCATCTTTGAATCCCTGCTCGATTTCGCCGACGCGATGCACCGACGGCCCGTGCACGTTGCCGTGCTGCTGCACGTCGCTGGGACCACCGCCGCCGCCGGCGCTGCCTGCCTCGTCTGCCGGACCTGGAAACACGGGTGGCGCGTCTGCGGCGCGCGCCTTGTCCAGATCGACGACAAACGGCATGGTGTCGTACTGCACCCTGACCAGCGCTGCGGCCTCTTCGGCGGCCGCAGGTGTGGTAGCGGCCACCGCCGCGATGGGCTGACCGGCAAAACGGACTACGGGATATTTCGCCTGCTCCAGCTTCGGATTGCGAAGAACCGCGGGCCCCAGCACCGTCTGGATCACCTGCACACCGCGCACGCCGGGATATTTTTCGGCTGCGGAAGTGTCCACGGAGAGCACCTTCGCGTGGGGCACGGTGGCGTTGACAAACTTCGCATAGAGCATTCCCGGCAGCTGAACGTCGGACGTGTAGCGCGCACGGCCGGAGACCTTGGCCGGCCCGTCGTAGCGCTCCGTCGATTGTCCGACGTAGCGCAAATCCTGGTTGGTGGGCCACACGGGCGGCTCGGAGGCGGGAACCACGCGGGTCTCCTCGCGCAGCGTCGCGCCGGGCACGCCTACAGGCATCTGCACAGTCTTTGTCGCGGGCGCGGCCGCAGCCTGCGGCAGCAGCGATTCTTCTGTCGACCAGGTTTTCATCGTGGCCCTCCCTATGCTCTGCGCGCGCTGCCGGCGGCTTCGAGTGTGGCGGCAAAAACTTTCGGATACGTACCGCAACGGCAGAGATTTCCAGCTACGGCGTGGCGGACGTCGGTCTCGGTAGGTTGCGGATTCCTTTCGAGCAACGCGGCGCAGCTCATGACCATGCCGGGCGTACAGAAGCCGCACTGCATCGCATCGTGCTTCACAAACGCCGCCTGGAGCGGGTGCAGATCGCCGTTGGGAGCGAGGCCCTCGATGGTGGTCACCTCATGTCCGACGGCGTCGACGGCGAGCGTCATACAGCTGTTGACGGGCATTTTGTCGAGCCAGACGGTGCAGCCAGAGCAGACGCCGCGGTCGCAGACAATCTTGGTTCCGGTCATGCCGAGTTGAATGCGCAAGGCCTCTGCGAGTGTGGTGCGCGGCTCGAGCTCCAGTGCGTGCTCGGTGCCGTTGATTCGCAGGCGAACGGGCACGGAATCGGGGCCGAGCATCGTTACGCCGGGCGTGGCGCTCTGCTGAGCCTCTGCACGCAGGGTCTGAACACCATCCAGCAGGGCGGTGCCGGCGGCGGTGAGGCCGGCGCCTTTCAGGAAGCCGCGGCGGGTGATGCCGCCGCGCGATGTTTGCTTTTCGTTTGCTTCGGCTGGCGGCGTGTCGGGGAGGTTGGAATCGGCCATGGCGTCGGCTCCTGTCGCAAGACTCGGGGCTGGAGATGTGCCACAACTATAGCGCCGCCAGCGGAGAGAGTAAACGTGGCCTCCCGGCGGGGGGCTTCGGCACGTGCCGAGCCGTGGATTTACCTCGTGGAGGCACGCGGAATCAGCTTTCCCTATGCGGCGCAGAAATTTTTCTGATGGATTTGTGTTTCGCGGCCGCCGTTCCGGGTCCGGCCTGAGCCAGGGTTCGTAACTTGTTCACAACCGGCTTGAATTGCGTTGATAACTGGTTCACAATAAGAAGCTCATCCGGACCCAGAGCCGGAGTTTCGCCAGATTTCCCAGAAAAACAGCCGGACCCACGACCGGCGCCGCAGCATCTTTGGAGGAAACAGTGACCAGACGCACACCTGCCATTGCGGCGGTCGTGGTGATGCTCGTTCTCGCTTCGTCCGCATTCGCCCAGATCGCAACCACTTCGCTGCGCGGAGTGATCAAGGATCCCAGCGGAGCAGTTGTTCCCGGCGCCACCATCACGGTAACCAACGGCGCCACCGGCCAATCCTTCAGCACCACCGCCAACTCGGCGGGAGAATACACGTTTGCGGCGATTCCGCCGGCACGCTACACCATCAAGACGACGGCGAAGGGTTTTGGGGATCAGAGCAAGATTGCCGAGCTTCTGGTGAACCAGCCGGCCACGGTGAACTTCACCATGACGCTGCAGGCGGTTTCGCAGGTGGTGAACGTGAGCGCCGAGGCCGAGACGCTGAACACCACGGATGCGTCGCTGGGAAGTTCGATGGGCAATACTCTCATCCAGGCGCTGCCCAGCGAAACGCGCAACGTGCCGGACTTGCTCTCTCTGCAGCCGGGGGTGCTGTATCTGCCCAGCCAGCCGGGCGATCCGGGGGCCTCGGAGCAGAACCCCATGGGCGACAGCCGGAGCGGCGCGGTGAACGGGGTGCGCTCCGACCAGGGCAACGTGACCATCGACGGCGTGGACGACAACGATCAGGTTTACGGTTACGCGTTCACCGGCGTACTGCGCGAGACGCAGGATTCGGTGGATGAATTTCGCGTCGCGACGTCGAACACGAACTCGGACGAAGGCCGTTCCGCGGGCGCACAGGTGAGCCTGATCACCAAGTCGGGGACGAACCAGTTCCACGGCTCGCTGTATGAGTACAACCGCCCGACGATGACGGTGTCCAACACCTACTTCAACAAGCTGGCCGAGATCGACAGCGGACAGCCGAACATCGCACCCAAGCTGATCCGGAACATCTTCGGCGGCACCATCGGCGGTCCGATCAAGAAGGACAAGCTCTTCTTCTTCGCCAACTACGAGGCCACGCGGCAGGCGGAGGACACGGAAGTGACGCAGACGGTCGCCACGTCCTCGTATCTGGCGGGCAATCTGATTTATCAGGGCGACGACAGCAACGGGAACATCGTCAACGTAATGCTCACGCCGGCGCAGGTAAAGACGCTGGATCAGGGCTGTTTGGGACAGTATCCGCCGGGCGGTTGCAGCGACGCGCAGTACTCTCCGGGTCCCGGACCTGATCCCTACGCGCTGACCTATTTCGCCACCGAGCCGGCGGCGAACGGGACGCTGACCGGCGACGGCCTGAATACCGGGTCTTATACGTTCGCGTCGCCGAATCCGGTCACGCTCAACACCAGCATTGTCCGGCTCGATTACACGCCGAACCAAAGCCATCGCATCTTCGTGCGCGGGGGTCTGCAGAAAGACACGACGCAGGGGACGGAACAATTCCCGGGCCAGGGGCCGTCGAGCTATTACGAAGACAACACGAAAGGCATCGTCGCCGGCGACACCTGGTCGATCTCTCCCAACCTCGTGAATGACCTGCGGTACGGATACATCCGGCAGGGCAACAGCACGCGCGGCATCGGCTCCGGCGATTATGTGGACTTCCGCTTTATGGCAACACAGACGGCGGAGACGCGGACCACGCTGGCCAGCGTCCCGGTGAACAACATCGTCGACAATTTCAACTGGAACAAGGGCAGGCACGATTTCCAGTTCGGTGCGAACTGGCGGCTGGTCCACCAGAACCGAACGTCGGATGAGAACTCCTACAACAACGCCAGCTCCAACCCGTACTGGCTGGGCGGACAACCTCCGGACCCCAGCGCGATTCTTGGTGATGATCCGGTGGACGGGGGCTTTGAGAATTCCTACGTGATTGCCTACGCGAACCTGGTCGGGGATGTGCCTTCGGTTACGAATCAGTACAACTACGATCTGACCAGCGCGACATCCGGCAATCTGCTGGCGGACGGCGCGCCGGTCACGCGGCATTTCTCGGCCAACGAGTTCGAGTACTACCTGCAGGATGCGTGGAAGCCGCGACCGAATCTCACCATCACCTTTGGCATCCGGCATACTCTGCTGCAGACGCCCTGGGAAACCAGCGGTCAGGAGGTGACGCCCACCATCAACACCGACACCTGGTACAAGCAGCGCGAGGCCGCTGCCCAGGCCGGGCAGGTCTATGAGCCGGAGCTTACTTTCGCTCCCGCCGGAAATTTCT
The DNA here is from genome assembly GCA_049671725.1 of Acidobacteriaceae bacterium. Taxonomy (GTDB): domain Bacteria; phylum Acidobacteriota; class Terriglobia; order Terriglobales; family Acidobacteriaceae; genus Palsa-343. Next base: position 23,894 of record JBATVK010000121.1, read on the forward strand.
ATGGAAAGCGGGGCTTCTGGCCGATGTCCAAAGACAACATCGCGCCCCGGCTGGCGATTGCGTGGGCGCCCACAGGACGAACCACGGTGCGCATGGGCGCCGGCATCTACTACGATCATTTCGGCGAAGCCACGGTCAACATCTTCGACCAGAATGGATCGTTCGGCCTGAGCGGGGCGGTGACGGACCCGGCGGCCACCTTTAACTCTGAGGATTCGCCGCGGTTTGTGGGGCGCAGGACCCTGCCCTTCAGCAACGGGACGTTCCCCTCGCCCAACGCTTATCCATTTACGCCGCCCACCGGGCCGGTGGACGGCTTTGCCATCACCTGGGGGCTGGACAGCGTGATGAAGACGCCGTATACAGAGGCGTATAACTTCTCGATCCAGCACGAATTCCCAAAGGGATTCACGCTGGAGACCGACTATGTGGGGACCATGGGCCGCCATCTGATCGAGAGCAATGACCTCGCAGAGCCGGTTGATTATGTCGATCCCAGCGGTGGCGGGGATTACTTCACGGCCGGCACCAAGCTGTCCCACGTGGTGGATCTCAACAACGGGAGCTGCAATTGCATCTATGACTCCAACGGCTATGTGATTGGAAACACGAAAACCATACAGCCGATCCAGTACTTTGAAGATGTCTTCCCGTGGATGGCCAATTACGACTACGCGGGTGAGAGCGCGACCCAGGCGATCTTCAACAATGAGTGGGCGCCGTACCGTTCCAACCTGGGCGCCACCACTTCGCTGTCGGATCTCGATTTCTACGGGCCGGAGCTGGGCTTTTACCCGGCGCCGGCCGGTTACCAGCCGCATTTCTGGCAGGGGCAGTTCTCGTCGCTGTACGCGCTGTCAACGGTCGGGATGAGCTACTACAACGCTCTGCAGGTTACGCTGCGGCATCCCACCAGCCGCGGTTTTGAGTTCGACGTCAGCTATACCTACTCGCGCTCCATTGACGAAGTCTCCGACGCCGAGCGCAGCTCGGAGTTCAGCACCAGCGCCGCGCTGGGCCCGGGAATTCTGGACACCTGGCGGCCGTGGCTGAACCGCGCCGTTTCCGACTTCGACACGACGCACCTGCTGACCGTGGATGGCCTGTACGATCTGCCGTTCGGACGGGGGCGGCAGTTCCTGGGCAGCGAAAATCGCATTGCGGATGTTTTCCTCGGCGGCTGGCAGCTTTCCGGCCTGGGTCGCTCTACCAGCGGACTGCCGTTCTCACTGTTCGAACCCGGATTTACCACCAACTGGCAGCAGGAGAGCTATGCGGTTACGACCGGGCCGGTGAAGCTGCGGCGCCATTTCGACTCGTCGGGCAATCCGCAGTTCTTCGACGATGCGGGGGCCATCAACACCAGCATCTCCTGCGGCGGCCAGCTCTGTCCCGGCCAGACAGGCACTCCCGGTGACGTTCGGCTGCCGTATCCGGGCGAAGCCGGGGAGCGCAATAACTTCCGCGGCGACGGCTACTTCGATATCGACGCAGGCCTGAACAAATCCTGGCATCTGGCGGAATACGGCACCCTGAAGTTCGACTGGGAAACGTACAACGCAACGAACACGGTCCGATTCGATCCCGCGTCGATCGACAGCAGTCTGACCAGCAGCACTCTCGGCATCGCAGACAGACTGCTGGTCCAGCCCCGGCGCATGGAGTTTGCGCTGCGGTACGACTTCTAAGGTCCACTGAAGGCCGCGGGCGCTGGATTTTACCGGCGCCCATTTCCCTTTGAGCGCTACGCCTGCTCTGCGCGCTACACTGCTGCAACAACTCCGAAAGGCGATCCATGGCACGTCTGCGTATTCGCTGGCCGTTTCTCGTCCCGGCAGTCCTCTTTGCTGCGCTTGCCGTTCACGCTCAAGTTCCCACTCCGGCGTCGGTGCTGGGGCACACGCCGGGCGACGACTACTATCTCGCCAATTACGAGGAAGAGATTCACTACTTCCACGTGATGGCGGAGCATTCAGACCGGATGAAGATGTTCACCGTCGGCAAGACGACGGAGGGGCGCGACATCGAGGTGGCGGTGATCTCCTCGCCCGAGAATCTGGCGAAACTGGACGATTACAAGGCCATCGCGCGCCGGCTGTCCACTGCGCAGGATCTGGATGACGCGCAGGCACTCGAACTGGCGCAGACCTCCAAAGTGATCGTCCACATCGACGGCGGGCTGCACTCGAATGAGGTCGCAGGGCCGCAGCACTCCATCATGCTGGCCTACAAGCTGCTGACCGCGCAGAACGATCCGGAGATCGACCGCATTCTGAACAATGTGATCCTGCTGCTGTGGCCAACGCTCAATCCGGACGGGCAGGATATGGTCGTTTCCTGGTACCGGAAGAATTTGGGCACGCGCTTTGAAGTCAGCCCCATGCCGTGGCTTTTCCAGGACTACGTTGGGCACGACAATAATCGCGACGGTTACATGCTGAACATGAAGGAATCGCAGGTGGTGACGAAGACTGAGATCGACTACGCGCCGGCGATCTTCTACTGCCAGCATCAGACGGCGCCGTTTCCCGCGCGCATCTGGATTCCGCCGTTCTCGGACCCGATTTCGTCGAACATCAGCCCGTACGTGCGGAGCTGGTTCAACGTGATCGGCACGAATATGGCCGCATATCTCGACGAGCATCAGATGCCGGGGGCCATCAGCGAATCGGAATTCGACAACTGGTATCCGGGGTTCGTGGATTACGCGGGGTCGTTCCGGAATGAGATTTCGTTTTTCACCGAGACGGCGCTCTACCGCTACGCGACGCCGCGTTTTTATACGGTGGATGAGTTTCCGAAGAACATGCAGGACCTGAAAGCGCTGACCATGTACACGACGCCGTGGCAGGGCGGCTGGTGGCGCCTGAAGGATGCGGTAGACTATATGGTCGCCGGGTCGATGTCAGTGCTCGACACCGCAGCACGCTATCGCGAAACGCTGCTTTACAACCAGTATCAGGCCGCGCGCGATAACATCCGGCGCTACACCGACGCGCCGCCGTACGCTTACGTGATTCCCAGCGTGCAGGCGGACGCTCCGGAGGGCGAGCTGCTGGCGCACATCCTGCAGGAGAACGGGATTGCGATTCGCGAGTCGGAGAGCGGTTTTCGCGCGAATGAGCGCGATTATCCCGCGGGCTCGTGGGTGATCCTGATGAATCAGCCATACTCCGCGATGGCCAAGGAGCTTTTCGAGATTCAGCGGTATCCGCAGGCGCTGTTCAGCGAGAGCAACAAGCCGGTGGACCTGCCCTACGACGTGACCGGCTGGACGCTGCCGCTGCAGATGGGGGTGCGCGTGGACGCGATCACCGACCCGCTCACCCAGGAACAGTTATCCCATCTCAAGGAAGTTACGACGCTCGATCCGCCGGTCACGCAGCTAGAGGGCGCGGGGGGGACGTTTATTCTGAGTCACCAACCCAACGCGAGCTTCCGGTTGATCAACGACGTGCTGGCCTCCGGCGGGACCGTAGGCTTTGCGCAGGACGAAGTGAAGACTCCGGAGGGCATGGAGCGGGGCGCGATTGTGGTGAGCGGTGTGAACCGCGGCGCGATGGACGATCTCGCGAAGAAGTACGCTGTGTCCGTGTTGGCTGCGGAGAAGGCTCCCGAGCACACGATCGCCATCCACAAAGCCCGCGTTGGGCTGTATCGGCCATGGGATCCTTCGATCGACGAAGGCTGGACGCGCTGGATTCTGGAGCAGTACGGCTTTGCGCCCATCAGCCTCTACAACGCCGATATGCGCGCGGGCGATCTGCGCGACCGGGTGGACGTGATCATCCTGCCAGACATGAGCAGCCATCAGATGATGGACGGCTTCGGTCCGGGCATTGTGCCGGGCGAATACGCGGGCGGACTGGGCGAAGAGGGGCTGAACAGCCTGCGCGATTTCGTGCGCGGAGGCGGCACGCTGGTTGCGTTTAACGAGTCAGCGAATTCGCTGATTCCGCTGCTGTCGCTGCCGGTGACCAATGTTCTGGAAGGCGCGAAGCCGGATAAGTTTTTCTGCTCGGGGGCGCTGCTTCGTGTGGAGCTGGCATCGACGGATCGTCCCGTGACGTATGGCCTGCCGGACGAGCCGGTGGTGATGTTCGAGCGAGGTCCGGCGTTCGTGACGCAGCCGGGATTCCACGGGGCGGTACTGGCACGGTATCCGAACGACAGCAATCCGCTCGAGAGCGGGCTGTTGCTGCATCCGGAGGCCATTGAGGACAAGGTCGCGGCGCTGGAAGTTCCGTACGGCCAGGGGCGGATCTTCCTCTATGGATTCAAGCCGCAGTGGCGGGCGCAGTCGCACGGGACTTACAAGTTCTTCTTCAACGTGCTCTATAACTACGAGCAGCCGGCGTTTGCGAAGCCTCCGGCTGCGCCGGGAACCGCTCCGAAGGTCAGCGCGGTGGCTGCGGAGTAGAGGGATGCGCTGGCTTTTCGGGGATATGGAGCACCGGGCGGGAATTGAACCCGCGAATACTGGTTTTGCAGACCAGCGCGTTAGCCACTTCGCCACCGGTGCTCTTGAAAGACAGTTGTTAGTTGCAGGTTGTTAGTTGTTCGTGCGGCACGGCTAAAGCCGTGCCCTGATACAAAGCCTCAATCCGTACCCTGATACAAGAGACTGCTTTCGTTTCTGTTCGTCTGCTTCGTGTCCACTTACTTCGGCTGGGCGGCGGTGCGCATGTAGGGTTTGACTGTCTTGTAGCCGGGGAAGAGCTTGTCGGCCTCTTCGTTGGACACCGCACCCGTCAGAATGATGTCTTCTCCCTGCTTCCAGTTGGCGGGGGTGGCGACCTTGTGCTTCGAGGTGAGCTGCATGGAGTCGAGGACGCGAAGAATCTCGTCGAAATTGCGGCCGGTGGTCATGGGGTAGGCGAGGTGCAGCTTGATGCGCTTGTCAGGCCCGATGACGAAGACGGTGCGCACGGTGGCGTTGTGAGCGGGTGTGCGACCCTCGGAGGTGTTGCCGGCATCGCCGGGAAGCATGTCGTAGAGCTTGGCGACTTTGAGCTCCGGATCGCCGATCATCGGGTAGTTGACGGCGTGTCCGGTGACGTCGCGGATGTCGCCTTCCCACTTTTTGTGGCTGTCGACGGGATCGACGGAGAGGCCGATGACCTTCGCGCCGCGCTTGGCGAATTCTTTCTCGAGGCCGGCGACGGCGCCGAGCTCGGTGGTGCAGACGGGCGTGAAATCCTTGGGGTGGGAGAAGAGGACGGCCCAGTGGTCGCCGATCCACTCATGGAAATGGATGGTGCCCTGGGTGGATTCAGCGGTGAAGTCAGGGGCGACGTCGTTGATGCGGAGCGACATGAGATTCCTTTCGTCTGGGGAGTTGCGTTGCGACGCAGGTGGCGATGAAAAAACCCACCGGGCCGGAGGCAGCGGGTGGGCTCTGAGATTCTCGAAGTTTTCGATTCAGCTCAGACACGCACCCGCGGTGGGCAGCAGCAACAGCAGCACATACCGCGGCGGATGGTGGAGAGGAGCTTCATC
>JBATVK010000122.1:0-83236 GCA_049671725.1 Acidobacteriaceae bacterium
TCTACTCCTACGTGGACCTTCATGGCGTACCTCCCTCGGATGGAATATCTGTGCTCAGAGCACGTACCAGGAAGGTACGCCCCTTTTCATCCCATCTGAGCGAGCTTTCCAAATTCGTTGCGCGCGCATTTGCGCGCAACAGGTCAGTTCAGCCGCGAGTCGAACGGACCTGCATTTTCTTCGCCGCTTGCTCACCCCTCCGCGAGACACCAACCCTGATTTTGCTTTAGCATTTCCCCTTACCGCGAAAGGCTATCCATGCCCTCCACCGTCTTTCTCTCCGCGCGCATCTTCGACGGCGACTCCGCCACCCTCGTCCCCGGCAACGTCCACGTCGATGGCGACACCATCCGCGAAGTCTCCGACCGCCCCGCGCCCCCCGACGCCAACGTCATCGATTGCGCCGGCCGCGTGCTCATGCCCGGACTCATCGACGCCCACGTCCACGTCTACGCCGCCGGCCTCAATGTCACCCGCCTCGCGCAGTCGCCCATCTCCTACCTCGCCCACTTCGCCACCAAATTCATGCAGTCCAGCCTCGACCGCGGATTTACCACCCTCCGCGATGTTGGCGGCGCCGACGTCGGCATCGCCAACGCCATTCGTGACGGCTTCCTCGACCGCGTCCCGCGCCTCTTCTACGGCGGCCGCGTCATCACCCAAACCGGCGGCCACGGCGATTTCCGCCCCGGCGACGCTCTCCTTGACACCGGCCACTGCTGCGGCTGCTCCTATACCGGAGACATGATGGCTGCTGTCGCTGACGGTGTCGACGCCGTCCGCAAAGCCGTCCGCGAAGAATTGCGACGCGGCGCCTCGCACATCAAAATCATGGGCTCCGGCGGGGTCGCCTCGCCCACCGATCCCCTCGACCGCTGCCAGTATTCCGACGAGGAGATCCGCGCCGCCGTCGAAGAAGCCGAGCGCTCCGGTCACTACGTTGCCGCCCACTGCCATCCCACGGAAGCCGTCCGCCGCGCCGCCGCCCTCGGCGTCCGCTCCATCGAGCACGCCACGCTCATCGACGCGCCCACCGCGGATTACGTCGCCGAGAAGGGAGCCTTCACCGTGCCCACCATGGCCGTCCTCGCCGCACTCGTTGAAGAGGGCGCCAGGCTCGGCCTTCCCCCCGTCAGTCTCGAAAAGCTGCGCCGCGTCGAAGGCTCCGCCCACTCCAGCCTCGAAACCATGCGCCGCGCCGGTGTACGCATGGGCTTCGGCACCGATCTCCTCGGAGCGCTCCACGTCCGCCAGACCACCGAGTTCACCCTCCGCGCCGCGACCCTCCCCGCCATCGACGTCCTGCGCTCCGCCTGCTCCATCAACGCCGAAATCCTCGGCCAGACCGGCCGCCTCGGCTCGATCCGCGCCGGCGCCCTCGCCGACATCCTCGTCATCGACGGCAACCCTCTGGACGACATCGCCCTGCTCGCCTCCGGCGGCGACCACCTACAGGTGATCATGCAAAACGGCCGCCTCCACAAACGCACCCTCTGACTCACCAATCACCAGGGCGCCCCATCCAAGCCGGTGTTGCTCGGGAAGGATAGTCATTGATGACTGGTCACTGATTACTGGTCACCGCGGAGTAGTTCGCGTCCCCTGTGGTTATAGCTCCCGTTCTCAGCGGGCAACTTCCGTCGCGCACAGATCCATCCAACCGCCAGCGCAAGGCAACGCTCATATCCACGGAGTTTGCGCCATGTCCGTTCCTGCTCGAATTGCCGCCCTGGTTTTAACTCTCGTACTCACTGGCTGCTCCTCACAGATGATCCCTGGCTCCAGCGGGCCATCCGCAAGCGGCGGATCCGGCAATTCCGGCAGCAGTGGAAGCGGCTCCGGCGCATCGAGCGGTTCGGGCAGCGCTGTTTCTACCTGTGGCAGCGGAGGCTCGACAAACGCCGCCGCCTACGTGTACGTCTCTGCAGGCGACTCCAGCAGCTCCAATCCCCAGGCCAATTTCGAGATCGTTGGGTATTCCGCGGCTGCCGACGGTACGCTGACGCCCGTCCCCGGCTCGCCGTTTCCAACCACCGGCTTGATGCCGCTCTACACGGCGGGTACCGGTTCCACTCTGTTCGGCGCCGATGGTTACAACATCGATTCGTTCCAGGTGCAGGCTAACGGGTGTCTGAACCCGCAGGGCTCCGTCGTGGCGGGGCAAGGATCGCCGGCGAATCCGGCGTTCATGCCAATGAATCTGTCCCTCGATCCTCAGGGCGCGGATCTATATAGCTTCGACTACGGTCTCCCCGACGGCTTTTCGGATTTTGGGTCGTGGAGTTTCAATGCCGGCACCGGAGGGCTGACGCAGGTTGGCGCGAACGTGGGCGGCGCCGGCAACTCCGGAATGCTCGCCTTTTCGTCCAGCCATGAATACGCGGTAACGTCCTACTGTTACGACCGGGGAGGAGAAATTGTCCAGGAATATCAGCGAACCAACAGCGGTGCATTGGTCCGTTTCGGCTATGGGCCGCTGCCAACTGCGGCTTCGGGGAGTTTTTACTGTCCGCTGGGCGCGGCCGCTGACGGATCCAATCACATTGTGATCGCGATGGCGCCTTGTCAGACCGAATATCTGCCCTGCATCGCCTCCGGCCCTGAACAGTTGGCAGTCTATAGCGTCGCCGATTCCGGCAAGCTGAGTACGGCCAGCACCTGGCAAAACATGACTGCCGTTGACTCTGCGCCGGCGGATGGGTCCGTGAACTACCAGTTCTCGCCGGACGATCGATATTATGCCATCAGCAGCTTTACGGGCCTTCAGCTCTTCGCCTGGGACAGCGCCACCGTCACCCTGACTTCGATCGCAACCGTCAGGAGTGGAGGCGCCTGCTCGAACACCGGCACCGGCGGTGGCTGCTCGGGCCCCCGCTTCGGCAACGTCGCATGGGATCAGAATGATCACCTCTACACCACCCTCAACCAGCAGTTGCTCGTCTATTCCGTCAGCCCCTCCGGGTTGACGCCGGCCCCGGGGTCGCCCTATACCTTGCCGAGCCCGGCGTGGGTTACGGTGTTGCCGCAGAACGCGCAGTGAACCGTATTTCTCTAAGTAGATATCGCGGAGCCCGTATTTTCGCCGTACACTATCCCCGGCGAGGTACCCATGCTCTCACGCACCGTCCAGATCGGCGCCGCCGCAATGATTTCGCTGGCCCTCTTCTGGTTCGTCGCGGAACTCGGCCAGCACGCCGCTATCTGGCTGATCACCTATGTGAGCAGCTCCCACGAAGCGTCCGTCATCATCGCCACGTTGTCCTCTTGCATCGTCATGATGGGCGTCGCCATCCGCCGCCGCAGGACGCGTCGGCACGGAGCGCCGGGTTGAGCGGCCTGCTCTTCCTCGGGCATCGGCCAGCTAAAAGCTGATAGCTGGCAGCTAACAGCGAGAAACTGTCAAGCTTTTCACCCCTATTACTTCAGTGTTCTAACTCATTCCATGCTCTCTCCAGACCAACAAACCTGGCAGGCTAATTCTCCTGGCCTGTTATACTGAAGTTATAGGGTAAGAAGAGAAAAGCAGATACGATCAGGGACAAAAGAGCAGAGTTTAGTTAGCAGAATCAGGTCACGAAGCAGCCTCGTCGCCGGCGGGGCTTTTCTCTCTGTCCTCTGCGTCCTCTGTGGTGAACGAAATGAGTGCTCTGTGTGGTGGAGGAGTCGGATGCCCTTTGCGGCGAAAGGCGATCACGGCCATGCCTGACTCGCTCGGGCTCCACGGGTTCACTCATGGCCGTCACGTGATCATTCGCGGCCGTCAGGTGATCATTCGAGGCCCTGATCGAACTGCCTCGGAATCAATCATCCGGAGCCTTCGCGGCCGTCAGGTGTTCACACGCGGCCTTCTGGTGATCACCTTCACGGCCGTCAGCGACCTGATAGCAGCAGCAGGGCTTACGCGCCCTCACCGCGCCGCACCGGCGCATAACTCCAGTGTTTCGGGTCCTGGCTTTCCGGTAACCCCCGGGGAGGGGGGTAGGGTCGCCGAGAACGCCGGCGCCGCGACAGCTAATTCCCGGCCCGCTGGCCCGTCGTCCCCTGGACGGCCAGTCCCCGCTGTTGCAACTGGTCGCAGAAGTCCCGGTATCGCCGCACGTAGCGGAAGTCGGCAAACAGCGTTGCCCCCGCGATCAGGACGCACCCGAAGAGGATCCACCGGCTGCGGCTGTCCGCGTAGCGTCCCATCTGGCGAAAGCAGATCGAGATCAGGAACGCGGCCAGCGTAGCCAGCACCGTCAGCGGCGCCAGCGTGTCGCAGCGCACCTCCGATCCCCGCATGAACCACGCGCTCGCCCCCGCCGCAGCCAGCGCCAGCACCACCGTAATCACAATCCGCGAACGAGCCCGCCGCGGCGACTCGCGCCTGCGGCTCTGCTGAGCTCTGTGCTCTGAGCCCTGCGCTCCGTCGCTCACTGTTTTCCGATCGCTGCTCGCTGATCGCTGATCGCTGTCTTCGCTCAGAATCCGCCCTTCCCAATGTCCATATTGGCCGGCAGCGGATTGCGCTCGTCGATGTACCGCTCGATCGTCTGCTCCAGCACGCCCTTCGCGTCCAGGATGAACTCGATCGCGTCCCGCCCCGCGCCGTGTCCGCCTTCATGCGGAGTGACGTAGTGGGCCGCGGCCTTCAACTGCGCCCGCGCATTCGCCACCGCCACGGCCAGCCCGCACACCCGCATCACCGGCAGGTCGATCACGTCGTCGCCCACGTACGCAATCTCGTCCAGCGTCAGGTTTTCCTTCGCCATCATCTCGCGCACCGCCTGCATCTTGTAGGCCTGCCCCATGTACACGTATTCGAGGCGCAGGTCGCGCGCCCGCAGCGCCACCGTCTCCGAGATGCGCTTGGTGATGATCGCGCACTTGACGCCGGCCAGCTTCGCCAGCGACACGCCCGTGCCGTCGTGCGCGTTGAACCCCTTGGCCTCCACCATGCTCTGCGAGGAGATGGCGTAGCCGCCCTGGTCTTTGTGCGCGTCGGCCTGTTCGGCGGTGGAGTGCCCGGCCGTGTTGCCGCCGGGAGCAGGGAAGAGCCAGATGCTGCCGTCGGTCAGCACCCCGTCCACGTCGAAGATCAGCAGCTGAATGCGCCGCGCGCGTTCCTGTGCGTTGAGAGGAGGAGAAGAAGTCATCAGAATGAATTGTAACGAGGAGACGTCCGGCCGCCCCACGCAACGGCCCGAACGCGCCCATGAGCGCATTGGCGAACCGGCGTCAATCAACGTCCGATTCGCTCTTTCAGGTTCAGGGATACAGGATCGCGGAACACCAGGGATAAGCTATGCGTAAGGATCGATGCCGGCGAAATATTCGTACGCGGCGATGGAGGCACAACCGGGGTGACGACTGAGACGAGAATTGCAGAGCCCCGGGAATTTACCGCGGTATCGGTGAAGGGCGCATTGTGGCTGGCGGCAGGGTTTGGCCTGCTGAAGTATGTTCTGTCAACGCTGGGACAGATAACGATCCAACATGCAGGGTACGGCATCTTTCGTGACGAGTTGTATTTCATCGTGTGCGGCCGGCATCTGGCCTGGGGGTATGTGGATCAGCCGCCCTTCATTCCTTTGGTCGCGCGCATTTCGGCGTCGCTGTTTGGCTTGCAGTCGCTGGCCCTCTTCCGGACCTTTGCCTCGCTGGCGGGCGCCGCGGAAGTGGCGATGACGGGGCTGCTGGCATGGCGGATGGGCGCTTCGCGCTGGGCCCAGGCACTGGCAATGACGGGGATTCTGCTGGCGCCCATGGTGATGGGCACCGATGCGACCTTTTCGACGAGCACCTTTGAGCCGCTCTTCTGGATGACGGTGGCGCTGGCGACAATCGAGCTGGCACGGCTGGCCGGTCGCGGCGTTCGCAGTGGCCGTACAGTGGCGTTGTGGTGGGTGCTGCTGGGCGTGACGGCTGGCCTGGGCCTCGAAAACAAGTGGAACGAGGTTTTCTTCCTCACCTGTTTGCTGGTGGCGCTGTTGATGAGCAGACAGAGAAAGTTACTGGCTTCGAAATGGTTCCCGATCGGCCTTGCGCTTTTGACCGCGCTGATTCTGCCCAATCTGCTGTGGGAGATGCACCACCACTGGGCAACGCTCGAGCTGCTGCACAACGATCAGATTAACGGCAAGAACGTTCGCGTGGGCCCCCTCGCCTTTGTGCTGGACCAGATGCTGACCTTCGGTCCTCTGATGGCGCCGTTGTGGGTGGGAGGCATTCTGTGGCTGCTCTTCAGCCGGGCGGCTCGGGGGCTCCGCTTCCTGGGCGTGACCTATCTGCTGTATCTGCCCCTGATGATGACTCTGCACGCCAAGGACTATTACCTTGCGGCCATTTATCCGCTCTATTTTGCCGCGGGGGCAGCCGCCTGGGATCTTCTCTTCCGCAAGGCTTGGTTGCGGCGCGGGCTCACGCCCGTTTACGTGGCGATGAACGTGCTTGTTATCGCGATTCTGTTGCCAATCGTTCTCCCGGTCCTGCCACCGGCAAAAATTCTTGCCTATCAGCAGCGGCTGCATCTGCAGCCTCCGAAAATGGAGAATGGCGCCACCGCGCCGCTGCCGCAGTACTACGCCGATATGCTGGGTTGGCGGCAGAAGGCGGACTTGCTGGCCGCTGCCTGGTACTCGCTGCCGCAGGCGGAGCGCGCACAGGCCGTGATCTACACGGAAAACTATGGCGACGCGAGCGCGGTGAACGTGTACCGGCCGGATGTGCCGGAGGCCATCAGCGGTCACCAGAACTACTTCTTCTGGGGACCACGCACGTATACGGGTAGCGTGATGATCGTGTTCGGTGAAAGCCGCAGAAAGCTCGAAGCCAACTTCGACTCGGTCGTGGAATTTACACAGGATGCCAATCCGTATCTGGAGCCGTATGAGCGTGGGCCGGTTTTCATCTGCAGAGGCCTCCATGAAAATCTCCAGGTGCTGTGGCCAAAGGTGAAGAACTGGGAGTGAGGCCACGGCGAAAGTGTCCGGCCCGCGAGCGATCCAGGCCCGTCCATCGTGAAATCCACTTGTGGGATTGCTCGGAGCGTAACGGCATGACTGGCGTGGGCACCCATACTTGGCCATTCTTTGGCTCGCGTGGAGATAGACGACGCAAATCCAAGCTTGACCAGTACCAACCGCATCGCGCCGGTTGACCGCGCCCCCGTAACCCCGTAGACTGATTCTTTGCGGCAGATGTGAGGCTTGGTGTCTCTGCTGCCCATCCACCTGAAAGAGAGATTCGTACCCTTCATGGCGAACCATGTTTCGGCGCTCAAGCGCGCCCGTCAGACCGAAAAGCGCACCGCGGTGAACCGCGCCAACCGCACCCGTTTCCGCTCCAGCCTGCGCGCGCTGCGCGAGGCCATCCAGAACGGCGATGCGAAGGCTGCCGGCGAGCAGTACCGCGCCACGGTCTCCGTGATCGACAAGGGCGTGCAGAAGGGCGTGATCCACGCCAACACCGCTTCGCGCTACAAGAGCCGCCTCAACGCTCGCGTCAAAGCCGTCTCCGCGAAGAAGTCCGCCTAGCTCCGGCCCGCCGCGCGCGGGCCAGCATTCCCACCCCGATTGCCGCTGGGCTTTCATCCGCGCTACCCTCAGCGTGTGATCCCCGAGCTGCGCCAGGACTTCAATCGCCGCTTCCGTCCCGAGGCTTACCGCAATCTCCTCCACGGCCTCGACGCGGTCTCGCGTACCCACGTCGGCTTTCCGATCGCGGAGACGCCCTGCTTCTTTCCGCAGCCGCTGCTCGACGAGATGGCGCAAACCGGAGCCACGCTCACCCACCAGCTCCTCGAAGACCGCGAATATCTGAACCAGTCTCGCGCCGCGATTCCGGAAGCATGGCGCGCCGCCGACGAAACGGCTCACCCGCACTTCCTGACAGTCGACTTCGGCCTCGTCCGCGAAGCCGACGGCCGCCTCGCGCCGCGCCTTGTCGAGATGCAGGCCTTCCCCTCCATCTTTGGATTTCAGTGGGCGCTCAGCGAGGCCTACCGGAGCGCCTTCCCGCTCGTTCCCAATCTGCGCTTCCTCTTCGGCGATCTCAACGATGCCGGCTACTGGAAGCTCCTTGAGCGCGTGATTGTCGCCGGTCACGATCCGGAGACGGTGGTTCTCGCCGACGTCGATCCAGCCTCGCAGAAGACGCTGCCCGATTTTCACATCACCGCCGACCGCCTCGGCATTCGCATCGTCGACATCGCGGAGCTGGAGCCGGAAGATCGTCCCGGCAAATTGCCACGCCTCTGTTATCGCAACGGCAAGCGTCTCATCCCCGTTCGCCGGATCTACAACCGCGCCATCGCCGACGAACTGGTGCGCAAACAGGTCCCCCTGCGCTTCGACTATCGCGAGTCCTTCGACGTGGAATGGGCCGGTCATCCGAATTGGTACTTTCATGTGAGCAAATTCTCGTTACCGTGGTTACGGCACCGCGCCGTCCCTCCGGCCGTCTTTCTGGACGCCTGGATGCGGGGCGAAGACCGCCACCGTCTGCCCGCGGACCGCGAGCGCTGGATCCTGAAGCCGCTCTATTCCTTCGCCGGGCAGGGAATCGTCTTTTCTCCCACCGACGAGCAATTAGGCGCCATTCCTGTGGAAAAACGCTGCGAATACCTCCTTCAGGAGCGTGTTTCCTTCGATCCGGTCATTGAAACTCCCGCCGGCCTGACCCAGTCGGAGGTGCGAATTCTCTATGTTTGGCCCGATCATGGTCACCTGACGCCGATGACTGCCCTCGTTCGGCTGGGCCGGGGGCAAATGATGGGCGTCGATCACAACCGGAATCAACGCTGGGTTGGCGCCTCGGCGGCCTTTTTCGCCAACTAACCGAAACTGGATCAGGCAGTTACCCCCTCCAGCCGGCCGCAGCCGCGCACTTTCATCCTGCACACGCCTGCCCCATTCGTGGCATTGCGAGCGGCTTTCCAATGCTTTACAAATTGAATCGCACGTGTACACTTTGGTAATTAGTTCGGACAGGCGAATGCGGGTACTGTAGGGGAGACGTGCCAGGAGATCAACCTATGGAATTCGCAGTGTGTGCGGTTTCGCATTCGCGCAAGGATTGGCGGGCCCGTGGCGCTGTCCGGTACCCAGTTCAGTTACCGGTGACATTACTGGTGGACGAACGGCAGCTCAAGGCAGTGACCGAGGACTTTTCCGCAAGCGGTGTGCTTTTTCGGTTGCCGGAATCCCTGCCCGTGGGGCAGGAATTGGAGTTTCTGGTTGAGATCCCCGCAGGCATGCTCGATTTCTCGCACACAGCGGCCGTGCACTGCAGGGGAAGGATCGTTCGAAGCTTCTGGAAGGACGGATCGCCGTGGGCGGCCGCGGTGATCGACGAGTACCAATTCCAATAGGTGAGCGGTGGCAGCAATCTTATGAGTCAGACAAACGGTAAGAGCAACGGTGCTGTTCCGGTGGAGTCGCAGGCGCAGGCCCAGGTGGAGGCGCCCGCAGCAGAGGTTCGGGTCATCCTTGCCGATTCCCAGGCGATCTATCGCGTAGGCATGCGCAAGGTGTTTGCGCCGGATTCCGGCGTCAGCGTGGTGGCGGAAGCTGACACGCTGCAGGCGCTGCAGGAGGTTGTGCAGCGAACCCCTGCTGATGTGCTCCTGCTGGAGGGCGCGATGATTACCGGCACGGCGAATGCGGTGCCCGCGGTTGTGCGCCACGCTCCGGAGCTCAAAATCATCGTGCAGTCGGCATCCACCGACGAATCGCATACCGTCGACCTTTACCGGCGCGGCGTGCGCGGCATTATTCCCCGGTCCATTTCGCCGGACCTGCTCATCAAGTGCGTGCGCAAGATCGCGGCAGGAGAAACCTGGATCGACAATCAGTCCGTGAACTGGGTGATTGAGGCCTATCGCTCCCAGGCCAGCTCGCTGGTGAATCCGCGCAATCAGCCGCGCCTGAACCAGAAGGAAATGCTGATCATCGCGGGCATCACGCAGGGCAAGCGCAACAAGGAGATTGCCTACCAGCTGGGAACGACCGAGCAGGTGGTGAAGAATTACCTGCGCAAGATCTACGACAAACTGGGCGTGTCAGATCGGCTGGAGCTGGCGCTCTACTGCCTCCACCATCAGCTGCACAAGCGTGCGGCAGAGGTCGAGACGCAGGCGCTGGAGAATCCGGTTCACTGAGAGCAGTTGCGCCTCAGGACAAGAAAAGCTTCGCCGGCGGCGAGGCTTTTCTCTTGCCCGCTTCAGAGCAATCCATCGCAGTGTGCCGCGGTGCTGCGAATCCCGCCGCTTCAGACGCGCGGGTATTGCGGAGGATACGGCGTCTGCTGATAACCGGATTGCCCTACGGGAACGACCTTCCATTCCGAAAAGGCCAGCACGTAGAGCATCACGAGGTTGATGAGGGGAAGGAACATCAGCAGGCTGAGCCACGGCGAGAAGCCGGCCTTCTTCCAGATGAACCAGTACGGGATGAGCACGATGGCGATCATGATTACGAAGATGATGGCCAGGAAAGGCAGCATGGCCATCGCGGCGTGCAGCGCCTGCGGATCCAGTTGCTGATTGGGATTCATAGTGAACCTCGGGCGTAAAAGATAGGGTTTGGGCGCAAGCTTAGTGGAGCGCGGGCACGGAGGCAAGAAAAATCCTGATTCGGTACGAGCAGGAGCCTTCCCCAAACAAAAGAGCCCGTCTCGGGGGTGCCCTGACATACACTGAGGACCGATATGAAGCCCCTGATGACTCGCCTGATATCCCTCGGTGTTGCTGCGGCGTGCCTGCCGCTGGCCGCGCAGACCACTTCTTCCACGACAAAACGACCGATGCGCCAACGCGCTGCAACCCGCGCTGAAGGCGGATGTGTGACGCCGGTTGTGTCCGCAAAGATTCCCGCATTGCCCGCCGGAACGCCCTGCGTGAAGGCGTTGTATACGGTAACGCATCTGCCGGATACCAAACTGGATTACGTCTCGCCGCTGGTCGGCGAGGAGGTGCGCCAGTCCCTTGGCGGTAGCCCGTTGACATTCTCTCTGGATTACGTCGACGTTCAGGAAGGGACGGGTCAGCTCGTGAGGCCGCACCAGTACGTCACGGTAAAGTACACGGGGTATCTGGCATCGGAAGGGACGAAATTCGACTCGTCGGACGATCACCCGAACAAGCAGCCGATCTCGTTCGAGTACGGCGAGCACCGTGTCATCCCAGGATGGGATACGGGATTTGAAGGGATGCGCGTCGGCGGCAAGCGCCGTCTGTTCATTCCCTGGGAGCTGGCTTACGGGGAGAATGGGCGGCCGCCGGTGATTCCCCCAAAGGCCGAGCTGGTTTTCGATGTGGAAGTGGTGAGCGTGAGCAACACACCCCCTGCGTCGCCGATGATGCGCATGCCCACCGGCCCGCACCCGGGTTCACCGATGGGATCCACGCAGCCACATTGAGCTGCAGGCCGCCGCGAAAATGCGTCCAGACACAAAAAGGCCCTGTTCCGAAGAACAGGGCCTTTGCTTTTGATTGCGTCCGCCTCTAGCTCACCAGCAGGACGCCGTCTGTCTTCTCCACGCCTTCCTTGGCGACCGGGCGGTAGAAGAGCTGATTGTTTTCAAGGTAGACCTCAAGGAAGGCGGGACGATCGTTGATGCCGCCGGCAATGAGGGCCTCGGAGAGCGGATCTTCCACGTACCGCTGCAGAGCGCGGCGCAGCGGGCGAGCGCCGTAACTGCGGTCGACCAGCGTCTTCTCGAGGATCCACTTCTTGGCGTCTTCCGTGACCGAGATGGTGATGGCCTTTTGCGCCAGGTTCGTGTTGAGCTGCTGCACCAACAGCTCCAGAATCTGGATCAGATCGGCATCCGTCAGCGACTGGAAGAGGATGATCTCGTCGATGCGGTTCAGGAACTCGGGATTGAAGGTGCGCTTCACCTCGTTTTTGACAAGGTCCTCGATCTTCTCCATGACCAGGTCTTCGCGGTCGCTCTGGAATCCCAGACCCTGCTTGCGCTGGAGATGGCGAGCGCCAATGTTCGAGGTCATGATGATGATCGTGTTCTTGAAGTCGACTGTGTTCCCGAGACCGTCGGTAAGCTGGCCGTCTTCAAAGACCTGAAGCAGGATATTGAACACGTCGGCGTGAGCCTTCTCGATCTCGTCCAGCAGAACCACGGAGTACGGCGACCGCTTCACGCGCTCGGTGAGCTGACCGCCTTCCTCGTAGCCGACATATCCCGGAGGCGAACCGATGAGCTTCGAGACTGAGTGCTTCTCCATGAACTCCGACATGTCGAAGCGGATGAGCGCCTTCTCGCTGCCGAAGAGGAATTGCGCGAGGGTTCGGGCCATTTCGGTTTTGCCGACGCCGGTGGGGCCGAGGAACAGGAATGACCCGATGGGCCGGTGCGGCGACTTGAGCCCGGCGCGCGAGCGGCGAATGGCGCGGGCCAGCGCGGAGATGGACTTGTCCTGGGAGATGACCCGCTTGTGCAGCTCCTCTTCGACCCGGAGCAGCTTCTGCGTTTCTTCTTCCTTAATGGAGGTGATGGGGACGCCGGTCCAGCGGCTGACCACGTCCTCGATGTCCTCGCGGCCGACGATGCCGGCGCTGGAGTCGTCCAGATGGTACTTGTCGCGCAGAGCGCGCAGGTTGTCGCGCTCCTTGCGCTCCTCATCGGAGTAAAACCGCGCCTTCTCGAACTCGTGGTTCGCGATGGCGTTCTCCATGCGGTGAACGATGAATTTGATCCGCTTCTGGACCTCGGTGATCTCCTCGGGCAGGGAAGTCTGGCGCAGCTTGACGCGGGCGCCGGCTTCGTCGATGAGGTCGATGGCCTTGTCGGGGAGGAAGCGATCCGAGATATAGCGATTGGAATGGGCGACGGCGAAGGTGATGGCGTCGTCGGTGTAGCTGACCGCATGAAACTTCTCATAGCGGTCCTTGATGCCCATGATGATTTTGATCGCGTCTTCTTCGTTCGGCGGTGGCACCTTGACGGCCTGGAAGCGCCGCTCCAGCGAACGATCTTTCTCAATGGATTTGCGGTACTCGGCGGGTGTGGTAGCGCCGATGCACTGGATTTCGCCGCGAGAGAGCGCGGGCTTGAGGATGTTGGCCGCGTCCAGCGAGCCCTCGGCCGAGCCGGCGCCGACCAGAGTGTGCAGCTCGTCGATGAAGATGATGGAGTTCTGATTCTCCATCAGCTCTTTCATGATGGTTTTCAGCCGCTCTTCGAACTGGCCGCGGTATTTGGTCCCGGCGACGATCAGCGAAAGATCGAGGGCGAGCACGCGCTTGTCGGAAAGGAAGCTGGGCACGTCGCCGTCGGAGATGCGCTGCGCCAGGCCTTCCACGATCGCCGTCTTGCCGACGCCAGGCTCGCCGATGAGCACAGGGTTGTTCTTGGTGCGCCGGCAGAGAATCTGGACAACGCGCTCCAGTTCCTGATCGCGTCCCACGAGGGGGTCGAGCTGCGAATCCATCGCGGCCTGGGTGAGGTCGCGGGAAAACTCGGCCAGCAGCGACGACTCGCGGCTGCGCTGTTGCGCCGGAGCCTTTTCCTGGGTCGCGCGGGCCAGTTCCTCGCGAACCGCGAGCAGCTTCAGGCCGCGCTCGTGCAGGATCTCGGAGGCGAAGCATTTTTCTTCGCGCAGCAGCCCGAGGAGCAGATGTTCGGTGCCGATGTGCTTGTGCGAGAGGCGCTCGGCCTCTTCGGCCGCGTACGCCAGCACGCGCTTGCACTCGTTCGACAGGGGAAGGTCGACCGAGGTGGATACTTTTTCGCGGATGGTCGTGTGACCCTCGATCTGCTTGCGGATCGATTCAACCGAGGCGTGCGAGCGTAGAAAGCGGGTGGTCAGGGCTTTGTCTTCGCGCAGCAGGCCGAGGAGCAGGTGTTCGGTCTCGATGTACGGAGAACCGAACTGGCTGGCTTCGTAGCGGGCAAAGAAGATGACGCGCCGGGCTTTTTCTGTATAGCGTTCGAACATGTTCCCTCTGAGAGGCTCCGTCCGCGGGAGAGAACGCCGGTCGTTTGTGCCGGCGCCGCTCGCGGCGGTTGGGACTCTTCGTTCATGGGAGCCTGCGGTACAACTCAGGCTCTTGCCGCCGCCCATGCCAAAATCAAGGCAAAACCGGACGGCCCAGAGGCTGGAGCGGAATCTCCGCATCCATCCATTGCCCAGGTCAGCGGCGCCGTACCAACATCGAGAGCCTACGCCGCCAGCCTGTTTCGTGCCAGTTACTCTGCAGTCTCCGCTCGAACTTCCAGCGAAGAAACTTCTTCCAGACGGCCCTTTTCCAGCCGCAAAATTCTGCCACAACGCCGGGCCAGCGTCATGTTATGGGTGACGATGACCGAAGTGAGGCGATGGGTTGCGTGAAGACGTTCAATCAAACTAAAAACCAGGTCGGCGGTCCGCCCGTCCAGGTCCCCGGTGGGCTCGTCGGCCAGCAGGATTTTGGGTTGTGTCACCAGGGCCCGGGCCAGCGAGACACGCTGCTGTTCCCCTCCGGACAGTTCCCCGGCACGATGGGTGACCCGGTCTCCGAGCTCAACCTCGTTCAACCACTGCTCCGCGCTTCTGAAGGCCTCAGCCTTCGACTGGCCCCTGGCCAGCAGGGGCATGGCTACGTTCTCCAGCGCCGAAAATTCGGGCAGGAGGTAATGAAACTGCCAGACATACCCAACCTCGCGATTGCGGAAGGTTGCGGCCTGCCTGGGCGTAAGAGAGTTCACGTGAAGTGAGGCGCAGTATACGTCACCCCCGGAAGGAGTATCAAGAGCGCCCAGCATGTGTAAAAGCGTGCTTTTTCCAGCCCCCGACTGGCCCATAATGGCCAGCATTTCGCCATCCGCAATATCGAATGAAGGCGAGTCGAAAAGGACGAGCCGGCCGCGGCCGGTCACGTACTCCTTGCGCAGGTTGCGAACGCTGATGAGGATTGGATGATGGTCGCCCACCGAAGGACTCGCCCCCTGTGGCAAGGGGCGGCTGTGGGGTATTTCCGTGGTGGGGACCGGTTCCATATCTACCTCTACCATCCCGAACCCGAAAAGGGAAGGAATGATTTGTCTGATTGGACGCCGGACCGTGCAAAAGAGGTGACGCGGCGAGACCAGGCGCTGCTGTGCGCAGCCGTGGCAGATTGCCCGGAGTCAGAAGTTTATGGCTTGTCAGGCGATCCGGCGGACACAGCGCTCCGTTACCAAAGTTGATTACCGCGCCGGAACGACGCAGACAGGGGAAAAACGGACGGTCAAAAAAAGGCCGGAGCGCGGCTGGACTTCCCGCGCACCGCTGCTCCGGCCCGGAAGTCCCTCGGGAGGCGAACGGGCAAGACCGATCGGACCGATGCCTCCACGCGGATCGGAACTCAGTGCTGCTTTTGCTCGGCCATCAGCTGGGCGAATTGGGAGGTTGTGCGCAGGCGAGCCAGCAGCGCATCCTGCATAACGCGGTTGCGATCGGTGAAGCCGTCGTCAAAGGCCTGGCGGAGGAACTCGACTGCGCGGTCCTCCATTCCGGCCTGAGCGAAGAGCTCGGCAAGGCAATAATCCTGCCGAGCGCGGTCCTCGGCGGTCGTTGCTCCGGTAATCGCGGGAAGAATATTCATGCTGTCAAAGACGTTGGGATCGAGACGGAAAGCAGCGCGATAAGCGGCGATACCCTGGTGGTACTTGCCGCGGGCGAAGTAGGCCGTCCCGAGATTGGCGGCGATCACCGCGGAGTTCGGCATCAGCCGCAGCGCATTTCGATAGAGCTTGATGGCCCTCTTGTAGTCTCGCTGCGCAAAGTAGGTGGCGCCGAGATTGTTGAGCGCTTCGGGGTAATTCGGGCGGATGAGCAGCGCGCGTTCGTAATCGCGGCGAGCTTCATCGATAGCCGCGAGGTGATGGTAGGCGATGCCAATCTTGTTCCAGACCACCGCGTTCTTAGGGGCAAGACTGTACGCATCGATGGCCGCGGCATACTCCTGACGGGCCATGAGGAGATCGCCGCGCTCTTCGGGGGGGAGGGTCTGGGATACAGCACTCGAAGAAATCTGGGGAACGGATTCGGCGCGTGCCGGAAGTGTTCCGACCAGCAGAACAGCGGCAGCGAAAAGGGAGACGGCAACCGGATAGCGATTCTTCATGGGGACCTCCCAAAGAACCAGCTACCGGCAAGTTTGACGCCGCTGGGTGACCTGTCGCCATAGCCACTCGAGACCGCTTTCACATAACCACAACAACGTTTAGTCCGGTGCAACGATCTGGCGCATGTGGTGCACAGCTGCTGGGATCGCTTCCTCAGAGACGTTGGCGTACCCGAGGATGAACCCCTGTCGCGGGTTGGGGCTGGCATAACAGGGCGAAAGCGGCCACAGCCAGAGTTTCTCCTGGGCGGCACGGGTGGCAATCGCGACGTCGTTGTGGCCCTCGGGGAGCGTCACCGTGAGGTGCATCCCCGCTTCGGCCCCATGAACCTCGAGGAAGTCGCCGAATTCCCGGCGAAGGCTTTCGGTCAGGGCCGTTCGGCGGGCTTTGTAAAGAGCGCGCATGCGGCGTATGTGACGTGCGAAGTGGCCGGCGCGCATAAAGTCGGTCAGCACTTCCTGAAACAGATAGGGCGGAAAGATGTCCATGGAGAAGCGCACCGCCTTGAAGCGCTCGATCAGGTCCGGCGGAATGACGATGTAGCCGAGGCGCAGGGAGGGGCGCAGAACTTTGCTGAAGGTTCCGATATAGATGACGCGATTGCTGGCGTCGAGGCCCTGCAGTGACGGGATCGGCATGCTCTCAAAGCGGTACTCGCTGTCGTAGTCGTCTTCGATAATCCATCCGTTGGCGTAGCGGGCCCACTCCAGCAATTGCAGGCGGCGGGAAGCGCTCATAGTGACGCCCAGTGCGTAATGATGCGACGGGGTGACAAACGCGGCGCGCGCGTGGGGACTCACGCGGATACCGGCGGCGACGTCGAGGCCTTCGCGATCGATGGGCACCGGCGTGACGCGGCAGCCCGAGCCGAGCAGGATCGCGCGCAGCTGCGGATAGCAGGGCTCCTCAACCCACACCGCGTCTTCGGGATCGAGCAGGACGCGGGCGGTGATGTCGAGCGCCTGTTGGGAGCCGGAGACCACCATCACCTGATCCGGCTCGCAGCGGACCGCCCGAGCGGTGCGCAGATAGGAGCAGATGGCGTCGCGAAAGGCATCGAGGCCGAGTGGATTGATGAAGTGGATGGCCGAGGCGCGGGGCATGCGGCTGTGCCGCGTTACCAGTCGGGACCAGTGCTCGAAAGGGAACTGATCGAGGGCAGGCTGGTGCACGCCGAAAGCGCCCCATCCGTGACGCCAGGGGACCTGCTGATAGCGCGGAAACAATTTCGAGCGACGCGAGGTTGCTCTGGATTCGCCTGGGCTCTGCCGGGAGCGGGACGAATCGCGGGCCGGAAGTGAGGCTGCGACGAACGTTCCGGCGCCCACGCGGCTCTCGAAGTAGCCTTCCGCGAGAAGCTGGGAATAGGCATCGAGGACGGGAAAGCGGGATATCTCCAGCTCAGAGGCCAGGGCCCGGCTGGAGGGTATGCGCTGGCCCGCTTCAAGATCGCCGCGCACGATGGCATCGCGAAAACCGATGTAAACCTGCCGGTGCAATGGCAGCGGAGAGCTTCGATCGACAGGGATAACCGGCGCGATTCCCGCGGAGATATCGGGCATGCGGAGAGAGACTAGTGGTCATGACAGAACGTGAGCAAGTGGTCATGCCTGAATGCCGGTTATACGAGCGAAGTGGATGGCTGGGATCGGAAAAGGGGACGCGAAAATCCATCCCCTTTTCCGACCGGCATTGCGAACGGTGCTTCAGGCCGCCGCTTTGGCTTCCACGTTGATGCTTTCCGCGATGCGGTTGAGCGTGGCATCGGCGTTCTTCTCTTCCTTCAGCGTTTCTTCCAGAAGACGCACGATTTCGCTCTCGTGGAGGAGGTTAGCAAACGTTCGGGCGGAGCCATACGCCGAAATCTCGTAGTGCTCGACGCGTTGGGCATCGGCAATCAGGCCGGCATCCAGGGTCTGTGGCTCGCCGCCATCGCTGATCCGCTCGTCGGCTTCCTCGATCAGCCCTTTCATGCCATTGCAGGTCTTACCCTTCGGCTTTTCATGCAGGCGTTCGAAAATCTGCTCGAGACGCCGAACCTGGCCTTCGGTCTCCTTCAGATGGTGTTCGATGGCTTGTTTCAGCAGGGTGTCGGATGCGTGTTTGGCTACTTTGGGCAGTGCCTTGGTGAGCTGGGTTTCGGCCGAATAGAGGTCGCGCAGTTCGTCGACCAGCAACTCTCTCAGATTCTCGATCTTCATGGGGACACTCCATCGTTTGGATTCATGGAATACCGCAGCCAGACAG
This sequence comes from Acidobacteriaceae bacterium, assembly GCA_049671725.1. Classification (GTDB taxonomy): domain Bacteria; phylum Acidobacteriota; class Terriglobia; order Terriglobales; family Acidobacteriaceae; genus Palsa-343. The sequence continues at coordinate 18,334 of JBATVK010000122.1, forward strand.
GCTTGGCCGTTCTCCTGATGTGGGTGGTTCCAGTGAGTGGGATGCGCAGGCGGTCGCGAGGCGTGGCCTGACTCAACGAATCGGCCAATATCAGGGAGATCAGCGGAGGGATTCTTCGATCCGAAGAGTTTCGCCGAGCGCAAGATAGCCCTTGCGCCGAAACCAGTCTTCCATGGCGATGCGCAGGCGATCGATCGGGACCCGTGTGCCGGCTTCGAGCAGGCCGTCGCCGATGGGAAGAGTGTCGTCAAAGACCGCATTGTTGGTGAAGTTGCGCATCGCGAAATTGTCGATCCAGGCGATGGGGCAGGGGTAAGAGTCGCCTGAAGGAGTGACGCGCGCGATTTGAAGCTTGCGCAGAAACATGGGTAGAGACAGGGTATAGCGTTCGGAGATTAAAAGCCGAGCCAGAAGGCGGCCGCTCCGAGGAGGGCAAAGCCGAAGGTGAGCCACGCGACATAGTCGCTGGGATGGCCGCTCTGTAAATCGCGGATGGGGCGCATGGAGCCTTCCAGATGGGAGGGCCAGCGCAGTGCGCGCGGGATGCGCAGATGAAAGACAGCCCAAAGAGCGACACCTAAGGCGAGAAACATGCGCAGGAACGAGTAGACGAGGTCGATGCCGTGCGTGAGGTGCGGAGCGGGAAGCAGCGGCAGCGGTGTGGCTCCGGCATAGATGGCGTGGGCGTAGCTGCGGAAATCCATGAAGCGTATCGCCGCCGACGAGACGGCGCGGGTGAGCGGGCGGCAAAACGTGAGCCCGATGGCCCCGGCGATGCAGAAGAGCGGGGGAGCGTAGAGGACAACGCGAATGTGGTGCTGCTCGGTGGTTTCGGGCCTTTCGTCGACGCGAGCAGAGCGATCGACTGGGCCGGGATCGCCAAGTCCGAGGAAGACGCGGCAGCCGACACGCAACACGGCGGCTCCGGTGAGAACGCCGGCAATGAAAAAGATGGATTCGGCCCAGGGTGCGACCGCGGAAACGTGAATTTCGCCCAGAGCGAGAGCGAATCCGGGCGCGGCGGCAAGGCCCAGCCCGCCAAGGAACCACAGTGGAGCGGTCCATGGCACCGCGCGGCCGCGCGCGAAGAGGGCCGGCTCGCTCATCGTGTGGAATCGATGCAGGAGGATACCGGCGCAGAAGAAAAGCCCCGCCTTAATCAGCGAGTGCGCGATGAGATAAAGAAAGAGGCCGGTGATAGCAGATTTCGACCACAGGCCGAAGGCGAGCAGCATCAGGCCCGTGTGGCTCACGGTGGAGAAGGCCAGCAGACGCTTGAGGTGGTGTTCGGCGAAACACATCATGCCGCCCCACAGGGCTGTAACCGCGCCCAAGAACACGAAGATCCAGTGGATCTTCGTGCCTGCAAAGCAGCCCTGAAAGATCGTTGCATACAGACGCATGGCGCCAAACAGGCCGAGTTGCACCATGATTCCGGAGAACAGCACGCAGACCGGCGTGGGCGCCACGGCGTGTGCATCGGGAAGCCAGAAATGGAAGGGAAAGCTGGCGGCTTTGACGAGGAATCCGGTAGCGAGCAGGGCAAAGGCGGCCAGAACGAGGCGATCGTGGCGGCCAGTGAGCAGAAGACCCATCTGAGCGAGGTTGAGCGCTCCGGTTGCGGAATAGAGCAGCGCGATGCCGGTGAGGATCATGAAGGCGGCAACGGAATTGGTGACGGCGAAATTGAATGCCCCGGCCAGAGGCGCGGGCTCGCCCGTCTTCAGTCCGCAGAGGGCGAAGGCCGCGGTGCTCATCAGCTCAAAGAAGACGAAGAGGTTGAAAATGTCGGCGGTAACGGCGAATCCACTCATGGCGGCGAGAAAGACGAGCATGAGCGGGTAGTAATGGCCACCGCCGGTCTCGAGCCGCTTCCAGGAAAAGATGAGCGCCAGCGTAGTGAGCAGGGCCGCGAGGGCAGCGAGCATGCACCCAAAGCCATCCATCACGAAGCCGATGCCGAGGGCCATGTGCCCGCGCGGAACCCAGTCGCCGAACCAGTAGACCTGAGTGGTGTGCAGCGCGTGGAGCGTCCACACCAGCGAAAGAACAAGGTTGTTGAAAGCGGTCAGGATCGAGAGCACATCGGCGAGCCAGCGCGGGATAAAGCGGCGCAGCGATGCGAGGAACGCGGCGACGATCATAGGGATGGCGACGAGCAGGGCCGGCGAAGGCATCGGCGGTCAGCCTCGCATATAGCGGAGGTCGTCGGGGCTGGTCGTCCCACCCTTTTCGTAGGCTTTGACGACCATGGCGAGGAGGAGCGCAACAACGGTAGCCTCGACGACCACATCCGTGAGCATGAGGGCCTGGACGATGGGATCGACTGTGATTACGCCCGGATGAATGTCGGCGAAGATTGGCGCGTAACCGCCCTTGCGGAAGCCGATGGCGAGCAGCAGGACATACGTGGAAGTCTGCAGGATGGTCAGGCTGATGACGGTGTGCACCAAATGGCGGCTGCGCACGATGCCGTATAGCCCGCAGAGAAAGATCCAGGCGGCGATGTAGTACGGATAGTGGGCGAGCAAATCAGTCCTCCTGATTCTTGTCGCGGGAGAGAATCTCGCGCAGGTATTCGAAGATGACCAGGGTAAAAGCCGCAGTGACCTCGATGCCGACGCAGGAGCTGATGAGTGCGATCGTTCCCGAGGAGAAGACATTGCCGGTGGTGCCGAGCGGCAGGATGTTGGTGAGGAAGGGGACGCCCACAGCGAGCGCGGCCAGTCCGATGATCGCGTAAGCAGCAGCGCCAAAGCCCTCGAGGAATTCAACGAATGGGTGAGAGACGATGCGCCGGAAGAAATCGGTATTTTCGGCGATGTAGAGAAGCATGGGCGCGGCGGCGATGATGACTCCACCCTGAAAGCCGCCGCCCGGCGTGAGCTGGCCGTGGGTGCCGATGTAAATTCCGAAGAGCACCCACAGACCGAAGATAGCGGTGCTGAAGACCTGGACGGTTTCGCTGAGAGTAGCGCGATCGCGAAACGACGCGGGATTGCGCTTCTGAGACGACTGATTCTCGCCGGACTTGCTGAGCTCCGGACGCAGCAGCAGCATCACGCCGGTGACCGCGCTGAAGAGGATGAACTCTTCGCCGAGGGTGTCGAAGCCGCGGTAGTCGTACGTGATTGCGTTTACCGTGTCCGTGGCATGGCGCTGATAGACGGCGAGGCCGGCGATGACGTCACCATAGGGGCCGCGGTATTGGGCCCAGGGCGGCATGTTGCTGGCTCCCGCGCAGTAGATGAAGCCGGCGCCGATGGCTCCGACAAGGAAGAGCAGGAGGCGATGGCTGCGCGTCACGACTGTTTCTTTCCGGTACGGTTGATCGCCTCGCGGTGCTTCATGCGGGTGATGGCCAGCATGATCATGAGCGGCAACGCAATGGCGCCCACGGTAATCTGAGAGAGCGCGACATCCGGCGCCTGGAAGACGAAGAACATCAGCGCGAAGAGCAGCCCGTAGAACCCCAGAGCCATAAGCTGGTTGGTGACGTCGTCCGTACGGACGATGATGAAGGCGCTGACGGCGATGAGCGCGAGCAGACCGGTACCGAGAATCATCATGAACGCGGCCTGCTTCCGAGGAATTCGATCTCCGGATCGTCCGGATGGGGCTCCCAGTGTCCCTTTTCGCGCTGGCGGAAGGCTCTGGCGGCAGCATGCGTCCCCACGGAGTTAGCAGCCACGAGGACGATGAGGATGATGACGCATTTCCAGCTTGCCTGGGACCATCCGGTCTGAAGAAAGACCGCAAGGGTCAGCGATCCCACGCCCACAATGCCGGGAACACCAAGATAATGGAGCGCCTGATACGGATCGCGCATACGCAGCATGCCGAGGGCGCCGAGCCAGCAGGACGCGGCGGTAAAGGCCAGGAGCGCGTCGATGATGAGGATGCGCGCGCTCACAGATGCTTCTCCAGAAAGCGCGCGAAGACCAGCCCCGCGCCGAACGATAGCAAAGCGAGGGTCAGCGGCATGTCGATGAACGGCAGGCGGCCATAGCCGATGGTGAGAAGGATGAGCAGAATGACGACGATGGTGCCGGTCATCTCGAGGCCCACGAGGCGGCGTTCGGGCGAGCCACGAAGGCAGGCAAAGGCGCAGGGGATGAGCGACGCGCCCGCGACGGTCGCGGTGAGCGTCCAGGGATTCACCGCGGCTCTCCTGCGCCGAGCTGGCGGGTCATGACAGAGACAGGAGAGGCTTTGAGCTGATGAAAGAGAAACTGGCGCCGCTCACGATCAATGCCAATCACGATGCAGTTAGGCGAGACGGTTGTGGTTGCGACGGCGAGGGCGCGGCGGGCAAGATCCTCGGGGCTGTTGGCGTTGGCGCGCCAGCGAGCGGAACGGAAAAGCGAAGGAGCGCGCCGGCCGGCGAAATCGCGCGCGAGCACGAGAAGCACCTGGCCCAGATCGATGACGACGTAGGCGGGCAGGCGCCAGATTTCGAGAATGTCGGCGAGCGAAGGGCGAAAACGGATGGGAAGTTTGCGAATGGCGTAGAAGGAGAACACCACGGCGAGAAGGACGGAGGGAGCGCCGAGGATCATGTCCTGCGCATGAAAGTTGGCCACGCAGGCGAACCAGAAGACGATGAGCGCAAGGCTCAGGGCGAGCACCTGGAGTGCCTGGCGGCCGGTCTTCATCATGCGACCTTGGAAGCCGCCGTGATCCGGGCGGATGCCTGAAAAGCGATTCGCTCTTCAGTTGCAGCGATCAGTAGCCGTGCTGGTGGAGAACGAAGACGACGACCGAGGCGGCGATGCAGTAGATGCCGAAGTAGTACCAGCGGCCGCGCTCCAGCCAGGAGCTGAGCCACTTCAGCGCGAGCAGTCCGGCGAGAAACGCGAAGAACGCGCCGAGCAGGCTCGGAAAGGCCGCATGCGCGAAGCCGGAATGATCGGCGTGCCGCAGGCGCCAGACTTCACGTCCAATCGCCAGCGGGGTGATGATCACCGCCAGGGCAAAGCTGAACGACTCGACCCGCACCTTTTTGATGCCCTGCAGAATGCCCACCGAAATGGTGGCGCCGGATCGTGAAAATCCGCGAAAAGGAAGACAAAGACCCTGCACGGCTCCGATGATGGCCGCCTGGCCGAAGCCGATCCGATCCGATTCAGCGGAGTCCGGCCGTCTGCCTTCCTTCAGCCCCGCTGCCAAAATGAGAATTCCGGCCGCGAGCAATGCCGGGGCGACAATCTCCAGGTGGCTGAAGAGGTCTTCGATCTGCGCCTTCGGCGCACCCCTGAAGAGCGTGTGCTCGATAATCTTCATCAGGATCCAGCCAATCACCAGAGTGGGGATGGTGGCGATGATGGCCTGCCATGCAAAGCGCTTGAACGCCTCGCTGTCGGAGAAAAACGTCGCACGCCACTGCTTCCAGAAATAGACGATGACGGCAAACATCGTGCCGGTGTGCAGCATCACGAGCAGCAGGGTCATGGCCGGCGAGGAGGGATCGAGGCCCATCAGTTTCTCCGCGACGACCACGTGGGCGGAGCTGGAGATGGGCAGGAGCTCGGCGAGACCCTGGATGATGGCGAGAATAATGACCTGGAGCAGAGACATGGCTTCGATTCTAAGGGCAGTGGTGTCAAGCGCCATCCACAGGGCATGGCCGGAACGGCGCCTGGTTTAGTTGAGCGAAACGGACTGCGGCAGCAGCAGGGTGAACTGGCAGCGCTTATCGACCCCCGAACAGGCGAGAATGCCGCGGCGAACAATGCGATCCTGCGAGTCTTTGGGGAACTGGGTGCTGAAATCGGCTTTGCGCAGCGATTGGGCCGCATCCACCAGGCGCGCGTCGCCGCTGATGAAGCGGACGTCCTCCACTTTGCCGGGCGAAAGCAGAACGAAGAAATCGGCGGAAGAGAAGGTGTGGGTCAGTGCAGGTAGAAAGATCGAGCGCTCGTTACCCAGCTCGGCGCCCGGATCAGCGTATTTCGTGCGGTAGCCTTTCGCGGAAAGGGCCTTCTGGCGCGCGAGCAGCGCGGCTTTGCCCTCCGGCTCGGGGCTCAGCGTGTCTGCGGCAACGGCCAGAGCGTAGATATTCGCGGCATCCTGGAACTTGCCCTCCTTCTCATAAATCTGGCCGAGATGATCGCCGATTTCGCTGTGCTGCGCCGTCACCCATGCCGCGTGGACATAGCTCTCGGCGAGGCCGAGCTTGCCTTCGCGGAAATAAATCCAGCCCATCGTGTCCCAGGTGGCAGTAAGAAGCTGCACGTGCTGGAGATCGTCCGCGCTGAGATTGCCGAGGGTGATGGTGGAGGTTTGCTTGCCGAGAAGGTCCAGAGCCTTCCGGCAACTGCTTTCGGAGAGCGGCAGGTTCAGGCCGGCGTCGGCGAGCTCGTAGGAAGCGTCGTTGAGCGTTTCCGGATTGTCGGCGCCGTTGAGCACGTTCTGGAGCAGCGTGGCTCCGGCATCGCGTTTTCCGGCGAGGATGTCCGCGTGGCCCGCCTGGACGGCGAGAACTTTGTTGGCCGGGGAGTGCTTCGCGGCAGCTTCCAGGAGCGCAGCGGCATCGTCGTATTTCTGCTGCAGGATGAGCAGCGATCCAAGCCGCAGCTCGGCGTCGGTGTCGTTGGGGAAAACCTTCAGCAGACCGCGAAGCGTGGTAATGGCGTCGTCATTCTGCTGCATGCGGACCTGGAGCGAGGCGAGGTATTCGTAAATCCGCGCGTTGTCGGGATGGTACTGAATTTCTTTGCGCAGGTCGGCGACGGCGTCGTCCATGCGGTTATCGCTGGCGTCGAGAACGCCGAATTCGGCCCACAGGCCACGCTCCCGCGGGTTCAGTTGCTCTGCGCTCTGGAGATCGTTGCGCGCCGCGGAGGGGTTGTGATTATTGAGCTCCGCCCACGCGGCCTGGATCAGCTGCACGGCGTCGGGATTGCTGGGAGTGGTATCGGGCATAGGCGAACCAGCAGCGACCAGCTGCACATACTGGTTCACATCGTTGTTCACGTTGTCGGCGAACTGCTTGTACTTGTCCCATTGGTCGGCGGAAATTTGCTGCTCCAGGATCTGGAATTTGCGGTCGCTGATGAAATTGCTGCCGTCGAGCTTGTAGGTGGCCTCGTAGGTGGCAAAAGCGCTCTCGTACCGCACGGATTTGGGCAGCACGGCGGTGTACTGAGCGGGGAGGGCGATCTCGGAGTGGAAAGATTCAATTTGCTTTGCCGGCAACTGGATCGCGGAAGCCGAATCGCCCGGAGCGGGCAGATCGGGACCGGTCATGAGCGGCAGAATGCGGCGATTACTCCAGTCGGCGTACTCCTTGCGGTCGTAATTCCAGGCGAAATGGAATGGCTCATCCGTGTGGTCGGGGAGGCTGACGTCGATGTCGCTGATGGTTCCCGCGAAGCCCATGGCCTGAGACATGTTCTCCGAGAGTTGCTGCCACTGCGCTCGCGGCGCAGCTCGATACGCGGCGCGGAAGAGGACTTCGGTGTCGCCGCGAACGGTGAAGGAGATATGGCCGGTCAGCGTGCCGTCGCTGTCGAGCTTCGCAATGGCGGAGTATTCGGTGGTGAAGGGAAATGGGCCATCGGCAGGAGTGCGCATCAGCTTCGGCTCGCCGGTTGAGGGAATGACGAGGGCCTGCTTGTCGCGCAGGCCGAACATGAGGAGCTTGTACGGCGCGACTTCGGGAGTGCTGTCGAGCCAGATGACGCTGCCGCCGCGTGGAACGACCGTGATGACGTGATCGAACTGTTCGGGAGTGGGAAGCTCGGGGTGCAGCTTGTGGGAGCTGCCGATGAGCGCGGGCCATGCGTCGTATCCAACCGCTTTGAGCATGGTTTGCAGCAGCGTGTCCTTGTCCTTGCAGTCGCCGTACTGGTTTTCGAAGACGGCCTCCGCGGCGTGCGGCTGATAGCGGCCAATGCCGAAGGCGACGCCAATATAGCGGACCTGGAGCGAGACGTAGTTGTAGATGGCCTCGATCTTCGCGTCGTCGGTGGTCTTGCCCTGAATCAGCTCCTGAACTTTGGACTGAATCTCAGGAGTGACGACGACTCGGTCTTTCGAGAGGGAAGCATACCAGTTGCCGATCTCCTGCCAGTTGCGCCAGGTGGTCCAGGCGACATCGGGCTGGGCGTCGGCGTCCGGCGCAGGCGCTTTCCTGTCGGCGTCCGCTCCGGTTGGCGCCAGATGCGAGGATTGCCAGGTATAGATTTTGCGGCTGTTCTGGCCGGTGACCACCGGCGGAAATTTCGGGCTGAGGACCTGGACGTACTTGCCGTCGGGGACAGAGAGTTCCACGGTCTCGTTGAGAACGACGTTGGAGGTGATCCAGCTCTCGGAGCCCCAGAACTGGCCCGGCGCGAGGGGATGGGTGAGGTCGAAACGGACGCGGTATTCCAGCTGGTCGCCGGGGCTGAGAGACTTGACGGGAATCTGCAGTTGCTTGAGGTCGCTGTAGAAGGGGGCTTCCCGCGTGACCTCGGTGGGCATGTCCTCGGCGTCGCTGGGCGGAGTGTCGACGACGGTGCCATCAGGTTTGCGCACGCGCAGGTATTCGATGGTGACGTGTTCGTTGCCCGCCGCGTAATTGAAGTTGAGAACGCCAAAGCTCTGCACGGCGGCGTCGGACTGCACGCGTGCGACGACCTCCAGGGTGCGCGTGCCGGTGCCGTCGGCGTTGTAGACGTAGGCGCTGTCGACTTTCTGAAAAACCACTCCCTCTTTGGAATAGTCGGGCTTCCGGTTCAGAGGCGCGATAGTGACTGAGGTGACGATGCTTGGCGGCGTTGTGGAGTTTGCCGGAGCGGGAGCCTGCTGCGCCAGCAGCGGCGACGCGGGGGCCTGGAGCAGACCAGTCACGGTGAGCGCAAGAACCAGACGTGGGAGCATGGTGCCTCATTATCTATCGGCCTCTGGCGCCGCGCCAGCATTTTGGTCATGTTGTGTCGCCAGGGGTGGGGTGGTTATGATTTTTATGGAGGCATAGGCAGAAAATCGTGCGGCAGGAGAATCGATCCGGCCGTGAGTTGCCGGGAAGGCAGAGGATTTCCGGGCAGGGTTCCATTCCGAAACAGGGAGCGATAGCGATGCGAATTGGCATATTGACGGGCGGCGGAGACTGTCCTGGTCTGAATGCAGTGATTCGGGCGGCAGTGCGAAAGGGCATCATTCATTACGGCGACGAATTTGTCGGGTTTCTCGAAGGCTGGCGCGGCGTTCTGGAGAACACCACCGTGTCACTGACACTCGAGAAGGTGGACCGCATCCTGACCGAGGGCGGAACCATCCTGCGGACCTCGCGCACGAATGTGCGGAAGATTGAGGGCGGCGTGCAGAAATGCGTACAGACGCTGAAGGCCAACAAGCTGGATGCGCTGATCGCCATTGGCGGCGATGATACGCAGTCCGTGACCAACGCGCTGATCGAGGCGGGCGTGCCGGGGGTGGGCGTTCCGAAGACGATCGACAACGATCTGAATGGGACCGATGTCTGCTTCGGCTTCGACACGGCGGTGATGATCGCGACGGAGGCCATCGACCGGCTGCACACGACGGCGGAATCGCACAATCGCGTCATCGTCTGCGAGGTGATGGGCCGCGATGCGGGCTGGATCGCGCTGACCGCAGGCGTGGCCGGCGGCGCGCACGTGGTGCTGGTGCCGGAGAAGGAAATTGACCTGGATCACGTGTGCGCGATCCTGAAGCACAACCACGAGCACGGCAAGAAGTACGGAATTGTGGTGGTGGCCGAAGGCGCGAAGCTGCCGCATTCCGGCGAGCAGGCGACCAAGGGCTCGAAAGTGGATGCTTTTGGGCACGCACGGCTGAGCGGCATCGCCGAGCACCTGGCGGACCTGATCGAGCAGCGAACGGGGTACGAGACGCGGAGCGTGAACCTGGGCCATACGCAGCGGGGCGGCACGCCGACGGCGTACGACCGGATGCTGGCTACGCGGTACGGGCTGGCGGCCATCGACCTGGTCCATCAGGGCAAGTTCGGGCGGCTGGTCGTGCTGCGCGGGACGAAGATCGAGGACATTCCACTGAAGGAAGCGATCTCAAAGAACCGCACGGTGGACGAGAGCTTCCTGAAGATCCTCAGCGGGCTGGAGCCAAAGCTGTAAGGAGCAGGTTCCCGGTTCCATGGGGCAGGGTGCGGAAGAATTGCGCTCTGTCCCCTGAAGCCTCGGCGCCGGGGGTTTGCTTTTCGGGTTTCCCGTCGAAATTCCCCGTTTCCTTCGGGTTTCTTCCTGTGGTATACATGGGTGCTCGATTGCCGGAGGAGTGATGAAGCCCACGATTGCCCCATCTGCAGCAGTTCGCGAGGTCATGGACATCCGCCAGGCGGCCGATTACCTGGGCATCAGCGCCGACAGCTTGTATCGCTATGCAGCGACAGGATTTATCCCGGCATTTCGGATTGGGAATCGTTGGCGCTTCCGGCGCTCGCGGCTGGAGGAGTGGATGGACACCCAATCCGGGACGGTTGAGGCGCACGAGCCGAAGCTGGTGCGGGCGCAGCAGAAGAAGCCGGTGCGGTCTGCCAGACTGCCCGGACGGGCGACCCGGGCCGGCGCGTAACGCCCGCGATCGACAGCGACCACCAGCGAAACTCGATTTCTGCGCGCGGCCTGCTATTCCGCCGCGGCGCGCCGGCGCGGCTTTTTCTGGCCGTTCGATCCCGGCGGGGTAGCCCCCGCTTCCATATCCTGAGCGGACTGGGCCATGGCCAGGTGACGGCGCATGACCGAGCGCGCTTCGGCTGCGTTGCGCGAACGGATGGCGCGGTAGATTTCCCGGTGCATGTCGGCGGATTCCTTCAGATCGCGGGAGTGCTCGACGGTCTTGCGGCGCTCGTCGTAGAGCGCGGAGGTAATGGTCTCCATGAGCGCGGCGAGAATAGGATTGCCGGAGGCCTGAGCGATAACGCGGTGGAAGCGCACGTCGTGAATGAGGTAGTCCATGGGGTTGTCGACGGTGGCGTACATCTCCGCGACCTCTTCAGAGAGGGAGGCGAAGTGCTGCTCGCGCCCGCGCTCGGCAGCCAGTGCGGCGAGCTCGCTTTCGAGGATGCGCCGCGCCTCGAACATCTGCCAGGACTGAAAGCCATGCAGAGCGCCGAGCAGGCTGAGCGAGGACTTGCCGATCTCCGGGGGGCCCTCGGCTACAAAGGTGCCGACGCCATGGCGGACATCCATGACCCCCATGGCCGCGAGGTAGCCGATGCCGGTGCGGAGGCTGGCGCGGCTGATGCGGAGCTTGCGGGCAAATTCACGCTCCGGGGGAATGCGATCGCCGGGCTGCAAGTCGCCGGTTTCCATCATATTGCGAATGTGGTTCACCACTCGCATGGTCATGTGCGTGTCGGTTTTCGGCATCGACGCTCCCGGATCCGAAGCCGGGGAGCGACTGAAATGCCCTGGAAGGCAGGATTCAGGGGCGCATCCGGCTCATTTCTTCCTTCAGGGATGAAAGTAACACTGTTTGGACGACCCCGCCGGTGTATTCTGGTGGTCGGACCTCTGCGGGTCATTTGCCGCAGAGAGGATGAAGGAGGTCGACCTTTTCCATGCGGGCGCGTGCCATGAACCTGATCCACGAGGACCGCCTCTTTCCGGCGAACGAGACGCTGCGCGGGATTGCGCGGCGCCTGTACAGCGAAATTCGCACGCTGCCGCTGATCAGCCCGCACGGGCACACCCAGGCAGCGTGGTTTGCACGCAACGAACCGTTTCCCGATCCCGCCAAGCTGCTGGTGCAGCCGGATCACTACATCTTCCGGATGCTGTACAGCCAGGGAATTTCGCTGGAGGATCTGGAGATCGGGGTAGAGACCATGCGGGACCCGCGCCGTGTGTGGCGGATCTTTGCGGAGAACTATTGCCTCTTCCGGGGAACGCCGACGCGAATGTGGCTGGACTATGCCTTCCAGGAACTGTTCGGCCTGGAGGAGCGGCTGTCGGCGGCGACGGCGGACCTGTATTTCGACGTAATCTCGGAGCGGCTGCAGACGCCGGAGTTCCGGCCGCGCGCTCTGTACGAGCGCTTCCGGCTGGAAGTGCTGGCGACGACGGATTCGCCGCTGGATTCGCTGGAGGATCACCGCGCGGTGCGGGAATCGGGGTGGAAGGCGCGAATTATTCCGACGTTTCGTCCCGATCCGGTTGTCGATCCGGAGTACGCGGGGTTCCAGGACAATGTGATCAAGCTGGGCCATTTGAGCGGCGAGGATGCGACGGCGTGGGAGGGCTATCTGCGGGCGTTGCGGAAGACGAGAGACCGGTTCAAGGCGCTGGGATGCACGGCGACGGACCACGGGCATCCGACCGCGCGCACCGCGGACTTGGAGAAGCGGGAAGCTGCGAAGCTATTCGAAATGATAATGGCGAAACGCGCGAGTGCCGCGGACGAAGAAATGTTCCGCGCGCAGATGCTGACCGAGATGGCGCGCATGAGCGTGGAGGACGGCCTGGTGATGCAACTGCATCCGGGCGCGCTCCGCAACCATAATAGGCAAATCTACGAGCGGTACGGGCGCGACATGGGAGCGGATATTCCCATGCCTACGGATTATGTGACAGGGCTGCGTCCGCTGCTGGATCTGTTTGGCAACGAGAAAAACTTCACCCTGATCCTGTTTACGGTGGACGAGACCACGTACAGCCGCGAACTGGCGCCGCTGGCGGGGCACTATCCGTGCCTGCGGCTGGGTCCGCCGTGGTGGTTCCACGACAGCCCGGAGGGGATGCTGCGCTTCCGCGAGCAGGTGACGGAGACGGCTGGCTTCTACAATACCGTCGGTTTCAACGACGACACGCGGGCTTTCCTGTCGATTCCGGCGCGGCACGATGTAGCGCGGCGCATGGACTGCGTGTGGCTGGCGCGGTTGGTGGCCGAGCACCGGCTGGCAGAAGACGAAGCGGTTGAAGTGGCGCGCGATCTGGCGTACAACCTGGTGCGCAAGGCCTACAAGCTGTAACAGGGACTCACGAATCGGCATGAGAGACGCTGGCAAGGCGGCGGAGGAGATCGGCGCGTCAGAGGGCTCGGGCAGATTTCGCCTGGGGCACGTCCGCTGGACGATCTGCGCGATGCTGTTCGCCGCGACGTCGATCAACTACATGGACCGGCAGGTGATCGCGATCCTGAAGCCGACACTGCACCACGCGATCGGGCTGACGGAGGTCGATTATGGGTACATCGTAGCCGGATTCCAACTGGCCTACGCAATCGGGGTGATTGCCGCCGGATGGATCATCGACCGGCTGGGGACGCGGATCGGCTATTGCCTGTTCATGGCCATCTGGAGTCTTTCGGCGATGGGGCACGCGCTGGCCAGCAGCGCGTTCGAGTTCGGCGTGGCGCGTTTTTGCCTGGGGTTGGGCGAGTCTGGGAATTTCCCGGCGGCGATCAAGACGGTGGCGGAGTGGTTTCCGCAGAAGGAGCGCTCGCTGGCGACCGGGATTTTCAATTCCGGCGCGAATGTGGGCGCGGTGCTGGCGCCATTCATGGTGCCGTGGGTGGCGCTGCACTATAGCTGGCGCGCCGCGTTTCTGATCACCGGCACCTTCAGCATGTTGTGGATCCTGTGGTGGTACCGGAATTACCGCAAGCCGGCGGACCACCCGACGCTGACGGGCGTGGAGCTGCGGTACATATACCAGGAAGCGGCGGCACAGATGGGGCCCGGCGTTCGATGGCTGCGGCTGCTGAGCTACCGGCAGACGTGGGCCTTTGCCATCGGTAAATTTCTCACCGATCCGATCTGGTGGTTCTTCCTGTTCTGGCTGCCGTCATATTTCAGCAGCCGGTTTCATCTGGACCTGGCGCATCTGGGGCTGCCGCTGATCATTGTGTACACGATGTCGGCGGTGGGCAGCATCGGCGGAGGATGGCTGCCGGCGCCGTTCCGGAGGCTGGGGCTGTCGCAGGAAAAGGCGCGGCTGGCGGCCATGTTCGTGTGCGCGTGCGCGGTGGTGCCCATCTTCATGGCCGGACGGCTGCACTCGGAGGGTATCGCGATTGCGCTGGTGAGCCTGGCGACGGCGGCGCATCAGGGGTGGTCAGCGAACTTGTTTACGACGTCGTCCGATATGTTCCCGAAGAGCGCAGTGGGGTCGGTGGTGGGGATTGGGACGAGCGCGGGCTCGGCGGGAGGAATCCTGCTGGCGGCGAGCGCGGGTTGGATCCTGAAGATCACGCACAGCTACGTAAGCCTGTTCATTCTGGCATCGAGCGTTTATCTGCTGGCGCTGCTGATCATCGTGATGCTGGCGCCGGGGCTGAAGCGAGTGGAGGTGGCGGCATGAGTCTTTACGCAGCGCGCGGCGGTGTGAACCTGACGATCGCGCCGGCGGAGATGGAGTCGCTGCTGTGTGAGGCGCTGGGCAAGCTTGGCGCGCGGCAGCGGGTGCTGGTGGTGCCTCCGGACATCACGCGGCTGCACTCGGGGGCCGGGGCACTGACGCAGTATGCGTGGAAGTACTATGGCGAGCGGCTGCGCACCGTTCTGCCGGCGCTGGGGACCCATGCAGCGATGTCAGCAGCGCAGCTCACGCGGATGTTCGGGGATATGCCGCAGGCGCTGTTTCAAATCCACAACTGGCGCACAGATATCGAGACGCTGGGCGAGGTTCCGGCAGAATTTATCGAAATACAGTCGGAAGGGAAACTGCACTTTGCATGGCCGGCGCAGGTGAACCGGATGATCGCACGCGAGAATTTCGACCTGATTCTTTCGGTGGGGCAGGTGGTGCCGCACGAAGTGATCGGGATGGCGAACTACAACAAGAACATTCTGGTGGGCACGGGAGGGCGCGAAGGCATCAATCGCAGCCATTATCTGGGCGCGGTTTATGGCATGGAACGGATCATGGGGCGCGCGGATAATCCGGTGCGGCGCGTGCTGAATTATGCGGCAGAGCGCTTCCTGAAAGACCTGCCGATTGTCTACGTGCAGACGGTGGTGGGGCGGGCGGCTGACGGCGGACTGGCGACGCAGGGGCTGTTCATCGGAGACGACGCGGAGTGCTTTGAGCGCGCGGCGGAGCTGAGCCTGAAGGTCAACTTCGAAATGCTGGACGAGCCGCTGCGCAAGGCGGTGGTGTATCTGGATCCGCATGAGTTCCACAGCACGTGGCTGGGCAACAAGGCGGTCTACCGGACGCGCATGGCGCTGGCCGATGGCGCGGAGCTGATGATTCTGGCACCGGCGGTGAAGGAGTTTGGCGAGGATCGCACCATCGACGCGCTGATCCGGAAGTACGGTTATCGCGGAACGCCGGCGACGCTGGAAGCGGTTGCGAAGAATGCGGATCTGGCGGCGGATCTCAGCGCGGCAGCGCATTTGATCCATGGGTCATCGGAGGGGCGATTCAGGATTACGTGGTGCCCGGCGCATCTGACGCGGGACGAAGTGGAGGGAGTGGGCTTCGCTTACGGAGATCTGAACGAGGTGCTTCGCCGGTACGATCCCGGGAAGCTGCGCCATGGGTTCAACACCGTAGATGGCGAAGAGATTTTCTTTGTCGCGAACCCGGGGCTGGGGTTGTGGGCGCACCGCAATCGTTTTCAAGGTTGAGGAGAAGATGAGCAGCGAGCTGGAACTGGGCAGATATTCGGTGGGAGTGGGCGACCGCTTTGCGCATCAGGCGAAGGCGCAACTGCGGGCGTGCGTGCTGGCAGAGCAGGCGGGCGTGGACGTGATTCCCGTCTGGAATAAGTCGAACCGCGAGCACAACATTATTGGCTCGGAACCGGCGCAGACGCGTGCCGCGGCCGATGCTGCGGTGGAGGCGCTGGGGTGGAAGAAGCCGTACTTCTGCGACGCGGACCATATCAATCTGACGACGGTGGAACGGTTTCTCGGGCCGTGCAACTTTTTCACGATCGACGTGGCCGATGCGATTGGGAGATCGGCCTCGGGAGCGTCGATTGAGGCGTTCCTGAAGCGCCGGACGGGCTTGGTGGGGAAGCTGCAGCTCGAAGGCGTCGACGAGGCGTTCGAGATTACGCCGGAACTGCTGCGGGCGACAGCGGTGAAGTTTCTCTTCGCGGTCGAGGAAGCGGGCAAGGTCTATCGGAAGATCGTGAACGCCAAGGGGAAGGGGCGGTTCATCGCGGAAGTATCGATGGACGAGACGGACGCAGCGCAAACCCCGGCGGAACTGCTGATCATTCTGGCGGCGATAGCGGATGAGGGTATCCCGGTGCAGACGATCGCTCCGAAATTCACCGGGCGCTTTAACAAAGGCGTGGATTATGTTGGAAATATTCAACAATTCCGTAGTGAAATGACGCTGGACGTGGCAGCAATTTCGTGGGCTGTCAAGCATTTTGGGCTGCCCCCGAACCTGAAGTTGAGCGTGCATTCCGGAAGCGACAAATTTTCGATCTACGTGGCGATCCATGAGGCCACGAAGCAGCAAGGGGTCCACCTGAAGACTGCGGGGACGACGTGGCTGGAGGAGATCATCGGGCTGGCCGAGGCGGGTGGTGATGGGTTGGCGCTGGCCAGGGAGATCTATGCCGAGGCGTATGAACATCGCGAGGAGCTGTGCGGGCCGTACGCGACCGTAATCGACATCGCTTCGGCGAAGCTGCCGGAGCCCGGAGTCGTGGCGCGGTGGACTTCGGAGCAGTACACCTCGGCGCTGCGACACGATCCGAGCTCGCGGGAGTACAACAGCAGCTTCCGTCAGCTTTTGCATGTGGGCTTTAAGATTGCGGCGAAGATGGGGCCGCGGTATCTGGAGCTGCTGGAGGCGAATGAAGCGGTGATTGCGAAGAATGTGACGGAGAACTTGTTCCAGCGGCACATCGCGCCGGTTTTTCTGGGCAAGCCGGCGCCTGTGGCGGCGCATACGGGGGCACGATGACGCTGAAGGGTCTGGAACTGAACGGAAGGACCGCCGTGGCGGTGGGCGGCACATCGGGGATTGGGCGCGCCATCAGCCTGGGACTGGCCGAGGCTGGGGCGGACGTGGTGGCCTCAGCGCGGCGGCAGGAGCAGGTGAATGAGACGGCGGCGGAAATCGAGGCCCGGGGGCGGCAGACGCTGCGCATCACCTGCGACATGCAGGATCGCAGCTCGCTGGAGCGGCTGCTGCGCGAAACGGTGGAGCGGTTCGGTAAGGCAGATATCCTGGTGAACTGCGCCGGCAAGATCAAACGCGCGCCGACGCTGACGTTTCCGGAAGAGGAGTGGCGCGACATCATCGACACGAACCTGACGGGGACGCTGCGAGCCTGCCAGATCTTCGGCGCGCACATGCTTGAGCGGGGCTACGGACGCATCATCAACATCGCGTCGCTGAATTCGTATGTGGCATTGAGCGAAGTGGCGGCGTATGCGGCCAGCAAAGCGGCGGTAGCG
This sequence comes from Acidobacteriaceae bacterium, assembly GCA_049671725.1. GTDB lineage: Bacteria > Acidobacteriota > Terriglobia > Terriglobales > Acidobacteriaceae > Palsa-343. Next base: position 35,684 of record JBATVK010000122.1, read on the forward strand.
TCGCTGACGCGGTCGCTGGCGGTGGAGTGGTCGAAGAAAGGCGTGCTGGTCAACGCCATCGCGCCGGGAGTATTTCGCACTGCGCTCAATGCCGATCTGCTGGACAATACTCCGCGCGGCAAGGAATTGCTGATGCGGACGCCAATGGGCCGCTTCGGAAAGACCGATGAGGTGGTCGGCGCGGCGGTGTATCTCGCCTCCGACGCTGCGTCGTTCGTCACCGGCCAGGTGCTGGTGGTGGATGGCGGGTTTCTGGCGAGTGGGGTGAATCAGTAGCGCGAGCTAAGAAGCGGTCAGCTAAAGTCCGGTTAGCGGAACGGCGGCGTTCGCCGCGTTCCTGTCATACTGATAAGAGGCCCGCTTACAGGCCTTCCCTATGCCCGTTAACAACACCATTGCCATCGCCATGTCCGGCGGAGTCGACTCGTCGACCGTCGCGGCGTTGCTGCGCGCGGAAGGCTATGAGCTGGTGGGGCTGACGCTGCAGCTGTGGAATCAGCGGCGGCTGGCGGGCAAGGAGGGCATGCCGGAGCAGGTGACGGGGCGCTGTTGCTCGCTCGACGATGTGTACGACGCGCGGCGCGTGGCCGAGGCGCTGGAGATTCCGTACTACGTGGTGAACGAGCAGGAGCGCTTCGAAGAGGACGTGGTGCGGCCGTTCGTGCGCGAGTACCTGAACGGGCGGACCCCGATTCCGTGCTCGCTGTGCAACAACCATCTCAAGTTCGATCAGCTGCTGGTGCGGGCGCGGCAGATTGGAGCGGATCGCATCGCGACCGGGCACTACGCGCGCAACGAATACGATCCGGAGCGCGGGCGGTGGATTTTGAGCCGGCCGGTGGATGAGGCGAAGGACCAGACATATTTCCTCTTCGGGTTGACCCAGGAGCAGCTTTCGCGGACGCTGTTTCCGCTGGGTGGCTACCGCAAGTCCGAAGTCCGGGAAATGGCGGCGCGTCAGGGGCTGGCGATCGCTGTCAAGCCGGACTCGCAGGAGATATGTTTCATCCCCGGCGGCGATTACAAGCGGTTCATTGCGGCCTATCTGGATGAGCAGGGGCAGGAGATCCCGGACACGGCCGGCGAGTTGGTGACGACCAGCGGCGAAGCGATCGGGCGGCACACAGGGATCCACAATTTCACTGTTGGCCAACGCAAGGGGCTGGGGGTCGCGTCGGCGGAGCCCCTGTACGTGATCCAGATCGAGCCGGGGAGCCATCGGGTGACGGTGGGGTCGGATGCGGAAGCGACAACGCGGAGTTTGCGGGCGCGGGATCTGAACTGGATCAGCATCCCGGAGCTGCGCGGCGAAATGCGGGTGCGTGCGAAAATCCGGCATCGGCACGAGCCGGCGTGGGCGACGCTTCGCAGCATCGACAACGGCGAGGTCGAGGCGATCTTCGACGAGCCGCAGCGCGCGGTGACACCGGGACAGGCGGCGGTCTTCTACGACGAGGATGAGGTGGTCGGCGGTGGGTGGATCGTCTGAAGGCAGGGTGCAGGGGTTAGGGTGCAGAAAAGGCAGGTTGCAGCCTGCCTTTTCTTTTTTGGCGCGCGTTTACCGCACTTCGTTGACCAGATCCCGCAACGGCTGGAGGACGGTGAAGCGCGTGAGCGCGATGGGCTGCGCAGCCTGATCGAGGATGGCCAGCTTCTGCGCCTTCCATCCCGGCGGCGCGGGCTCGCCAGAAGAGAGGTACGAGACGGCCTCGAGGCCCAGGCTGCTGAGCTCAGTGAGTTGCTCCGCGCGGGGCAGGGCGTTGGCGAGCAGCGGCGAATCGGCCATGAGCTGGGTGAGGTCGGGCTGGGCGCTGGCCCAGGAACGGAACAAATCAGTCAGCGCGGCCTGCTGCTCGGGGTGCCCGATGGGATCCTGGAGATAGGTGCTCACCAATTCCCTGAAATCGTGACGCGAGGGCGGATCGGGTGGGAGCGCGTCGACAAGATGGTCGAGAGGCATGAGCGTGGTGACGCCATGCGCGTCCGACCAGGAGGAGCGCTCGTCGAAGTCGACCGGCTGAAGGACGGTGGCGAGGATCTGCAGGGGGTCGATCTGCTGCGTGCCGGCAAGGGCGCGCAGGCTGGCCGCTTCCTGAGAGATCTGGGTGAGGCCGAGAGCTTCGATGCGCAGCGACTCGACGCGGAGGCGCCGATACATATCGTCGACGTTGTCGACCGACTGCGGGGACCAGAGGCGCTCAGCGATGGCCGCGGCGCGCGGCCAGATGCGGGAGTCGATGATCTGCGGATCGACGTACTCGCCCCACATGCAGGCTTCACCGCCGAGGATGCGCGAGGCCTGCTCGGGCGTGAGGCTGCTGTTCGCAGGCACGGGGTCAACGCGGTAATACTCGGAGGCGGGAACCATGTGGTCGAGGTAGTAGCCGGCGCTGAGTATGCCGCTGTAGCCCTGCTTCGCGCCGGCGGAGAGCGAATCAAAGCCGCGCCACGACTGGACCACGACGTCTTTGGGCAGGCCGGGGGTGAGGATTTCATCCCAGCCGATCATCTTCTTGTTGTACTTCTCAAGGATCTTGAGCACTCGCTGGTTGAAATACGCCTGAAGCGCGGCTGTGCCCTTGAGATCGTGAGCGCGCATGAAGGCCTGAATGCGCGGGTTGTTCTTCCATTCGACGCCGTTGTTCTCGTCACCGCCGATGTGCATGTATTCATCGGGAAAGATGCCGGCCATCTCGCCGATGAATTTGTCGAGGAACTCGTAAGTGCTGTCGCGCGTCGGGTCCAGCACCGGATCGAAGACCCCGAAGTGGCGCTCGATGGAGAACGGGCCGGGTGCGCTGGCCAGATCGGGATAGCCGACCACCCAGGAGGTGCTGTGGCCGGGCATATCGAACTCGGGGACGACGCGAATGCCGAGGCCGCGCGCATAGGCGACGACTTCGCGGGCCTGATCCTGGGTGTAGTAGAGGCCGTCGGATCCGTCCTCAGTGAGGAGGGGAAAGACTGTGCTCTCCATGCGGAAGCCCTGGTCGTCGCTGAGGTGCCAGTGGAAGACGTTCATCTTGACAGCGGCCATGGCATCGAGGGTGCGCTCGATGACGCCGACGGGCTCGAAGTGGCGGGAACAGTCGATCATGAGGCCGCGCCAGCGAAAGCGCGGAGAATCCTGGATGGAGACGGCGGGCAGGAAGAATCCCTGACCGGAGGACTGGACAAGCTGGAGGAGGGTCTCGAGTCCGCGCATGGCGCCGACGTCGGTGGCAGCGTGGAGATGCGCGCCCTGGGGGGTGACCTCGAGCGAGTAGGACTCGTCTTCGTCCGGACCCTGCACGGCTTCACCGGGGCCGTCGACGGAGATGACAAGAGCAGCAGGCGCGCCGGGAGCGGCATCGGGAATGATGAAGCCGACCTGCATTTTGAGCCGCTGCATGGCCCAGCCGATAGCCTCGTCGAGACGCTGATCGTGGAACTTGTCGACGGCGACCGAAAATCCGGGAGCAAGGGGCAGCGCGCCGGAGCCGACAGTGAGCTGCGCGGGCTGCGGCATGAGGGTATTGACGAAAACAGGCTGTGCCGCAGCTGCCTGCGCGTTCACCGCTCCTGAACCGAGTGCTGCGCCGATGATGCCGAATGCCATGAGCCGTGCCAGTCCATTCATCGCTTCATTGCTCCGCGTAAGGTTCCGCGATCAAGATTACGCAATTCAGGGCGTGAAGCGCCAGCGTAGAGCACAAGGGGAGGGATTTGCGTGTGTATCCTGGGGAGGTTGCTCGCGCGAGGAGTTGCGCCCGCGAACGGTGCGGCACCGAACTTCGAGAGGGATCTACTTTAGAGCCGGCGAGCTCTGGATGGGCTGGGTGACGATGCTGACGTTGGTGATGCCGGCCTGCTTGACGGCGTCCATGACTTCGGCAAAGACGCCGAAGGGAACTTTCTCGTCGGCGCGAAGATAGATGACCTCGTGCGTGGTGTCGGTGTTCTGGGCGCGGAGCAGGCTGGGCAGATCGTTCAGGTTGACCGGCTTGTCGTTGAGGAAGACCTGCTGGTCCTTGTCGACGGTAACCACGTTGCGCTGCTGGGTGATCTCGTGGACGGTGCGGGTTTTGGGTACGTTGACCTGGATGCCCGACTGCAGGACGGGCGCGGTGAGCATGAAGATGACGAGCAGCACCAGCACCACGTCGACCAGCGGCGTGATGTTGATTTCCGCCAGCGCCGTCTGGGTGTGACCGCCTCTAGTGGTGAACGCCACGAGGAGATTCTCCAGGATCCTGATTGGGGCCGAGTGCGGCCTCTTCCATACTGTTCAGAAGCTCGCGGGCGAAGTCGTCGTTGCGCGCGCCGAAGTCGCGGCAACTGGCTGTGAACTGGTTGTACGCGATGACCGCGGGAATGGCTACGACGAGGCCGGCGGCAGTGGTGATGAGCGCCTCAGCGACGCCGGGCGCGACGGCGCGGAGGGTAGCAGTGCCCTCGGTGCCGAGGCCGACGAAGGCCTTAACAATGCCCATGACGGTCCCGAAGAGGCCGACGAAGGGGGAGATGGCGCCGATGCTGGCCAGCCAGGTAAGCCGCTGCTCCATGATGGTGAGGGACTCGCTGGAGGCGGTCTGGGCGGCGCGCTCAAGGGCGGTGATGTTGCGCGGCGGCCCGTAACCGCCGGTTTGGCGCCGATAGGTCTCGTAGACCTCGTCGAAAACGTTGACCAGCGGGCTGGGCTTGAACTGCTCGCTGACTGTGGCGATCTCCTGCAGCCTCGTGGCCTTGCGGAAGGCGCGCAGGAAGCGCTTGCTTTGCACGCGTGCCCGCCGGAAGGAGCCCCACTTGCCGAAGATGATGGCCCAGGAGAAGAGACTGCCGACGAGGAGGACGGCCAGCACCGCCATGGCCAGCGGGCCACTGTTGTGCAGCATGACCATGAGATCGTTGCCGTTGCTGACGGGAGGCGTGACCGGCGGGGTCTCGTCCTGGAAGAGGAGAAGTGCTGTAGCGGAAATGAGGTGTGTCATTGCCTGAATATCACGTTACCAGAAGCGGGAATCCGGCGTCGGGTTGTACGGCCGGCAAGCGAAAGACGAAAGTCAGAGCTGAATCCGCGAAAACAGCCATGCGCTGACGCAAAGCAGGGCAGCGGCCAGAGCGACGAGGATGGCCACGTCGAGGGTGAAAGTGAACTGCCAGCTTCCAATGAGGACTCCGCGCAGTCCGTCAACGCCGTAGGTGAGCGGGTCGGCGTGGGTGACCCAGGTGAGAACGCGGGGCAGGTTTGTGAGCGGGTAGAGCGCGCCGGAAAGGAAGAAGATGGGCATCACGAGGAAATTCATGAGGAACTGAAAGCCCTGCATGTCCTGAATGACAGAGCCGATGGATGCGCCGAGGGCCGCGAAGACGATAGCGATCATGACGAGAAAGATGAACGACGCCGGGACAGCGGCCCAGTGGTGCGGGCGGAATCCGGCGATGAGGCAGACGATGAGGATCAGGACGCCCTGAATGATGGCGACGGTGGCGCCGCCGAGGGTGCGTCCGAGAACGATGTGCAGACGCGGCACGGGAGCGACCAGGGTTTCGCGCAGGAATCCGAACTGGCGGTCCCAGAGCATCGCCATCCCGGAGAAGACGGAGGTGAAAAGGACGGTCATGCCCATGACGCCGGGCGCCATGAACTGGAGATAGCTGCCCGCGCCCGCTTTGGCAAAGACGGGTCCGAAGCCGTAGCCCAGCGCCAGCAGGTAGAGCGCGGGCTGGCCGAGAGAAACGATGATCTGCGCGCGGGAGCGGACGTAACGCTTGAGTTCGCGCAGCCACATGATGTAAATGGCGCCCATGAATTTCTCCTTTATCGGCGGTTCCACATCTGCGCGAAGCGGCGGAGCTGATCGGATGAACTGGCAGCCTCGTCGCGCAGCGAGGTGCCGGTGAGCGCGAGGAACGCTCCTTCAAGGGAGTCGGTGCTGGTGCGGGCCTTCAGCTCGGCCGACGTTCCGGTGGCGACAATCGCGCCGTGATCCATGATGGCGATGCGATGGGCCACGCGATCGGCTTCGTCCATGTAATGCGTGGTGAGGAAGACGGTGGTTTTCTCGGCTTCGTTAAGCTTTTTCACGTGGTTCCAGAGCTGGTTGCGGCTCTGCGGATCGAGGCCCAGGGTCGGCTCGTCGAGGAAAAGAATTTTGGGTGTGTGGAGGAATCCGCGGGCGATCTCCAGGCGGCGCTTCATGCCGCCGGAGAAGGTCTTCACGTAGTCGTCGCGGCGCTCCCACAGCTCGAACTGGCGAAGGAGCTGCTCGATGCGCTCAAGGCGAACGCGATGCGGCACGTGGTAGAGGATGCCGTGCAGCTCCATGTTTTCGTATGCAGTCTGCTCGCCGTCAAGGCTGGGGTCCTGAAAGACAATGCCGAAGCGCTGGCGGGCATCGCGCTGTTTGACCCACGGATCGAAGCCGTCGAGCTGGATGCGTCCGCTGGTGGGGCGCAGCAGCGTGGTGAGCATCTTGATGGTGGTGGTCTTGCCGGCGCCGTTGGGGCCGAGGAAGGCGAAGATCTCGCCGGTATCCACCTGAAATGAAATGTCTTTGACCGCGGTGAACTGGTCGAAGGTTTTGGTCAGATTTTCTACCCGGATCACGGGGGCCTCCCGAGAAGTGGACTTTCCGCGGGGATACGGTCTGCTTAGTGTGCCAGAAAGAGATGCCTGGAGCCAGGGCGAAGTCGCGCGTTATTTGATCGGGGCCAGCGCGGGAGTCCACTGGACCCGGTCGCCAGGCTCAATCTCGATGCGCAGGGTTCCGGCCTCGCCTTTTGCCAGCTCTGGGCCGGTCGATTTGCGGCTCTGCTCGGCGGCATTCGTAAAGGTGAGGACCACCTTATCGGTGCCGAGCAGATGGAAGCGGTAGCGGAAGGCGGCGTGAGGCGCGATGGACTGGATGCCGAAGCTACCACCGGGATAGTCGACCTCGACGAGGTTCACCGGAACGTTTTCGCGATTGACGATGATGGCCTGCACCCACGCCGAACGGCAACCGGAAACCATCACTGTCGCCCCCAGCAGGGCGCACGATGCCGCGATGAGAACAGCTGCTTTTCGCATGGAGACCAAAAGAAAGGCTACCACTACGTCCGGCGCACCGTCGCGCGGCGCGGGGTGCTCTTCCACGGCGACAGGACGGTGTAGCAGGGAATTGCCGTAGCATTCGCCTTGCTTGCCGCCAGCAGTTTGCGCCCGACGAGCCAGCGAACCGCGGCCTGGGCCGCGCTCTTCGAGACGCCCACCGACTCGGCCAATTCCTGAAAGCTGACCTGCATCGCGCGTCCGCGGCGAGCCTGCTCGGCGGCCAACCACAGATAAACGAGGAAGCTGACCGGCCGGCGATCGTGTCCCACGAGGTCGCGCATCAGGACATCTGTGACGTAGTCGTCGATCTGCGGCATGGCTATACCAGCGATTACTATAGCAAACGATAGACGATTGCGATGCTGTGGCCAGCCTGCGTATGCTCCGGAGATCAAGGAGCGTGATTCATGATTCGAGGCATCAAGTTTGTGGGAGTTCCGGTCAGCGACCAGGATGCAGCGCTGAAGTTCTGGACGGACGCCGTGGGCATGAAGGTGACCACGGATCAGCCTTTCAACGAGAAGCAGCGGTGGATCGAGCTGAAAGTCCCCGGCGCGGACACGGGCATCGCGCTCTTCACGCCGCAGGGTCACGAGAGCCGCATCGGACAGTTCCAGTCCATCTCGTTCTGGTGCGACGATGTTTTCGCGACGGCGGCAGAGATGAAGGCGAAGGGCGTCGTCTTCACGCAGGATTCCAAAAAGGAGCACTGGGGCACCTCTGCGATCTTTAAAGACCCGGACGGCAACCTCTTTGTCCTCTCCAGCAGGTGAGGGAAGTCAGATGAGAGGCTTGCGCTCGATGGCGCGCGCCGTGAGCACCACTCCGGTTTCGCGATTGTGCAGGGTGATGGGGAAGGCAAGGACGTTCCAGACCCAGCGATTGCCGGTATTGGGCAGGTTGAGGACGCCGCGAAAGGTGCGATCGATGTAGGTCTCGCGGCTTTCGGCGACAGTGCGCAGAATGTCGGCCCAGTCGGCGGCCAGCTCGGGCATCTCCTCGAACATATTCCGGCCCGGAAACCAGTCGCGGGGCTTCTCAAGGACGCGGGCGCAGGTTTCGTTCACATACTGCCAGGTGCCTTCACCGTCGAAGATTTCGAGGACAACGTCGTCGCCCATGGCCATGTTGATGCGCGAGTAAAAGAAGTCGCGGGCGTCGACGACGACAGGCTTGCCGCGACGCTTGGCTTCAAAAGAACGCAGGGCCGTGACGAGATCGTCGATGGAGCTGTAGCCCTTGAGCAGGTGCATGTCCTCGACCCCGCCGAAGCGGCGCTCCAGGGTGGCGGAGAGGATGATGATGGGAACCTGCGGGCGTCGTGTGCGCAAAGCAGCAGCGACTTCGGTACCGAATTTGCCCGCGCCGAGGTGGTAATCGAGGACGGCGATGTCGATATCGTCGAGCATGCGCTCGGCCTCTTCGATGGTGCCGGCCGTCTCGGTGACGTAGCCGTACTTGCGCAGGATCGTAGAGCGCAGCAGGAGATTGTCGGGGTGGTCGTCGAGCAGAAGGACGCGAATCGGCTCAGGGGCCGGCGCCTGGACGAGGGTCAGCGAAGGTTCGTGGTCGTTCGTCGCCATGAGAACTTAATTAGATGCGGACGGCGGCCACATTGCTGCCGCTGGCCAGGAATTCCGCCTCTGTTTCACTCTACGCTTCGCGCTTGCCGCGTCGCTGCAATTGTTTGAGCAACTCAGGAAGGCGACTGAAGAGCGCCGAGGCGCGCAGCCACTGTTTGTGCTCGAAAGCGGGCGAGCCGGCCAGCATGGAGCCGGGCGGAATGTCGCCATGCAGGCCGGCCTGGGCAATGGCCACGGAATTATCTCCGATCTTGCAGTGGCCGGCGACGCCCACCTGTCCGGCCAGGATGACATTCTTGCCGACATGAGTGGATCCTGCGAGTCCAACCTGAGCACACAGCAACGTGTTCCGGTCGACCGAGGAGCCGTGCCCTACCTGTACGAGGTTGTCGATTTTGACTCCATCGCCGATGCGGGTGGCGCCGACGCTGGCGCGGTCGATGCAGGAGTTCGTCTGCACCTCGATGCGATCGCCGAGAATGGCGGGGCCTGACTGCGGAATCTTGTGCCAGCGCCCGGTTTCGTCTTTGGCGAAACCGAAGCCGTCGGAGCCGACCACCGCGCCGTTCTGCAGCACGACGTCGTCGCCGAGCGAGCAGAACTCGCGGACTACGGCGTGAGCGTGGGCGAAGAAACGGTTGCCGACGCGTACGCCGGGATAGAGGACGACGTGCGGCAGGATCACGGCGTCGTCGCCGATCACGACCTGTTCCCCGATGACGACGTACGCTCCGATGTGCGCACGCTTGCCGACGCTGGCGGTGGAGTGAATCACGGCTGTGGGGTGGACACTCGCCGGCCAGACGGGCGGCTGGTAAAAGACTTCGAGGGCCTGAGCGAAGGCGAGGTAAGGATTCTTAAGGCGCAGAGTCGCGGTGCGCACATCGGGAAACTCGGGTGAGACGAGGATCGCGCCCGCTCGGGTGGTCTTAGCAAGGGCAGCGTACCTGGGATTGGCAACGAAGGTGAGCTGGGAGGGTTCGGCCTCCTCGATTCCGGCCACGCCGGTGATTTCGAGATCGGGGTCGCCGCGCAACTCAGCCTGGAGCACGCGGGCCAGCTCAGCGGTTCGCATGCAGCGATTGTAAATCGCCGGAAAAGAAGCAATTTCCGACTTTCGGCTTACGCATCCGATTTTGCAATCGTCCAACGCTGTGTCATCATCATGACCAGAAGGTTTTGATCATCCCACACTCCAATCCAGCGATCGGGAGCGGGCATCCCAGGCCCGCTCGACGGCTGGCTGTGCGCGTCTTTGCGTTCGGCCTGGTGTTGCTGGGTCTGTGTGTTTTCGCATGGGGTCTGCGGTACAAACTGTCGCTTTACGCGCCGCCGCACTCGATCGCGCACCGCATGCCGGCGGCGAAGCTGCTGATCGGAAAGGATCGCCTGGAGCTTCCGGCGATTCGCCCTTCGCGCGACGCTGATTTCACGGCGCCGCTGGCGCTGACGGTTCTGTTTGCGGCATTTGCGGGCGTTATTCCCGCCAAATTCAAGCCGGGCTGGGGCGCGTGGGCGCTCCGGCTGCCGGACCGGGCTCTGATCCTGCGATGCGTCAGGAACGGAGCCGCATTCGTGCGACCGCCGCCTTTTATTCGCTAAAGCTCATCCCAGCCGGTAAGGCTGCCGCCTGCATCCGCCCCGAGTTCCCGGCGAGATACCCTTATGTTGAGCGGCCGCGGCTGTCACCCCCGGACAATTTCCCATACTTTGCCTGCAGCCCAGGCAATACAGGTGGTTTCCCGGATATGCACAAGCGCGTTTGGGTCGTACTCTCTGCTTCTCTCGTGACCGTCGTTGCCGTCCTGCTGGTGCTGCATGCGCGCCACCGCACGCCCGCCGTCGAAGCAGCTCCCGGACCACCCGCGGCGGAAGTGGCGATCGCTCATCGGGGCACGATCAATCAGGTGTTGACGCTGGCCGGCCAGTTCCAGCCTTACCAGGAAGTCGATATTCATCCCAAGGTTTCCGGGTTTATCCGCCATATCTACGTCGACATCGGAGATAAGGTGCGCCAGGGGCAGACACTGGCGGTGCTGGAGGTACCGGAACTGAAGGCGCAACTGGCGGGGACCGTTTTCGAGGTGCAGCGCGCCCAGGATGAGATCACGCGAGCGCAGCACGACGTGACCCGCGCGGAGTCGACGCACTCCGCCCTGCACGCGGACTATCAGCGGCTGCTGCAGACCTCGCAGGCGCAGCCGGGCCTGGTGGCGCAGCAGGAACTGGACGACGCGCAGGCAAAGGATCTGTCGTCGGCAGCGGAGGTGGATGCGGCAAAGTCCGCGCTGGCCGCGGCGCAGAAGGGACTGCAGGTAGCGCGCGCTGACAACCAGCGGGTGAGCGCGCTCGAGGACTATACGAACGTGGTGGCGCCGCTGGACGGGGTTATCGTGTGGCGTTATGCGGACACGGGAGCGCTGATCCAGTCCGGCATCAATTCCAACAACCAGGATCTTCCCATCGTAAAGCTGGCGCAGAGCGATGTGATGCGGCTGCGGCTGCCGGTCCCGGAAGAGTACGTCCGCTACGTCCACATCGGCGATCCCGTGGAGGTGCGGGTGGACGCGCTGGGACGCTCGTTCACCGGCAAGGTGGTGCGCTTTACGCGGCAGCTGAACTTCGAGACGCGCACGATGGAGACGGAAGTCGACGTACCCAACCAGAACCTGGCGATCGACTCCGGCATGTATGCGAATGCGCTGCTGCGGCTGAACCACGCCGACGGAGTGACGACGCTTCCCCTGGGAGCGCTGGTGCTGAAAGGAAGCCCGTCCCAGACACAGGAGGAGGCCTATGTACTGGACAGCGAGAATCGCGTGCGCATCCGCCCGGTGCAGGTGGGGATCGAAGGAAGCCGGCTGGCGGCGATCGTGACCGGCATCAACCCGGGCGACCGCGTGATACTGGCCGCTCAGGCGAAGTACACGGAAGGCGAGAAGGTGACCCCGGTTGTTCAGCAGACGCCTGCGTCGGAGACAGCCCCGCAGTCGGGAGGCGTGATTGACATGAACGGGGATCAGAACAACGGGAACGGGGGCGCATAGCGAATGCCGAAGTTTGCGCTGAAGTACCCGTATTTCATCCTGATGCTGTGCCTCATCGTGTCCCTCATCGGGGTGGTGAACCTGTTCAGCATGCCGGTCGATCTTTTTCCGGATATCGACATGCCTGTGGTGGTGGTGGCCACGTTCTACAACGGCATGCCGCCGCAGCAGATCGAAGCGGATATCACCAACACCTTCGAGCGATTTTTCACCCTGGCGGCGAATGTGGATCACAGCGAGTCGCGCTCGCTGACGGGCGTGAGCCTGATCAAGATCTACTTTCGGCCGGGAACCGATCCGAACGCGGCGCTGAGTAACATCGCCAACCTGGCCATGGCCGATCTGCGCCGTCTGCCGCCGGGCACTCTGCCGCCGGTGGTGCTGGGGCTGACGGCCTCCACGCAGCCGGTCTGCCTGGTGACGCTGGAAGGTAAGGGGCTGAATGAGACGCAACTGAAGGATCTGGCGCAGTTCGAGGTGCGCAACCAGATTTCGAACGTGCAGGGCGCGTCGGTGCCGCAGCCTTATGGCGGCACCTACCGGCAAATCCAGGTGTACGTGGATCCCCTGAAGATGGAAGCGCGCAACCTGAGCCTGAACGACGTGGTCAAGGCGGTGAACAGCTCCAACCTGATTCTGCCGGCCGGCGACGTGCGCATCGGCAACAAAGACTACAACATTTACGCGAACAGCCAGTTCCCCGATGCGAAATCGATGAACTCCATGCCGCTCAAGTCGGTGGGGAACGGCTCGGTGCTGGTGGGCGACATCGGCCACGCGGTCGATTCGGGCGCATTGCAGTACAACATTGTGCGCATCAACGGGCAGCGGTCTGTGTACGTGCCGATTTTCAAACAGGGCGGCAACAGCAACACCATCACGATCGTGAACGGGATCAAGGCCGCGGTCAAACACCTGGTCGACATTCCCGCGTCGCTGAAGACGGCAGTGGTCTTCGACCAGTCCGTGTTCGTGAAGCTGGCGTTAAAGAACGTCGGCAAGGAGGGCGGTATCGGCCTGGTGCTGACGGGGCTGATGATCCTGCTGTTCCTAGGCAGCCCGCGCGCCACCATCGCGGTGATGCTTTCGGTTCCGCTGGCGGCGCTGGCCTGCTTTCTGGTGACCAATATGATGGGCGGCTCCATCAACACCATGATCCTGGGCGGACTGGCGCTCGCCTTCTCCCGGCTGATCGATAACGGTGTGGTGGTGCTCGAGAACATTTTCCGATACATGGAGATCGGCGAACCTCCGCGCATCGCCGCGGAAAAAGGCGGGTCGGAGGTATCGCTGGCGGTGCTGGCGGCGACGGTGACCACCTCGATCGTGTTTCTGCCGGTGGCGGCGCTCTCGGGCGTGAGCAAGTATCTGTTTACGCCGCTGGCGCTGGGCGTGGTGCTCTCGATGTTTGCGTCCTACGCGTTTGCGATGACGGTGATCCCGCTGTTCTGCTCGATGTTCCTGAATGCTCACGAAGGGGCTCACGAAGAGAAGCCGAAGCGGCGCTTCGGCTTTCAGCCGGTGATCGACAAATTTAACTACTACTTTCAGAAGATGGTGGAGTGGTACGAGGGACTGGTGCGGCGCTCTCTGGTGCGTCCGGGACTGACCACCGCTGTCATCATGGGCGGAGTCGTGGTCTGCCTGGCGGTTACATTCCCGTTCCTGGGGCTGGCGTACTTCCCACGCACGGATCCCGGGCAGTTTGTGATTAACGTGCGCATGCCGGACGGCACACGACTGGGCGTGAGCAACGATTACATCGCGAGGGTGGAAGACATCATTCGCCAGACGGTGAAGCCCTCGGACCTGGGGATGATCGTCTCCAACATCGGCGTTTACCCGGATCTCTCCTCGATCTTCACTCCGAACGCCTCAATGGATACAGCCTTCGTGCAGACCAGCCTGAAGGAAGGCCACAGCATCGGCAGTTACGAGTACATGCGGCGGGTGCGCGAGAAGCTGTCGCGTGAGATGCCGGAATTGACAACCTACTTCCATGCCGGCGGATTGATTGACGGCGTCATCAACCAGGGAATGCCGGCGCCGATTGAGGTACAGATCAGCTCCAACAACATGGACGGCGCGTATGCGCTGGCGGAGCAACTGGCGGCGAAGATCCGGACCTATCCCAATGTCAGCTCGACGTACATCCCGCAGGACATCAGCTATCCCGGCATCCAGCTGAACATCGACCGCGAGCGGGCGAGCCTGATCGGCCTTTCGGCGAAGGACGTGGTGGACAACGTGATCACCGCCATGACTTCGGACGGGATGGTGGCCCCCAGCTACTGGATCGATCCAAAGACCGGCAACAACTACATGGTGACGGTCCAGTACGCGAACCGCTGGATCAATCACATGACCATGCAGGATTTCGAGAACATTCCGCTGCGCGGGGTGCATCCTCCGGGCTTCAGTCCGCTGAATGAAGAGCATACGGCGGGCGATATCCCGGCCAACGAGATCGTTGGAGCGCACGATGCCGGGTATACGCCGCTGAGCTCGGTGGCGAATATCAACCTGATCAATACGCCGACGGAAGTGGATCACTATCAGATTCGGCGCGTGATCGATATCTACGTCGCGACAAAGACCGAGGCGCTCGGGCGGACCGGCAACCGAATCCGCAGCCTGATCGCGAATACCAGGACGGACAAGAACACGAGGATTTCGCTGCGCGGTGCCGTGGTGAGCATGAACGAATCCTTCCGGGATTTCGGGGTGGGACTGATTATCGCTATCGCGCTGGTCTACCTGGTGCTGATGGCGCAGTTCACGTCGTTCGCCGACCCATTCATCATCCTGATGGCGATCCCGCCGGGCATTGTGGGCGTCGTGCTGATCCTGGTGGTGACGGGGAGCACGCTGAACATCATGTCGCTGATGGGGACCATCATGATGACCGGTATCGTGGTCTCGAACAGCATTCTCATCGTCGATTTCTCCAACATTCTGCACGGACAGGGCCTGCCCCTGCTCGAAGCCACGGTGGAGTCGTGCAAGATGCGCCTGCGGCCGATTCTGATGACGTCGCTGGCGACGCTGCTGGGCATGATTCCCATGGCCATCGGCGCGGAGGCGGGCAGTGAGCAGTACGCGCCGCTGGCGCGAGCCATTATCGGCGGCCTGGGAGTCTCGGTCGTGCTGACGATGTTCGTGGTTCCCGCAGTTTATCTGATCATTCACTCGCGGCAGGAACGGATCGCGAACGAGCAGGAGGGAGCCGAGGCATGAGGAAGGCGGTGATTCTCGGTACGGGTGCGATCTGGTGCAGCGTGGCGATCGCACAGGCGGGGCTGCCGGTGGCGCCGCATCCGCAGGCGATTCCTGTTCTTCAGGCGGCGAGTCAGTCGGTGCCGGCCGGCGCTCAGAATGCCGCCCCCGCAGGAACTCCGGGGCAGGCCCACGGACCGCGACTGACGCTGAGCGGCGCGGAACAGATGGCGATCCGCAACAATCCGCGGGTCACGGTTGGCAGGCTGCTGGCGCTGGCGCAGCATCAGGTCTACCGCGAAGCCGTGGCGGGAGAACTGCCGACGGTTAATGCCGCCGTGACGGGTGTTGAGGCGGAAGAGGCCTCCCGTATCTCCGCGGGATCGCTGACGGCGTCGCGTCTGTTTGAGCATGCGGGCGCTGGCATGGACTTTACGCAGCTCATCTACGACTTCGGGCATACGCACAACCTGGTGCTCTCCCGGAAGCTGGATGAGAAAGCATCGGACTCCAGCGCGCTGGCCACGACGGAAGAGATTGTTCTGGCTACCGATCAGGCATTCTACGATGCCCTGACGGCGCAGGCGCTGCTGCGGGTCGCGGAGCAGACCGTGAGCACGCGTCAGACGACCGACACGCAGGTAAGCCAGATGACGCGGAACAAGCTCAAGTCGACGCTGGACCTGAGCTTTGCCGACGTGGACCTGTCGCAGGCACAACTGCTTCGGCTGAACGCGCAGAGCAACGAGCAGTCTTCCATGGCCGCGCTGGATGCCATGCTGGGGCTGGATCACGATGTGGATTACGACCTGGTGGAGGATACCTCGCAGCCTCCGCCTCCGCCCACATCGGTGGTGCCCCTGATACAGACCGCGCTCTCGCAGCGGCCCGATCTGCAGGCGCTGAACTACGATACGCAATCGGCACAGAAGTACGCGCGGTCCGAGTGGGATCAGTTGCTGCCTTCGTTCTCCGCAGCCGGTACAGCCGGTGTGGTGCCCGTGCGCCCGGACCAGTATTACGTCACGAACTGGTGGGGCGCGATCGGCGGCAATGTGAATATCCCTGTCTTCAACGGGTTTCTGTACATCTCGCAGGCTCGCGAGGCGAAGTACCGGGAACGGGCGGCATCGGAAAATGCCCGCGATCTGCGCGACCGCATCGTTCGCGATGTGCGCACGGCGTGGCTGCAGGCCAACACCTCGTGGCAACGGCTGGCGGTGACGGCGCAGCTGGTGCAGGAAGCCGATCTGGGCCTGAAGCTGGCCCAGGCGCGGTATCGTCTGGGACTCAGTTCGATCGTGGAGCTCAGCCAGGCGCAGCTGCAGCAAACTAGCGCGCAGATTGAGGACACCAACGCGCGGTATCAGTACCGGCTGTCACTGTCAGCGCTGAACTATGAGCTGGGCAACGCGCCGTAGGCCCGCAGGGAACACCGAACCCGCAACGGCGCCGGGAAATCTCTGACGGATTCGGCTCCGCTGCGAAGCCCTGCTTAGGGAGCGCCGGAGCCGACGGAGCGGCTTTCGATCTGATAATTCGAAGCGCCGGACGTGGTCTGATCCGGATACTGACCGGTCACGCGCATATCGACGATATTGCCCTGCATTTCCGGGGTCGCAGTAATCGTATCGGTGTCGGTGCTGATGACCTCCAGATACGGACTATTCTGCGAAACCACATAGACCTTGCCGATCGGGTAGTTATAGATCGAGGCAATCGCGTGAGGATAGAAGCCGGCAGGGAGAGGGATCGTTTCTTCGACCGAGTAATTGCTGAGATTGACGACGGTAACGCTGCCTGGCGTTCCTGAAGCAATGTCGCCCTGATCCGCGACATAAACACGGCTGCCATCCTGCAGAACCGTGACTTCGACCGGATGCAGGCCTACCGGCACCGTGGCGAGCACCGTGCCGAAGCTGGTGCTGTCGTTGCCGTAGGTGTCGAGGCTGACGTTAATGATGCTGATCGTGTTGGAATCGTAATTGGCAGTAACCAGCACCTGGCCGAGGCGGTAATAGTCTGCATAGACCGGTCCGGCGCCCACGGCGATGGTGGAGGTGGGCGAGAACTGGGTATCCAGGGCGTTGAGCTGGGAATTGATGACGGTCACCGTGCCGCTGCCGCGGTTCATGATGAAGGTCCGGAACGTGTCCGGGGTCATGAAGCCGTAGACGGGGCAGACCCCTAGGGGCAGACGCGCGGATATGGTGTTGGTTGAGGTTTCGATGGCGTCGGCTTCGCCGGTTTGGGTGACCGAGGAGGGAGTGGCGCAGGCACCCCATTGGAGGGGAGCAATGGTCGAAGAGGGCAACAGGCTCGGAGAATTCCCCTGGCTGATGGCATAGACGCGCTCGGCGCTGGTGTAGCCGGCAAAATTAATCAGCGAGGGCGCGACAGGGATTTCCTGCTTCAGCGCTTCCGGCGATCCTGTCATTTGCGCAACGCAATTCGTTACGAGGCACGTTGGCCCGTGCAGCCCGGTTTCGGCAACGTAAAGACTGGACGTGGAAAGAAGCGTGTTGGTGGGGGCGGAGCCCGGCAGCAGCGTACTGGTTTCCACGTTCTTCGTCAGCAGACCCACGGTCCCCAGCGAGCTGCCCGGCTCAGCAGGCGCATTGATGAGGGTTCCATCGCAGTTTGGCGCGTACATATTGGACCCGGTGGAATCGAGGGAAAATGTCAGCGGACCGTTGCCACCTTCTGCCTGGCCGACGATCGAGTCACCGGAAAAATCCACGAGAGTAATGACGCTGGGCGTGGAATAGGTGACCCCGGAGCATGCTGCTGTGCCCGAGGTGAGGGGGGTATATCCTGGCTGGGAGAACAGCGCAATGTACGCTGTGGGCTGACCCGCAGGTCCGGTGGGGTAGATCGGGGTGACCACGGGGCGGTACTGATTGCCGCATCCGGCGGCCAGCAGGATGAGCCCGGTTACGGCTGCGGCGATGATGGGTTTGGAAGGGTGAACGACGCTGCGGCTCCCGGACAAAGACCCGCTCAGATTGCGGCTGCGCCCGCAGCGCAGGCGATTCAGCCATGCCATGCTACCCACTCGCAAGTACCTGACTCCTCCATCCGGCCGCTGACACGGCGCGAATGCAACGTTAATACTGGTAGAAAGATGATTGTACTGTACGGCGCGGGGTCCGTGCCCGCGCTTAAAAAGCCCCATGACCGCCGAGAGAGATGAGATGGGAAGGAAGGGCTCTCAAAGGCTGCGCTGGCAGTCGCAGGCGGTGTTGCTGGCGCTGATTCCTGTGATCGCGATTTGGCTGACGCTGGCCGCGGGACAAGACCTGGAGATCGCCCGCGGGTGGGTGCTGGAAGCCGCGGCGATCGGCCTTGGCTTCGCGGCGCTGGTCTTCGTGCTTCGCGCCGCCACCGCCGGTGGAGCGCTGACCGGCGGGCTGATCACCGCCGCCCTGTATCTGCAGACGCCGGGCCCGCACACCGCACTGTGGCCGCTGCTGGTGCTGGTGCTGCTCACATTCGCTGCTACGCGCTTCGAAAGGAAACGCAAGGAAGCTCTGGGAACGGCGGAAGCGAGGCGCGGCCGGTCTGCTTCCCAGGTGGCTGCAAATCTGGGCGTTGCCGCCCTTGCAGGGATTCCGCTGCGCGAGGCCCTGGGTTTCGGTCCCACGGTGTTTGTGGGTCGAGCCGCACTGGTAGCCATGATCGCGGCAATGGCGGAAGCGACGGCAGACACGCTCTCGTCGGAATTGGGCCAGGTGCTGGGGGGGACGCCGCGTCTGCTGACCACGCTGCGGAAAGTTCCCCCAGGAACGGACGGGGCAGTGAGCCTCGTGGGCAGCATTGCCGGATGCGCGGGAGCCGGTGCCATCGCGGGCGTGGCAGAGTGGGCGCTGCCGATAAGCCACAGCGAGGCTCTGATTGCTTTCGGCGCAGGTGTCGCAGGGCTGCTGATCGACAGCCTGCTGGGCGCGGTTCCCGAACGGCGCGGATGGCTGAACAACGATGCCGTGAATGCGCTCTCCACGCTGGCGGCAGCTGTACTGGGGGCGTATGCCTGCCGCTGGTTCTAAGCAGGCTCAGTCGGTGCCCAGCCGGTGCTGGAGCTGTTCGAGGCTGACGCCTTTGGTCTCCGGATAGACCAGCAGCACGACGAAGAACTGCAGGACCATCATCGCGGAGAAGAACATAAACGGGACGGCCGTGGAGTGCATCGCGACCCAGGGGAAGAAGCCGGAGATCACGGCGTTCATGATCCAGTGCGAAGAACTGCCCAGGCTTTGGCCCTTGGAGCGCACGCGAGTGGGGAAGACCTCGCTGATGTAGACCCAGATCACCGCGCCCTGAGAGATGGAGAAGAAGAAAATGAAGCCCACGAGCAGCCACAGAAGGTTGCTTTGATGGCTGTGCGCGTGAAAGATGGCGGCGACACCGGCCAGACAGACTGCCGTGCCCACCGAGCCGATCAGCAACAGAGATTTTCGACCTAGCTTGTCGATCACCGACATAGCAAGGAGGGTCGCGACGAAGTTCATGGCGCCCAGCAGCACAGCCTGCTTATCGGCCGAAAGGCTGCTGAAGCCGCCGAAGGCGAAGATGTCATTGGCGTAGTACAGAATCGCGTTGATGCCGGAGAGCTGATTGAACATGCCGATGGTGATCGCCAGGAAGATCGGCAGGCGATACTTTCGGCGAAACAGCGGCTCGGAGCGTTCGGCGCGCTCGAGGTGGATGGAGTCGACGATTTCCTTCAGCTCCGCCTGGGAGTTGGGTGTTCCCATCATCTCCAGCACGGCGCGAGCTTCCTCGATGCGGTTCTGCGTAACCAGCCAGCGCGAGCTGCGGGGAATACCGAAGAGGAAAACGAGAAAGAAGAATGCGGGGATGGCGGCGACGCCGAACTGCCAGCGCCAGGCGGCTCCGCCGTCGATAAGGCTGGCAACGGCGTAGTTGGAGGCGTAAGCGAGGAGGATCCCGCCGACGATGTTGATCTGAAAGAGTCCGACCAGCCGGCCGCGAAGCCGTGCGGGAGCCAGTTCCGCCAGATACACGGGGCCCAGGACGGAAGAGCCGCCGATGCCCAGGCCGCCCAGCAGGCGAAAGGCGAGCAGCGCAGGCCAGTTCCACGCCACGGCGCAGCCCAGTGACGAGAGCAGGTAGAGCACGGCCATGATGCGCAGGGCTTCGCGGCCGCCGATCTTCTGGCCGAGCGGTCCAGCGCCAATGGCCCCGGCAACGGTTCCCCAGAGGGCAATGGAAACGGTGAGGCCCAGCGCTCCGGCGCTGAGATGGAAGACGCGCGTGAGCTGTTGGGTGGTGCCTGAGATCACGGCGGTGTCGAAGCCGAAGAGGAAACCGCCGAGCGCGCCGACCAGCGTGCTGCGCACGAGCGTGGCATTTAATCGCATAGGAAATGGAAAGGATACCACTGGAAGGGAGCAAATCTCCCGGGGCGGCGTTGCGGTCAGTCAGGGACTAAGCGGCCGGCAGAGAGCTGGAGCCGGAGGCCGGGAGAAATTCGTCCGTTGGCGTCTCTCTCCGCCGCCGCCGCCGCTCAGGGACATTTCGGATACGGAGCAGGAGCTGCATCGGATGGATGGGCTTTTCCAGCAGCTCAAAGTCATATCCCCGGCGCCGGGCTTCGGCGAGGAGACGGCTTGAAGCGGCCTGGCCGGAAAAGAGGAGGATGCGGCCGTTGTGGCCTGCTCGGCGCAGCGCTATGGCCATCTCGATGCCAGTCATGCCGGGCATCATCACGTCCGCGATCAGGATATCCGGGGGAGAGGTCATCGCCCGCACCAGAGCCTGGCCGGGGTTGGGGAAGGCGTGCGCCTGGAAACCCTCATGGGCGAGAACCGCTGCGAGGGTCTCGGCGATTGCCCATTCATCGTCGACGATGTAAACGTGCTGACTACCAGGCGCGACGAGCTGCGACACGGTGGCTCCAGGGCGATCTTGCGCGGAACGGGAAGAGAATCGAAACTGCCAGGATGCTTTTCTCTGTTTTCCCAGTGGCACTCGGATGGCAAAGCCGTCACAAGGGTTGCATAGAAGACATTACGTGGGCGCAAGGCGGAGGTAACATGCGGATCGCACGAAGAGGCGGTTCGCGTGCGCTGAATCCTCAGGACGCTCTGTTACGATCAAAGGAGATCGATCCCGGAAAGTTGCCAACAGCGACTTGGTGTGCGACGGCAGAAGCTTGGTTACTGAGGTACCGTCTCCCTCCAATGTGTGGTTGACGCCTGTCCGGCAGGCTGATACGGTTCAGAGCAAAGAATCACCTGGCTCCGTGGTTGCAGAATGTCCTGATGGGAGTACTCCGGAAAAGCTCCGGAACTAGAGGAATTTGCGTAGACGGTATTACATCATTTTTGTTGCTCGCGAGAAGGATGGACCTCTCCGCAAGATTCCTGTCCCCCTGCACTACGCTGGCGTGTTTGTGGCTGCCGCGGTGGTGGGGGCGTTTACCATCACAGGGATGGCGGGTTCGTACACCCGCATGCTGCTGAAGACCGCGAGCTTCAATCAGGTACGGTCGCAGCAGGAAGCGCTGCGGCGGGATTACAGCCGGCTGCAGGTGGTGGCTCATGAAAAAGAGCTGCAGGCGGCATCGCTGGGTTCCCTGGCCGGCGAAGTGAGTGCACTGTACGGTCTGCGGCAGGGCAGGCTGACCAAGCCGGCAGCGCCGGCGACGATCGTCACCCCTGACAATCCCAATAGCCTCGGCGCGTTCACCGAACAGGCCTACACGCAGTCGCTGGACCAACTGGCGTTGCTGCGGACCAATGCGCTGTCGGGCCGGATCTACAATTTCGATCCGGGCATGGCCCCGGCCACGAACACGAATTGGGTAGATATTGCCGGCGCTCCGTCGCTGTGGCCGGTGATGGGCCCGATTACCAGCTCGTTTGGCGAGCGTGAGGATCCAATCAACACTGGCGAGAGCGAGTTCCACACCGGTGTGGATATCGGCGCAAGTTTCGGGACTCCGGTGCATGCCACTGCTGACGGCGTGGTGGATTACGCGGGCATGGCTACCGGTTATGGACGAGAGATCATCCTGAATCACGGGAATGGTATCGAAACACTGTACGCGCACCTTTCCGGCTTTGCAGTGACGGCGGGGCAGGAAGTTCAGCGCGGACAAGTGATCGGCTACGTTGGCCTGAGCGGCCGGACAACCGGACCCAACCTGCACTACGAGGTGAGGATTCACAATACGCCGGTGAATCCGCACAAGTACCTGCGCGAAACGATGGAGCAGTTGGCAAGCGCAGAGAGCCTGGACGCCATCAAGCCGGGCAATTAATCCCTCACGTACCGGATAACGCAACCAGCTTCGCAACAGTATTGATGTTCCGCGCCGTCGTGGCTGCGCCGGCCAGCGGCAGCTTCAGCTTTGAGCGTCCCACGCCGTCGGGATAGTAGATGTAAACCTCGCGACGCCCCACATGCACCTGCTCGCCGCCCAGGGCAACCATCCCGGCAAGCGGGTCGGCGGGCATCGATCCATTCAGAAAAGCCACCAGCACCTTCGACGGCTCTTTGTCCGGGAAGGGATTCGTATCGAGGACAGCGCGCATTTCCGCTGGGGTGCGCACCATGACGGCGATCTTTTTGCCCATCTTTGCGGCGAGAGCGGATTCGAGCTTTCGCTGGACGGCGGCTTCCTGAAGGCGACTCTCGAAAAGGACGTTGCCGCTCTGGATCCAGGTGCGCGCTTCGGCAAAACCGCAGTCCCTGCAGAGCACCGCCAGCTCTTTCATCGGGAGCTGGTTGGCTCCGACAACATTGATGCCGCGGAGGAGTGCGATGTACGTTGCCATGGCTTCCTGTGCGAGCCTCCGAACGACAGAATTATGAACCCCCGATGACCGGCCGCGTCGCAGATTGCCGTTGCAGATCCGTGGCCGTCGCCTGCACCTCGCGGAAAAAGCGCAGGAAATTCTCTCCGAGAATCTTGCGGCAGTCTTCAGCGGAGTAACCGCGCGCCATCAGAGCTGCGGTGATCTTCGGGAGGTCGGCGGCGGAATCGATGCCTTCGGGGGACGACGGGATGCCGTCAAAGTCCGAGCCGAGGCCGACGTGATCGACGCCGGCCACTTTCGCGATGTGGTCGATGTGATCGATGAGCATGCTGAGCGGCGGCCGGGGAATCTTCGCAGCCCACTGTTTGTCGAGCGCATTGGTCATGGCGCAGGTGATGGTCGTACCCTGGGCCCTCCACCGGGCAATCTGCACGGCTTCGGCGGCCTGGCGTTCGGGCGCCTGTGCGTTCCAGGCCTGGCGCCACGGCTCGCTGATGAAGCCGGAGTAGAAATTGACCATCACCACGCCACCGTGGCTTCCGGGACCGCCGGATCGGGCGACAGCGCGAAGCATATCGTCGGTCATGTTGCGTGGCGAGTTGCACAGGGCGCGCGCGGAGGAGTGCGAGGCGAAGACGGGCGCGCGCGAGGTGATCACAGTACGGTAGAAGGTCTTGTCGGAGACGTGGGAGATATCGACCATCATGCCGAGGCGGTTCATTTCGTAGACGACATCTTTGCCGAAGTCGGAAAGGCCGTCCTGAGTGTGCTGCACAGTGGGGTTGTCGGCGTCGCCGGAAGAGTCGGCCCAGCCATTGGAGTTGGCCCACGTCAGCGTCATGTAGCGCACGCCGAGGCGGTAGTAATCGCGCAGCAGACCCAGGGAATTCTCTATGGAATGGCCGCCCTCGATGCCCATCAGCGCGGCCAGCTTCTGCTCGCGGTGGGCGCGGAGAATGTCGTCGGGGGAGTACGCCATCATCATCTGGTCAGGGTGTGCTGCTGCCGCCTGGTAGACGGTGTCGATCAATTCGAGGGTCCGGCGTGCATCGTCGCCGCTGTAAAGCCGCGGATCGACCCAGATGGCAAAGAACTCCGCCCCGAGATTGCCGGCCTTTGCGGAGGGAAGGTTCAGAGAGCCGCCATCCAGCGGGGCGTCGAGGTCGTAGTGCTCGTCGAGCATGCGCTGGGGCGTGTCGGCGTGGGTGTCAATCACGATGGCCGAGGCGTGGACGGCGGCGGGTGAGAGAGCAGATTTGTGAGTCAAGGGCTTGTTGGGCCTGGAAGATGACGTCTGGGCGGCGAGAGGAAGAATCGCCGCACACAGGATAAGAGCAAAGCGCGGGATTTTCATGGTTTGGCCGGAATGATTGGGATTGTAGCAACATCCCCGCCGGACAAACGCCGATTACTTCTTTGCGAACTCCCAATCGGTAACGGGAGTAATGGCGGTGACGATCTTGTGGCGTTCTTTCCAGGCGCCGGCAAGATAATCGCGGTTCATCTTCGCGATCACCTCCAGCGGGATCTCCTTGGGACAGACGCCGGTGCACTCGCCGATATTCGTGCAGCTGCCGAAGCCCTCCACCTGCATCTGCGCCACCATGCGCACGGCGCGGCGGTCCTTCTCCGGCTGGCCCTGGGGCAGGATGCCGAGGTGGGCGATCTTGGCGCCGGTGAAGAGTGCGGCCGATCCGTTGGGGCAGGCGGCGACGCAGGCACCGCAGCCGATGCAGGCGGCGGCGTCCATGGCGCGATCGGCGATCTCCTTGCCGACGGGAATGTCATTGCCGTCCTGGGGACTGCCTGTCGAGACGGAAATATAGCCGCCCGACTGGATGATGCGGTCAAAGGCGCGCCGGTCGACGACCAGATCTTTGAGGAAGGGGAACGAACGCGAGCGCCACGGCTCCAGCACCAGCTCGTCGCCGTCCTTAAAGTGCCGCATCGTCAACTGGCAGACGGTGGTCGCGGGCTGGGGCCCGTGCGCCACGCCGCTGATCATGAATCCGCAGGAGCCGCAAATGCCTTCCCGGCAATCGTGCTCAAAAGCCACTGGCTCTTCGCCGCGCTCAATCAGGCTCTCGTTCAGCACGTCAAGGCACTCCAGCATCGACATCTCCGGATTGACGTCGTTCATTGGATAGCTGACGAACTTGCCTTTGGACCCCGGGTTCGTTTGCCGCCAGATGGTCAATGTCAGTTTCATTACTTGTAGCTCCTCTGGCTGGGATGGACGTACTCGAACTCCAGCGGCTCTTTGTTCAGCTCGGGCTTGTTGCCGGGGCCGGTGTAGCCCCAAGCGGCGACGTAGCTGTAGTGTTCGTCGTCGCGCCGCGCCTCGCCGTCGGGAGTCTGATACTCCTCGCGAAAGTGGCCGCCGCAGGACTCGTTGCGTTCGAGGGCGTCGAGGCACATCAGCTCGCCGAGCTCGAAGAAATCCGCTACGCGGCCGGCCTTCTCAAGACTCTGGTTGAGATCGTTGCCGGAGCCGGGGACGGTGACGTTCTGCCAGAACTCCTCCCGCAGCGCGCGGATCTTGCCAATGGCTTCCTGGAGGCCTTTGGCATTGCGGGACATGCCGCAGTCGTCCCACACGATTTTGCCCAGCTCGCGATGGAAGGAGTCGACGGTGCGCTTGCCTTTGATGGAGAGCAGCTTGTCGATGCTCTGCTGGACGGAGCTGACGACAGCCTGGACTTCGGGATGCGAATCCGCGATCTTGCCGGGCCTGGCCGTCGCCAGGTAGTTGCCGATGGTGTAGGGAATGATGAAGTAGCCGTCGGAGAGCCCCTGCATCAGCGCGCTGGCGCCGAGTCGGTTGGCGCCGTGGTCGGAGAAGTTGGCTTCGCCGAGGACGAAGAGGCCAGGGATGGTGCTCTGCAACTGGTAATCGACCCACAGGCCACCCATGGTGTAGTGGATGGCCGGGTAGATGCGCATCGGGACCTTGTAAGGGTTCTCGTCGGTGATGCGCTGGTACATGTCGAAGAGGTTGCCGTAGCGCTCGCGGATGGTTTCTTCGCCGAGCCGGGCAATAGCGTCGGAGAAGTCGAGGTAGACGCCGAGGCCGGTTTCGCCCACGCCGCGGCCTTCATCGCAGACAGCCTTGGCGTTGCGCGAGGCGACGTCGCGCGGTACGAGGTTGCCGAAGCTCGGGTACTTCCGCTCAAGGTAGTAATCGCGCTCGTTTTCGGGAATCTGATCCGGACGGCGCTTATCGCCCTTCTGCTTCGGCACCCAGATGCGTCCGTCGTTGCGCAGCGACTCAGACATGAGCGTCAGCTTGGACTGGTAATCGCCGGAAACCGGGATGCAGGTGGGATGAATCTGCGTGAAGCAGGGATTGGCGAAGAGCGCGCCGCGCCTGTGCGCGCGCCAGATGGCCGTCGCGTTCGATCCCTTGGCGTTGGTGGACAGGTAATAGACGTTGCCGTAGCCGCCGGTGGCCAGGATCACGGCGTCGGCGAGGTGCACGCTCAGTTTGCCGGTAATGAGGTTGCGGGCCACAATGCCGCGCGCCTGCCCGTCGATAACGATCAGGTCGAGCATCTCGGTGCGCGGGAACATGGTCACCTGGCCCGCGTCCACCTGGCGCTCCAGCGCCTGATAGGCGCCGAGCAGGAGCTGCTGGCCGGTCTGGCCGCGAGCGTAAAAGGTGCGCGAGACCTGCGCGCCGCCAAACGAGCGGTTTTCGAGCAGGCCGCCGTATTCCCGCGCAAAGGGCACGCCCTGAGCAACGCACTGGTCGATGATGTGAACGCTGTTCTGGGCGAGGCGGTAGACGTTGGCTTCGCGGGAGCGGAAATCGCCGCCCTTGACCGTGTCGTAGAAGAGGCGATAGATGCTGTCGCCGTCGTTCTGATAGTTCTTGGCCGCGTTGATGCCGCCCTGGGCTGCGATGGAATGCGCGCGGCGCGGCGAATCCTGAAAGCAGAAGCATTGAACGTTGTAGCCCAGCTCGCCGAGGGAGGCGGACGCGGAGGCTCCGGCCAGGCCCGAACCCACGACCAGCAGCGTGTGGCGGCGCTTGTTGGCCGGGTTAACGAGTTTCATGTCGAACCGGGCTTTGTCCCAGGCTTGCTCTATCGGCCCCGAAGGGATTCCTGCATCGAGTTTCATCTATCGCACCCAGCCCGCTAAAACACTGATCGGGATCGAAATGTAACCGGCGGTGATCAGAATGGCGATCCACAGCGTCGCCTGTTTGAGCACCGGCGTATGCCGCGGGTGGTTGAGGCCCAGCGACTGGAACATGCTCCAGATACCGTGGCGCATGTGCATCCCCAGCAGGATCAGCGAGACGATGTACCAGGCGGAGATGTACCAGACGCTGAAGCCACTGACCACGTTGGCGTAGATATTGCCGTCGGCGAACGTGGACTGGGGGTGCACGTTGCCGGTGGTGAACTCGAGGATGTGGAAGATGACGAAGGCCAGGACGATGGGGCCACTCCAGTACATGGTGCGGTCGGCGTAGCTTGAGGCCACCGATTTCTTCACCTTATAGCCGACTGGCCGCGCCTTGCGGTTGCGCGCCCAGAGCTGCGCCGAGGCCACGATGTGCAGCACCACGCAGACAATCAGAATGCCGCGAACGATCCAGAGCAGTTCGCCGAGATTCTTCAGAAAATGCCCATAAGCATTGATCCGGGCAGGGCCGTCGTAGATCTGGAGATTGCCCAGCAGGTGCCCGACAACGAACAGAAACAGGATCGCGCCGGTTACGGCCATTACGGCCTTTTTGCCATTCGTGGACTGCCAGAAGCCTGGCGCCCGGGTCGCGCGCGGACCAGCCACTGCGGTGCTCATTGTGGCTGCCCAGTCCTGTTGCGATTGATCACGTCGGACGTTCCTTGTCTGCGTTATCGTCCGGCGCGGCTCTCCTGCGCGCCCGACGGATTGTGGGTTCTGTGAACAGAGGGCGAATCTTTATTATTGGTTCCCGCTGGAACCAGCGTCAACCTGGGACCCGCCGTCCCGAGCGGGCGCGCCTGACGGCGCGGTTGGATTCATTGCGACGCCCAGCATCCCAGGGTGAAGCTGGCAGGTGATGCGAGCGATCTGCAGCTCTTCTTCGGCGGGCAGCACGCGGACCTTCGCACAGCGAGCCGGATCGCCGCTGGTGATGCCGAGAAAATCGAGCCCGTGGCAGATGCGATCGCGCATGGCGGCGTCATTCTGGCCGATGCCGCCGGTAAAGACCAGCAGGTCGAGGCCGCCCAGCTCGGCGGCGTAGGCGCCGATGAATTTGCGAGCTGCGACGGCAAAGATTTCCATGGCGAGTATCGCGCGGACATTGCCCTCGGTGGCGGCCTGCTCGAGCAGACGCATGTCCGATTCGCCGCCGGCTATGGCGCCCATGCCGGAGTCGCGATTGAGGAGGGACTCAAGCTGATCGGCGTCGAGCTGCTCGGTGCGCATGAGGAAGAGCAGGATGCCGGGATCGAAATCGCCGCTGCGTGTGGCCATGGGGATACCGCCAACAGGGGTCATGCCCATGCTGGTGTCGATGGAGCGGCCGTGGCGCAGAGCAACGAGGCTGGCGCCGGAGCCGAGATGCGCGCAGACGACGCGCGGAGGCAGATCGTCGCCCAGCCGGTAAACGAGGGACTCGTAAGAGAGGCCGTGGAAGCCGAAGCGCTCGATGCCAAGCGCGTAGAGTCGCTCGGGGAGGGGGTAGTGGCGCGAGGTTTCCGGCATGGTGCGGTGAAAGGCGGTATCGAAACAGGCGTACTGCGGGACGCCGGGCAGCAACTTTTCCGTTTCGCGGAGCAGTTTGAGCGCCGCGGGGATGTGAATGGGAGCGAACTGCGTGGCCGCTTCCAGGGTTCGCAGGAGAGCCGGAGTGACGATCTGATGCTCGCGCAGGTGCGGTCCGCCGTGGACCATGCGATGGCTGACGGCGTTGGGCTTTTGTCCTGCATGCTGCGCGATGGCGGCGAGGATCTCCTTCATCGCATGCCCCTGGGAGCTGAGCACGTAGGCCTGATCGACGAGCGATTTGCCGAAGGCATCGTTAACTTGCAAACGGCCGTTGCTGTGGCCGATGCCGGTGGCGCCGCCCGCGAGTACGAGCGCCGGATCGCACTCTGGCTGCGGATTTCGGTAAAGGCCGAACTTCAGCGAGGAGGATCCGCTGTTGACGGCCAGAATCAGCTCGCCGGACTCCTTCACTGCGGCCAGGTCCACTCGCGGATCTCCTTGCGGTCGATGCCGTGCGTATGCGAGTAAGCCAGGCTGTCGGTGATCTGATCGCGCAGCCACTCCTGGGTGTGCGAGCCGATGCCGTGCAGGCATGGAGTACGGTCGATGATGTCCATGGCCAGGTTGAAGCGGCTGACGTTGTTGATAATCGCGAGCTCCAGGGGTGTGTTGATGTTGCCCTTCTCCTTGTAGCCGCGCACGTGGATGTTGTCGTGATTGGTGCGGCGGTAGGTGAGCCGGTGGATCAGCAGCGGGTATCCGTGGAAGTTGAAGATGACGGGCTTATCGGCGGTGAAGAGGGAATCGAAGTCTGCGTCGGAGAGGCCATGCGGGTGCTCGGTGGCGGGCTGCAGGCGGAAGAGATCGACAACGTTGACGAAGCGCAGTTTCAGGTCAGGGAAGCGCTCGCGCAGGATAGCCGCGGCGGCGAGGGCTTCCATGGTTGCAATATCGCCGGCGCAGGCGAGCACAACGTCGGGCTCCGCGCCGTTGTCGGTGCTGGCGAAGTCCCAGATGCCCGCGCCCTTAGTGCAGTGACGAACGGCTGCGTCCATATCGAGATATACCAGGTGCGGCTGCTTGTCGGCGACGATGACGTTGACGTAGTCGACGGAGCGGAGACAGTGGTCGGCGACGCTGAGGAGACAGTTGGCGTCGGGGGGCAGATAGATGCGGACCACCTCGGCGCTCTTGTTAGCGACGACGTCGAGGAAGCCGGGATCCTGGTGGGAGAAGCCGTTGTGATCCTGGCGCCAGACAACGGAGGTGATGAGCAAATTGAGCGATGAGACGGCGGCGCGCCAGCGCAGTTCGGTCTTGGACTTCTCCAGCCACTTGGCATGCTGGTTGAACATGGAGTCGATGACGTGGACGAAGGCCTCATAGGTGGAGAAGAAGCCGTGGCGGCCAGTGAGGAGGTAGCCTTCCAGCCAGCCTTCCAGGGTGTGCTCGCTGAGCATCTCCATCACGCGGCCCTGTGGAGCGATCTCGGTGCCATCGGCGTCCTCGGGCAGGATCTCCTCCATCCAGGTTTTGGGGCTGGCTTCGTAAATGGCCTGCAGGCGGTTGGAGGCTGTCTCGTCGGGGCCAAAGACGCGGAAATTGGTCAGGTTGTTACGCATCACGTCGCGCAGGAACTGCGCGAGAACCTCGGTGGGGCCGACGTATTCGCTGGCCGGCTTCTTCACCTTCACCGCGTAATCGCAAAAATTGGGCATGTGCAGCGGCTGGCGCAGCTTGCCGCCGTTCGCATGGGGATTCGCGGACATGCGGCGATCGCCCTGCGGCGCGAAGGCACGCAACTCCGGGATCGGCGCGCCGTCCTGGTCGAACAACTCCTCTGGGCGATAGCTGCGCAGCCACTCTTCGAGCTGCTTGAGGTGTTTTGGATTGTCGGCTACGTCGAGGATCGGAACCTGATGCGCGCGCCAGAAGCCTTCGACTTTGTGCCCATCGACTTCCTTCGGCCCGGTCCAGCCCTTGGGCGTGCGCAGGATGATCATCGGCCAGTGCGGCCATCCGACAGAGCCGCCGACGTGGCGGCCGCGTTCGCGGGCGTCGCGCTGGATGGTGTGAATTTGCTCGATACATTGCTCGAGCACGGACGCCATGAGGGGATGCACCTTATCGGGATCGTCGCCTTCGACAAAATGCGGCGTCCAGCCGTAGCCGCGGAAAAGGGATTCGAGCTCGCTGTGAGGAAGTCTGGCCAGAATGGTGGGATTCGCGATTTTGTAACCGTTCAGGTGCAGAATCGGGAGCACCGCGCCGT
This sequence comes from Acidobacteriaceae bacterium, assembly GCA_049671725.1. GTDB lineage: Bacteria > Acidobacteriota > Terriglobia > Terriglobales > Acidobacteriaceae > Palsa-343. The sequence continues at coordinate 66,367 of JBATVK010000122.1, forward strand.
CGCGCACCGGATTCAGAAATTTGTTGCTGTGCCAGGAGGTCGCCATCGGTCCGGTTTCCGCTTCGCCGTCGCCAACGACGCAATTGACGATGAGGTCCGGATTGTCGAAGGCAGCGCCGAAAGCGTGGGACAGGCTGTAGCCGAGCTCGCCGCCTTCGTGGATCGAGCCGGGCGTCTCCGGCGTGCAGTGGCTGCCGATGCCGCCGGGAAACGAGAATTCCCGGAAAAACCGGCGCAGGCCATCGAGGTTCTGGCTTTTGTCGGGATATATCTCCGAGTACGTGCCTTCGAGCCAGGCATTCGACAGCGTCGCGGGCGCGCCGTGTCCGGGGCCGGCGATATAGATCATGTTCAGGCCGTGCTTGCGGATGAGCCGGTTCAGATGCACCCACACCAGCGACTGGCCGGGATCGGAGCCCCAGTGGCCGAGCAGGCGCTTCTTGATGTGCTCCGGCTTGAGCGGTTCGCGCAGCAGAGGATTGTCGTAGAGGTAGATCATGCCGGCGCTAAGGTAATTGCAGGCGCGCCAGTATGCATCGATCTGGCGGAGTTCCTCCGCGGTCAGAGTCTCTTCGGGGGCAGATACGGAAGCGCTCATCGGGAACCTCGATTCTGCGTACGACGGAAACGGCTTCTCTTTCCACGTTAGGATGCGGAGGGTGCGATGTCCAGGCGCAGTGCCAGGGCGATGTTGCAGCGCGATGAATTCAGCGAGGGATCAGGCGCCGGCGTGCGCGGCGGCGATGCCTGCGATTTCCAGCTCGAGGCCGCCAAAAGTGGGGTGGTCGTTCTCGCGCAGGCGCCAGGCGAGATCGACGATGGAGTCGGGGCCGAGCGCGAGGTCGCGAACACGCGCGGCGAGGTTCCAGCCGACGGCCGAGAACGTTGCGCCCTGGGTGAGGCGAAGGCGCACGTGCTTTTCCTTCATAAACTGCGGAGGAGCGGTGACGCGGACGTTGCGCGCGAGGAAAATCGGCTCTTCGTTGCCCATGCCGCAGGGTTCCAACTGGCGCAGCGAAGTGAAAAGCGCGGGCGTGATCTCGCTGAAGGGCAGCTCGGCGTGGCATTCGACGGCGCGGCCTAAGTCTTGTTCCTGCAAATGCGCGGCGGCCCAGGCGACGAGGCGGTCGCGCAGCTCGGGGACGCGCTCGGAGGGCAGGGAGAAGCCGACGGCGTGGGCGTGACCGCCGAAGCGGGTGAAGATCTCGTGGCAGCTCTCGATGGCTTCGAGCAGATGAAAGGCGGGGATGGAGCGGCCCGAGCCGTAGGCTTCGCCATCCTCGCGCGTGATGACGACAGCGGGTTTGCCGGTCTGTTCGACGATGCGGGAGGCGAGAATGCCGATGACGCCGCGATGCCAGCCGTCGCCATCCATCACAATGCAACGGGCTTCGCGGAAGCAGGGCTCTTCGAGGCGGGCGGTGACTTCGGCAAGCATGGCGGCTTCGGCGGCGCGGCGCTCCTGGTTCAGGCGCTCGAGCTTCGCGGCCAGCTCGTGGGCGCGGGCGGGGTCACGGGTGGTGAAGAGCTCGATGACTTCGCTGGCGATATCCATGCGGCCGGCAGCGTTGATGCGGGGCGCGAGGCGAAAGCCGACGTCGACCGCTGTGAGCGGGCTGCGGGCGGTGTCAATCTGCGCTTCCTGCATGAGGGCGCGCAGGCCGAGGCCGACGGGACGGCGCAGTTCGGCGAGGCCGAGGGCGACGAAGACGCGGTTCTCGCCGAGGAGGGGGACGGCGTCGGCGATGGTGGCGATGGCCAACAGCTTCAGGAACGAGGGCAGGACTTTCGAACGGGCGCGATCGCGGTCCCACGCTTCGAGCAGGGCCTGGGAGAGCTTGAACGCGACCCCGGCGCCGCAGAGATGGCTGCAGGCGTAGGGGCAGCCGGGCTGGTTTGGGTTGAGGACGGCGAGGGCGCGCGGCATGCCCAGCTCCGGCTCGGGGAGGTGGTGGTCGGTGACGATGAGATCGAGGCCGAGTTCCGCCGCGGCGTCAGCGGCGGCGAAGGCCCGAATGCCGGTATCGACGCTGATGACGAGGCGGACACCCTCGCGGGCGGCGATCTCGAGAATCTCGCGCTGCATCCCGTAGCCCTCGCGGAGGCGGTGCGGGATGTGGAAGCGCACTGTGCCGCCGAGCATCTCAATGGCGGTCTTGAGCAGAACGGTGGCGGTGGTGCCGTCGACGTCGTAGTCGCCGTAGATGAGGATGGGCTCGCCGGCGGCGACAGCGCGCCGGATGCGAGCGACGGCGCGATCCATGCCGAGCATCGAGAAGGGATCGAGCAGGTGCTCGATGCTGGGGTGAAGAAAGCGTTCCGCGTCCGCGGCGGTGGCGATGCCGCGCGCGACCAGCAACTGGGCGACGACCAGGGGCAGAGCGGCTTCGCGGGCCAGGACGGCGGCCTGTTCGGCGCGGGGCTCGGCGAGCGACCAGTGGAGCGGGAGCGCGGAAACGGCCGCATCAGCAGGGGTCACGGCTCTTCGTCTTCGTCGTCGTCTTCGAAGACCACGCTGCCGAGGTCGTCTACGGCGTCGAGCAACTGCTGGTAGCGCTCGTACCACTCGGTCGAGGTCTGGTGGAGGAACATGATGCCCTGGTGCGGGAAGCCGAGCTGGAGGTGTCCGATTTTGCCAACGTGGGCGACGAGCAGCTGAGCCTCGTCCAGCTCGGAGGAGCCGGTTTCGGTGTCGAGGGTGTAGCTCTGGTCGCGAACCTCCTCAATGAGAATCTCGACGTCCTCCTTCTCGAGCACAGCTTCGCTCATGGTGACGAAGGTGGCGCCGGCGCCGCGGGCGGTCTCGACAAAATCCTTCCAACTGTCGGGGTTCTCCTCGTCGTCCCAGAGGATGGAGGGGACATCGTCGCCGGCGTGAGCGGGGACGCGGCGCATGCCATGGCCTTCGATGAAGGCGACCATGTCGTCCTTGGTGGAGGCCAGGTTATCGGAGTGGATCGGCAGCGGATTCATCGGTACAGGTTACAGGTTACAGGTTGCAGGGTACAGGGGGCGGCAGGGGTTGAGGGGGTGGGGGGGTGCCCCCTCGGGGGTTAACTTTTGGACGAAATACTTTGTCTGGTGGTAATTGCGGGATTCGTTCGAGGGCTTCAAACGGCATCTACCGGGAAACAGGGTACCTTTCGAGGCCCTCCAAGCGGCCCCCTGGGAAGCGATTCGTTGAAAGCACGGTACCTGGCCGAGGGCCTTGAGGGTGCAGGGAGCAGAACACAGGACACAGAACACAGGACACAGGACACAGGGTGCCGGGTGGAAGGAGATTGTCAAAGACCGGAAGATTTGGCCTGGGCCGCAAAAGGAAAAGCTCCGTTTCGCGGGTGGCGAGACAGAGCTTTTCACGTTCAAGTGTGGAGGAGCGGGGAGCGGTAAGCAAGAGAAATCGGCGGGGTGGGGGTTACGAAGGTCAGGGGGTGGGGTAGGCCGTTGATCGATACTTTCTGCCGCAACGGAAGCTATGTTCATCGTTTCGGCATATTAGGTAACAAGACGCCCCTCTCAGCGGCTTGGCGAGGCGGTCGCGGGGTGGCGCCAACCTGGATCGCTTCCCGATTGCTGTACTCCTGGTCGCTGACTTTTTCCATCCAGTCAACCACCTTCCCCTCATGCTTTTCCTGAATCGCAATGTGAGTCATCGCGGTCGCAGGGCCCGCACCGTGCCAGTGTTTTTCCCCAGGGTCAAACCAGACGACGTCACCGGGCCGGATTGGTTGCACAGGTTCACCCTCCTTCTGCACCAGGCCGAAACCCGCTGTGACGAGAAGGGTTTGCCCCAGCGGGTGCGTGTGCCAGGCCGTACGCGCGCCGGGCTCGAAGGTAACGCTGGCGCCGCTCACGCGGGCCGGTTCCGTTCTGTCGAATAGCGGATCGATCCGGACCGTCCCGGTAAACCAATCCTCCGGCCCCTTTGCCGACGGCTGGGAACCACTCTTCCTGATTTCCATTCTTCCTCCTCTTAATGAGCGACAAATCCACCGTCGACCGGAAGGGCTACGCCCAGGACGAGCGACGATGCCGGACTGCACAGCCAAAGAACAGCCGCGGCAATTTCCTCTGGCCTGCCCATTCGACCGACAGGCTGCTGTTTCAGAAATTCCCGCATGGCTGCCGGATCGATCGCATCGCCCATGGGCGTCTCGATGCAGCCGGGGCAGATGGCGTTCACGCGGATGCCCTGCGCTGCCACGTCGAGCGCTGCGCTTTTGGTAAGGCCGATGACCCCGTGCTTGGTCGCGTGATACGCCGCGCGGCCAGGCAAACCAACGAGGCCACCCAGAGAGGAGCAATTGACGATCGCGCCGCTGCCCTGCTTCTTCATCTGGATGAGTTCGTGCTTCATGAACGACCAGACGCCGCGAAGATTGACGGCGTTCACCTCGTCGTAGCCCTCGCCGGTCTCCTCCATCATGGGACACATCGGCCCGAGGATGCCGGCGTTGTTATAGGCCATGTCGAGCCTGCCAAACTCACGGACGGCGCGCTCGACCGCCGATCTGGCCGTCTCTTCCTCCGACACATCGCCGGCGAGCGTGGCCGCCTTGCCGCCTCCGCTGGTGATTTCACGCAGAAGGGTGGTGAGCTTCTGCTCATCTCGATCGACCAGCACCACCGCCGCGCCTGCTTCAGCAAAGGCTTTCGCCGTTGCGCGGCCGAGCCCTGAAGCTGCTCCGGTCACCAGCGCTGCCTGTCCGGAAAAGTCATAATTGGGATTCATCATTTCTCCTGCGAAGCTGAGATCTTCCGGCGTTTCCTGAAGAAGCGCCGCCATACAGAACGATAGATGCTCCGTCTCATGCGGAGAAGCCTTTTCAGTCGCAAGGCTTTATGAGTATCATGCATCAATGATCCGGCACGAATTGTCCGATCTTTCCGCCTTCGCCGCCGTCGCCCAGGAGCGCAGTTTCACGCGCGCGGCGGCCAGGCTTGGAATGTCGCAATCGGCGCTGAGCCACTCCATGCGCGGGCTGGAGCAGCGACTTGGTGTGCAGCTGCTGGCCCGAACGACGCGCAGCGTCTCGCCTACCGCCGTCGGCGCCGCACTGTTGCAGGAGCTTGCCCCCGCCCTCGAACGCATCGAGCGCTCAGTGGCGGAAACACGCAATCAGCGTGAACGGCCGGCTGGAAGAATTCGCCTCATCGTTCCGCGTCTGGTGGCGCAGATGGTGATCGTCCCGAAGCTGGCCGCGTTCGCACGGAAATATCCGGACATTGTCCTGGAAGTCACGACCTCGAACGACCCCGTGGATCTGGTGGCCGGCGAATATGACGCCGGTATCCAGCTTGGCGAGTTCATCCAGCGAGACATGATCGCGGTGCGCGTCACCAGAGAGATGAGCCTCGCCATCGTCGGCTCTGCCACGTATTTCAAATCGAATCCCATCCCTCGACGCCCGCAGGATTTGCGGGACCACTCCTGCATCGGATTTCGATTCAGCAACGGGCTCTACCGATGGGAGTTCGAGAAAGGCAGCAAAGCGGTCACGGTTAGCCCCCAGGGCCCTGTGTCGTTCGACGATCCCGAACTCGTCATTCAGGCGGTCGAAGCTGGTTTGGGAATCGGTTCATCCATCGCAGAACCTTTGGCGCGGCCGATCTCAAGCGGCCGGCTCGTTCAGGTGTTGAAAGATTGGTGTCCGGTTTTTCCGGGATACTTTCTTTACTATCCCAGCCGTCGCAACCAGCCGGCCGCTCTCTCGGCGCTGATCGACACGCTGCGCTATGCCGGTTGATCGGGTGGCCAAGCACCGACAAGTCGGCTTGTGTTGACGAGGCGTTGCATCGACCTCGGGCTGCCCGCGGCACTGGCCGGGGGCTGGCTGGTGGGGAAGCTGCTCTATGGGGTGAGAGAAACGGATCCCGCGAGCATGTCCGCGGCCTTTGCGCGAGCGGCGAATTGTATTCACGGTATTTTGATGTGCCGACTAACGAGGCACGGCACGGCCTCCCTTATACTCGGCCACTGTCCCCAGGGACGAGGAGGTCGTGCAACGATGAAGAGTCGAGCTTGGATAACCTTTGCCGCAGTTCTTGCAGCAGGTTCTTTTGCCGTCACAGTCAACGCCCAGGAATACGGTCACCAGCCTTACAACTTTGGATACGGTCATCAGGAATTCCGTGGATTTGTGCCGGGCAGCATCGTTGTGAGCGGCACAGTCTACGTGGGTAAGGCGGGCACGGTTACGCCTGGCGAAATTTTGCCGTTTGGGTGCCTGAACACGGGGCCGGTTACGAATCCGAATCCCGCCACCGTGAATGTGCCGGTCCTTCCCGCCGACGTGGCGAGCGACGGAAGCACCGTGCCTGTAACGGTGACCTGCGGCTATGCGAGCGATAACGGCGAAGCCCCGAATCTGCACGACACCCACAACGTGTGGAACAACGCCAACACCGATCCGAACTTTGGCGTCTCCTCGCCGATCGTTCTGTGGGATCTGAGCAGCGACGGCTCTCTGCTGGGCACGTTACCCGTTCCGGGCAATGAGATGGTGACCAGCTTCAGCTCCAAATCGGAGCTGGCTCTGAACCGCTCGGCGGATGGCAGGAGCCTGACCTTCATGGGCTATCGCGGCGGTCCTGGGTGCCCGACGCTGACGCTGGACCCGACGAGCAACGTCCTGACGCAGGGCACGAATGTGGGTCCGTGGTCTCCGACCGCGCCGAACCTGCTCGACGTCTCGGCGTCCAATACGCCGGGGCTGTGCGACCCGACCAATCCAGCAGTTGCGAGCTATGCCGGCGCCTACAATCCGACGGCTTACTACCGCTCGGTGGCGGAAGTGGACGCGCGCGGCAACATCTTCTACACCAACGGCGACGCTTACAGCGGCGATAACTCGCGCGCCACGATGGAAGCGGACAACGGACTGTATTACTCGGTGGGAAACGATAACAACGGCGGCCTCTCGAAGAAGCAGATGGCGGAGACGCAGCTGGGCTTCGATCTGTCTCACTCGACGGGGGCGGAACTATACTTCCCCGGCGCAGCGCCGCTGGTACCGCCGAACAACAATATGATTTCCTATTTCGTGATCGCGTCGGGCGACAAGCCGGGCAAGGACACGAACTTCCGCGGCATGACGATCTTTGACGACACGCTGTATGTGGCCAAGGGCAGCGGTGGAAACGGCGTCAACACCGTGTATCAACTGGGAACGGCGGGCATGCTGCCGACGCCCAACAGCGCGGCCTTGATCGGGGGCACGGTGAACGAGCCGTATACCATCCTGCCGGGGTTCCCGACCTCCACGTCCACGACCGCCGGCACGGGTGGTTACTATCCCTTCGGGCTGTGGTTCGCGAACGCGACGACTCTCTACGTCTGCAACGAGGGGGACTTGTCCTATACGGCGGCCCAGGTGATTAACGGACAGGCGAACGTTGCCGACTCCGGCACGCTGGCGACCGCCGGATTGCAGAAGTGGGTTCTGACCACGAGCGCGAGCGACGCTCCAACCTGGGTGCTGCAATACACCATTCAGAACGGGCTGAACCTGGGCGTGCCCTATAGCGTCGCAAACTATCCCAGCTCGATTGAGCCGGCGACCGGGGGCTGCCGCAACATCACCGGCGTGGTGAATCACGACGGGACGGCGACGATTTACGCCGTCACCTCGACGATCAGCCTGAACGGCGACAACGGCGCCGACCCGAACAGAGTGGTGAAAGTGACGGATCAGCTCGGAGCGACGAAGCCGGCGACCAACGGCTGGCTGGACACGTTCGAGACGATTGCCTGGCCTCGCGCGGGCGTAGCCTACCGCGGCGTGGCTCAGGCTCCGGTCGATTACAGATAGAACTACTAGCCAGCAGTCCACCAGGGCTCCCCGTGCGAGGTCAGCGCGGGGAGCCTTGTTTTCGCTGCGGCGAATCGAGAGGGCTGGCGGATCGATGCCTGGGGCCCGGTGATTCTTTATGCCGCGAGAGGTTGCTGCAAGCGGAGCGCGCGAATCGGGTGCAAAATCGAGATACAAGGAATATGGGTCGCAGGGTGACCTAATCATCCCCAAAGGAGAAACCTATGCGGAAAGGGAAAGAAAATCGTGTGCTCGGGCGCCTGGGCGCTCGGGAACTGACGCCCGAGGAAATGGACCGGGCAACGGGCAACGGATCAGCACGCAGCGCGCAGCACACCAACGTGATCACCTTGAATCCAATCACGGGTCATCTGGACGGAGACGGCGCAGCCTGATTTTGCCGGTCGTGTTGCGGGTGCGTCGCTGGCGCACCCGCACCGTCGAACGAGAGCATGACATCCGATTGTTATCTGTGACCTCAGCCCGGATAGCCTGCGGCGCAGGCGGTTGTTCGCCGCGATGAGCTTCGGGGAGGAAATCCTATGAAGATTGCGATCCTTGCGCCGGAGAACGATAATCACACGGCCCCGGTGAAGTGGGCGCTGGAACGGGCCGGGTACGAGGTGGTCTGCTGGGCGGGGCTGGGGTGGTCTGCCGAGCGGCAGGCGTCGATTGCGCTGGTGGACAATTTGCGCGTGCGGCTGGGATCGGTCGAATTGGGGGCCGGGGATGTGGTCTGGATCCGCAGACCGGAAGCGCCGAGCCTGAATCCCAACGTCGCGGAAGCGGACAGAAAATTTGCGCAGGGGGAATATCGCTGGTTCTCCGATTCGCTCATGCGCCTGCTGGAGATGCTGCCGGTCCGGTGCATCAACCGGTACTCTGCCTCGCGGATGATCCGCAACAAGGCGGTGCAACTGGTGCTGGCAGAAAGCTGCGGCATGAGGATTCCGCGAACGCTGATGTCGAATGCTCCGGGAGCGGTGAGGGATTTCCTGCACCAGCAGGCGGCGGCGTCGATATGCAAGGCTTTTTTCCCGCACGTCTGGCGCGCCGAGGGGGATCAGTCGGTGGCGGTAACGGAGACCTTCGAGGTCAGCGAAGATATGCTGCCGGCGGACGAGGTGCTGACGTATGCTCCGGCGATTTATCAGGAGAAGGTGGAGAAGGAGTTCGATGTTCGCATGGTGCTGCTGGGCGGGGCGGTGTACTCGTATGGGCTGTACAACCCCAAGGGGTCGATTGACTGGCGCCAGGATGTGACGCAGGGACATGTGCGGGTGGAAAGCCTGGGTACGCCGGAGGACATCCGGCGACAGGTGCTGGCGTTTGCGCAGAAGTCGGGGATCGTTTTTGGCAGTTTCGATTTTGCCGTGGATCGCGAGGGGCAGTGGTGGTTTTTCGAGGTGAACGAGCAGGGGCAGTTCCTGTGGCTCGACGAGTTCAACCCGGGATTGCATGTGCAGGAGAAATTTCTGGCGTTCCTTACTTCGCCGGAAGGGGCAGGGGAGGAAGCGATTGAGGCGCGCGAAGGGCTATTCCCGTCATGGACGGACTATTTGGATTCTCCGGCAGCGACCCGGGAGTCGGCGGAGCAGCCCCACGCCATTCCTGAATTTATGTCGCTGGAGTAGCGTCGCGCGGACGGCGGTTGCTGCGCCACGCCGTTCGCCACAGGCTGAGGATCGCGTCACTGCATTCGCGCGGCGTCCTTGCAACTGAGGGGATCTCCAAGCGAACAGGCCTGCAAGAGGAATAGTTTGGCTTTGGTAAGGTCCTGGGGCACAGCGGCGCCGCGCGCATAGCAGCGCCCCATGTTGTTGCATGCCTCGGAATCGCCGTCAGTGCAGGCCGCGGTGAAGTCCGGGATGCCGATGGTACAGGACTGATCGAAGAGCTGCCAGGCGGTGCGGGCGTTTTTGTGGGTGCCGACTCCGTCGAAGTAACATTGCGCTTCGTTCACGCAGCCCTCGGCAAAGCCGCCGCTGCACGATTTTGTAAACAGGGCCAGGGCTTGTTTCTTGTCCGCGGCTACGGGACCGCCTTTGAGATAGGCGACTCCGAGCGCGTCGCAGCCAACGCTGTTGCCGGCATTACAGGACGCCGTCATCAATGCCATGCCGTGGGCGGGATCGGCGGCCGTGCCGAGGCCAAAGCCGTACAGATAGCCCTGCAACGCGCAGGCTTCCTGATTGCCGGCGGCGCACATGCGGACCGACAGGGGGAACGCGGCCTGATAATGGCCGCCGTAGAAGAACGTCCTGGCCGCCTGTTCGATGGCGGCGGGGCGGGCGGCGGGCAGCTGAACCTCCACTATGAACGACACGCAGGTGACGGATCGCGCATCGTGCACGCAAGTCCCAAGCTGGCTGCTCCTGGTGCAGGAGGCATGGTCGCCAAGCTGGCAGGCGTTTTGCAGGTACGCCGCCGCTGCGGCAAGATTCTGGTTCACGCCGGAGGCGCGCGCGTAACAATATCCCATGTTTTTGCACGCGACAGTGTATCCGCCATGGCAGGCAACGCGAAGCAGGTCGATGTCCAAACCGCAGGCCTGGTCGTACTTCGCATAGGCGGTTGGGGCGTCCTGAGCGACGCCCTCGCCATTTTCGTAGGATTCGGCAAGATCCGTGCAGCCCAAGGCGTAATTGCCGGTGCAGGAGCCGGTGAAAAGCTGGAATGCTTTGGCAGGGTCGCCCGGGACAGTGACGCCGGCGCGATATGCGAGCCCCAGGATGTCGCAGCCTTTGTTGTCGCCGGCCGCGCAGGAATCGGTCATGAGCTGCCTGGCGCGCGCGGGGTCGGGCAGGGTGCGGAGCCCGAAGCCCAGCATCATGCCTTCGAAGGCGCATCCGTCCTGGTTCCCGAAGCGGCAGGCGTAGGTGAAGTAGGGGAAGGCCTGCCGGTAGAACTTATTGAAGTAATAGACTTCGCCCTGCCGCTCGACGCCGGCCACATCGTCGCGCGTCGGGGTGGTGGTGGCGAGGTGGCCGGAACGGTCGCGGTATTCAGGGCTGAGCGGGTCGAAGGTTGCCAGGGTCTGTCCGTGCGGGCGCAGATTCCTTGCAGTGACCTGGGTGATACGACCGGCAAAGACGGGCATCTGATGAGGAGGCTCGTTGAACTGTCCTTCCGCATTAGGAGCGCTACTGAAATTCGGGTTTACAAACTTTCTGCTGTTGCCGTAGACAGAGCCGGGCTGATCGGGAAGAATCTCGACCTGCACGATGAGCTCCACAACCCGCGTGATGCCTGGCGGCAGGCTGTCGACATAGCGTTCGGCGGTTGGTTCGTCCGCAGGAACTTTCCAGATCTCCACCGGTTGGGACGACACTTCCACGAACGAGTCGTGCAGAGGCGTTCTCTCCACCAGGTTGTGCACCAACGAGGTACAAGGCGAAATGTTATAGGTGCCCTGGACGGTGAACCTGCGGAGGCTAACTTCCGAGACAGGGAAACCAGTTATGCTCTGGTCGTATTTGCCAACGACGACGTTATCGTCGGTGAAAGTCATTGCGAGCGGGACGGCGGCAAGGATCTGCGGCGCGCTCTTCTGGTAGAACGCGGCGACGCGCGGATATACAAACTCGTTGCTGAAGACGGCGGCAATGTGCGGATTGTTGCAGTTGTTGAGCCCCACCAGGAGCCTGACATAGGGATTCGATTCGGGCTGGCCGGCCAGCATCTCGGGATGTTCACGGAGCACGGCGAGGGTGAGGGACAGCTCCTCGTCCTGAGCGCGGTCGAGCAGGCCGGTCAACTGATCGGGGGCTAACACGGGATAACTCGTCTGAGCATTTTCGGCGGCGGCCTGAGCACGGAGAGCGCTGGGCAGGAAGGCGAGACAGAAGAGCAGAAACAGGAGCCCGCGTCGTGAACGATTCATGGCGTCCCTCTACTGCAAGCGTTGGATTATGGCGTTGATCCTGGGGCTGGTGACGAATTATAGCAAGAAGACGGGGCGAGACTCGCCGTTCCATGGGGCCGTTATTCCCGCGGCGGGATGCGCCCGGCTTGCGATGACGAGCGGCGGACCTGGCATGCTGTAGGCTGCGGGTAAGGAGGGTGCGGAGATGGAGATTCAGCGAGCGGGGACGCAGGCGTCGCGGCGTGGCCCGGCGGAGTATTTTACGGGGACGGTGCGGGTCGATCCGCTGTTTGAAGCGCCGGAGCCGGCGCGGGTGGTGGGCGCGAGCGTGACGTTTGAGCCAGGAGCGCGGACGGCGTGGCATACGCATCCGCTGGGGCAGACGCTGGTGGTGACGGCGGGGTGCGGGCGAGCGCAGCGATGGGGCGGGCCGATCGAGGAGATCCGGCCTGGGGACGTGGTGTGGTTTGCGCCGGGCGAGAAGCACTGGCACGGCGCGGGGCCGGAAACGGCGATGATGCATATCGCGGTGCAGGAGAAGCTGGAGGGACGGACCGTGGACTGGCTGGAGCCGGTAAGCGAGGAGCAATATCGGGGCTAAGGTTTTGAGGCGTTGCGTTCTGCCTGCGGAGGGTTACTATGGGAAATCCTCTGCACCGGAGAATCAGCCTCATGCTTAAAAAGCTTCCAGGGTTTCTGCTGGTTGTAACAACTGCTGTTGCGATTACGGCGGGGGCGCAGACGGCGCAGCCGCAGAAGATGGATCCGGATTACGCGGCCAGCGTGAAGACGTGGACGACGAAGCCGGAGTTCATGAGCCCGCTGGTGGATCATCTGCCGGCCAGCACCACGGTGCCGTCGCCCAAAGACGTGCTGGGCTACTGGATCGGCGCGCCGAAGAAGCTGACTTACTACACAGACATTCTGCGCTATTACGACACGCTGGCGGCGCACACCGGGCGGGTGAAGGTGATCCGGATCGGCAGGACCGAGGAGGGACGCGAGTCGGTGATCGTGTTTGTCGGGTCGGAGGACTCGATTGCGCATCTGGACGAGACGCGGCAGAATCTGGCGCGGCTGGCCGATCCGCGCGGGCTGACGGATGCGGAGGCGCAGGCGCTGATTGCGCAGACGAAGCCGATTTACACGATCTCCGGCGGGCTGCACAGCGCGGAACTGGGGCCTCCGGAGATGCTGATGGAGCTGGCGTATCGGCTGGCGACGGAAGATTCGCCGATGATCGAGAAGATTCGGCAGAACGTGATTGTGGCGATCATGCCGGTGGCCGATCCGGATGGGCGCGACCGGTCGATCGACTGGTACTACGCGCACAACGTGGACATCACGGATTACTCGAAGATGTCGGGCGTGCCGTACTGGGGCAAGTACATCATGCACGACAACAATCGGGACATTAACTACTCGGCGATGGCGAACCAGAATTTTCTGCGCTGGTATCTGGAGTGGCATCCGCCGATCATTCACGACCTGCACGAGTCGGTGCCGTTTTTGTACGCCTACAGCGGGCAGGCGCCGCAGAATCCGCTGTGGAGCCCGATTTTGTACGGCGAGCTGCCCATGCTGGCCAACTGGGACATGAGCCAACTGACGCGCTACGGGATGCCGGGGGTGTGGACGCACGGATACGTGGACGCGTGGTCGCCGGGATATGTGGCGGAGATGGCGACGGATCACAACGGGCTGATGCGCTTCTACGAAATCTTCGGCAACGCCGGCGCGACGACGATGGAGCGAACGATTTATCAGGCGAATCCGGCGATCATCGGCGGCGGCGGGATGTTCGGGAACATGACGAAGCGGGAGTGGTACCGTCCGAATCCGCCGTACGAGCATGTGCTGTGGTCGATGCGGGACAACACGAACTACGCGGAAACGGGCGTGCTGAGCGCGCTCGAATTTGTTTCGGCGGTGCCGCAGGTGATCGTCAGCGACTTCTATGTGAAGAGCCGCGACGCGGTGACGGCGGGAACAAAGGAGGCGCCGTACGGGTTCATTCTGCCGTCGGATCAGGAAGACCCGACACGGGTGGCATTCGTGATGCACATTCTGCGGATGCAGGGGATTGAAGTGGGGCGCGCGAAGGGCGTGGTGAAGCTGAAAGACGGAACGTATCCCGCGGGGTCGCTGATTGTGAAGACGAATCAGCCGTACGGGCCGCTGGCGAAGACGCTGCTGGGGAAGCAGGTGGATCCGGATCCGGATTTGACGACGTACGACGACAGCGCGTGGACGATGGGCTTGATGACGCATACGGAAATCAAGCCGACGGACGACATCGCGGTGCAGGCCGTGGCGGTGGATCCGGTGGACCAGTACGATCCGCAGGGAACGGTGACGGGAGCGAGCGGTGCGGCGGTGTATGCGGTGCCGGATCACGGTTCGCCGAATCTGGTGACGCTGCGTTATGCGCTGAAGGACGCCGCGGTGCAGATTGCGGAGAAGCCGTTCACGGTGGGAAAGACGACGTTTGCAGCGGGGACGTTCCTGGTTCCGGCGAGCGCGGCGGATACGCTGAAGCCGGCGGCGAAGCAGTTGGGGCTGGATGTGGTGGGACTGGCGGCGAAACCGCAGGTGGCGATGCATCCGGCGGCACTGCCGCGGTTGGCGATCTTCAGCACGTGGAACGGAACGCAGGATGTGGGGTGGGTGCGCTACACATTCGATCAGTACAAGGTGCCGTACGACCTGGTCTTCAAGGAGCGGGTGCTTCAGGGAGATCTGGCGAAGGACTACGACCTGATTCTGATTCCGACGCAGGCGCGAAGCGCGAAGGACCTGGTGATTGGGATTCCAAAGGGAGACAAGCCGCTGGCCTACGAGAAGACGGCGCAGTTCAAATCCCTGGGAGAGTACGGATCATCGCCGGACATCACGGGCGGGATGGGCGCGGCGGGCGTGGCGGAGCTGGAGAAATTCGTGGAAGACGGGGGGACGCTGGTGACGCTGGGAGCGTCGAGTTTGTTTCCGCCGGAATTTGGGCTGACGCCGACTGTCGAGACGAGCAACCCGACGGGGAAGTTTTATGCGCCGGGGCCGATTGTCGAAGCGGATATTGTGCGTCCTGAGAATCCGATCTTTTACGGCTACACGGACAAGACGGTGGCGGTGCGGTATGCGAACGGGCCGCTGTTCCGGCTGACGGAAGAGATGGATCAGAACGATGTGCTGATGCGGTTCCCGGGCGGGGATAAGTCGGTGCTGAGCGGGCTGTTCAACGGCGCGGACAACATCAAGGGCCGGGCCGCGATCGTGGTGACGCCGGAGGGCAAGGGCGAGGTGGTGATGTTCGCGACCAATCCCGTGTGGCGCTGGCAGAACCTGGGCGAGTACCGGATGATGTTCAACACGCTGATGAATTACCGGAATCTGGCGCCGGCGAGCGGGGCTCAGGCGGCGGCTTCTACGCAGTAGGTGCGGCTGGTACGAGGCTTCCGGCTCATGGTGCCGGGCCGCACCCAAGGGAGACGTCTTATGAGCAAAGCGGTCGACAATTTAATGAAAGCGATGGAGCGAGCGGCCGCGATTCGCCCGAAAGTGGGCGGATTTCCTTACCTGGCTGAGAGCCTGCGACGGGCCGGGGTGACGCGCAACCTGTGGTCTCTGCCGGCGTGCCAGAGCCTGTTCCTTACCCGGGAGGGATCGGTTGTGATGCAGGGCACGCCGCTGGTGTTGGGCGCCGCGGACGTGCCGCCATTCGATCGGGATGCGTTGATCAGGGCGCTGCGAACCGATCAGGCTGGAGAAAGCACGTTTCCGGAATTTCTCGAAGCCAGCTGGCGTGCCGGAGTGGTTCGCTACGACGTGGATTTTGCCGCGCGTACCGTCGGCTACTTCGGCTGTAACGGCGAGGAGTACGTCGAAGCGTATCCGGCGGTCGAGATCGGGTAGCAGGCGTCAGCGGGCGGGTGTGGGAAGCTCGGCGGGGAGGACGCTGCCCGCGCCCATGAGGACGAGCGAGCGTTGGGCGAAGGGCGACCAGGCGAGCAGGGCCGTGCAGGCGATGGCGAGTCCGACGTTGATGTGGTGCAGGAGCAGAAAGGGCGCGAGGGCCCAGAGCTCGTCGAGGGGAAGAAGCACGAACCAGAGATGCAGGAAGTGGCGGCGAGCGGCCGGCGCGCGGAGCAGGACCGCGGCGAGAATAAACGCGCGGACGGGGATGAGAAGCGCTGCCGTGACGATGAGAACGATGAGCGCGAGCGTGGGGCGCGACAGGACAGCGAAGAGGTCAGCGATTTCGCGGAGATTGGCGAGCGCTCCAACGTAGAAACCGACGTACATGAGCTGAAAGAGGACGAAGAAGGTCTGGGCGAGCGACGGAGAAATTTTGGGGAGCTGGTCGGGAGTGGCGAGAATTTTCGCGGTCGGGGACTGCGCGTCCGGGGGCTCCGCGTCCGGCGAGTGCTCCTTCGGAGTGGGGCTGGTTGAGGGCGCTGAGGCTTCGGCGGAGATGGTTTCGACGGGAGCGATGAAACGGTAACCGCGGCGGGCGAGGGTTTCGATGAAACGAGGGCTCGACGCGGTATCTCCAAGAGTTTCGCGGAGGCGGTTGATCGCGGAGTTGACGCCGTGCTCGGCGTCGACAAAAGTGCCGTCGGGCCAGAGGGCGCGGGCGATCTCATCGCGGGTGAGCAGCTCGCCGGGGCGGTCGAGGAGCAGGCAGAGAAGCTGAAAGGGCTGCGCGTGGAGGCGGACACGGACACCCTGGCGGCGGAGCTCGCCGGTGGCGGCGTCGGCTTCAAAAACTCCGAAACGATAGCGGGCTGCGCCTGGGCCGGACATCTCGTGTGAGAGTGTAGCCGATCCGCGGGGCAAATCCGAGATCCCCGTTGCGTGAGAAGTGCGCGCAAGTATGGCGCGCGCTTGCACTTGCGCCGTGAGAATCATTCCTGAAAGAGGTGAGGCGGATTGCATTGCTGTCACGCGGCGGCGCGGGGCAGAGTGCGAGTCATGCGGCGAGGATTTGGGGTCTGGAGTGGAGCGGCTGGGCTGCTGGTGGCGCTGGCGGCTCCGGCGAGTGCTGCAGGGCAACCTGCTCCGGCGACGGCGATCTTCGATCAATATGTGAGCGCGGTGGATGCGCGGGTGGCGCGGGAGCATGAGACGGCCGACGGATTCCTGGCGCCGGCGGAGTGGGCGCGTGTGCGGGCGCAGGGGGTGGTGGTGGATCCGGTAA
>JBATVK010000123.1:0-13933 GCA_049671725.1 Acidobacteriaceae bacterium
CTTCTGTATCTCCATGAAGTCCTCCAGTCGCAGCATCCTTGACCCTCCCGGATCAGAATGCCGCCGCTCGGCCCATCTGGGGATTTTTCAAACGCCACTATCGGGGATTATTCAGACGACGCTAACAGCGGGGGTAGCAAGGCGCAATGGGGAGGGGTATCTCCCACCCTTGCAGCGCAGGCGAAGCCGGAGCGGAAAGGGCGGAGCGAAGCGGAGGTCTGCACAAGCGCAGCGCGGAAGATTGGGGAGACCCCTTGCGCCGCGCGATCGGGGCAGAGCCCCTTAGCAGGCCTGTCTACCTTGCTGGGCGCGGAGCGCAGAAATCATCAGGGAGGGCGTTGCGGGAAGGAACGGCCCGCAGAGGTGGGGAGCGGAAGACGCAGGGCGGCTGGAGCGAGGGAGGAGCCCTCCGCCCTCAACATGCTAGGAGAGGGGGAAGGCCCCCGGACCGATATTTGAGCGCCAGGGATATATTTGATGTGTAATTCGGTGGACGACCCGTTACCGAGGCTTTGAAGTAATATGGCAACCGATTGGAAGGAATATCAGGAAGAGGCCGCTGTCTTTTTCACATCTCTGGGCTGTAAAGCGACTGTCGATGCCTTTGTTCAAGGGGCACGAGCAGGCCACAAAATCGATGTGTGGGTTTGCTTCGATCGCTTCGGCCTCAAGATAGCTTGGGTCGTTGAGTGCAAGTTCTGGAAACGTGCCGTAGGCAAAGAGAAAGTGATGGCCCTCAAAGCAATAGTCGATGACATCGGCGCAGATCGAGGAGTGATCCTCTCCGAGCGGGGTTTTCAATCAGGTGCTACGCGTGCGGCGGTGAAGACTAATGTGATGCTTACCAGCTTGATTGATTTGCACAGAACCGCTGAGTCGGAAATGTTGTCTTTTCTAATCGCCCGTTTGGAGGTCAAATTGATTACGGTCAGAGATTCCTTGAGTAGCCTATACATCAACGAAAAACATGGACCTGGGCATTGGTCCGCGAGACCTGCTCCTGGTGTCGATGGAGTTGCTGTGCGAAACGCGTCTATGCACATCATGATGCTTGAGCAGGGATTTCAAAGGCTAAAACTTGGCAAGGCACCTTTCCCATTGGGTTTTGATGAAACAGGGGACGTGTTGGAGGTGGCAAGTACATCAGAGGAATTTGCTAGGCTTGCGGGAGCCCGAATCGCGTTCGCAGCTCAGATTCTTGATGGCCAACCACGTCCATCTTAAAACAGCGAACAGCCCATCCTTACATGACGGAAGGGTGGGCAGTAATCCGGCACGGATTAGGCAGTCAGAGGTAGCCGCATCGCCTACTTTCAATTACGAGCTACGAACTGGAATTTGGAGTACGGGCTGTAGCGGCTGCAGAATCGTCCGATAACGCTGAGTGACCTTGTTATATAGGTCCTTCGCATGTTTTGCGTGAATCGTCAATACAAGCGCGTAGGGGATAGATTGTGCACGCAGATCATTTGCTCCCGCGCGACGTGCGTTGTAATGAATGTCAAACATAGGGTCGTTCAGACTTGCGGACCGGAAGGTCTTTGTTGCCTTGAGACACGGTTCCCACTTGTGCGCATCCCGCCGGAGTTCGTCTTCGGTCTGATAGCCGCCGGCCGAGAAAAAGGTTTTGCTCGCTGGCTGCTGCGACACCTGATTATCTTTCTTCGTGAACTTGGTCTTGTCCGGGCGGAAAGTAATTTCCAGCCCCGCGCGGGTGTAATTGATCGGGTCTTGCGGGTCGGTTTCCGTTGCATAACAGAAGGTCGCCCTCAGCCTAACGTCGCCGCTCAATCCCGTTGCAGGCAATGGAACACGAGCCCGCAGGTACTTCCCAGGTTCGAGAGTTCCTTGATAGAGGACATGCACAGTCCCATCTGGACATGTAATCATCTGCTCGAAGTCAGTAGGCACGCGGCCCCAACCTACCTCACGCTGCTCAAACGCAAGCGGCTCGCTGTGGTGGATCAGGAGAGCCTTCAGTGCTAGTGGTTCGACCACCGGGCCAAGATGTGTGCGAATGGCGATTGCGGCACGCAATGCTAGCGGTGCGGCAAAGCTGGTTCCTTGTATGGGCACTGTCTGCCCGCTCTGCGTGCTATCCGGAATCCAAAATGGATGCTTCCTAGAGCCACCAAAAGCTAATACATCAGGCTTTACCAGCCCCGGACTCCGGCCAGGGCCGATAGAGCTGTATGCAGCTCGGCTCCAGTTTTGCTCGGCGCAATCAGCCGCACCAACCGATAGTACATTCACTCCATCTGCAGGAGCCTGAATGCGGGCATTACCGGCGTCCCAGTCGTTCTCTCCGGTATTCCCGGCTGCTACGGTAACGAGAGTGCGCCCGTCGGAGAAATGTTCGTCGAGGCTGGCCGTCCAAACATGAACCTCATCATCTTCGATGGGGAGATCAGGACCAAGACTGAGGTTTACGAACTGATAGTTGTCCTGCCGGAGAACATTCATGATGCGATTGAGCACATCGAAGTAGTGCCCTTGTGGATCATGGACAGTGTCGGCATCAATCACGCGGTAGTGGTCCACAGCAGTCAGTGGCTGAGGAAGCGGTTGTCCGTGGACAAGAGAACCATACAGGACAGCCGATGTTACACCGACCCCATGCCCCTGACATTCCGGCACTGCCGCACCTATCAAACCGGGAGCTTTCTTCCTCCGCACCAGATGTTGGGGCATGCAATCCTTGGGGACGCCGCCGTCGAATACTGCGACTCGCAATTCGGGGTTTAATGGAGCTACATCTTTCATATTGATCAGAAAGGGAGAGGCGGACCGCAATCCACCCGACCAGGCAACTGGCCGTAGCTGGCGCAACTCGGGCATCTCTCTGGCAACCCTGAGGAAAGAGAACTTCGCCATTGCTTCGTGTTGTTCGACCGGTACACGCACGGGCAGAAAGCAAAGGTCCCGCACCGTAATCCTTTGGTCAAGATCGACGTTCACGCCAAGGTCGCGTAGATATCCTCGAAATCCTTCCAGGACATAATCATCACTGCGATGCAGAACAACCTCAAGCAAGGGGTTGGCATTCCCGGTCCGCATCGTCTTGATACGTTCTGTTAGTTCGATAAAGTGAACATCTTCGACGCGAACAAGTTCGGCTGCACCTTCAAACCCCTCAGTCCATCCCGACACGTTTTGTGCCCACCGCTGAAAATTCTGACGACGCCCCATCACGAAAATTTCCGCTGTGGGCGATGGAACAGGGTTTTCTTTCTTCGCGACCTTCTTAGCCCCCTTCTCAGGAAGGATCTGTCGCGGACGACTCCCCACCGCCTTCAATCCGATCGTGTCAAACAATCCTCTTGGGAAATAGCTTTTCGCCAGATATGACGGATGGATGGTGACGGCTGCAATCGACTCGTTGTGTGGACAGGCAGCGGCAGGCAATTCCATGATCTCCGCTGCGACCTCCCTGATGCGTGGAGTGAGCCGAAGCTTGGACTCGGCGAAAGTGTATGTATCCGACTTTTCGGGTCTACGTTTTGGGGGATCGAGCGCCGCAGTGAGCCGTTCGCCATATCCCAACAGATAGTTCTTAGGTTCTGCCATGTGCTACCTCACTCATCTCTCTTCTCGAACCGCCTTACGAATTGTGTCTCTGCTTACGCCAGTCCACTCATGCGTTTCGCGCTGTGATAGGCCAGCTTCCATCAACTTCAACGCAAAGGATGTTCGATTTTTTCTGTCGAGATGTCCCATTCGCTCCAACACCATCCGACGGATGAGTGTAGCCGCGGGCTGCCCGCGCAGTACGGTCTGCCTTCTGATTTGCATCAGCTCACGTTCCACTTCGGCATACGACAACCCATTAAGCGCCTGGGACAGCACATCTGACCAACGCATTGCCTCGCTATCATTCTTCAAATGCAGTTCGATCGTCTGTCTCACCTCATCGAGAGTCGGCATAGGAAACTCGACGATCATCTCGAATCGACGCCATACCGCTGGGTCTAAAAGCTCCTTATGGTTAGTTGCAGCGAGGAGTAAACCAGAGCTGGGCCATTCATCAATCTCTTGGAGAAGAACCGTAACCAATCGCTTGAGCTCACCGATTTCTATGGCGTCATCTCGACGCTTGGCGATTGCATCAAACTCGTCCAAGAGAAAAACGCAGTTAACCCCCTTGGCGTAGTCGATGACGTTACGTACATTGTTGCCTGTCCTTCCGAGGAAACTGCTCATCACCGCCGCGAGATCCAAGATGACAAGTGGCCGATCTAGTCTCGAAGCAAGCCACCGGGCGGCCAAAGTCTTACCGACTCCCGGAGGTCCAGTGAAGAGCGCCGACTTTGTGGGATGGAGGTCGGCCTTGTGAAGCTCAGCCACCTGTACCTGCTCCAATACGATCTGTTCAAGTTGTTCCTTTACCTGACTTGTCCAGATCGGCTCCAACTCCAAGATGATCGGGTACTCCGTTCGAGCGAGTTGCAGCCTGGAGTCAAGGTCTACCGGAACGCCCTCGACAAGTGCGCCGCGAAGTACAGATTTCGCGCCCGGCACTTCGCGCACCAAACTGGCAAGCTGCTTTGCCAACTCCGGCATTTCCCCTTGATATCGGTTGGCCAGCCGCCGGAGAAGCAGCTGAACATCCTGAGTCTTCCCGGCAGCCGCGAGTCTCGCCAACTGGAAGAAATCCTTATCCTTTATTGCAATATCGCCCATGAACGCAACTATATGCTGATTCTCTTGGTTTTTCAAGTGGACTATTTGTTTGAATATTTGTTATTATTAGTCCACTTGGTCGGCGAGGCCAAGCATTTGAAAGGAGCAGTGGCGATGTCGGATAAGACGAACGAATGCAATGTCGGATTGGACGATCGGTGTCAAGACCACAACGGAGAGATCCGTCGTAAACGTAGTGACACCCTTGTTGGCACGTTACGGGAAACGTATGGACCGGGCTTTGCACCCGGAGTGCGCTCGGATGCGAAGCTGGGAACGCTCTTGGATCGCACCGGGAGTTCTTCCCTGTCTGAGTACCGTAAGAAGCCGAAGAAGTAGGATCACTTTGGCTCCTAATCGGACGGCGGTCTCGTATTAAAAGCGCGACCGCCGCACGCTTAACACACGAGTACAATCGGGTCGAAACTGACTATAGCGCCTAACGGTTGTTGCCTCCGAAAAGCACTGAGCATTTTGTAGTAGTCCTTTCGATGATCGCTGGGCGGGGCTGAAAGTGCTCTGCGGCCTGAAGGATCACCTGATCGAAGTCAGGATGTTCAAACAGTCTCATGTTTTGGGCCTTTCCTTGGCCTGCCACTCGCGCGCGTGCGCCAGGGATGTGAATTGTCCAAAGTGGAACCGGGAGAGCGGATTCAAAGAGGCGCGCAGACGTGCTCGTGCGGCGGGATCTCGCTCAAGCTCTTCCGCTAGTGCGCCCAGTAGAGCGCGAACCCGTGGCGGCTCCGAATCAGCCACCTTGAGCAGTCGTTCAAGGTGACGATCCTTTGCCAGTAGGACCAAGGTCTTCTGAATGGTGCGCTCGGCAGACAGTTCGCTTGCGTTACCGCCCTTGCGTAAAAAGTCGAGGAGGGCTGCTTCTGTCTCAGACAGGCTCTTCCATGCTTCCGGCCTCCGAGCATGGACGCGGGTCTCGGCGCCGATGAGTTTCCTGGGGAGACTGAGTGAGCTTGTTGCCAACTCACTTCGCCGCGGTGTTTGCGTGCTGAAACCTAGCAGATTGGCGGCAGCGGTGCCAGATGGGAAGATCGTCTTGGTTTCCTCAGCCAGTTTCTTGATTGCCGCGGGGCTGGGGCGGCTCAGCCCGAAAGCAGTCGTGCGGGGGCGATAGTAGACACCCTTGCTCAACCGCTCCAATGTGCCGTTACGTGTCAGGCGTGACAGCGTCTGGGCAACGGCAGGAAAAGGCTCATCCCGGAAGTCAGTGTGACGCCATAACTTCTCGCCGCCGCGTTCAATCTGCAGACGGATGGAGCTGGCGGTGCTGCGGGTTTTGGCGGCCTTTGCCATCCTCTTTACTTTGTGCCGCCTATGCTGTTATGGCAAGTTTTTTGTGACAAAACTTGACATAACTCTGTCCGCGAACCCATGAATCGGCGGTTCTCCATCACCTGACATTCGAGTGGTTGGCCGCGCCGGTGAATCACAGGCTCAATCCCTGGTCGGTGCCGACCGCGCCTTTCGCGATGGCTTGAGCCTGGGAGATTTCGTTGACCGCAAGGGTGAGATGCCCGGCGTGTTCCAAAGCATGTTCCTTCGCTATCGGCTGGGCATGGCGGTCGTAGAACTGACTCTGTTGGTCGATGTGGAGCCAACCGCCAGTGTGGTTGTGCTGATAGCTCTGGATGTCGCCGGTCTCCCGCTTCCACTCGTAACCAGAGGCATCGTTCGGTAGCGCATTGTGGAGCGGGGCATAATGCCGCTGGTCGATTTCAGAGGGCGACTGCGCCTTGTCGATTGCAGGATCGTGAGGTTCCGGTTGGAACTGCCTTCTTTGCTCTTCGGGGTTGAGTTCTTTGGTGTTTGTCATGGTCTGCTCCTTCGATTGGGGTTGGTGAGCTTGTGTTTCGCTGTTCGGTCTCGCGACCTCGACAGCGGAGGCTTTGCTGATGTCGGTACTCAGGCGCTCGGCGAGCGTTGTTGCGTCGTTCGTGTAGATTCGCGCGTCTTCGGACGCGCGAGAAACAGACACATACGCGAAGCGAGTGTTGATGAGTTCGGGGTGCGCCGTGGTGTCCATGTTGACCAGGACTCGATCCGTGGTGAGTCCTTGAGAGCTATGTGAGGTGACGGCGTAGCCGTGGTCGAAGTGGCGCATCTCGGATGTGTCGAACGTCAAAGTGCGGGCCTTGTCGCCATCCATGCGGACCGTCATGCTGGCACCGTCGATGCGTTCCACCGTGCCCAGGTCGCGGTTCTTTATGTCCATGTCCGGCTTGCTGACCGTGAACTGGAGCCGGTCGCCATCGGCAAACTCTCTGGCAATTTCCCGGTAGGCGGCGATGCCATGCAGCCGCTTGGGATCGTAGGTGACGTGCTGGCCGTTTTCCCGTTCGACTGTGAGTTGGTTCGCTTTGGGGTCTGTGGAGACGACAGTAGCGTATGTCCCCCGCTCAATGCCAAGTTCCTTGCTGCCTCGGGTGTAGTAGAGAACGTCGGCGGGGTGGTAAAGCGCAGCCCAGTTGCGGTCGGCGCTGGTCAGCTCCGAACGCTGGGTAAGAACGGTCATCGCGTGATTGTCTTTGGATAGAGCGCCGTTGCCCTGCAACTCGGCGCGGATGGCGTCGTTGATGTCGCGGCGGCTGGCGTTGTCGGGCGAGACAACCAGCGTGTTCTCCGGACGTGCGACATAATCCCTGGCGATAGCCTCGATGCGTTGCTGCGAGTCGGGAATTTCGGTAATGCGGCCCTGCTGCTGAAGAAGTTGAATGCCGGTGGCCGTCTCGTTGCGAGAAAGATGTTCGACGGCGCGTAGCAACTCCGGGTCTTTCTGACGGACGATTTGGTCAAGCTGCGATGTCCGCATTCCGGCCTGCTGCATCTGCTCGAAGGGCTTTCCGGCATCGACGCCCTGATGTTGTCGGGTATCCCCGACCAGCAAAACCCGGTCTTGCGGCCCAATCTTTTCGAGAAACGACTGCATCTGCCGGGTGCTGGCAAGGCTCGATTCGTCGAGCATATAAAAGTGCCGGGCGTTCGGGTCTCCCGCGCTGCGTTCGACGCCTCCGCGCGCCAGAAACCCTTGCAGGGTGTCGGCCTGGATTCCGGCGTCGCGGAGCTGCCCGGCGGCGCGACTCGTGGGAGCGAAGCCTTCTACGGCGTATCCGTTCCGCTCCGCGCCCTCGCGGATTGCCTCAAGGGTCGTTGTCTTGCCACTGCCTGCCAAGCCCTGCAGGCCATGTATCCGGTCCTGGGAGCTAAGCACTTCCTCGATGGCTCTTTGTTGCGCTGGATTGAGGTACTCTCGGGCGCGAGCATGGGCAGCGGCGTCCTCTTGGCGCATGGTCGGCTCGACTGTGTGCTGGCCCTGCTGCATGTGTTTGATGGTCGCAAGCTCCTCGGCAATTGCCTCGCGCGTCGTGAACTGCCGCCCAGTGTCGTGCTTCTGGCCGGGTGTGCGCTGAAACTCTCCGATAGCCTGTCTCTGCTCGAAGGTGTCGCGCACCTGACCGTAAGTAAGATCGCCCATGCCGCGCCGCAACGCGTCGCGCATGATGTCTCGCTCATCGGTGACGGCCTCGCGCTCGAAGTTGCGGGTCTTGGCGAAAGTGACAGCTTCCTGAACGCGCTCCGGGGTGTTCGAAGAGCGCGTGTGCTCCTGAGCAGACGCCATCGCTCGCGCTTCGGCGACGACTCGATCTGCCTGATTGCCGAACTCGGCCGCAAGCTGCCGGTGGGCTGCCAATACCTCGGAAGGCGTGTGGATCTCTTTCTTGTCGCGAGTCGAGTGGGCGGCGATCTGCGCCGCCTCCGGCCCGGCAAATCCGCTTTTTTCGAGGTATTCGCGAATCTGTTGGCTGCGCGGGCTGGAAGCGTCGAGATATTCCTGTGTGTATCCTTTTATCTCAGGCGCCCCACTTCTCCCAGGCGTGATTTCGTACCCCAGCCGCGCCAGCCGATACATCAACTCAGATTGATACACGGCTGTTGCGAACTGCTGGCTGTCAAAGTAGCTCTGCGGCTGGACAGCGCGGGTTGAGCCGTTCGCTCGCTCGGTCATATTGAAGATAACGGCGTGAGTGTGGAGCTGCGGAGCGGCATAGCCATCAACGGGACGCGCGGTATCGTGCTCGAACTTAGCGGCGACGAATTTTCCGGTGGTCTCGGCGGCGCGGTTGCCGCCGATCCGCGCCTGGGTATACCGCTCCAGTTCCGTGAGGGCGGTCGTCACCGCCTGCCGGTGCGCCTCGCGGACCCGGTCGTCGCCACCTACTAAGGCCGTCAACGAGACCGACTTTGGGGCTGAGAATGTAGCGTCCCAACCGGCGCGGTGCTCTACGGGCTTCACTGTAGTCCCGTCGGCGGTCGTGTACTCCTGGCCGTTGCGGTGCCGCACCAACTGCTCTCCGGTGAGGGGATTCTGACCCTCGCTGAGACGAGCGAAGTGCAGCTCGTCGATGGTCCCGGCAAGGCCGTACCGCTCGGCCATCCGGCCCTGCCATTCCCCGAGAATGGTGTCGCCTTGCTTCCAATAGTTCTGCTCGGCGGACATGAACTCCTTGGCGTGATAGGTCTGCGCCTGGCTGGAACTGAGCGGTTTAGAGATGGTGAGCATGAGGCGATCTCAAATACGTATTGGCTGCGGCTCCGCAACCGGCATCTCTTCTTCTTGCCCTTCTTCCGGGCCATCGGGATCGGGGCCGCTCGCCGCGACTTCGGGTTGCGTTGGCTCGTGCGGCTCCTTCTTGTCTTCGTCATTCTTTGCGACGACAGGCTGCGGCTCTTCCGGCGGAGCAATTGTTTTTGCGTCCGTTGATGGAGGCACTGGGGCCTCCAAGTCGAGAGCTGGTTTGACTTCCGACGATGCCTTCGGAACGAGCGTTAGTGGATCGAAGGGCAGCTCGTCGTCCTCCACCTTGCGCGGCAGAAATGCCGGTGTCGTCTGCGGTACATCCATGTACTCGAAGTGAAAACGGGCGACGTTGTTACCCAGCTTGAGAAACGCATGGCGGTTCTCAAGGCCGGAGATTTCGGAGTCCATCACCAAGGGTTCGATCTGCCGGTCTACGGCGAAGTTCCTGCCTGAGCGGGAGCCGTCGAAGTGCGTCTCCTTCATGCGCTCGATCTCGACCTTGCCGATGGCGTTCGACACCCATTCGGCGGCCTTTGGCTCCGTGGTCTTCAGGAATATCTTGGTGGCTGGCTGCGAGAGCATGACTTCGGCGAGGTGTCCGTAGATGACTTCCAACTGGGCCTTTCCCTGAAATCCGAGTACGAGCGGGTTCTTGGATTTCCTGTTTTCAGTGATGGCGGTATGGAGTTGAGGCAACCGTTGCAGGCTGGCAAGCTCGTCCAAAACGAACCATACCGGAGTCTGTTTGTCCTGCGGCGCGGTCAGCAGCCGCATTACGAGCAAGTCGATCCAAAGGCTGTGCAACGGCCTCAGCGCCTCGCGCTCGGTCGGGCTGGAGGTAATAAAGATCCAACCCTTTCGACTGACGGACCACTCGGTTGCACTCCATGTTTTGTTCTTTGCCTGCTCCTTCGTTGGCAGCATACGGAGGCTGTCGGCAACCAAACCGAGCGAGGCCAGAACGCCGTTGCGCTGCTGCTGCGCTCCCTTGGCGATCATGGCCTCCATCTCGGTGCCCTGTACCCGCTGGTCAATCTCTGCGGGTTTCGACAGCCATTCCACGAGCTGCTGCGGATTTGGCCCGTAGGTCAAGAGATGGGCAAATATCTTCTGCGGAGTTTCGGTAAAGAACTCGCCCTTCTTGTCGCTGGTCGGCTGGTACAGCGAAGCCGCGATGGCCTTGGCTTCCGCCCTCCGGCGCAACTCTTCGGACGGTCCCCAATAGGGGCACCGTTCGTCCAACGGGTTCAGCACGATGTCCTCGCGCTTCTCGTCGTAGAACCTCTGGATGAACTCGCAGGCCGGGTCGTAGACGATGGCCGCATGATCCCGGCTCTGAATCTGACGGAGGAGTTGCATGATGAGTGTCGTCTTGCCGGCCCCGGTGTCGCCCATGAGTTCGATGTGCTGCGATTCGGCCTGCAGCGGTATCCGCATCATTTCTTTCGCCTCGGTGGTGACGAAGCCGATGCCGTCGCCGCTCACCGTCTTGTTGAACTGCCGGGGGGTGAGCAGGACGGGGCCTTTGAGCCGACGCCCGTACTTCAGTTCTTTGCGGCGGCGGATGTCCTTGCGGATGGAGAACGGGAGCTGCGCGAGTAGCGAGAGGAAGCCGAAGAGGAGCGGAAGCTGGTAGATGTCCCGGAGCCGTTCGCCTCCGTAGACGGCATTCAGGAGATATGTGTGGAGACGGCTATCAATGTATTTCTGCTCCGGGGCGCGGTAGAGAACATCGAATCCCCGCGCTTCAGCCGCCGCAGACAGTGCCAGCGGAATATGCTGCCCGCCTGAGGCCAGAGTCGTACCGGCCTGTACGTCTGACTCGGACGCAAGTTCGGCTGCGACGCTCACACCTGCGACGTAGAGTAACTGATATTTGTGGCTGCCGTTGAAAGCGCTGCCTGCCGCGCTCCTCGCGTAGATCGACGTGTAGAACTGCTGCAAGGGAGTCTGGCCTCTGCTGAAGCGGAGGTAGACGAACATGCCCGTCAGTATCAGCGCGAAGAAGACCGCGCCATAGCTGTAGATGGGCGAATGTGGCGGGAAGATGATGGTCTCTTTGCGACCCCATTTTGGCGTATTCATCAGGCACGCTCCAAGTCTTGCAGTGCGTCTTCGGCGACGCTGCGTTTGCGCTTCTTGACCTCGGCAACCATGTTGTCGAAGGCTTCGGGCGTGAGCTTTTGGCCGGTGGCGAGTGGCCGGAAGAGGTTGGTCAGCATGAGGCGAATGCCCATGATCTCGGTAAGCTCCGTGCTGGCGGCAGAGGTGCCCGCGTCCCGCGCAAGTTCATCGCGGATAAGCTGGCGTATCAACTCACCCCGCTGCACGCCGCGACTCTTTGCAAGTGCATCGAGGTTCCGAGTCTCTTTGCGGGTCAATCGAGTGGAGACGCTGCTCTCTCGGAACACCTCGCGTCGTTGTGCAGCTTCCGCAATATCATCATCACTGAGTAATGACATTTCTCCCTCCAAATCGCGTATTCGCATGAATACGTCTGTCTTCAGGTGGACACACCGTGCCGGTAAGTATTTGTGTCCGTTGGCCCTGCTTCACGAATCCGTGTAGCACCGCTGCACGATCCTCGGAGGGGTGGAGTGTCATCATGCTTCCGGTGCGAAGCACCGTTTCCACCCCGCCACGGATTTACATGGAGGGTCATGCCTTCAATACCCGCACAGTTTCCGTGGACTCCACCCCGGCATCGGCTTTCCCGTTGGGCTTCTTTGATGGGCGCGATACAGTGCCGTTGGTCGGTGCTTTACGGATACGGAGAGTGCAGGAAACTTGGGTGGCTTGCGAAGTCTTGAGGAAGTCCTGGAAATCGCGGTCTTTGGCAAAGACGTAGTTGAGGGCTTTGTCTACAACATCGTCTGCCGATGCGTGAATGAAAGCGGCGTACTGATCGACCTGCGCCGCAGTTGTCTCATCGAGACGAATCGAGGCGCTGATGTGACGGCTTTGGCTGACTTCAAGTAGAGGCATATCTGTACTCCTTTAGGAATGGGATTGGGGTGTTGATTCACTGGCGAAAACGGACTCAATCTGGAAGCGTTTGGCATCCCGGTCGTAGCCGCCAAGAGCGAGCACTTCGCGGATGACGCGGCGGCCTGGCAGACGCTCGACATGCACGATGAAATCGACGGCCTCA
Organism: Acidobacteriaceae bacterium; assembly: GCA_049671725.1. Taxonomy (GTDB): domain Bacteria; phylum Acidobacteriota; class Terriglobia; order Terriglobales; family Acidobacteriaceae; genus Palsa-343. Next base: position 12,423 of record JBATVK010000123.1, read on the forward strand.
GCAATCTCTGCCTCGGTGTCAACGAAGGTGGATTGCACGTGGTTCCGCATGACGAGATTGGCGAAGCGATGCAGGGCCTTTTCAGCGGAGTTGGCATGGATCGTGGCGAGTGAACCGGCATGGCCGGTGTTGAGTGAATCGAGCAGCGTTCGCGCCTCGATCCCGCGCACTTCGCCCAGGATGATCCGATCCGGTCGCCAACGGAGAGCGGACTTGAGAAGATCGTCGAAAGTGACGCTTGCCTTGAAAGTATCGGTCTGGCATTCGACGGCCAGCATGTTCGGCTTTTTGATGTGCAATTCGGAGGTATCTTCGATGACGACGATGCGCTGTTCCTCGGGGATGGCGTTTGCCAGAACGCGGAGCACAGTAGTCTTTCCAGTCGAAGTTCCGCCACTGATAAGCACGGTCTTTCCAGCCGCGATCTGTGCGGCCAATAGGTCAGCGAGCGGCTGCGTCAGCGTGCCGCGAACAATGAGGTCATCGACGGTGTAATGGCGGCTGGGAAACTTCCGAATCACAAGCGCGGGCGAAGGCCGCACGACCGGAGGAATGACCGCTGCGAGGCGGCTCCCGTCAGGGAGCTGCGCGTGCAGGACGGGATTGTCCTCGTCCAAGTGCTTGCCGAGCTGGTTGGCGATGACTTCGAGGCCGGTGCGGAGCCTGCCGGCGTCGAAGGAAACAGTCTCCTCCCGGCGAATGATCCCATCGCGTTCGTACCACCATGAGGCGTCGGGATTGCCCATGATCTCGCTGATACTGTCGTCGAGCAACAGCGGCTCTATAGGGCGAAGGAACGGGAGGATCAACTCGAAACTCATAGCGGGCCTTTAGAGCGATGGAAGCCCGGCGTCTGCCGGGCTTCCGCGTGTGAAGAAGAGAGGCTTATTCGGCCTCTACCTCCTCGGGGATCTCCTCGGCGTCCGGCTCTTCCGGGGCGGCTTTTGCAGCGCGGTCGAGCTTCTGGATGGAAATCACCCGAACGCTGTCGGACTGCTGCGTGGTCTTGGTCTTCTTGCTCTCATACTCGGTGTGGCGCAACTCGCCTTCGACCAGGATGTGCGCGCCCTTCTTGAGCGTGGCTGCGAACTCGCTGCGCTTGCCGAAGACGATGCACTTGTGCCATTCGGTGCGCGAGACGTACTCGCCGGATTCTTTGTCCTTGTAGGAGGTCTTGGTGGCGAGTTCGAGGGTGGTGAAGTTGCCGTTGTTGCCGGTGCGAACGACTGCATCTTTGCCGAGGAAGCCGATGAGGATTGCTTTGTTCAGGTACATGGTAGTGTCTCCGTTTTAAATTCCCGATCTTGCTCGGGTCACACCGGGCGGAGCCAAGCGAGAGGGCCCGGCTCCCAAGTGCCGAAGCTCTGCATTTACGGAGGGTCCGGTACGGAAACCGTAACCCGTAGGGCGGCGAAGCCGAAGCAGAAGAGCGAGCTGCCGCAGGGCGCCGGATAGGCCCCGAAGCAGTGAACGAGCAAAAGGCGGGATAAATACCGGCAGACACATGAGGG
>JBATVK010000124.1:0-25521 GCA_049671725.1 Acidobacteriaceae bacterium
CTTCGGATTGTGCTTCTGCAGCACCTTCGTGATCGCCGCCGTCAGCGTCGTCTTCCCGTGATCGATGTGCCCGATCGTCCCCACGTTCACGTGCGGCTTCGACCGGTCAAACTTTTCCTTCGCCATATGCGTTTCCTCTCCTGCGCAAACTTGCCGGAATCAAACACCCGGCGCCGCGGTTAGTAACCCGCGTACAACCGGAAAAACTTTTGCCGGACCTCCGGCGCTACCTGTTCCACGCGCCGCAGATACTGCTCGCGCACCTGCCCCCGGTCGGCGTCGCCCAACTGCCCATAAGCGGTCTGCGCCGCGGATCCGAGAAAGCCATGCGCAAGGACTGCCTCAAACTGCCGAACCCGCAGCTTTGCGCCCGCCACGCGCCGCAGAAAGCCTTCCACCCGAGTTGAAGAAAAGGCCTCGTCCATCGCCTGCTTCACTGCTCCGAAGGTCGCTTCGTCCTGAATCGGAATCGTCGCCTGCTCGAACATCTTCTGCACCCTGCTCCGCCGTACGTCTTAATCTCTGGAGCGGGAGACGGGAATCGAACCCGCGACCAACAGCTTGGAAGGCTGTGACTCTACCACTGAGTTACTCCCGCTTGACCACAGCGTTCAGCGTTCAGCGCAGAGCGTTCAGAAAATCCGTGAACCCGCCGCCGATGTCCGCCAAGGCTGTGACTCTCACCCCTGGTTACTCCCGCGTGCTAACCGCCAAACCCGAACCTCACTCCCGAGTCTTGTCTTCGAGGCGCGCCCGCATATTCGCGGTTACCACGCGGAAGGCAAACAGGCCGAGGATGAGCTCCGGAATCCAGCGAACCTTCAGACTAAAGCCGCCGAAGCCGAAGCTGCCAAAACTGTATTCCCGAACGGGCAACGTCGCCGTGCCGTCCAGGGTGAACCAGGCCAGTACCGCCAGTCCGGCCAACAGAGCCAGCGCCGTCCACATTCTGCGCCGGTCTGCGGCGGGCGAAGCCGATTGCCGAGCATCGCTTCCTGCCTCAGCCACGCTCATTTCCAGCACCTCGCCACCGCTACAGCTCAATCTTCACGAAACCTGGTGCACAGGGGAGGATTCGAACCTCCGTAGCTCCAAAGAGCGGCAGATTTACAGTCTGCTGCCATTAACCACTCGGCCACCTGTGCGGAACCCCAAAATTCTGGAGCTGATGACCGGGATTGAACCGGTGACCTCTCCCTTACCAAGGGAGTGCTCTACCAACTGAGCTACATCAGCCCTGCACAACCACTGACTCCCCACGCTCCGGGCATCCTTCGGCATTCCGGAAGCTTTTCCGGTGGCGACAGCCTGCCTGCTATCGGGATTTCGCTGCGAAGAGAATCCGACCCTTTTCTGTCCCGGACCGGATGCTGGAGCTGGCGAAGGGATTTGAACCCCCGACCCTCTGATTACAAATCAGATGCTCTACCAGCTGAGCTACGCCAGCCCGGACAGCCTTCGTCCCCCGCCGCTGGACACACTGCTGCTCCCGCATGGCGAGGGTACAGCATTGAAAGTATCACACGCTCGAAGGCCTCGCAATCCATCGTTTTCAACCTCGCGCCGCGCCATCGAACGATGTCGAAGTGCCCCACCGGATGAGATGATAGAAGCGATCCTGTTCTCCGGAAGAGTGGAGAACTCTACCGATGAGCTACCGGCGCAAGCGTCTTTCCATTGCCATCGTCATCCTGGTCCTGCTCGTCCTCGCAGGCGCCATTTACCTTCGCAAGATCGCTCCGCCTGAGGCTGCGCGTCTGCTGCCGGAGTCCGACGGCATCGTTTACATCAACCTCCGTCCCATCCGCGCTGCCACGCATTTTGAGGATCACCCGGTTCAGCACTCACCCGAATACCAGCGCTTCATCGACGCGACCGGCATCCAGTTCGAGCGCGACCTCGACGACGCGGCCTTTGCGCTGCATCGCATGAGAGATCCCGAGGGTCCCAACGGGGCGGTGGCGTTTTCTGAGGTTTTCGTCGGCCACTTCGACGGCCGCCGTCTGGCGAAGTATCTCGGCACGCTCGCAAGCTCGCAGGACAGCTACGCCGGCCACACCATCTTCAACATTCCCAGCGAAGGCCGCACGGTGCGGGTCGCGATTCTGGGCTACGACATCGTAGCCGTGAGCAACACGCCATCGCCCGAGCAGATCCACTCCATGATCGACCGCTACCGCACCGCGGCACTGCCTTTTGCCGGATCGTCACTGCTGTCAAAACACTATCGCCAGGTCCCACTGCTCTCGGTGGCCTGGGGCATCGGTGAAATTGCGCTCCCGCTGGGCAAATCCGGCGGCATCCACATCATGGGGGTACGCCTGCCCATCCCGGTCGATGCGACCTTCATCGCCTCGCTCAGCTGGGTCGGCCACATCCATCTGCGCATTAACGAGATCGCGCCCACCGAGTCTGCTGCTGCCGACTCCACCGAGTCCCTGCAGATGCTCCTGACCCTGGTCCATGCTCTGGAGAGCACAGGCGGCAACCAACCTTTTGATTCCGATACGCGCGAGTTTCTCAACAGTCTGGCGGTGGAACGCCACGGTAACCAGGCGGTCGTCACGGGCACTGTTCCCATGGCCCTCCTGCAGCGGATGCTCAACCAGCCCGAACAGATCAAAGCCCTGCCCGGAGCCGGCGATGCGGCGCATCCGTTGACCGTTCCCACGGCGAAAGCGGGCGCGAAACGTCCGCCACAGCGGGGTGGCCCGGCAAAAAGGCCCTGAATCCACACGCAAACTGCGTCGCCGGCCCCTGCCGGCGCATCAGGAAGATGCGCTTGTGCCGCGCGATATCAGGCTGCAGATCCCAATTTCTTTAATATTCATTCCATCGGCTGGAGGAACCATGCAGAAGTTTTCCGCTCTCCTGGTCGCATTCTTTCTGTCTGCAGGCGCCCTTGCTGCGCAGAACAGTGCGGTCCTTACCGGGCAGGATGCCTTCACGAGCTATCAGAAAGAAAAGCCGGGAGTGATTCGGCATCTGACGGTTGCCGATCTGCCAGCTCCCTATGCCACGAAAGGCGTGGATAACGGTCCGGAGCTGGTGCCGCGTCCAGCGAACGCCTGGCCCCAGACACTGCCTGGCTTTCAGGTCGATCTCTACTACACGGGGCTGGACCAACCGCGGCTGATCCGCACGGCGCCCAATGGCGATCTGTTCGTTGCCGTCAGCTACCAGAACAAGGTCATGGTGTTTCGCGGCGTCGGTCCGGACGGCAAACCGAGGGAAGTTTCCACCTTCGCCGACAATCTCACCCTGCCGTTCGGAATCGCGTTCTATCCGGCCGGCCCCAACCCGCAATGGGTCTATGTGGGCAACACCGACTCGGTGGTGCGATTTCCGTATCGCAATGGCGACCTGAAGGCGCGCGGCCCCGCGCAGCAGGTTGCGACGCTCCCGGGCTGGGGAAAACTGCGCGGAGGCGGACACTGGACTCGGGACATCGCGTTCTCCAAAGACGGTCAACGCATGTTCGTTTCCGTCGGATCGCATTCCAACGACGACGATCCGGACACGCATCCGGAGGAATATCACCGGGCGAATGTGCTGGAGTTCACGCCGGAAGGCAAATTCATCAGGGTCTACGCGTATGGCATCCGCAACTGCGTGGGCGAAGCGGTGAACCCGATCACGGGCCAACTGTGGTGCTCGACGAACGAGCGTGACATGCTGGGCGACAACCTTGTTCCCGATTACATTACCCACATTCAGGAGGGCGGCTTCTACGGCTGGCCATGGTTTTACATGGGCGAGCACGGCGGGAACTGGGATCCACGCCAGCAGGGCAAGCATCCGGAGCTGAAAGATAAGGTGATCACGCCGGATATCCTGCTGCAGCCGCACTTCGCCTCGCTGGAGATGCTCTTCTACAACGGATCACAGTTCCCGGCGCAGTACAAAGGAGACGTCTTCGCGGCCGAACACGGTTCCTGGAATCGCGCCCATCGCGCCGGATACGAAGTGATCCTCTGCCCGATGAAAGACGGACACGCGACCGGCGCCTACGAGGACTTCCTTACCGGCTTCGTGAATCCGGATGGAAGCGTATGGGGCCGGCCTGTCGGTGTCACGGTAGCGAATGACGGCTCGCTGTTCGTTACAGACGATGGGTCGGGATCGATCTGGCACGTGAGCTACGTGGGCCGAGGGAAGTGAGGCTGGGCGGCGGGGCGCGCCGCGACACAGGTGCGCCCGATGCCGTACCCTGTTTTCTGGAAACCATGAGGATCTTTTACCGCACTTCGTTGTTTGCGGCGGCTCTGGTGCTTGGCGCACCTCTCCTTGCCCAGCAATCTGCCACGCCGCCTCCTGATGCGCCGGCGCCCGCGCAGACCAGTCCCGCCACGCCGCCCTCACCACAGCCCACCGGCCCAACAGTGCTTTTTGATACCACGATGGGACGGATCACCTGCAGGCTCTTCTCGAAGGAAGCCCCGAACACCGTCGCCAATTTTGTTGGTTTGGCCACGGGCACCAAGCCGTGGACCAGCCCGAAAACTCACCAGATCATGAAAGACACCCCGTTCTACGACGGGACTACATTTCATCGTGTCATTCCCGGCTTCATGATCCAGGGTGGCGACCCGCTTGGCACCGGCGAAGGAGGGCCCGGTTACAGCTTCGACGACGAATTAGATCCCAATCTCAACTTCGACGTCGCCGGGCGCCTGGCCATGGCCAACTCCGGCCCGAACACCAACGGCTCGCAGTTTTTTATCAACGAAGCGCCGGAGGATCATCTGGACCAGCACTACACGATCTTCGGCCAGTGCGATGAACCCAGTCTCTGGATCGTGAAATCCATCGCGCGCGTCAACCGGGATGAGAACGACAAGCCGATCGAGCCGGTCATCATCAGGAAGGTCACCATTATCCCCGCCGGTCAGCCCGTGCCGCCTGCCGACACGGTGCCGTCCGCCCCAGCCCCGGCCCAACCACAACGGTAAAGTTCCGAAAATCCCACAGCACCCAGGAGTTCCTATGCCCCGTCAGCCAGGCACCTACGCCGTCTTCGAGACCACGGAAGGCAAGATCGTCTGCCGTCTTTTCGAGCAGGAAGCGCCCAAAACCGTCGCCAATTTCACCGAGCTCGCCGAGGGCAAGCGCGACTGGACCCACCCGGTGACGCGCGAGAAGAGCAAGAACAAGCTCTACGACGGCACCATTTTCCACCGCGTCATTCCGGACTTCATGATCCAGGGCGGCGATCCCGCCGGCAATGGCATGGGCGGACCCGGATACAAGTTCGAAGACGAGACCCGCCACTCGCAGCACCGTTTCGACAAGAAGGGCAAGCTGGCCATGGCCAACGCCGGCCCCAATACAAACGGCTCGCAGTTCTTCATCACCGTGGCCGCCACGGAGTGGCTTACCGGCAAGCACACCATCTTCGGAGAAGTCGTGGAGGGCCAGGAGATCGTGGACAAGATCGCCAAGGTGTCCCGTGATCGCCAGGACAAGCCCGTTCAGCCCGTGGTCCTCGAGTCCGTGACCATCGAGCGCGTCTAAGCGCGTTCGTTCCGGCCGAATCATCCCCAACTCGGATCGCCCAGCTGCTCGGCGATCCGGGTCCCGGTCTGTCTTCTGACTCCTGATCGCACGGCCCGTGGGCACTTCCTGTCGGATCGCCATGAACAAATCTACCGGGCCCCGGTAAAAGTTACCTTCGGCAGGGGTGAAGGTGGGAAAACGCCTGTGGTTTCAGTCTGCGGATTTGGCATTCGGATTGCTTACACGCTGGTGGGTACTCATATCTCATAGGGCCGGCACCGATCAGGAGCAGGCGGAGCAGGAAGCAGTCGCAGTATGGAACTCATCGCAGAAGACAAGCCGAAGGTACGGATCGAGAACTGGTCGGTCGTGGACGACGTCATCTCTCCAGCCTATCGGGAGCTTGCGCCCGGATACCGTCTCACCGGTTCGACCTTCAGGCACTGGGATCTACCCAGCGGCCTGATTTATACCTCGGCCATCCTCAGGGTCGATCCAGGAGCGTCGCTGGTGGAAACCGCCGAAGCCGTTTATCAGCTCGGCAAGGTCGACGGCCGCTACGAGAGATGGTTCCTGGGCAGCAGTATCGAAGACGCAGCCTGATCCCGGCGAACTCCGTCCCTGAAAATTTTGCCTCCAGACCTGGTCTTTCCCGCCGGGCGCGATTCTTCCGGACATCTCACCGCTCAGATTCTGCTCCATGGCAGATCCGATCACCTTCGGTCTATTGCGGAGGAGCAGAAGCGGCCGGGTGGTGCGCCGGATGGCCGCCGCGTGGCAATCTATAATCCAAAGTTGGACGGTTTCATTTCCCGATCCGACCGCAGCGACCAATTTTTCCCGCCGAGGTGTTCGCATGGCTGCTTCCAATCCAACCCTGGAAATTCTCAAACCCCGCGCCGAGTGGATCGCCAACCGGAGGGCGGAAGCCGCAAGGAGCGGCGACACCAATGTGTCGCAGATGCACTTTGCGCGCAAGGGACTGCTGACGGAAGAGATGGCCTATGTGGCGAAGCGCGAGAGCCTCTCGTTGGAGCTGGTGCGCGATGAGGTGGCCGCGGGGCGGCTGATCATTCCGGCGAACATCAACCATCCGGAACTGGAGCCGATGGGGATTGGGATCGCGACGCGGTGCAAGGTGAACGCGAACATCGGGAACTCGGCGATTACCTCGAATATCGACGAGGAACTGCGCAAGCTGCACATGGCAGTGCAGCACGGCGCGGACACGGTGATGGATCTGTCGACCGGCGGCGAGATTCCGGAGATACGGGACGCGATCCTGCGGCACTCGCCGGTGCCGATTGGGACGGTGCCGATTTATGAGGCGCTGGCCAGGGTGAAGCGACTCGAAGACCTGAACATCGACGTGTACCTCGAGGTGATCGAGGAGCAGGCCCAGCAGGGCGTGGATTACTTCACGGTGCATGCGGGCGTCCTGATCCAGTACGTGCCGATGGTGGCGAAGCGGATTACCGGCATTGTGAGCCGGGGCGGCGCGATTCTGGCGCAGTGGATGACCCACCACCACAAGCAGAACTTCCTCTACGAGAACTTCGACCGCATTGTGAAGGTGATGGCGAAGTATGACGTGAGCTTCTCACTGGGCGACGGGCTGCGGCCTGGCTCAGTGGCGGACGCTTCGGACGAGGCGCAGTTCGCAGAGCTGAAGACGCTGGGCGAGCTGACGGCGAAGGCCTGGGAGTCGGACGTTCAGGTCATGATCGAGGGGCCGGGACACGTGCCACTGGACAAGATCAAGGAGCAGGTGGACAAGGAAGTTGAATACTGCTTCGGGGCTCCTTTCTACACGCTGGGGCCGCTGGTGACCGATATCGCACCTGGCTACGACCACATCACGAGCGCGATCGGGGCGGCGCTGATCGGCTGGCACGGCGCATCGATGCTTTGCTACGTGACGCCCAAAGAGCATCTGGGGCTGCCGAACGAGAAGGATGTACACGACGGGATGATCGCGTACAAGATTGCGGCCCATGCGGCCGACATCGCGCGGCACCGACCGGGCGCGCGGGACCGCGACGACGCCATCAGCTACGCCCGCTACACATTCGACTGGGAGAAGCAGTTCGCGCTGTCGCTGGATCCGGAGACGGCGCGCTCGATGCACGACGAGACGCTGCCCGACGACTACTACAAGGAAGCAGCGTTCTGCTCGATGTGCGGGCCGAAGTTCTGCTCGATGAACTGGTCGAGCAAGGTGGACGAGTTCAACAAAACGGTTCACGGGCTGGAGAAGCAGGATCTGAGCGAACTGGTGACCCTGCAGGCCCGGCAACTCAGCGAGAAGAAATGACGATCGCCAACAATCCGACGGAGAGCCGCCTGTCGATGGCGGCTTTTCGCCTTTTAGAGCGCGATCCAGGGGTCTGAAGGACGCTGTACGCAACCAATCATGCTGACTACCGTATCTGAAAGTTAGAGTGGGGTGAACATGGGTCGATTCTGGGCAGCATTTGGCATTGGCGTCGCCGCGGGAGCGGCGCTCGCCCTGATTTACGCGCCGCAAACCGGCGCCCGCACACGCCGTCAGATTCGCCGCGGGTATGAGGACGCAAGCGATTACGTGCGTTCGACGGCGAGCTCTGTGGGCGACTCTGCCACCAAGTACCTGAAAAAAGGCAAGGAAACCGTCGGGGACGTGGTGGACTCGGCGCAGAACGTGGTGACCGCAGCCAAGAAGGTCGTCAGCTTCACCTAACGAAGCTGTGCTGGGCCTGGGCGGAAATTTGGCGGCGTGAAAAGTCAGGCTGCCGACGAGGGGAGTGCGTGTCGCTCCCCTTTTGAGGCATTATGGGAATCATTTCCTGAAGGTTCCCGATGCTTCGCCCGCGCTCGTTCGTCGCTCTCGTAGCTGCTCTTCTGTTTGTATCCCTTTCTCAGGCGCAGGAGACCCCTCCGCGACCGGCTGCGGGGAACACGCCTGTGTTGCGCACAACTGCCAACCTGGTTCTGGTGGATGTGGTGGTGACGAAGGATGGGAAACCCGTCCAGGGACTGACCGCGCAGCAGTTTCACATCTTCGAAGACGGCAAAGCACAGCGGATCGTGACCTTCGACGAGCACCGCGCTGACGATGCGACGCAGGTGCGCCCCGCGCCGCCGCTGCCGCCGGATACCTGGGCCAACTATCCGCAGTTTGCCATTGCCAGCGCGGCGAACGTGCTGCTGCTGGATGCGCTGAACACGCCGGTTGCGGACCAGGCATATGCGCGGCGACAGATGATCGAGTATCTGAAGCGGATTCCGCCGGGAACGCGGATCGCGGTGTTCACGCTGGCGTCGCGGCTGCGAATGATCACGGGGTTCACGACCGACGCGGGAGGGATCGAGGCGGCAATTCGCCACGGCAAGGGCGGCGTGCAGCAGTCCTCGGTGCTGGAGAGCCCGCAGGACGAAGACATGATGGGCGATGTCGCGGCCAGCATGGCCGGCGTGGATGGGGGAGCGATGCAGCAGTTCCTCGCCGACATGGGGTCGTTCCACACGGACCTGAGGGTGAGGATGACCCTGGACGCGATGGAACAACTGGCACGGTATCTGAGCATGATCCCGGGAAGGAAGAACCTGATCTGGTTCTCCGGGTCGTTTCCGCTGCAGATCCAGCCGGATGCGACGCTGGACCCGAACGGAGGGTCCTCGCCGAAGGACCTGTTTCTGCCGATGCGCGAGTACGCGGACCAGTTGAAGGCAACGGATATGCTGCTCCAGGAGGCGCGAGTTGCGGTGTATCCGGTGGACGCGCGGGGGTTGCTGCCGCCCTCGAGTGCGAGCGCCTCGCGGAGCTTTGCGGCAAGCCAGGGACTGCCGTCGTATGGGGGCGGGCGCGGCGAGCGCGGGGGTGGATGGGCGCCTCCGCAACAGAGCGGAGCGTCGGCGGCGAACCAGGCGGATACGAAGTTCGTGCAGGTGATGGTGAACGAGCACCAGGCAATGCAGCAGATTGCCGAGGAGACGGGCGGCGAGCCGTTTTACGACACGAACGGGCTGAAAGAGGCTGTGGCGCAGGCGATCGACAACGGGTCGAACTACTACACGATCGGCTACGTTCCCGACGCGACCCATTGGGACGGTTCGTTTCGGCGGATCGAGACGCGGGTGGAGGGCGGAAGCTACGATCTCGAATACCGGCGCGGGTATTACGCGGTCGATCCGCTGAAGCCGAGCGCGGAAACGCCGGGGATGGCGAGCCCGATTGTGGCGGCGCTGGAGCGCGGCGCGCCGCCGCTGTCGCAGATTGTCTTTGAGGCGCGGGTGCTGGCGGCGAGCGATCCGGCGGCGAAGATGGTGAAGGTTGCGGCCGGACCGGCAGGCGAACTGGCGAGTCATCTTCGGGCTCCCGTAGTGCGCTATCTGGTGGATTTCTCCATCGATCCGCACGGGATCGAGTGGACCGCGATGGCCGGTGGCGAGGCGCACGCGGAGATCGAAGTCTCGATGGTGGCGTGGAACGGCGACGGCGAGCGGGTGAACTACACGGACAAAGGCATTGCGTTCAACCTGAATCCGGCGCAGGCCGCGGTGGTGGCGAAGGGCGGACTGCCGATCCATCAGGAGATCGATTTGCCGGCGGGGCGGATCTATTTGCGCGTGGCGGTGCACGATCTGCGCAGCGGGAAAATCGGGTCGATGGAAGTGCCTCTGGAGGTCGCGAAGAAATAGTCAGCGGCGTGGCGAGAAATCTGAAAAAATAGCAGCATGACAACCACCGCTGCCGAAGTCTTCTCCGACCGCATCGGGCGGATTGAGATATCCGCCACCATGGCCGTGACCGCCGAAGCCGCCAAGCTGCGCGCGCAGGGCGCGAAACTGGTGGATTTTGGGGCGGGCGAGCCGCACTTTGCGACGCCGCAGCACATCAAGGACGCGGCCATCGCCGCGATTCAGGCCAACTTCACGCGCTACACGGTGGTGTCGGGCATTCCCGAGCTGCGGCAGGTGATCGTGGAGCGGCATGCCGCGGATTTCGGATCGAACTACGCGCCGGACGAGGCGATCTTCTCCACGGGCGGGAAGATTGCGCTGTTCAACGCGATCCAGGCGCTGGTGGACCACGGCGACGAGGTGATTCTGCCGGTGCCGTACTGGGTGTCGTTCAAGGACATCATCCAGTACGCGGGCGGCAAGGTGGTGTATCTCGAGACGGATGAGGCGGAGAACTTCCGCATCACGGCGGACGCGATCGAGCGGGCGATTACGCCGAAGACCAAGGCCATCATTCTGAACTCGCCTTCGAACCCGTCGGGCGCAGTGGTGTCGCCGGCGGATCTGGAGCGGATCGTGCGGATGGCGCACGAGCGCGGCATCTGGCTGCTGCTGGACGAGTGCTATGTCTATCTGCAATACACGGGCGCGCTGGTGAGCGGCGGATCGTTCACGGACGCGAAGGAGCACGTGGTGGTGCTCGGGTCGCTCTCGAAGACCTATGCGATGACGGGCTGGCGCGCAGGCTTTGCGCTGGCGCCGAAGCCGGTGATTGCGGCAATGACCAAGCTGCAGAGCCAGTCGACGTCGAGCCCGACGGCGTTTGTGCAGAAGGCGGCGGTAGCGGCACTGCGCAGCTCGCAGGACTGCGTGGCGGAGATGCGCGCGGACTACCTGAAGCTGCGGGACAAGATCCTGGCGCGGCTCAAGGAGATTCCGGGGATCAGGTGCACGAAGCCGGAGGGGGCGTTCTACGTGTATCCGAACATCTCGGCGTACCTGGGCAAGGCGGGCGTGCCGACGGCGATGGAAGTCTCGAAGCGGCTGCTGCACGAGGCGCATGTGGTGACGGTGCCGGGCGAGGCGTTTGGGACGAACGAGCACATCCGGCTCTCGTACGCGACGAGCCACGCCGACGTGGACGAGGGTCTGGACCGCATGAAGGCCTGGTTCGCGAAGCTGTAGGGTCGCTGCGGTTGCCAGTCCCTGGTTGCCAGGTGCCAGTCCCCAGTCCCCGGTTGTCGGTTGCCAGCGCCGGGGGCGAGCCGGGAGCACCCTACCCTACCCCCCTGGGGGTGTAATTTTGGAGCTAAGTACCTTCTTTTCTGGTAAGTACCAATATTTTTTGAGGTCGCTCAACGCGAAGTACCTCGAAAGAAAGTAGATTTCGGGGGCTTCAACTGCCGATTTCGCTGGTTTTTCGAGGGCCGGCAGCGGAAACAGGGTAGTTAGCGAGGCCTTCGAATGAGGGTGTACCTGGCTGACGGCCCTGAAGACGGTCACCCTGACCGCAGAGAGAGCGTGGAAGAGCGACTGCTGCTGGGCGGTGCCTTTTCCTGATTTCACCCTACTAAGTTCAGAATAGCAGATTGGGCGAATTAGCCTGCCAATTTTGTTGGTGTTGAAGACCTTTGGAATCAATGACAACACGAAAGTAAGGGGTTGACAGGTTTCGGGACTGAAGCCCTGTGGCCGCGTGCCGCTATCGGCTGGGGCGGGGACGGGTGGCGCCGCCTTGCTTGCGCGGCGAGCGGCTCGCGGAGGGCTGCTGCGGCGCATTGCGGCGGAATTTGGGCTTTGCGCCAGGGCGGGGCATCGTCTTTTCGGGCCTGGGAGACTTGCCTTCGGCTGCACGGCGGAGCGCGGCGACTTCGTCGAGGGTGAGCTCGCGGGAACGGCCGGGCTCGAGATCGAGGACGAGCGGGCCGTAGCCGACGCGGCGGATTTTTTCGACGTGGTGGCCGATTTCTTCGAACATCTTGCGGATTTCGCGGTTGCGGCCCTCGATGAGAACCAGCTCGTACCAGGGATTGCCGGCGTCGCGGAGAAGGCGGATGCGGGCGGGCGCGGTCATGACGCGGCTGGAGGAGCGGCGGACCGGCGCGGCGGCGGCGTCTTTCCCGGGATGGGGGCGAATCTGGGTGTCGCGGTCGATCATGACGCCGTGACGAAGCTGTTGGAGGGCGGATTCCGAGGGCTTGCCGCTGACTTTGACGAGATAGGTTTTTTCGACATGGGCGGCGGCGCGGGTGAGGGCGTTGGCGAGGGCTCCGTCGTTGGTGAGGAGGAGCAGGCCTTCGCTCGAGTAGTCCAGGCGGCCGACGGGGAAGACGCGAGCGCCGCCCCTGACCAGGTCCATGACGGTGGGGCGGTGTTCGGGATCGCTGGTGGTGGTGACGTAACCGCGGGGCTTGTTGAGGACGAGGTAGCGATGGCGCTCGGAGTGGATGAGCTTGCCGTCGACGCGGATGTGATCGAGGGCGGGATTGGCTTTGGCGCCGAGCTCGGTGACGGTTTGGCCGTTGACCTGGACGCGGCCGGCGACGATGAGCTCTTCGGCCTTGCGGCGGGAGGCGACGCCGGCGGCAGCGATGATCTTTTGCAGGCGCTCGGCGTTGGCGTTCTCGGGAGTGGGGTCGTCGGGCATGGGAGGGTCCAGGTTTCGGGTTACAGGCTGCAGTCAGGTTGCAGGTTACAGGTTACAGGTTACAGCGGGGGCGGGGCTGAAGGCTGGCTGGTTCGCGGGTGGGCAGGCTCGGCTTTGAGACTTTCGGGATGCCGGTGATACAGCCAGATCGAATAAACTCCCGCCACGGACCAAACTCGGCGATGGGCCGCCCTGGCCAAGAACAACGATGATCTACTGAACGAGCTAATGGACTCACTGAAGAATCGAGTTCCCAAAGCGCGAGGCTTCGGGATGACACCTTCACGTTTTGCGTGGTGGCTGGGTGGCCGGGTACGGAAACGATTCTTTCTCTGGCGGCTATGCCGCCGTTCCTGCGCGTTCAGAGTCGCGGTCTCGGATGGGTTCGCACCGATCAGATCAGGCGCCGGACCCGTGAGAGGCGCCCAAAGGCCTTGTCAAAGGTGATGATCTCCCTCACACCTGCGTCGAAGGATACTTCCGCAATCAGGTGGCCGGCAAAACCTGTTGCGCCGTTGCGGGCCGCGTCGATGGCTCTGCGGGCCAGGCCGGGAGATTCGACGGTCACGCCTCGCGCTCGGAGCAATCCCTCGAGGGCATCGAGAACTCTCTCCTTTTCCCATCGGCCGCGGAGAACCCATGAGAGTTCGGCCAGAACGAGGAGCGGAATGAAGACTCCCTCCTGAGAACGAGCCTGCGCCAGAGCCGACCGCGCTCTCTTCGTCTGCGCCTGGTTGTCGTTGAGCAGGGCGCGGGCCCAGACATTGGTGTCAGCCGTCAGCATTACCAGCGCCTTCCGGCTTTCGCCTCATTCATCTCGTCGAACGACATTGCAGGACCCGGCTTCCCGCCTTCGTCCGCCATCCGCCAGAGGTCTTCAAGGTCATACAAAACCCGCTCGACCTGAACCGGGCCGCTCGCGGGGATGTCGAACCGGATTCGACTGCCGCTGTGGATGCCGAGCCGCTTCCGCAGCTCTTTCGGCAACGTGACCTGGCCCTTCGATGTCACCGTCGCTTCAATCGTCGTGGAGGAATTCCGGGAAGTGGAAGGCATGACAGCTCCTCCTTACATTATAGGGCATTTCTCCTTACCACCCGGGCGGCCTCCAGCCCCGTCGCCTCAAGATGCCGAGGCGACCAGGATGGGGCACCCAGGGGTTAGGCCCGGATCCAACAGCGAAGGTGCGCCGGGGCCCCGCAGTTTAGCTGGAGGTTTCTGTTGCTTCTCGTTCGGAGGCGGCGTCGTGCTCGGAGGTGGGCGCTCCGCCGGAGGGAGTTTCGGAGGCGCCTTCCGCAACTGACGCGGCGCTTTCGTTCTCTTCAACGGCCGCGATCTCGTTCTCTTCGACCGCGGCAATTTCGTTCTGCGCGAACTCCTCCGCAGATGGCGAATCGTCTTCTTCCGGCGTCGGGCTCTCTTCTTCGAGTTCGCTGGCCATCTTTTCGAATTCTTCGATGGAGGGGAGCTCGTTGAGGTCCTTGAGGCCGAAGCGGAGGAGGAATTCCTTCGTGGTCTTGTAGAGGATGGGGCGGCCGATGACCTGTTTGCGGCCGGCGGTGGTGATGAGTTTGCGGGCAACGAGGGAGCCGAGGACGCCGCCGGAGTCGACACCGCGGATTTCGCCGATTTCGGGAGCGGTGACGGGCTGCTTGTAGGCGATGACGGCGAGGGTTTCGAGCGCCTGGAGCGAGAGCTTCATAGGCGGCTTGAGAGTCTTGACGAAGGCGCGGACGGCGTCGTGGTACTCAGCGCGGGTAGCCATGCGGAAGCCGCCTGCGACTTCGCGGATTTCGAGGCCGCGGTCGGCGGCATTGTAGTCGGCGATGAGCTCGTCGACGAGGCGGCGGATTTCGTCGCGGATTTCGCGGTCGCGCTGGCGTTGAGCTTTTTTCTCGCCTTCCAACGAGATTTCACCCGCGTCCGGCTCCCCGAGGGGAGCGTCCGGCGCGGGTTCCACGGCCGGAGCCGTGGGCGGCAGATCGCCGGCGTGTGGTTGGGCAGGGATTTCGGCAAGGATGGGTTCGGCGAGGCCGGGCTCGGGGACTTCGCCTCCTGGGATCGGGGTTTCGCCCTCGGCCGACTCCGCAGGGGCGGCAGCGAGGCGAGCGTCGCGGGCTGCGGCGGCTTCGTCGCGGAAAAGAGAGGCGAGCTGCGCGAGGGTGACGGGCTCTTCGGCAGCGTAGATGACGGCTTCGATACGGGCTTTCAGGCTCATCGATACGTGGGGGTGGTGCTGGCCGGATCGATTGGGCGCTCATTGCCGGAGCCGCGGGGAACAAAAGCCTGAGGGGCTCAAGCCCCACTTGATTTTGTTCACGGTTCAGCACGACTGAAGTCGTGCTCCGATACAAAACCGCAGCGGACGAGAATGCGCGCCGAAGAGAAACGGCACCTTCTCGATAGTACAGAAAAAGCGGCCAGGTTCGGGGTGGTGGAGTTTCCCACAAGGCAGAAGCTCCGCTGTGGCTCCCGGGTTTGCGGCGGGGAAGGCACAGGGATCAAACGAAGCGGTGCATGACCCAGAAGAGGCTGGCGGAGAGCAGGGCGGCAGGATGTGCTGGGCGGAATCGGCTGACGCCTAGCTCCAGTCGTCGCGGACGCTGAGGCGGTCCTGGACGGCCTGCTCGAAGCTGTCGTGCTTCTTGACGTAGATTTCGCTGAAGGTGCGGTCCTGGCGGAGAAGGACGGCCTGGAGGCGGACCAGCTCGAGAAGAGCGAGGAACATGGCGATGACGGCCTGGACGGAGCGGGTGTTGGCGAGGAGTTTGGAGAGCGCGACGGGGCGGTCTTCCATCATGAGGCGGCGGCTGACGAACTCGATCATCTGGCGGACGGTGACGGCGTCTTCGGAGACGTCGAGGACAGGGCGGTTTTTGGCGCGCTCGATGACCTGACGGAAGACACGGACGAGGTCGAGGGTGTCGGCGGCGATTTCCTGATCGTCTTCGCCGGCCTTGCGGAATTCGCGGATGCCGGGGTTGGTCCAGGTGGCTTCTTCGAGCTGGCGCTTCTGCTGGAGCATCTGGGCGGCGTTGCGGAAACGCTCGTGCTCAAGGAGGCGCTCGACGAGCTCGTGACGGGGATCCTCGGCTTCGCCCTCGGCGGTTTCGGCGGGCGAGCGCGGGAGCAGCATCTTGCTCTTGATGTGGATGAGCAGCGCCGACATGTAGATGAACTCACCGGCGGTGTCGACGTCGGAGGCCCTGAGGTGCTCGACGTAGGCGAGGAACTGGGCGGTGATTTTGGCGATCGGGATGTCGTAGATGTCGATATTCTGTTTGCGGACGAGGTCGAGGAGGAGATCGTAAGGACCTTCGTAGACCTGGCCGACGGTGACGGAGAAGGGGAAGGCGGAGTCATCCTGTTTGCGCTGGTCGGGGACTGCGCGTCCAGGGACTTCGCGTCCAGCGATTGGCGCTTCGCGCGCTTCTTCAGCACCGATGGGCTGTACGGAATGATCGGGGACTTCGCGCTCTGATTGCTCGGCGGCGTTTGGCTGGGCGGGGGATTCGGCCGGGGGATTGATTTTTTCTTCCGTCACTGCGCTACGGCTCCGACGAGGGATTGGGCGAGGCCCATGGCGGCGCGGACTTCCTGCATGGTTTGTTCGGCGCGGGCGTGGGCGCGCTGGTTGCCTGCGGCGAGGATTTCGGTGACCAGGGCGGGCTGCTGCTCGAAACGGACGCGGCGCTCGTGGATGGGCGCGAGGTGCTGGACGATGGCGTCGGCGGCCCAGGTTTTGCACTCGATGCAGCCGATGGCGGCGGTGGTGCAGCCGTCGTAGACCTTCTGGAGGGTTTCTGGTGTGGAGAAGATCTTGTGAAGGTCGCCGACGGGGCATTTGTCGGGATTGCCGGGATCTTTGCGGCGGATGCGAGCGGGGTCGGTGACCATGGGCTTGAGCTTGGCGCGGATTTCCGGCTCGGGATCGGAGACCAGGATGGCGTTGCCGTAGCTCTTGGACATCTTGCGGCCGTCGGTGCCGGGGACCTTGGGGGATGGAGTGAGGAGGACCTGGGGTTCAGGGAGGATTTCTGAGCCGTCGGCGCGCTTGTAGAACTGGTTGAAGCGGCGGGCGATTTCGCGGGTGAGCTCGACGTGGGCCTTCTGATCCTGGCCGACGGGGACCAGGTCGGCCTGGTAGATGAGGATGTCGGCGGACTGGAGGAGCGGGTAGCCGAGGAATCCGTAGGTGGAGAGGTCGCGGTCTTTAAGGTTCTCCTGCTGCTCCTTGTAGCTGGGGACGCGTTCGAGCCAGCCGATGGAGGTGATCATGGAAAGGAGCAGATGAAGCTCGGCATGCTGGGGGATGTGGCTCTGGACGAAGAGGACGGACTTCTCGGGATCGAGGCCGGCGGCGAGGTAATCGAGGATGACCTCGCGGGTGTTGGCGGGGATCTGCGAAGGGTCGGCGTAGTCGGTGGTGAGGGCGTGCCAGTCGGCGATGAAGAAGTAGCAGTCGTAGTCGTGCTGGTTCTGGAGGCGGACCCAGTTGTGGAGGGCGCCCATGTAGTTGCCGAGGTGGATCTTGCCGGTGGGGCGCATGCCGGAGAGGACGCGCTTCAGCCCCGTCGTGCCAACGTCAGGCACGCCGGGGGCCCCGGTTTTGCGGCTGGAAGATGCGGAGTTCGACACGGAATCCTTCGCGAGGGAATTTTCTCTCGTCATTGTACGGGAGAGATCGGCGGAACGATTTGCTCGCCTCACGGCGGAGGTCTGCGATGAGTTCGTCGGAGAGGCTGAAACCTTCGGCGATGAATTTGCGGACGAGAGCCTTGGCGCGGGCGATGCGTTCGGAGGGTGTCAATGTCCACAGAGCACGATTCTCGGCGCGCGGAAGATCAGAAAACAATTGAGACCTGGGAACGGATGTCCTATACCTGTTCATGATGACAAGTGAGAGGCCAGATCGGATTTTGCAGAGTGCAGAGAATGCGGCAGAGCCGGCTCCCGAGGGACCGACTTCTCCTTTGGACCACCTGAGAGGCCTGATGCGGGAGGAATTCGCGGCCCATGGCGGCGGTGAGGCGTTTCTGAAGTGGCTGCGGACGGACCCGGAACCCGGGAAACACGAGAGAGAGAGTGGAAGCGGTTCCCGGCGCGAGAGGGCGGCGGCTGTAAGCTAGTAGCCAGGTTTGGGCCGGTGAAGACGGACATCAGCGTATCCAAAGAAGATTATCTGAAGGCGATTCTGGAAGCCGAGAGCGAAGGGCAGACAGTGATCTCGGCGACGCTGGCGCACTGGCTGCACGTGTCGGCGCCGGCGGTATCGATGGCGCTGCGGCGGCTGAAGCGCGATGGGTACGTGGAGGTGAAGGCCGACGGGGTAGTGCGGCTGACGCCGAAGGGACATGAGGCGGCATACCGGACGGCGCTGCGGCATCATCTGATCGAGCGCATGCTGTCGGAGATGTTCGGGATGCCGTGGTATGAGGTGCACGACGAGGCGGAGCGGCTGGAGCATGCGGTATCGCCGGAGTTCGAGGCGCTGCTGATGAAGAAGCTGGGGGAAAAGGGGACGTGTCCGCACGGGAACGCGGTGCTGCCGGAGACACCGGAGAAGCGGAAGAGGCGCGGGGTGAGGGCCCTCTCGGAAGCGGCGGAAGGGGCGCGGTACACGGTGACGAGCCTGTACGAGCGGGATCCGGGGCTGCTGAAGTTTCTGCATCGGACGGGGATCGAGCCGGGCGGGACGGTGCGGGTGGTGCAGAGGAATTACGACCAGACGGTGGGAATTGAGACGGCGGCGGGGGAGTTCACGATTGGGCCGGCGGCTGCGGAAAAGGTGCAGGTGCGCCGGGCGCAGGGCGATCAGTGAACAGAGATCAGGGAACAGAGATCAGGGAACAGAGATCAGGGAACAGAGGTCAGTGATCGTGATCAGTGACGGTTCGAATTATCCCACCCGGGCGAGACTGGCTTGAGTGGGGCACCCGAAGCTCGGGGAATTTGCGGAGGGATCTGAGGATGGCGCAGACGTTGTCGCAAAAAGATCAGAAGGTGGTGGAGGCGCTGAGCGAGAACTGGCAGGCGGAGATGCGCGGCTACTACACGTACAACACGCTGGCCGAGCGTGACGACGATCCGGTGCGGAAGAAGACGCTGCGGCACATGGCGGAGCAGGAGGCGCACCACGCGGCGCTGTGGGCAAAGCGGATTCGGGAGCTGGGGGCGGAGCTGCCGGAATACAAGGGCAAGACGACGGGGGACGCGGACACGCTGGTGAACCGGCTGGGCGGACCGCAGATGGCGCTGCGGCGGCTGGAGATCGACGAGAGCCGCGCCATTGCCGACTACGGGAGGCAACTGAAGGAACTGGGGGACGAGCCGAGCGTCGCGATCCTGGAGCAGGTGATTGTCGAAGAGCAGGAACACTATCGGGAGCTGACGGACCTGATCCGGCACCGGTATCCGAAGATGCCGGCGAGCTCGGAGATGGCGCGCAAGGAGCTGGACGAGCTGCTGACGCGGCGAAGCCGTTCGGGGCGGCAGGCGGCGGGATGGATCGGCGACGCGATTTATGGGGTGAACGACGGGCTGGGAGCGATTTTCGGGATCGTCTCGGGCGTATCGGGCGCGACGCTGGGAAACAGCCACTGGGTGCTGCTGTCGGGGATGGCGGGAATGATTGCGAGCGCGCTGTCGATGGGGTCGGGCGCGTATCTGGCGGCGAAGAGCGAGCGCGAGATCTATCAGGCGGAGGTGGCGCGGGAGCGTGACGCCATCCAGATGAACGGGCCGGAGGCGCGCGAGCTGCTGTCGCTGTACTACCAGGTGAAGGGGATTCCGCGGGACGATGCGGACCATGTGGTGGAGCATCTGGCGCAGGATCCGGAGCAGTTTTTGCGGGCGCTGGCGTCGGAGCGGCTGAACATGACCGAGGAGGGACTGAGCCAGCCGCTGGTGTCGGCGTGGTCGGGCGCGTTGTCGACGGCGGTGGGCGCGTTCATTCCGATCGTGCCGTTCTTCTTTATGACGGGATATCCGGCGGTGATCGTGTCGGCGATCGTGTCGCTGGCAGCGCACTTTGCGGTGGGCGCGGCAAAATCGCTGATCACAGTGCGAAGCTGGTGGGCGTCGGGTCTGGAGATGACGCTGGTGGGGGCACTGGAAGGCGCGGCGACGTATGTGATCGGGCTGGGGCTGAGGGGAGTGGGAATCTAAAGGCAGCTAGAAAAGCGGCCAGCTAAGGTCCGGTCAGCTAAAGTCCGGCCAGCTAAGAAGCGGCCAGCTGGAAAAGCGGTTCGGGGAGGTCCGGTCGGCTAAGAGGCGGCCAACGAGGGGCTGCGACTTACTTCTCCTTTTGCTCGTAGTACTGCTGGAGGGTGAAGAAGGCCTTTTTCTTCTGGCCCTGGTTGGAGACGAGGCCTTTGCGGTTGTAGCCGTCCTGGATGCCGGGCAATTGACGCATCGGCGAGCGGAAATCCACGAGGACCCAGGGCGTCATGCCGCGCAGGAACGGGATTTTGTCGAGCATTTGGAACTGTTGCTGATACAGATGGTCCTGGTATTCCTCGGTGAACATTTCCGTATCAGGCCCGTGCATGCCGGCGAGAGCGCCTGCGCCGAATTCACTCATGATGACGGGCTTGCCCATGGGATCCTGCCAGGTGTAGGTGGGGATCTCCGCCGGCGTGCCGCCATACCAGCCGAGATATTCGTTGTAGCCGAGGACGTCGAGGTCATTGCCGAGGGGATCGTCGAGGACGGCCGTGGTTCCGTGGAAGTGCGTAACGATGGCCGAGGTGATGAGGCGGGTGGGATCCTGGGCGCGAGCGGCAACGGCAAGCTGGTGGAGAAAGGCGTCGCGGGCCGGGCTCGGGGGAGTTTCGTTCGACAGCGACCAAAGGATGACGGATGCGTGATTGTGGTCGCGGCGAATCATCTCCCACAGCTGGTGTTTGGCGATGTCGAGAGTATGCGGGTCAGTCCAGTCCATGTCCCAATAGACGGGGATCTCGGACCAGACGAGGATGCCGAGCTTGTCGGCGAGGCGGAGCTCCGGCTCGGCGTGGGGATAATGGGCCATGCGGACGAAGTTGCAGTGCAGCTGGTGAGCCCAGCCGAGGAGGGTTTGCGCGTCCTGCTCGGACCAGGCGCGGCCGCCGCGGATGGGAGCTTCGTCGTGAAAGCTGACTCCGCGCAGGAAGATGGGCTTGCCGTTGAGGAGGATCTGGTCGCCGCGGACTTCGATGGTGCGGAAACCGATGTCGTCGGTGAGGCGATCGGGGCCGGCGGCAAGTTCGATGGGGTAGAGGCGGGGATGGTCCGGAGACCAGAGCTGGAGGCCGGGCGCGGTGAAGGAGAAAGTGGCGCGACCGTTTGCATCGGTGACTGCGACTTGTTCGACGTGGAGATCGGGGATGCGGATCGTGACCTGAGTTCCTGCCGGGGCGTTGACGACGTGGACGTAGCCGTCGAGCTGATCCGTTGAGCCGCGGCGGAGTTGGAGGGAGTAGTCGTCGATGAAGGTGTCCGGCACTTCGACGAGGGAAACGGGGCGGGTGAGTCCGCCGTAGTTGAACCAATCGAAGCGGAGAGTGGGAACGCGATCGACGGCGCGGGTATCGTCGACGGCAGCGACGACGAAGTTGTCTCCATCGTGGACGGCGCCGGTGATGTCGCAGTCGAAGGGGGTGAAGCCGCCTTCGTGATCGCAGACGTGCTGATCGTCGACGAAGACGGAGGTCTTGTAGTTCGCCGCGCCGAAATGCAGGAAGAGGCGGGTGTGCGGGCGCGGATGCACGGTGAAATCGCGCTCGTACCAGAGCAGGCCTTCGTAGTGGAAGAGCGATTTGTCCTGAGTGTTCCAGTCGCCGGGGACGCTCAGGGTGGGCGAGCGGGAGAAATCGTACTGGACGAGCGGGCCGCCGGGAACGTAGTGGGCGTTAGCCGCGAAGCCGTGGAGGCTGGCGTGGTCGGGGTTGGAGCCCCACCCCTCGCGGTACGGATCGGGGATGTAATGCCAGGGGCCGTCGAGGCTGGTTTGCGGGCGGTGGTCGATGTCGACGAGGAGGGTCGTTGACTGGGCGGAGGCGGTGAGCGCGACGACGAGAGCGGAAAGAAGGGAAAGCGCGACGCGGCGAACCATGAAAGCAGGGTACAGGGTGCAGGGTGCAGCGTGCAGGGTTCAGCGCGGGCTGCGAAGGCGGAACTGGTTGGCGCGGTCGAATTCGTCGCGGAGCTCGGGGGTTTTGAGGTTTTCGCGCAGGTGGGCGAGGCGCTGCTCGAGGGCGTGGAGGGAGTGGGCGATGGCGTCGGCGTTGGTGTGGGCGATGTCGCGCCACATGGAGAAAGGGCTGGCGCCGAGGCGCGTCATCTCGCGCAGGGCGCGGCCGCCGATGGGGAGCAGGTCGGCGTTGGCGGCGAATTCGTCTTCGAGGAGCGCGCAGAGGGCGGTGGAGACGAACTGGGGGAGATGGCTGATCCAGACGCAGAGGAGGTCGTGGCGTTCGGGGTCGAGGTCGACGATGCGGGCGCCGAATTTGGCGACCCAGGAGCGCCAGGCCTGCGCAATCTCTGAAAATGCAGGTTCTTCGCGGGCTTCGCCCGGAATGACTTCGTTTCTCTTTGCAAACTCCGCAAAGAGCCAGACGGAGCCGGAGAAGAGCGTGGCATCGGCGTTGGCGGCTCCGCTGACTTCTTTGCCGGCCATGGGATGTCCGGGAAGAAAGCCGGGCTGGCCGGGGCCGTTGTATTTGTCACGGGCATGGTTACAGATGGCTCCTTTGACGGAGCCGACGTCGGTGACGAGCTGGTTTTCGGTGAGGACGGGGGCGAGGCGATCGAGCCAGTCGAGGATGGTGAAGACCGGTCCGCCGAGGAGGATGAGGTCGCTCTGCGCGGCCGCGGTGAGGGGGTCGTCGGCGAGGACGGTGATGGCTTCGCGGCTGAGCGCGGTGTGAAGCTGGTCGGGGTCGGGATCCCATCCGGCGATGGAGCCGGTGAAGCCATTGGCGCGCAGAGCGAGACCGACGGAGGCTCCGATGAGGCCGGTGCCGAGGATGGCGATGCGGGACTGGCCGTCCAGGCGATGGGCGCTTCGCGGGACTGGCCGCCCAGGCAGTGGGCGCTTCGCGCCAAAGCTCTCAGTCTCCATCTCAGATGGTCCGGTCCACAGCGGAGGCAATGACGCGCAAAGAATCCATGAGCTTCGCGAACTGCTCGGGGAAGAGGGACTGCGCGCCATCGGAGAGAGCTTTGTCGGGGTTGGGGTGGACTTCGATGAGGAGGCCGTCGCCTCCGGCGGCAACGGTGGCGCGAGCCATGGCGGGGACCTTGTCGCGGCGGCCGGTGCCGTGCGAGGGGTCGCCGAGGATGGGGAGGTGAGAGAGCTTGTGGACGACGGGGATGGCGGAGATGTCCATGGTATTGCGAGTGTAGGTTTCGAAGGTGCGGATGCCGCGCTCGCAGAGGATGACGTCGTAGTTGCCGCCGGCGAGGAGGTATTCGGCGGAGAGGAGCAGCTCCTCGATGGTGGCGGCGATGCCGCGCTTGAGGAGGACAGGCTTGCGGACCTGGCCGAGCTCGCGGAGGAGGTTGAAGTTCTGCATGTTGCGCGCGCCGACCTGGAAGAGATCGACGTAGGGCATCATGACTTCGATCTGAGAGATCTCCATGACCTCGCTGACGGTGAGCAGGCCGTGGGCGTCGCCGGCTTCGCGGAGGAGCTTGAGGGCTTCGAGGCCGTGGCCCTGGAAGGAGTAGGGCGAGCTGCGGGGCTTGAAGGCTCCGCCGCGAAGGAATTTTGCGCCGGCGGCTGAGACGATCTGCGCGGCGGCAAAGATCTGCTCGCGGGATTCGACGGAGCAGGGGCCGGCCATGACGACGACCTGCTCGCCTCCGATGGCGACTCCGTTGGGAAAGCGGACGATGGTGCCCTCGGGGCGGAAGCTGCGGCCGGCGAGCTTGTAGGGCGAGGAAATGCGGATGACTTCCGCGACGCCGGGGAGGACTTCAAACTCGGCGTGCTCGAAGGCGCCGGGAGTGCCGACGCCGGCGAGGATGGTCTGGACGGTTCCGGTGGTGCGGTGGACGTTGAAGCCGATTTCGATCATGCGCTCGACGACGGCCTGGATCTGCTCCTCGGTCGCGCGCTCCTGCATGGCAACGATCATTGGTCTTTTCCTGTCTGATTTTGCGAGGCGAGCTCGTTTTTCTGGAGCGCGCGCATGACGTCGACGATGCGCTCGTAGATGTGGACGAGCTCAGAGTCGGGCAGCGGCCCGGGGTTGTGGGAGCGGACGTTATCGAAGATGACGCGCTCGCGGTTGGGCTCGTAAACGGGGAGGGAGGTGGCGCGCTTGAGGCGGCCGATGGCCTGGGCGGCGGCGGCGCGCTCGCTGATCAGGAGCACGATCTGGCGGTCGAGTTCGTCGATTTTGCGCCGCCATTCTGCGATATCCATGGCATTCCTTTAGGCTCGGCGCGGACACGTCCGGCGGAGCACGGGGATTTCGGGAGCCAATTTTCCGTACAGGAAGGATTTTATCGGGACTGTGCAGCGGGCTCGGGGACGCCGCGCAGACCCTGGATAAATCGGGCGACGGCGGCGGGGGCGGCTTTGGGTCCGGCCTGCTCGATGGCGGCGACGATCGCGCTGCCGACAACCGCGGCGTCGGCGAATTCGCCGACGGCGGCGAAGTGCTCCGGTGCGGAGATGCCGAAACCGACGGCGATGGGGAGTGTGGTGACCTTGCGCAGGCGGCGGACGAGCTGCTCTGCATCGCTGGTGATGGATTTTTGTGCGCCGGTGATGCCGACGCGGGAGATGGCGTAGACGAATCCCTGAGAGCTACCCCCGCGAGCGAGCTCGCCGGGGACCCCGCACGCGGCCGCGATGCGTTCGAGGCGGGCGTCGGGGCTGGTGGGCGCGGCGAGGAAGATGGGCGCGAGGCGATGGCGGTGCATCGCTTCGAGGTAGTCGTGCGCCTCTTCGACGATCAAGTCGGTGACGAGGACGCCGTCGACACCGGCGTGTTCGGCGGCTGCGCAGAATTCTTCGAGGCCGAGGCGGAGGATGGGGTTCAGGTAGGAAAAGATGACGAGGCCGGTGTGGGGACGCTCTTTGCGGAGCGTGGCGGCGAGGGCAAGGACGTCGCGGAGGGTGACTCCGTTGCGCAGGGCGCGCTCGCTGGCGCGCTGGATGACGGGGCCGTCGGCGACGGGATCGCTGAAGGGGACGCCGAGCTCGAGAACGTCAGCGCCGGCGTCGATGGCGGCGAGGGCGATGGCGTGGGACGCGGCGAGATCGGGATCGCCGATGGTGAGATAGGCGACAAGGCCGGGGTGATTTTGGAACTGGAGCGGCATTGGTTGGGTCGCGTTCGACTGCTCAGGGACTCAAGCTCCATTCTAGCTGGTGCGGTTGCGGAATGACTGACGCCACCTCAGGGAGCAAGCTTGCACGGGGTGCGCGATGCAGTCGTGCCCTGGCAGAGGGCCCACCCAACCTCGGGGGCGAGGGCTCCAGAATGGCTGCATTGCTCGGATGGTTATGCTTCGGCCGCCAGGGGAGTGGGAAGGGGATGAGGGCGCGGGAGAAGCAGCGTTTTCCCGGAATGGGGCAGGACAGTACTTTCGCGACAGGCGCTGCGGAGAATTGCGTGGATATTTGGGAGGCGGGGGCGTTTGCTTCTTGCTATGGGGTGAAC
>JBATVK010000125.1:0-2584 GCA_049671725.1 Acidobacteriaceae bacterium
GCTGGGCGACGTGGGGCGCGGGCGGCGGCGCGGGACCGACGGGGCGCTCGCCGATTCCGAAGATCTTCTGGAAAATGTTGCGCTGGTCGCCCATGGAGTGGTCGCAGGTGTCGGTGGGCTGGGTGCCGTCGAGGAATGCTCCGGTCCAGTCATCGGGGCAGGAGGCGTCGGCGAGCAGGTTGGTATTGTCGTCGAGCTGGACCTGGATGACGCCGGGGGGCGGGACGAAGTCTTTGGTGTCGGAGTACTCGGGAAGCTGGACGGCGGCCTTCATGAAGTCGCCCCAGATGGGACCGGCGGCGCGATCGCCTTCAGCCGCGGCGCCCATGGAGTCGCTGAGCTGGCTGTAGTCGTCGTTACCGATCCAGACCACACAGAGGAGATTGCTGGTAAATCCGGCGAACCAGGCGTCATGGGAGGTTCCGGTTTTGGCGGCGGCGGGCGCATAGAAGCCCATGCCGCGCACGTTGGCTCCGGTGCCGTGATGGTTGTTGAGCACCTGTTCCATCATGCTGACGGTGAGGTAAGCGGCGCGGGGATCGAGAACGGGCGTACTGGTGGGCGTGTAGTCAGCAACAACGTCGCCGTTGGCGGAGCGGACTGAGGCGAGCATCCAGGGATTGATCTTCACGCCGTCGTTGGCGAAGACGGTATAGGCGCCGGCCATTTCGAGCGGGGTGGCGGCGTAGGAACCGATGGCCATGGCCGGGGTGGGCTCCACGGAGGTAATGCCGGCCGCGCGAGCCAGAGCAGCGACGTTGTCGTAGCCGACCATCTGGGCCAATTCGACGGTGGCGTTGTTGAGTGAGCGATAGAGCGCTTCCACTGCCGGGACGTTGCCGAAGTACTCGTTGTCGAAGTCGTGAGGCGAGTAGGTCTGGCCGTTGTCGAAGGTGAACGTGGTGGGCTCGTCGTTGAGCAGCGTGGTGGGGGTGAAGATGCCGCTCACGCCATCGGGATTGGTAAGCGGCGTACCGGCAATGGCGGTGTTGAAGGCGGCGGCGTAGACGAAAGGTTTGAAGATGGAGCCGGTGGGACGGTTCGCTCTGGCGTGGTCCAACTGACTGACACCGAAATTGCGGCCGCCGACGAGCGCGAGGACCTGGCCGGTATGGGGATTGAGGGCGACGAGCGCAACCTGCGGAAACACCATGGGGGGCGGGGCTTCTCCGCGACGCTCGGCGAGGCGCTCGAGGCGAGCGTAGTGTTCGCGCACGTGGGCGTCGACAAGCTTCATGCCCTCGGCGACCGCGTCCTGAGCGACCTGCTGGAGAGCCGGATCGAGCGAGGTATAGATGCGCAGGCCCTGCTGGTTGTAGTCGGCATCGCCGAGGCGCTGGGCAAGCTGGTCGCGGACCAGGTCGGCGAACCACGGAGCTTCGCCGGCATCGAATGCCCCGGCGGCGATGCCGAGCGGCGCGGCTTTGGCCTGCTCGGCCTGGGCCTGGGTGATGGCGCCGGTATCGACCATGGCGTCAAGGACGAGGTTGCGGCGCTCCAGAGCGCGGGCGGGATGGCGGAGCGGATTGAGCCAACTGGGACTCTGGATCATGCCGGCGAGCAGCGCGCACTCGGGGAGATCGAGCTGGCCGACGTCCTTGCCGAAGTACGCCTGAGCAGCCTCTCCAAAGCCATCGATGGCGTAGCTGCCTACCTGGCCGAGGGGAACCTCGTTGGCGTACATCTGGAAGATCTGCTGCTTGGTGAAGCGGTGCTCCAGCTGGAGGGTGATGATGACCTGGAGAAACTTCCTCTTGAAGGTGCGCTGCGGGGTGAGGAAGAACATCTTGGCGAGCTGCATGTCGATGGTCGATGCGCCCTCAACATAGCGATGGTTGGGGTGCAGGTCGTTGACGGCGGAGCGCAGGATGCCCCAGTAGTCGAGGCCGCCGTGCTCAAAGAAGCGGCGGTCTTCAATGGCGGTGACCGCGGGAACGAGCTCTTTGGGCAGCTCATCGTATTTGACCAGGCGGCGCTTGGCGCGGTTCTGGTCGGAGAGTCCGGTGACGAGCGTGGGCTCCAGCTCGTAGGCAGCGAGCTGCTGGCCACCGTCTCCGACGATCTGGGAGACGACGCCATGGTCGAAGCTAATGGTGGCGCCGTCTTCGGAGTGGTAGGACTGCGGGCCGGGATGGATGCCGACGGAATTCGCGTCGACCGAATAGGTGCCCAGCGGCGAGGCCGTGCCCTGTCCGGTCACGGTGTAGCCGGCGGCCTGGAGCTCCTGGGCGATCTCGGCGGCGGTGTACTTCTGGCCGGGGCGGATTTCGGGGGGCGCAGCGTAGATTTCAGCGGTCTGGACAAAGAGGGGGTGCTGGAGGCGGTCGTTGACCACCGTGCCGTACTTATTCCAGTAAAAGGTGAAGACGAAGCCGCCGAGAAGCATCGCGACCACACAAACCATGGCCGCGATCATGAGCACTTTTTGCCCGGTGACGCTGACCGCAACGCGGGGAACTTTCACTTTTACAGCCAAATTGGGACTCCGCTTTCTCTAGAGGCTGTTATTAACTTTCCCACGTCCGGCGCTGGGAACCCATTTTCCTCAGTTCGAGGAGCGAGGAGCGACGCATACCGGGTGTCT
>JBATVK010000126.1:0-23710 GCA_049671725.1 Acidobacteriaceae bacterium
CTTCGGATTGTGCTTCTGCAGCACCTTCGTGATCGCCGCCGTCAGCGTCGTCTTCCCGTGATCGATGTGCCCGATCGTCCCCACGTTCACGTGCGGCTTCGACCGGTCAAACTTTTCCTTCGCCATAAAAGTCCTGATTCCCTTTCGTAGCTCGTACTGCCTGTTTCATCTCGGAGCGCCGGCTGTCCGGCTCCAGCCCCAAAAACCCGATCCGCCTACTTGCCCTGGTTCCGGCCGATGATCTCTTCGGAGATCATGCGCGGAGCCTCTTCATAACGCGCGAACTGCATGGTGTACGACGCGCGCCCCTGGGTGGAGGAGCGAATATCGTTCACGTAACCGAACATTTCCTTCAGCGGCACCATGGCCTTGATGACCTGCGAGCCGCCCACGTGCTCCATGCCCTCGATGCGGCCGCGGCGGGAGTTGATGTCGCCGATGATGGTGCCCATGTGTTCTTCGGGCACCGTGACTTCGACGGCCATCACCGGCTCCAGCAGCACGGGACTGGCTTTGCGGGCCGCTTCCTTGAATGCCAGCGAGCCGGCAATCTTGAAAGCCATTTCGTTGGAGTCGACTTCGTGATAGCTGCCGTCGTAGAGCACCGCTTTGAAGTCCACCACTTCGTAGCCGGCCAGAATGCCGCCCAGCGCCGCTTCGCGAATGCCGTGCTCAATGGGCTTGATGTATTCCTTCGGAACCACGCCACCCCGGATTTCGTTGACGAACTCGAAGCCCTTGCCGGGCTCGTTCGGCTCCAGACGGATTTTCGCGTGGCCATAATTGCCCGAACCGCCCGTCTGCCGGATGTATTTGCCCTCGGCCTCGGAGACTTTGCGGATGGTTTCGCGGAAAGCCACGCGAGGCTCGCCCACATTGGCTTCAACCTTGTGCTCGCGCTTCATGCGGTCGACGAGGATCTCGAGATGCAACTCGCCCATTCCGCTGATGATGGTCTGCCCCGAATCCTGATCGGTGCGAACTTTGAAGGTCGGATCCTCTTCCGCCAGCCGCGCCAGCGCCATCGCCATCTTTTCCTGATCGCTCTTGGTCTTCGGTTCGACAGCCACCGAGATGACCGGCTCAGGGAAATCGATCGCGCTGAGCGCAATCGCATGATGCGGATCGCAGAGAGTGTCGCCGGTCTTGATTTCCTTCATGCCCACACAGGCGCAGATGTCGCCGGCGTAGATCTCGGTGATCTCCTCACGCTTGTTGGCGTGCATCTTGACCAGACGTCCCACCCGCTCGGTGCGGCCCGAGCGCGGATTCAGAACGGTGTCGCCGGTCTTGAGCGAGCCGGAGTAAAGCCGGATGAATCCGAGCTTGCCGTACTGATCGTTGATCAGTTTGAACGCGAGTGCCGAGAACGGCTCGTCGTCTTTCGCCTCGCGCTTCAGGACCACGCCCTGGTGATGCGGATCGATGCCTTCGATCGGCGGCACATCCAGCGGGCTGGGCAGATAATCGACCACCGCGTCCAGCAGCGTCTGCACACCCTTGTTCTTGAAGGCCGATCCGCAAAGGACCGGGAAAACCTTCATCTCGATGGTGGCCCGGCGGAGAGCCTGCTTCAGCTCGTCGGCCGTGGGCGTTTCACCTTCGAGGAATTTGTGCAGCATCTCATCGTCGTTTTCAGCGACGGTCTCGATGAGCTGCATGCGAAAGGCTTCGGACTTCTTCTGGAGATCGGCCGGGATGGGTTCCTCGGAGTACTCGGCGCCCATGGTCTCGTCGTGCCAGAGGATCGCCTTCATCTCGATGAGATCGACGACGCCCTTGAATTTCCCCTCAGCGCCGATAGGGATCTGCGTGGCCACTGGCCGCGCGCCCAGGCGCTTGCGGATGGTCTCGATGACGTGCTCGAAGTCCGCGCCGGCCTTGTCCATTTTGTTGACGAAGCAGATGCGCGGGACTTTGTACTTATCGCCCTGGCGCCACACCGTCTCGGTCTGCGGCTGCACGCCGGAGACGGAGTCAAACAGCGCCACGGCGCCGTCGAGGACGCGCAGCGAGCGCTCCACCTCGGCCGTAAAGTCCACGTGGCCGGGGGTATCGATAATGTTGATCCGGATATCCTTCCAGGTGCAGGTCGTCGCCGCCGACGTAATGGTGATGCCGCGCTCCTGCTCCTGCTCCATGTAGTCCATCGTCGCGGTGCCTTCATGCACTTCGCCGATACGATGGGTAATCCCCGTGTAATAGAGGATGCGCTCGGTCGTCGTCGTCTTTCCGGCGTCGATATGCGCCATGATTCCGATGTTCCGGCAACGGTTGAGCGGTACTTGTCGAGGCACGATACTCTCTCTTTGTTTCTGGCGGGCCTGTTCAGCCCGCGGTCCATTCTTTGCTCCGAGCCCGATGCTCCTGGCTCAGCCCTCTTACCAGCGATAGTGCGCGAAGGCCTTGTTGGCTTCGGCCATGCGATGCACGTCTTCCTTCTTTTTCATCGCCGCGCCGCGGCCGTTGGCCGCATCCAGCAGTTCGTTGGTCAGCTTGTCGATCATGCCCTTCTCGCCCCGGGCCCGGCCGTAGCTGACCAGCCAGCGGATGGCGAGCGAGGTGCGGCGATCGGGGTTCACTTCCACGGGCACCTGATAGTTTGCGCCGCCTACACGGCGAGTCTTGACTTCGAGCAGCGGCTTGCAGTTCTCAACCGCCTTCTTGAAGAGGGTCAGCGCGTCGGTGCCGCCGCCCTTCTGTTCCAGGTTCGTCATGGCGGTATAGAAGATCCCCTGCGCCGTCGACTTCTTCCCCTCATACATCATCGAGTTGATGAACTTCGTCACCAGGCTCGACTGATAGACCGGGTCGGCCGCCACTTCCCGCTTCGCGATATGACCTTTTCTCGGCATGCTCTCTAATCCTTCAACCTTTGCCGCTCATCCGCGCCTGCGTTCTTCTGAACGCTGCACGCCGAACGCTATTTCTTTGCGCCGCCCTTGGCGCGCTTGGTTCCGTACTTGGAGCGGCCCTGGTTGCGGCCGGCAACGCCGACCGAATCCAATGTGCCGCGCACCACGTGATAGCGCACGCCCGGGAGGTCCTTCACACGGCCGCCGCGGATGAGCACGATGGAGTGCTCCTGCAGGTTGTGGCCGATACCGGGAATGTACGTCGTGACCTCGATGCCGTTGGTCAGGCGCACGCGAGCCACCTTGCGCAGCGCCGAGTTCGGCTTCTTGGGGGTCTGCGTGTACACGCGCGTGCAAACTCCGCGCCGCTGCGGCGATCCCTGCAGCGCCGGCGACGCCGTCTTATAGCGGGGCGCCGTCCGACCTTTTCTTACCAACTGATTGAATGTCGGCAAACCAGACTCCTTCAACCTCTTCAGATACTGCTCAAACTGATGCGCGCACGCTCGTCAGACCGCTTCCTCTGCGCGCCGCAATTGGGGAGACCCCAAAACCGGTTCGCACGAAGTCGTGATCTGCTTCGCGTCCGCTAAACTTCTTCCCTGCTCAGACGAGAACTCTCGACGGTGACCGAGCGTGCCTCAAACCCCGCCTTGCGGCAGAGCTTACGGAACAGCCGATTCCGTTTCGAAGTTCCGGCCCGCATAGCTCGCCAAGGTGACGAGTGTCGCAGGCTCCGATGCGATCCAGCCAGCCGTGTGCACAACCAACCGGATGAACTCCGGTCCACGGCCCTGCTGCCATCCATACTCCTCCCTCAGCCATACCCAGGAGGAAAAGTGATTGAAGCAGCTTTTTGAGAATAGCAATAGTTCCCCACAGAGTCAAACAATCCGATCCCAAAACGGCAACAGGAGCGAGGCGAAGAGGGCTCGCTTCGCTGTCCAGCGGACACATCCCCGAAAAGAGCCAGAGACGCGCTGCAAACCAGGCTGATAGAGTCTCCTTTTCCGGAAATTTCGCATGGCCCCGAGCACGGGACCGGAGCCCTGCGTGGATACCCGTGACTTCCACCACCAAAACTGAAGCTCGTGCGCCGATGAACTCCCTCGCCCGGAAGCACGGTCTGCGTCTGCGACCGGCCTGGGTTGCAGTAGTCCTTTATACGGGCGTCACAGCGGCCATTGTCATCGCCGCGGTCCACGCTGCGGAGGGACATTTCGCTTATCCACTAGACGATACCTATATTGGGATGGCGATCGCGAAAAATCTCGCCTGGCATGGGGTGTGGGGGGTAACTCCTTATGGATTCAGCTCTTCCGACTCATCGATCCTGATGCCGCTGCTGCTGGCAGGAGCATACCGTCTGGTTGGTATAGGGGTATTTGCGCCGCTCGCGCTCTCGTGGATCTTCGGATTGCTATCAATCTTCGTGGCCGCGCGGATCCTGGCGCGGTTCGTCAGCCCAAAAGGACAAACGGCAACGCTGATTGCGTTTGTCCTGTTGCCACCGCTGTTTCTGGTGGGCGTGCTGGGGATGGAGCACTCGCTCCATTTGCTGCTGACGCTGCTCTTCCTGGAGTACTTCTTCGACGAGCCTGCGGGAGAGGGGTCGGCCTGGCGGATCGGAGCAATTACCGCGCTGATGGTCGGCGCTCGTTATGAGGGGCTCTTTTTCGCGGCCCCCGCTTGCCTGATTCTCCTGTTACAGCGGAGGTGGAAACGGGCGCTGGCGGTGGGAATCGGGGCGGCCATACCGGTGGGCGGGTATGCAGCGTTTTCCATCGCACACGGAGGCGCCTGGCTGCCGAACTCTGTCGCGCTGAAGGGCGCACACGTCCATCGGAGCCTGGCTGGCATCGTGGAGACGATGGCCGGGACGGCGGCAAAGAACGTCCACGACGGCGCGATGCACCTGATCCTGCTGCTGGCGGGGCTGGCGGTGGTAGCGGTAATGCTGTTTCCGAAGTCGCGGCGGCTGGCCATTCCGCTGATTCTGGTAGTTTTAGCCGGATGCTGCCATCTGCTCACGGCCAAGGTCGGGGTGCTGTTTCGCTACGAGGACTACCTGATCGGAGCGGGCATCGTCTGCGCGGCGTGCGCCTTCCCGGCGCTGCGGCAAACTGGTCGACGTGTTCCCTTCCTGGCGACGTATTGCCTGCTGCTGGCAGCCGGGGGCACGCTGGCCATCAGGAGCCTAGTGGCTGCGGTGAATTTGCCGGTCTGCAGTCGGAACATCTACCTCCAGCAGGTTCAGATGGCCCGTTTTCTGCACGATTATTTTCCACAGGGTACGGTAGCGGCGAATGACATTGGGGCGATCGATTACTTCAACAACCAACTGCACTGCTTTGATCTGGTTGGGCTTGCGAGCCGCGACATTTTCGAGGCAAGGCGGGCGGGGGATTATACGACGAGCTACATCAGGAGCGATGCGTCGGCGCATCACGTCCAGATTGCGATCGTCTACGACTCCTGGTTTGCGAATCCGCCGCCCGGGACGATGGGCGGGCCGGCACTGCCGGCGAACTGGATCCGGGTGGAACGATGGGAACTGCCCAAGGCGCCGACGGTGGGCGCTCTCGTTGTGAGCTTCTACGCTGTCGATCCGGCGGAGGCGGCGCCGTTGCGGAGCGACCTCGCGCAGTTCGACCCGACGCTGCCGAAGAGCGTCACGACGATGGCGAACTGATGTCAGGGATCTGGTGGCGGCGGATGGAATCGAACCATCGACCTTGGGGTTATGAATCCCACGCTCTAACCAACTGAGCTACGCCGCCGGGTGGGGAGAAGCAAGTCTCATCATAACGGATGGTGCGGCGGGGCGGTCAACGGCGGACCCGCGCTTCCAAGCAAAATCGATTCACTTCATGTGCGGCGTTTGTGCCGGGCGCTCGGGCAGGCATAAACTGCGAGCGATGCTTGTTGCCTTCCTGAACGAAATCAAGAAGATCAGAGCGGTGATAATGGGCGGAAAGTTTTCGGCAGTGGTGTGTGTGGCAGTGGCTGTGCTGCTGGCTGTAGTCAGCGCGGCTGCGCAGAAGCAGGTGGTGCTGCGGCGCGGCGACGCGACGGTGGTTCTGGAATCGTACGCTCCCAATGTGGTGCGCATCACCATGAGCCTGGATCGGGCGGCTGCCATGGCGCCTCCGGGGTATGGGATCAGCGCGAAGCCGGTGGATTCGGGCTGGACGTACGAGCATACGGACGGGGCGGATATCTACCGGTCGGGACGGCTGACGGTGAACCTGCCCGTACCGCACTACGGGCCGCCTCCGGCGAACTGCGATACCTGCAAGTATTTCAGGGGGTCGACACCGTCGATTCCGCTGAAGGTCAGCGACGCCGGCGGGAAAACGCTAGTGCGTATGGAGGGCTGGTCGATGACGGTGCCGAACCACAAGGACGGGAACACCGAGCTGCTGGCGGAAACGAAGCCGTCGATCGACTACGACCGGTTCGACTCGCGCCCGGCGGATGCGATCTACGACCAGGTGGCGGCCACCTTCTACGCGCCGGACGACGAGCACTACTACGGACTGGGCGAAAACCAGCAGGGCTACCTCGATCATCGCGACCATCAGATTCAGTGCTGGAACGACTACGACGCGGCGGCCGGGCCGACGTTCTGCGTGCCGTTTCTGGTGACGAACAAGGGCTACGCGGTGCTGTGGGACAACCCGTCGAAGACGACGATTGACGCCGGCTTCAATGAGCGGACGCGATGGACGTCGGAAGTAGGCGATCGCGTGTCGTTTTTCGTGATCGGCGGGACCACGACGGACGAACTGTATGAGGGTTACAAGCTGCTGACGGGTAGCACACCGATGCTGCCGAAGGCGGCCTACGGGTACATCCAGTGCAAGCAGCGCTACTCGAGCCAGGCGGAGGTGATGGCGGTTGCCGATGGGTACCGGGAGCGGCATCTGCCGCTCGACATCATTGTGGTGGACTGGTTTTATTACACCAACATGGGCCAGATGGACTTCAACCCGACGTACTGGCCCGATCCGGCGGGGATGAACGCGAAGCTGCACCAGATGGGCATTCAGACGATGATCAGCGTCTGGCCGCGATTTGTTCCGACGGATCGCTACTACTCCGCGTTAGAGAAGAACGGCTGGTTCGAGCACCTGGCGGACGGAACGCCGACGAACGGCTGGCCCTACGATCTGGCCGGATCGGATATCGATACGACCAATCCGGCCGCGGCGAAGTGGTACTGGGAGACGATCAAAAGCAACATCCTCAGCAAGGGCTTTGATTTTCTGTGGGCGGACGAAACGGAGCCGGATCTGCCTCCAAACGGCAGCTACTTCCATATCGGACCGGGGACGGAGTACTTCAACGTCTATCCCCTGTTTCATACGGCGGCGCTGTACAACGGCTATCGCGCCGACACGGATCGCCGGGCGCTGATCCTGTCGCGCGATGGGTATCTGGGCGAGCAGCACAACGGCACGATCGTGTGGTCGTCGGATATCTATCCGACGTGGGACACGCTGCGGCGGCAGATTCCGACGGGGCTGGACGTGGCGGCCTCGGGGCTGAACTACTGGAGCAACGACACGGGCGGGTGGCAGGCGCTGCCGGCGGTGCATCACCCGGAACATCCTCCGCTGCTGAGCCCGGCAGACGCGCGGGACAATGTGGGCGGGTACGATGACTATCCCGAGCTGTACACGCGCTGGTTCGAGTACGCGAGCTTCCTGCCGATCATGCGTACGCATGGCACGCGGAAATACAACGAGGTGTGGTCGTACGGCAGCCAGGCGGAGCCGATTCTGGAGAAGTATCTAAGGCTGCGCTATCAGCTGATGCCCTACATCTACTCGCTGGGCTGGTTCACGCATGAGACCGGCGCACCGTTTATGCGAGCGCTGTTCATGGATTTCCCCGACGATCCCAAGGTCGACGCGATCGGCGACGAATACATGTTCGGGCCGGCGTTCCTGGTGGCTCCGGTGACAACGCAGGGGGCGACGACGAAGCAGGTGTATCTGCCGGCGGGCGCGGACTGGTACGACTACTGGACGCACCGGCGCTACCGCGGCGGGCAGACGGTGACGGTGGACGCGCCCATCGATCAGATGCCGCTGTTTGTGCGGGCGGGATCAATCATCCCCATGGGCAGTGCGATTGAGAGCACCGAAGACAAGCAGACAATTACGAAGGTTGAGGTGTGGCCCGGGACGGATGCGGATTTCACGCTCTACCAGGACGACGGGCGCACCTACGCCTATGAAAAGGGCGACTATGCGGTCACGCATCTGCACTGGGATGAAGCGACACATCGACTGAGCCACAGCGGAGCGGCCGCGTGGAGCGCTCCGGACGGTCAGGTGGTCGAGGTGGTGCGATAGTCCTGGTCAGTTGGCAAATTTGTTGATCAGCATGATGGACACAACAATCAAAGCAACGGCGGCGATCAGCCCAACAACCACCAATGTCTGCAGACTCATGAAGCTTCTCCTGTTCCGTTCATCGGCGCGGACCGCGGGAGGCGTGAGCAGCGGCGCGAGGAACGATCCAGGTTAACGGACGGAGGGGTGGAGGCTCAGTGACCGCCGTCACGACGTGTTGCCGATAACGGTACCGGCGCGTTTACTTTTGCAGCGCGTAGGTGCTGTTGGGCACTTTGGCGCCGGCCTGGGCAGCGGTAGGGAGCTGCGAGACGTCCCAGCCTCCGCCGAGCGACTGGACCAGCTCGACGGCCGCAATCATCTGGGAGACCTGGAGCGCATTGAGAGACTGCTGATCGCTGAGCAGGGTGGTCTGGGCGGTGACCACGTCGACATAGGGATCGACGCCGGTGTTGTAGCGCTGAGTTTCGAGATTCAGGAAATCCTGCGACGACTTGACCGCCTCCTGTTCCTGAAGGATCTGCTGGGAATAAATCCGGACACCCGCTAGGGCGTCCTCGACCTGCTGAAAGGCGGTGAGGCTGGTCTGACGATAGCTGGCGAGGTCGGCGTTGTAAGCGGCCTCGTACTGATGCAGTTCAGCGCGGTACAGGCCGGCGTCAAAGATGATCTGGGAAGCCGAGGCTCCGAGCGACCAGAAGCGGCTGGGCCAGTCGGCCATGCGGGCAATGTTCGAGGCCTCGGTGCCCCCGGCGCCGGTGAGCGTCACCTGAGGAAAGAAGGCTCCGTAGCCGATGCCGATGGTGGCGTTGGCTTCGGCGAGCGTTCGCTCCGCCGCGGCAACATCGGGACGGCGCTCGAGGAGCTGCGAGGGCACGCCGGTGGGGATCGGCGGGGGCGTGTAGGTCATCGGCTTCACAGGGATGGAGAAGTCGCTGGCGACTTTGCCGAGAAGGACGGCGATGGCATGCTCGTACTGCGCGCGGGCCAGGCCGACGTTGGTGGCTGCGGACTGGGCCGCCTGGAGGGTTGCGCGGGCTTCGACGACGGAAATGTAGTCGCCGGTGCCGGCCTGATACGCTCCCTGGTTGGCGGCGAGGGCCTTCTGATCGGCGTCGACGGTCTGATTCAGGATGACCTGCAGCTCATCCTGGCCGCGAATCTCGAAGTAATATTCCGCGAGCGAGGCTTGCTCGGTGAGAGCTTCGCCGGCCAGGTCGGCGGCGCTCATCTGGGCGGCGTATTCTTCGGTGCGGACTTCGTTGCGCACCTTGCCCCACAGGTCGGGGCTCCAGGAGGCATCAAGCGGCGCCTCCCAGACCGTGCTGGTCGAGCCGGTGTTGGCGTAGGTGGAGGAGCGCAGATTGCCGGAGGTTTTCTGGCGGTTCCAGGAGGGCGAGAAGGTCAGCGTGGGCCAGAACTGAGATCGGGCCTCGGCGACCAGGGCGCGCGCTTCCATGTACTGCTGGAAGTACTGTTTGATTGTGTAGTTGTTGATGTTGAGCTGGTCTTCGAGGGCATTCAGCTCCGGCTCATTGAAAACTTGCCACCATTTGCCGCGCAGCATGGGAGCGCCGGGGCTGGCGACCTTCCAGCCGGGCTGGTTCTGGAAGTTGACGGTGGATTCCTTGTAATTCGACGCAGTAATCTGCGGGGGCGCCGGAGGATGATATTTCGGCCCGACGTTGCAGCCGGCGACAATCGCGGCGATCAGGAAAGCGCCGAGCCCGGCAACCGCACGGGGCGCGCGGCGAGCAGGAATGGTAAGCATGTGTTTTTTCAGCGGAGTCATGCGCGTGTGATTCGTCATGACGCGGCTCCTTCGATTTCGGGACGGAACGTGTCGTGGGACTTGCCCATCAGCCAGAGGCGCAGGCGATCGAGCGTGAGGTAGACCACCGGCGTGGTGTAAAGGGTGATGAGCTGGCTGAGCAGGAGACCACCCACAATGGTGATGCCGAGCGGGCGGCGCAGCTCCGAGCCCATACCGGTGCCGAACGCCAGGGGCAGCGCGCCGCAGGTTGCGGCCATGGTGGTCATGATGATGGGGCGAAAGCGCAGCATGCAGGCTTCAAAAATCGCGTCGTAGGAGCTCTTCTGCTCTTCCCGCTCCACCATCAAAGCGAAGTCGATCATCATGATGGCGTTCTTCTTCACAATGCCGATCAGCAGGATGATGCCGATAATCGAAATCATGTTGAGATCGATGTGGAAGATCATGAGCGCGAGCATGGCCCCGATGGAGGCCGAGGGCAGCGTGGAGAGAATCGTGATGGGGTGCACCAGACTCTCATAGAGAATGCCGAGCACAATGTAAACGGCAAAGATCGCGGTGATCACGAGGTATTTTTCGGTGGCCAGAGACTGCTGATACGCCTGAGCGGTACCCGCAAAAAAGCCGCGGACCGTGGAGGGCATGCCGAGATTGGTTTCCATCTGGGTGATTTCGCGGGTGGCGTCGCCGAGCGACATGCCCTTGGCAAGATTGAAAGAAACCGTGACTGAAGGAAAGAGGCTGGTGTGGTTGACCTGGAGCGGCGTGGTGTCGGTGTGCGCGGTCATCACGGTTCCCAGCGGAGAGATGGTGTTAATGCCGGCTGCATTGCCCGAAGTGGAGCTGCCGGATGAAAGCCAGATGTCGTTCAGGCCCGCAGGTGACTGCCAGTACTGCGGAGCGACTTCCAGGACGACGTAATACTGGTTGAGCTGAGTACGAATCACCGAGACTTCGGATTGGCCGAAGGCGCTGTAGAGAGAGCTGTCGAGAGATTGTGGGGTCTGGCCGAGACGGGCGGCGGTGACACGGTCGTAATCGAGCATCTCCTCCAGACCGCCGTTTTCCTGGTCCGTGTTGACATCCTGGAGGCCCGGGAGCTTCTTCATGTTCTCGAGAAGAATCTGACCCCAGTGGGCGAGGTCGGGGATGTTATCGGACTGGATCGTGTACTGGTAGAGCGCGCTGCTGGAACGGCCGCCGATGCGGAGATCCTGTACCGGCTGCAGGAAGGCTGAGGCCACCGGGAGCCGGTTCATTTTGGGGCGAAGCTCATTGATGACGTCCATGGCACTGACTTTGCGCTCGTTCTTGCCCGAGCCGAGCGGCTTGAGGGCGATGTAAATGAAGCCGCCGTTGCTGGAGCCGTTGCCGCCGGTGTAGGCGTTCACGTGGGCCACGGCGGGATTCTGCTGAATGACCTTGACGAGCTGCTGGACGGAATACTTCATGAAGGGGAAAGAGGCGTCCTGCGGCCCCTGCACGCCGCCGACGATGGCGCCGGTATCCTGCTGGGGGAAAAAGCCTTTGGGAATGCGGTAAATGACGACCACGTTCAGAGCGATGGTGAGAGCGAGAACGATGATGATCAGGGCCGGATTGTCGAGGGCCCAGGTGAGGGAGCGCCGGTAAATGGAAAGGATCCCGTTGAAGAAGGATTCGCTGGCCCTATAGAACCAGTTGTGGTCTTCCGAACTCTCCTGGCCCTTGAGCAGATGGGCGCACATGGTGGGGGTGGTGGTGAGCGAGACGACCATCGAGACGATGATGGCGGTGGAGAGGGTGACGGCAAATTCGCGGAAGAGACGGCCGACGATGCCGCCCATCATGAGAATGGGGATGAAGACGGCGATCAGCGACATGCTGATGGAGAAGACGGTGAAGCCGATTTCGCGCGCGCCCACCAGGGCGGCGTTGAAGGGAGGCATCCCGCTTTCCAGATGGCGGGTGATGTTCTCCATGACGACAATGGCGTCGTCCACGACGAACCCGGTGGCGATGGTGAGCGCCATGAGGGAGAGGTTGTCGATGGAGTAGCCGAGAAGGTACATCACGGCAAAGGTCCCGATGAGGGATACGGGGACGGCGACGCTGGGGATGAGCGTGGCGCGCGCACTGCGCAGGAAGAAGAAGACCACCAGAACCACGAGAATCACGGAGCCGGCGAGCGTTTCCTCGACGTTGCGGACGGAAGCGCGGATGGTGGTGGTGCGGTCGAGAACGATGGTGGTCTTGATGCCCTGAGGCAGAACCGCTTCAAGGAACGGCAACTGCTGGCGGACGTTGTCGACGGTATCGATGATGTTGGCGCCGGGCTGGCGGAAGATGATGAGGAAGACAGCGCGGGTGCCGTCCATGTAACCGGCGGTACGAATGTTCTGGGTGGAATCGTAGACGCCGGCGACATCGGAAAGCCGCACGGCTGAGCCGTTGTGATACCCGACGATGAGCGGCTTGTACTCGGCCGCGGTGGAGATCTGATCGTTGGTGACGATGTCGGCGGTTTCAGCGCCATTGGAAAGCTGCCCGCGTGGAGTGTCGGAATTCTGGAGACTGAGGACGGACTGGATGCTGGACAGGGTGAGGCCGAAGCTTTCCAGCTTGGTGGGGTCGACCTCGACGCGCACCGACGGCGTAGCGCCTCCGCCGACAAAGATCTGGCCGATGCCCTGAATCTGCGAGAGCCGCTGCTCCAGAATGGTGGACGCAAGGTCGTAGACCTTCGTGACATCGTACTTTTTGGAGGTGAGGCCGATGATCATGATCGGCGCGTCGGCGGGGTTGGACTTGTAATAGAAGGGGTTCTGCGGAAGATTCGCGGGCAGGTAGGTGCGGGCCGCGTTGATGGCCGCCTGCACATCGTGCGCGGCGCCATCGATATTGCGGCTCAGCTCGAACTGCAGCGTGATCTGGGTGCTGCCGAGCGAGCTGGAAGAGGTCATCTCGGTGATGCCGGCGATGTGCCCGAGCTGGCGTTCCAGCGGGGTGGCCACGGAGGCGGCCATAATCTGCGCGCTGGCGCCAGGCAGGCTGGCGCGCACGTTGATGGTGGGGAAATCCACCTGGGGCAGCGGAGCCACCGGCAGAACCATATAGCCGATGGCGCCGGCGATGGCGATCGCGATGGTCAGCAGAGTGGTGCCGACCGGGCGGCGGATGAAGGTCCAGGAAAAGCTGCTCACGGGTAGCTCTCCCCGGTAGCGGGCCCGGAGCCCCCGGCGGGTTGGGAAGCGGCCTCGGAAGGACGCCGGCCGGTGATGCGCAGAGCGAGCCGGTCAAAGAAGATGTAGATGACCGGCGTGGTGTAGAGGGTCAGGACCTGGCTGAGGAGCAGGCCGCCGACCATGGCGATGCCGAGCGGGCGGCGCAGTTCCGATCCGAGACCGCGGCCGAGAGCGAGGGGCAATCCGCCGAGCAGCGCGGCCATGGTGGTCATCATGATGGGCCGGAAGCGGAGCATGCTGGCTTCGAAGATGGCCTCAGTGGAATTCCTGCCGTGCTCGCGCTCCGCTTCGAGAGCGAAGTCGACGATCAGGATGCCGTTTTTCTTCACGATGCCGATGAGCAGGATGATGCCGATGATGGCGACGACGCTCAGGTCCTGATGGAAGAGCATGAGCGAGAGCAACGCGCCCACACCGGCGGAGGGCAGCGTGGAGAGGATGGTGACGGGGTGGATGAAGCTCTCGTAGAGAACTCCGAGAACGATGTAGACAGTGACGATGGCCGCCAGGATCAGCAGAGCTTCGTTGGAGAGGGAGTTTTTGAACGAGGCGGCCGTTCCCTGGAAAGAAGCCTGCAGGCTGGCGGGGAAATGCAGGTTGTCGGCTACCTTGTCGACGTCGGTGATGGCGGTGCCGAGCGAGGCGTTGGGGGCCAGGTTGAAAGAGACCGTCACCGCGGGAAACTGTCCCTGATGGTTGATGGAGAGCGGCTCGATGGTGGTGGTTTCTTTGGTGAAGGCGCCGAGCGGGATGGCATCGCTGCCGGCCGCGGAGGTAACCGCATTGGGTGTGGTGCCCGCAGTGGTCCCGGTAGACGGCGAAGAGACACCCTGATTGCTGGTGGTTCCGGAGAGCACAGTGGATGGGGCTAGGTTCACCCCGGAGGAGGGCGTGTAGCGCACGGAACTGGTGAGGGCGCTGGAGCCGGCCGATGCCGAGGCTGAAGAAGAGTAATTCGTCGCGGCCGAGGCTCCGCTGGCTCCCGAGGAAGCGCTGCTCTGGATGTACAGGTCGCGGAGGTTGGCGGGATTCTGCTGCCACTGGGGTTCGGTTTCCAGCACAACGTGGTACTGGTTGAGCTGGGTGTAGAGGGTGCTGATCTGGCGCTGGCCA
Organism: Acidobacteriaceae bacterium; assembly: GCA_049671725.1. Lineage (GTDB taxonomy): Bacteria > Acidobacteriota > Terriglobia > Terriglobales > Acidobacteriaceae > Palsa-343. The sequence continues at coordinate 14,330 of JBATVK010000126.1, forward strand.
TAGGCATCGTAGAGGGTGTTGTCGATGGTGGCCGGAGCGATGCCGAGGCGCGAGGCGGTGACGCGGTCAATCATCAGCGAGACGGCACGGCCGCCGGTCTGCTGGTCGGTAGCAACGTCTTCGAGCTCGGGGAGCTTCTTCAGCTGAGCGACGAACTTGGCGGTCCACTCGTTGAGCTCGTCGGTGTTCGGATCCTCGAGCGTGTACTGGTACTGCGTGCGGCTGACCCGGTCGTCGACGGTGATGTCCTGCACCGGCTGCATATAAAGATGCACGCCCTCCACCTGCTGGAGGCTCTGCTGCAGGCGGCGGATGACATCGGAGGCGCTGATGTGGCTGGGATCGCGCTGGTCGAGCGGCTTGAGGTTGATGGAGATGCGGCCGCTGTTGAGGGTGGTGTTGATGCCGTCGACGCCGATGAAGGACGACAGGCTCTCCACCGCGGGATCCTGCAGGATGACTTTGGCCAGTTCCTTCTGCTTCTCCTCCATGGCGGTAAACGAGATCGCCTGAGGCGCCTGGGAGATGCCCTGGATGACGCCGGTATCCTGCACCGGGAAGAAGCCTTTGGGAATGACGATGTAGAGCCAGACGGTAAGGACCAGAGTGGCGGCGGCGATGAGGAGGGTGAGGGTCTGGAAACGGAGCACGACGCGCAGAGTGCGGCCATAGAAGGCGATCATGCGGTTGAAGACATGCTCGGACCAGCGATAGAGGCGGGTTTGCTGCGACTCCGGATTGTGGCGGAGGATGCGCGAGCACATCATGGGGGTGAGGGTGAGGGAGACGATCGCCGAGATGACGATGGTGACGGCGAGGGTGACGGCGAACTCGCGGAAGAGGCGTCCGACCACATCGCCCATAAAGAGCAGGGGGATGAGGACCGCGATCAGAGAGACGGTCAGAGAAACGATGGTGAAACCGATCTGGCCGGCCCCGGTGAGCGCCGCTTCGAGCGGCGGCATTCCTTCTTCGAGATACCGGGAAATGTTCTCGATCATGACGATGGCGTCGTCCACGACGAATCCGGTGGAGATGGTGAGCGCCATGAGGGAGAGATTGTCGAGGCTGTAGCCGAGCATGTACATCACGGCAAACGTGCCGACGAGGGACAGTGGGACAGCCGCTAAGGGGATGAGCGTGGCGTAGAGGCTGCGCAGGAAGAGGAAGATGACCAGGACCACCAGGGCGATGGTGAGCATCAGCTCGAATTCCACATCGTCGACGGAGGCCTCGATGCTGGTGGTCATGTCGGTCATGGTGTGGATCTGGACGGATGCGGGAAGATCGGCCTCGAGCTGGGGCAGAATCTTGCGGATGCTGCGGACAACAGTAATAGTGTTCGCGCCGGGCTGCCGCTGGATGTTGAGGATGATGGCCGGCGTCTGGTTCATCCACGCGGCCTCTTTCGTGTTCTCAACGCCGTTAATCACATTGGCGACATCTCGGACGAAGATGGGAGCGCCGTTGCGGTAGGCGACAATGACGTCCTTGTACTGGCTGGCGTCGCTGATCTGATCGTTGGAATCGATCTGGTAATCCTGGCGGGGGCCGTCGAAGTTGCCCTTGGCGGAATTGACGCTGGCCTGGGTGAGCGCGGTGCGCAGGTCCTCCATGTTGAGGCCGTAGGAAGCCAGCGCGACGGGGTTCGCCTGGATACGCACAGCGGGCTTCTGGCCGCCGCTGAGGCTGACGAGGCCGACGCCGGCGATCTGCGACAGTTTGGGAGCGAGGCGCGTGTCGACCAGGTCCTCGACCTGGGAAAGCGGCATGGCATCGGAGGTGATGGCCAGGGTGAGGATGGGCGCGTCGGCCGGATTGGTCTTGTTGTAGACCGGCGGAGACGGAAGATCGGAAGGCAGGAAGGACTGGCCGCCGTTGATGGCGGACTGGACCTCTTCTTCGGCCACGTCGATGGGGAGGGTCAGGTCGAACTGCAGGACGATGATGGAGACGCCTCCGGCGCTGGTGGAGGTCATCTGGCTGAGGCCCTGCATCTCGCCGAATTCGCGTTCGAGCGGAGCGGTGATGGTGGTCGCGGTAACGTCCGGGCTGGCGCCGGGATAAAAGGTGAGCACCTGAATGGTCGGGTAGTCGACCTCAGGCAGAGCGGAGATGGGGAGCTGCGTGTAGGCAACAATGCCCACAAGCAGGATGGCCGCCATCAGCAGCGAGGTGGCCACCGGCCGCAGAATGAATGGGCGGGACGGGCTCACGGGGCGTTGCTCTCTCCGCTGATCGAGGTTTGCTGGATGTTGATTTTGGCGTTGGAGAAGTAGACGTCGGACCCGTCGACCAGCTTCTCAAAGCTGCTGTTGGCGACCACATCGCCGGGCTGAATGCCGGTGACAGCGGTCATGCCCTTATCGGAGACACCGGTTTTCACGGTGGTCATGACCACGTGGTACTGGGCCTTGGGCGCCGCACTGGCGGAGCCGCTGGAACCCGATTTGCCGCCCGCAGGCTGGGAAGCGGCTGACGGCGCGGACGCCGGAGCGTTGCCGGGGCCGGGCTTGACCAGGAAGACAAACGCCGTATCGCCGTTGTGCTGGATGGCCGACGAGGGAACGACGGTCTGGTTCTGGAGGGTCGTGACGAGAAGACGGGTGTTGACGAACTGGTTGGGGAAGAGAACGCCGTTGGCATTCTGAAACTCGGCGCGGACATTCACCGTGCCGGTGGTGGTATTGATCTGATTGTTGACGGTGATGACCTTGCCGGTTCCGAGCTGGTTCTGGTTATTGCGGTCCCAGGCCTGAACGGTGAGCTGCGTTCCGTGCCGCATCTGCGCCAGCACCTGGGGGAGATTGTCTTCCGCAAGGGGGAAGATCACGGTGATGGGCTGCATCTGCGCGACCACCACGAGGGTGGTGGCGGAGTTGGCGGTGACCAGGTTGCCGGGATCGACGAGGCGCAGGCCCACGCGGCCGGAGATGGGCGAGGCGATGTGGCAAAAATCCACCTGAACCTGGTCGTACTGGACGAGGCCCTGATCGTTGCGAACCGTGCCCTGGTCCTGGAGGACGAGCTTTTCCTGATCTTCGAGGGTTTGCCGGGGAATGGCGTTTTTCGACCAGGCCACCTGATAGCGCCGGAGGTCCATCTGCGCCTCGGCGAGCAGGCCCTGATCGCGCTCGAGGGCGCCCTGCGCTTCCATTAGCTGGGCCTCGTAGGGACGGTCGTCGATGTCGACGAGCGGATCGCCTTTGCGTACGTATTGCCCTTCCCGGTAGTGCACCGCGGTGACGACCCCGGTGACCTCCGCATTGATGGAGGCCGTGTACACCGAGGTGACGGTGCCAATGGACGGCAGATACACGCCGAGGCTGCCTTTGGCGGCCGTCGCCGGCACGATGGGCACCGGCCCTTCGAAGCCGTGGCGGCCGCCGCTGATTGCGGCCTGGCTCTTACGGTGCTGGGAAATGACCCAGTAGAAGAGCAGGCCGAAGGCGATGAGAACAACCGCCCAGATCCAGCGATGGCGGCGCTTGCGCGGGACCTCCGGCGTGGAGGGAGGCAGCTGACGGTCCGGCGGAGCGATGGAAGCGGATGGTTCAGGATTCATTTCGGTCTTGTCAGATGACTTGAAGTGCGTTGTTGAAAATTCAGGAAGAGCCCGGGGACGGATAAGAGACAAAAAGCGAATTAAATCTGGAGTTTATCATTCCGGCATGAATCTTCTGCGATTGCAGAAGGCATGAAGGACCACCCCTCGCGAAACGAAGAAGCGCAGGACGGCACACGCTTCTCCGAGTAATGCAGATAGGGACGAACGAAGGGGCGAATTGGCCGCAAAGGGCGGCGCGCAAAGGCGATTTCTTCACGAAAGCGGCCGGCGATGGGACGCGGAGCGGGGTGTGGTCTTTGATCTGAAACAACTTGCGCGATTCCGCTCCGCATCCAACCCACTGCTCCGGCGTGGTCCAGCCGTACTTGCGCTCTACCGGCTCCGGCCGCTATACCCTGTCCCTGTGAACCTATGAGCGGCAATGGAAATACGGGCCAGCAAAACCCCTGGCGCGATCGCATTCACGCGCTGCGCAACGTTCCCCTGGTCCTGAAACTGATGAAGGACGCGGGCCGCTCGGTGGTGGCCTGGGGAGTGGTGCTGCGCGTGGTCCAGCCGGTGGTGACGCTGGGCATCGGGATCGTGGCGGCGCGGATCGTCTACGGCGTTGCCAATGCCATCGAGCATAAGCCGCAGTTTCCTCACTTCTGGTGGCTGGTGGCTGCCGAGGTCTCGCTCGCCCTGCTGAACAACGTGCTGAACCGGGGGATGGATTACACCGACCAGATGCTGTCGGACCGGTACACGAATTACGTCAGCGTGAAGGTGATGGAGCAGGCGGCGCAGCTGGACCTGACCACCTACGAGGACCCGGAATTCTACGACCGGCTGGAGCGGGCACGGGTCCAGGCGACGGACCGGCTGGCGATGATTCAGCAGATGGGACGGCTGTTCCAGCAGGTGATCATGACGCTGATCTGGAGCGGAGTGCTGGTTTCGCGGTCGCCGCTGATGATTATCCCGCTGGTGATCGGGGTTCTGCCGTCGTTTGTGGGCGAGACGCACTTTGCGTTTCTCGGGTACGACAAGAATTTCCGGCAGACGCCGCGCAAACGCGTCATGGACTACCTGCGCCAGGTGGGCGGCAGCAAGGAAGCCGCGAAGGAGCTGAAGCTCTTCAACCTGAGCGAGTACCTGACGAATCGCTTTCGCGGGCTGGCGCAGGGAATTTATGAGGAGAACGTTGCGCTGGCAAACAAGCGGCTGGTGTGGGGCGGGCTGCTGTCGCTGATCAGCACGCTGGGCTACTACGGCGCATATTTATTCGCGATCTGGGAGGCGGTGACGGGCAAGTATCCGAACATCGGCACGTTCACGCTGATCACGCTGGCGATCCAGCAGGCGAGCAGCAACTTCCAGCAGGCGTTCTCGACGGCGTCGGGGATTGCGGACCAGGCGCTGTTCCTGACCGATCTGATTGCGTTCTTCGAGATCAAGCCGGTGGTGCGGTCGAAGCCGAATGCGCTGCCGGCGCCGCGTCCCATCCGTCGCGGATTCGAGTTCCGGAACGTCTCGTTCGCGTATCCGGGGACGGAAAGAATGGTGCTGAAGAACTTCAACTTCACGATCGAGCCGGGCGAGCGGATTGCGCTGATCGGCGAAAACGGCCAGGGCAAGACGACGGTGGTGAAGCTGATCACGCGGCTCTACGATCCGACGGAGGGCGAGATTCTGCTGGACGGGGTGGACCTGCGCGAGTATTCGATCGAGGACATTCACCGGGAGATGGGCGTGATCTTCCAGGACTTCATGCGCTACGAGATGACGGTGAAGGAAAACATCGGGGTGGGGCGCGTGGACGTGCCGCACTCGGAGGAAGAGATCGAAACCGCGGCGCAGAAGAGCCTGGCTGCAGAGGTGGTGAAAAAGCTGAGCGGCGGATACGACCAGATGCTGGGACGGCGCTTCGTAAGCGGCGTGGATCTCTCCGGCGGCGAGTGGCAGCGGATCGCGCTGGCGCGGGCGTACCTGCGCGACGCGCAACTGCTGATCCTGGACGAGCCGACAGCGGCGCTGGACGCGAAGAGCGAGATGGAGGTCTTCGAGCGGTTCGCGGAGCTGACCACGGGAAAGATGGCGCTGCTGATTTCGCACCGCTTCTCCACGGTGCGGATGGCGGATCGCATCGTAGTACTGGCGGGCGGAAAGCTGGTGGAAGCTGGAACGCACCAGCAACTGATGGCGCTGGCCGGCCAGTACGCGGAGATGTTCGAGATGCAGGCCGCGAGTTACCGGTAACCGGGCACAACGGGACACAGGAATGGCGGAACAGGTGGCGATGATTGACGAGCAGCGGATGCGGGAAGCGGGACTCTCCGCGGAAGCGCTGCGCGCAGCGGCGCGGGAAGACGCGCAGCGCTGGAGCACGGTGCACCATCCGCAGGAACTGGGCGAGTTCGCAGCGCGGGCCGAGGCGGCGCAGCGGAACCTGGACACACTGATGGCGGAGGTGGACTCGCTGCCGACGGAGGGATGGTCGGGAGCGGAGCCGCTGCTGGATATCCGTGAGAACCCGCGCATGATGGGGTCGGCGCTGGCGGAGCTGCGCTCGATCCGGCGCAAGATGCGGCGGCTGCCGGGCGCGGTGCGGGGACGCATCACGGAGCCACGGACGGCGTCGGTAGCGGATGGGTACCTGACGGCCAGCGGCGGGGTGTGGAACGCGGACGCGCTGCGGATTTATCTGGGCGAGTTGCAGCGCACCGAGCCGCTGCTGCTGGCGGAGCTGTGGGTTTTGCCGGTGATGCTGCGGTTTCGGCTGCTGGAGCTGATTCTGGAGCAGGCGCAGGCGCGCTACGAGGCGCTGCGGTGGAACGACGGGGCGGCGCGGATTGAGGGCCCGGCAGGCGATGAGACTTTTGCGAAGCTGCTGATGACGCGAATCCAGGCGCTGCGCGAGATTGCGTTCGTGGACTGGTTCTTCGTGCTGGAGCCGCTGGTGGTCTTCGACGCGATGCTGCGCGAGGATCCGGCGGGCGCCTATGCGCGAATGGATTTCGACAGCCGCGAGGTATACCGCAAGGAGGTGGCGCGGATTGCGCGCTACTCGGACTGCACGGAAACGGATGTGGCGCGGATCGCGATCGAGCTGGCGCAGAAGGCGAAGGAGCGGCCGGTCGGCGATCCGAGGGTGTATCTGCGGCGCGCGCATGTGGGCTACTACCTGATCGACAAGGGATTTGAGGAGCTGAAGGGGCGGATCGGGTACCATCCGCGCTTTGTGGATCGGGTGCGCGCGACGGTGCGGCGGCATGCGGACGATTTCTTCGTGGGCGGCATCGAGGTGCTGACGGTGATTCTGATCGCGGCGATCCTGGCGCCCCTGATTCCGAATTACTCGATCTTCGGCGGGTTGACGGCGGCGTTCATCCTGCTGCTGATTCCGGCGACGCAGGGCGCGGTGGACCTGGTGAACAACACCATCTCGTCGCTGTTTCGTCCGCTGCCGCTGCCCAAGCTGGATTTCTCGCATGGAATTCCGCCGGAGTTCACCACCCTGGTGGCGGTGCCCACGCTGCTGCTGAACGAGAAGCAGGTGCGCGAGCTGGTGCAGGAGCTGGAAGTGCGCTGCCTGGCGAATCCCGATCCCAACCTGCACTTTGCGCTGCTGACGGACCTGCCGGATTCTGTGAACCGGCCGCTGGAAAACGACACGCACCCGATGGTGGACCTGGCAGTGCGGCTGATCAACGAGCTGAACGGGCGCTACGCCAGCCAGAACAAATACGGCCGGTTTCTGCTGCTGCACCGGCACCGCATCTTCAACGCGCGGCAGGGCGTGTGGATGGGGTGGGAGCGCAAGCGAGGCAAGCTGCTGGACCTGAACAAGTTTCTGAAAGGCGAGTTCGATGCGTTTCCGGTAAAGGCCGGCGACCTGAACGCGCTGAGGCGCGTGCAATATGTCATCACGCTGGATACAGATACCCAGCTGCCGCGCGGCACCGCGCATTCGCTGGTGGGCGCGATGGCGCATCCGCTGAACCGAGCGGTGATCGATCCGGAGTGGCGTGTGGTGAAAGAGGGTTACGGCATCCTGCAGCCGCGGGTGGGTGTGAGCGTGAGCTCGGCGGCGCAGTCGCGGATGGCGTCGATTTATTCGGGGCAGACGGGCTTCGACATTTACACACGAGCTATCTCCGACGTGTACCAGGACCTCTACGGCGAGGGCAGCTTTACCGGCAAGGGCATCTACGAGGTGAACACGCTGCACGCGGTGCTGGAGCGGCGTTTCCCGCGCAATTCCCTGCTGAGCCACGACCTGATCGAGGGCGCGTACGCGCGGGCGGGCCTGGCGACGGACGTGGAAGTGATCGACGATTATCCGTCGCACTACAGCGCGTACACGCGGCGCAAGCACCGCTGGGTGCGCGGCGACTGGCAGATCGCGCAGTGGTTGTTCACGCGGGTGCCCGACGAGACAGGGCGCTACGTGCGCAACCCGATCGCGACCATCTCGCGGTGGAAGATCCTCGACAACCTGCGCCGGTCGCTGGTGGAGCCGATGACCATGGTGCTGCTGGTGGCGGGCTGGCTGGGTCTGCCGGGCGGCGCGCTCTACTGGACGCTGGCGACGCTGTTCCTGATGTTCGTACCCACCTTCCTGCAGCTCATGTTCGGGCTGGGGCGGCTGATGTTCAGCGAGCAGGACAACACGGCGCAGGATGTGCTGGCGGGCTTCCAGCAGGCGATCATTACGACGCTGCTGACGCTGGCGTTCCTGCCGCACCAGACGATCATGGCGATGGACGCCATCGTGCGCGCGCTGGTACGGCGCTTCGTGACCGGGCAGCGGCTGCTGGAATGGGAGACGGCGGCGGAGGCCGAGTCGGCGGCGCGAGGGACTTCGACGGTCGACCGGTATCTGGAGATGACTCCTCTGCTGTCTGTCGTGCTGGCGGCCGTGGTGGCAATCTTCCATCCGATTTCCCTGCTGGTGGCTGCGCCGATCCTGATTCTGTGGGGATTCGAGCGCGACGTGACGGTGTGGCTGAACAAGCCGCCGCGGGAACCGCTGCACCGGCTTGGGCGCGAGGACGAGCTGTTTCTGCGCGAGTACGCGCTGCGGGTGTGGCGATTCTTTTATGAATTTGGCGGCGCGCGGCACCATTATCTGATCCCGGACAACGTGGAGCAGGAAGGATTGTTCGAGGCGGCGCGGGTTTCGCCGACGAATCTGGGTCTGCTGTTCAATGCGCGGCAGGCGGCTTGCGAGTTTGGGTTCCTGACGGCGCCGGAATACACGGAGCTGATGCAGCGCAGCTATGCGACTCTGGCGACGTTGCCGATGTTTCGCGGGCACCTCTACAACTGGTACACGACCGACACGCTGGAGGCGCTGACGCCGATTACGATTTCGTCGGTGGACAGCGGCAACTTCGTGGCGTCGCTCTATACGGTGCGGACCGGGACGCTGGATCTGCTGAAGCGTCCGCTGATCGAGCCGCGGCTGTTTGCGGGACTGGAGACGCATCTGCGGCTGCTGCAGTCGCTGAAGGATGCGCCCGCGCGGCTGAAGGCGCTGCGGATGCCGGCGCAGCGCGACGATCCGGATGCATGGCTGCAGTGGACGATGGCGCCGGAGACGCAGGCGGCCTTCGAGGGAATCGCTCCCTATACGGAGCCCTCGATGGACGAGGCGCTGTGGTGGGCGAACGAGACGCGGGCGCGGGTTGAGGCGATTGCCGGGCTGGTGCGGAATTATCTGCCATGGCTGAATCCGGAGTACGCGACGCTCAGGGAAATCCTGTACGAAAACGCCGAAGGCGAAGCGAAGCTGCGAGGGGCGACGCGCGAGGGCGTGACGACGCTCCCGG
>JBATVK010000127.1:0-79084 GCA_049671725.1 Acidobacteriaceae bacterium
AGCTTCATCTGATTACGAGCGTAGGGGAGGGCAGGGCGGGATGTCAACTGGCCGATGGCCTGTGGATAGTTGCTGGAGGCTCGTAACATCAGGGGGCGGCGGGGAGGGTGGGCTCGCCGATCCAGAAGCGGGTGTTGCGCCGCGTGAGGGGGCCGGAGCGGCGTCCGGCGACGCGGGCGCAGGCTTCATGATATGGGCCAACATAGCGGACGGCCGCGGGGAGGGCCGCGTAGAGGCGGGGAATCCAGCAAAGGGCCCGGTCGGCGGCGCGGCGATCGCGCTGGGCGAGGGGCAGGGCGAATTCATCGCGGAGGCGCGGTGGGAGCCACAGGGCGGTGAGCGAGCGGAACCAGCGAGGAGGGTGGAGGGCGGAGCCTGCTCCGGAGAGAATGGCCTGGCCCATGGCGCGGGCCGCGGGGGTGACGGCGAGCTGCGGGGAGTCGAACATGGCGCGGGTGTATTCAGCGAAGGCGGGCCAGTCGGCGGGGAGTTCGGCGGTGGGAATGCCGAAGAGGGCGGCGAAGCGATGCATCTCCTGGTAGTACTGGTTGCGGGCAGAGTTATCGAGCGGCAGGACGGCGGAGTACGCGAGGATCGCGCTGTCGACGAGGGTAGCGAAAACCCAGCGGAGTGCGGCGAGGTCGTTGGCTTGATAGTGGGCAGCGCAGGGCCAGGCGCCGGCGGACTCGGGCAGGGCGCCCTGGATGGTGGTGTGGAGGGTGTGGAGCTGTCGGGCGGCGTGAAGGGCCTGCGGGAGCGACCCGAAGACCATGGTGAAGACGACGCGGAAGGTATTGTGGAAGCGGGCGATGGGGCGATGAAGGACAGTGGAATGGCCGGCGATGGCGGCGGCGACCCAGGGATGGGCGAGCTGGAGGAGCGCGGCGCGTCCGGCGCCGAGAAAGATGGCGGATTCGCGGGAGACACGCCAGACGGCGGAATCGGGACCGAAGAGACCGGCGCGGGGATCCGCGCAGGAGCGGGCACGCTCGGCGAGGCGGAATTCGAGATCGGCGGAAGAGACGAGGGACATTGGCTTCTATTATGGGGATGCGGCGAAGAAGACAGGGAACAGATTGCGGGTGAGGAGCGCGGAATACGGGGTCGGGGTGCGCGATACCGGGCCAAGGATCCGTTGCATAATTTTGGCGACAGGCCGGCTGCGAGGCAAAAAGAAGCGGCGGCCGAAGCCGCCGCTACCGGAGTGGGTTCACGTTACCAGACAAACTTCGTGGCGATTTCAATCTCGCGCGGGGTGTAGAGGAAGCCGCTGTTGTTCGAGCTGGTGGCTATCTGGAAGGTGTTGTCGGACGGATTTGACGGTCCCTGCCCCTGATACGTAGCCGTGGTTCCTGACAGCTTGTAGGCAGTCGTTCCCAGGCCATCGATGTTCTGATGATTGGCTACGTTGAAGACATTCGCCATGAGCTGGAGATGGTAGCGCTCGGTCAGAGCTACGTCCTTCTGCAGGCGGAGATCGTCGACCTGGTGGCGAGGGTAGCGCTCGGTGTTGGGGCCGATCATGGGAATCATGGTCGAGCCGGAGCCGCCGTTCCAGTCGCTGAGGACACCGGAGCTGAAATAGCCGCTGACGCCAACAGTGTAGGGGAGACCGTCCTGCGCCTGGTAGGTGTCGTCGAGGCTCCAGTTGTTGGTGAGGTGCTCCACCCAGCCTCCGGTGGACAGGTTGGGGAAACTGTACAGGGCATAGCCGACGAAGCGATTGGGAACGTTGAACTGGGAATCGCCATAATTGACGCGGTAGTCGCTGTAGGGATTGAACCAGTTATTGGTGGCAGTGCTGGCCGTGTCGGTGTTCTGCCCGTAATCCAGGGCGTGCGACCAGGTATAGCTGGCGTCAAACTGGATGCTGTGCAGCGTGTGGTTCTGAATCTCGGCGACAAACGCGTTGTAGTTGGAGTTGATGTTGCTGATCATTTCGGTGATCTGCTCGAAGTTATCAGCCACCGAGCCGAAGAGGGCGGTATTGCCGAAGGAGGTGAACTGAGGAACCTGATAGGTCGTTCCCGTCGGCCCGAGCGGACCCTTGCCGGAGGCGTCGGAAACGGTGACCGTGAGGGGCGTTTGCGCGGGATTGAGGTTGACGTCGAGGAAGTTGGGCAGCCTGCGGCCGAGCGCGCCCAGATAACTGGCCGAAACCACCGTGCCATGGCCGATGCCCTGCTGCATCATCAGGTCGAATTCCTGCACTTCGGGGCTTTTCAGGTTGGAAGCGAGGAAGTTCGAACTGGGCGTGGCCGAGGCGGCGCCGGCGCCGGTTTCAATGTTGGGAAACTGCGGAGCATTGCTGTAGGTGGGTTTGTAGGTGGTGGTGTACTGACCGTTGGGGCTGCCGGTGTTGAGGCGCATCTCCAGCAACTCGCCGTTGTTGATGCGGCCGTAATAGATGCCGTATCCGCCGCGGAGCACGGTGACACCCTTGCCGGTCAGGTCCCAGGAGAATCCGACCCGGGGACCGAAGTTCAGCTTGTCGCTGGGATTGTTCAGCAACTGAGGATAGGGAGTCCAGGTAGCAGTGGCGGTGGTTAAGTCGGGATTGGGGCCCGGGAGGAGCTCTTCATCCCAGCGCATGCCCAGCTCCAGGGTCACGCGCGGAGAGAACTTCCAGTTGTCCTGCGCGAAGAGGCCCGAATCGAGGGTGGCGATGGCATAGGCGGGATTGCCGAAGCCCTGATAGAAGTCGGCGTAGCAGGCATCGGTCCCCACGGCGCTGGTGGAGGAGGTTGCCGCTGAGGAGGCGGTCGAGTTACAGGAGTTAAGCTTGCCCGCGTTGCGATTCAGCTGATCGTTGATGTAGTTGCCGATGTAAGAATAGACATATTCGCCGTTGCTTTCGTAGGTGTTGTTGAGCAAATCGTAGTTATGCAGCAGGTCGCCGCCGAATTTGAGGCTGTGGTTGCCGTGGTTCCAGTAAAGGACGTCGCTGACCTGCCACTTACGCTCGTCGGGGTAGGCCACCCGATAGGAGTAGTAAGGAGAACCGATATTCATGCCCTCAGCCGTGTCCACTTCAACGTAAGGGACGTTGCCGGCGGAGGGGCCCGCCCCCACCAGATTGGCCTGGGTGTAGGGCGTGTAGGGCTGCTGTCCTTCGTCGTCCAGCTCGCGGCTGTACTGATAGAGCAGCTCGTTGCTCAGGTTGGTGGTGATCAGGCTGGTGAGTTTGGCGACGCCGTAATCGAGCTTCACGAAGTCGTCACCCCAGGCATCACGACCGTAGTCGGCGCTGGACGAGGTTTGCACGCCGCCCGGTGAATCCCAGCGCAGCCGGTGATAGAGCGCGGACAGGTGTTCGCGTTCGTCGATCTGCCAGTCGACCTTGGGGGTGTTGATCTCCTGGTAGCCGAAACGCGGGACGGATCCAATGTCCGAGTTGAGTCCGGCGATGCCTGCGTCGTAGAGGGCGACGCCCTGCGCATAAGTCACACCCTGGCGGGCGGCGAGGGTGCAGGCCTGGCTGTCGAGGGTGGAGCCGTCGTTCATGTAACCCGTGGCCGTATTGCAGCCGGCGCCGGAGGGCGAGGGCAGCGCATAGAACGAGCTGGCGTTCTCGGGAACGGCGGTTCCGGGGAAGACGTGGGTGTGCTGGTCGTAGGTGTAGATCCAGAACAGCTTGTCTTTCATCAGCGGGCCACCGGCGGTAAAGCCATAGATCTTGCGAAGATCTTCCGGTTTGATGTGCAGGGCGGCATAGTTGCCGGTGTTGGGGTTCAGGAAGGATTCTTTCGTGTAGTCGTTGTAAGCGGCCCAGTTACTTTCCCGATCCCAGAAATAGGCCTGGCCGTGAAACTGGTTAGTGCCGCTTTTGGTCACCGAGGTGATGACACCGCCGGCGGCGCGGCCGTACTCCGCGGAGTAGACACCAGTGTTGACGGCAAATTCGCGGACGGCGCTGCCGGAGGTGGAGTAGGCTTCGCGGGTGCGCCCGCGCTCTTCGGCGAAGAAGGCCTGGTTGTCGTCGGCGCCGTCGATCTCAACATTGTTGAGCAGGGTGCTGATGCCACGCACGCTGACGAGGCCATAGCCGTTGCTGTCGGAGACGACGCCCGGCGTGTCCATAGCGAGGCTCGACCAGCGGCGGTTGTTGATGGGGATGCTGGTGAGAGTGTGGGCAGAGATGGTGTCGCTGAAGTCGGGTGACTCCAGGTTGAGGACCGGGGTCTGCTCGGTGACGACCACGGAGGTGGAGGAGCCGGAAACGGCGAGGTGAGGCTCGATCGACGTGATCTGGCCGACCTGAACGATGACGGCATCGGCGCGGTATTTCGAGAAGCCCTTCGCGATCACAGTGACGGTGTAAGTTCCGGGCTGGAGCAGAGGAGCTTTGAAGAAGCCGCTGCCGTCCGCGGTGAGATGAACGTCGGCATTGGTGCTGAGATTGTGGATGTTCACGGAGGCGCCACCCACAACGGCACCCGACTGATCGAAGACGGTGCCGGCGATGGCGCCCGCGGTGGTCGACTGTGCCCGCGCCGCCGGTGCGAACAATCCTGTGAAAAGAACGACTAAGGCAGCGGCGAACAGGGAAACAAGCCTGCGCATGAATGGCTCTCCTTGAGAAGGGGTTCGGTGCCCGATGCTGCGAAGACACTTCGAGGAAGAGCCTGGCGCCCGGGCAATACTCAGCATTGATGGACCGGAATCAGCCCGGAGTCACACATCCGCGCCAACGGACCGGGGGGAAACCGCTGAATTGGCGCGGAAACATGCCATTCCAGACTTACACGAGTTTGTTACTGGAGTATTACAAAGTGGGTAATAGCGTATTGAGAATCAGCCCGGGGTTACCATCATTACGGCTTGATATGTTACAGCAGTAATTTTGAATTGCGTGCGAGGGTCAGGTTGGGGGAGCGGGTCGCTGGCGACGATTATCGGGAGCGGGGACGGGCCAGAGAGTTACCGGATTCTGGTAGGCTGGCGGGGCGGCTTCCGGGTGCATTGTCTCTGAAAATGCGGGGAGCGCGGAAGAGGAGGTTGCCTATGCAACGGTGGATGATAGCGGCGGGATTGTTCGTGGTGCTGGCAGCGGCGCCGGCGATGGCGCAGGGCGGAGCAAGCGCAGGGTCACAGGCGGCGGCGACGGTGAGTCCGGCCGAGAGCTTCAACGCGCTGCTGTCGATCATGGAGAACCAGATCGTTCCGGCAGCGGAGGCGATGCCGGCGGACAAGTTCGACTTTGCGCCACCGACGACCTTCGGGCTGTACACGGGGGTGCGGACGTATGCGCAGCAGGTGAAGCACCTGACGGAGGCGAACTACAGCATCTTTCGCGGATATGGCGTGCCGGGCGCGGTGGACGCGAAGACGATTGAGGCGCTGAAGACGAAGGATGAGATTGTGGATGCGCTGAAGAAGTCGTACGCGTTTGCGCATGCGGCAGTGAACACGATTACGGTGGAGAACGCGTTCGAGGCGATGGGGCCTCCGCAGCGGCACCTGACGCGGGCGACGCTGGCGGCGTATGGAATCGCGCACTCGATGGATCACTACGGGCAGATGGTGGAATATCTGCGGATGAATGGGATCGTGCCGCCGGCGAGCAGAAGATAGCGATCAGCGAACAGTGATCAAGTTACAGGAATCAGGGGAAGGCTCTTACCGCTGAGGGCACAGAGGACACAGGGAGAATTTTTCGGGGTTCCAGTCCCCGTGCCGCAGTGGCCGGGCGCGGGGTGGGGATGGTCTGCGACAATGAGGCTGCATGCCTCTGGGACGCAGTATTCCAGTCGATGATGAGGGGGAGCGGCGGCATCCGTTTGTACGGGTGACACTGATCCTGCTTTGCCTGCTGCTGCTGGCTGTCGCGGGCGCGGCGGTGGGCGGTGCGGCGTGGCTGACTCACACCATGCGCACGTCTCTGCCGCAGCTGGATGGAACGATTCTGACGCCGGGGCTGAGGGCGGCGGTGACGGTGCGGCGGGATGGGCACGGCGTTCCGCATATCGAGGCGCAGAATATGGACGATCTGCTCTTCGCGCAGGGGTACGTGACGGCGCAGGACCGGCTCTGGCAGCTGGACATGGCACGGCGGATGGCGGCGGGCACGGCGGCGGAAATTCTGGGACCGAAACTGGTGGAGCACGACCGCATCCAGCGGGTGCTGGCGATGCGCGCGACCGCGGAGAGGCTGACGGCGAGCCTGAGCGAACAGGACAGGCGCTACTTCAACGACTACGCGGCGGGGGTGAATGCGTACATCAGCGCGCACCAAAGCGATCTGCCGGCCGAGTTCCGGCTGCTGATGTACAAGCCGGCGTCCTGGCAGCCGGTGGACTCGATGCTGGTGGTGATGGCCATGGTGCAGATGCTCGACGAGCACTGGCCGGAGAAGGTGGAGCGGGAGCGGATAACGGCGAAGCTGGGGCCGACGCTGGCGGCGGATCTGTATCCGACGGGATCGTGGCGGGATCATCCGCCAATTTCGAGCGAGCCGCCGATTACGGCGCCGGACCAGACGATTCCGGATATTCCGCTGGATCCGAGCCAGGTGGGGTTCAGTGCGAGGTTACAGGGAACAGGCGACGGGTTACAGGTTGCAGGGAAGAGCGTTCAGCGATCCGCGTTCAGCGATCCGCGTTCAGCGGAGGTCCCCGGGTTTTCGCCGGTGGCACGCATTGCGGCGTGGGAGCTGAGTCCGAGAGAGCCGCGAGACGCGTGGAGCGAGGTGATGGACGAGAGCGCGGCGACCGCGTGCATGGGTTGCGATCCGGGATCGAATGAGTGGGTGGTGGCGGGATCGCGGACGGCCAGCGGGCAGGCGATGCTCTCCAACGATATGCACCTGGAGCATCAGATTCCGAACATCTGGTACGAGATCGATATGGAGGCGCCCGGATTTCATGCGGCGGGAGTGAGCATTCCAGGGATACCGTTTGTGGTGGCCGGGCACAACGATCATGTGGCGTGGGGATTCACGGCGCTCTACGGCGACACGCAGGACATTTACGTGGAGAAGACAAACGGGCAGGATCAGTATCTGGGCACGGATGGGGCATGGCATCCGTTCGAGCACGACGAGGAGACGATCCACGTGCGCTGGGGACGGGATGTGACGGTGGATGTGGAGCGGACGAATCACGGGGTGGTGATTACGCCGCTGATTCCCGGCGAGCGGCGCACGCTGGCGCTGGACTGGAGCGCTTACAGCCAGCAGGCGAAGGGATTCCCGCTGCCGGCGATGGATACGGCGGCGAACTGGCAGGATTTTCGCACCGCGCTGGAGCAGTGGTGGGGGCCGACGCAGAATGTGGTCTATGCCGACGATCTCGGGAACATCGGATATCAGGCGGTGGGGCTGATTCCGCTGCGTCCCAACGGATTGCAGGGAGTGCCGATTGAGGATGGGTCGCACGAGTGGTCGGGATTCATTCCATTCGAGCAGTTGCCGACGGCGTACGATCCGCCGGGAGGGATTCTGGCGACGGCGAATTCGCGGGTGACGCCGAACAACCCCAGCCCACCAAGCGCAGGCGCGCCGGGAACGCCGCCCAACGCTGTCGCGCCAAACCCAGGCGCGCCGGGGGCGCCGGCACAGGCGGTTCAGGGTCAGGCGGCGCCGGCGGGGAGCCCGCAGTTGACGCTGGAGTGGGGCGAGCCGTATCGCAACGAGCGCATCTGGAAATGGCTGGAGCCGAAGGATAAGCTGACGCCGGCGGACATGCTGACGCTGCAGACAGATGTGTATTCGGAGGTCGATCAGGAGATTGCGCAGCGGCTGGCGTATGGAATCGACCACGCGAGCCACGCGGATGCGCAACTGCGGCAGGCGGCCGATCTGCTGCGAACGTGGAACGGCGCGGTGGGGATCGATTCGGCCCCGGCGGCGATTGTGGCGGCGGCGAAGGAAGCGTTCTATCCAATGCTGCTGGAGCCAAAGCTGGGCGCGGAGTGGCGGCATTACAAGTGGGGCGAGAGCATCTATGCGGGCGAGCAGATTTTGATGAACGAGCCGGCCGCGTGGCTGCCGCCGGGGTACCCGACGTGGGACGATTTTCTGGCGGACATGGTGCGGCAGGGACTGAAACTGGATCACGCGCCGCGCGATTTGGCAACGTGGCGCTACGGATATGCGCATCCGGTGGACGTGGAGCACCCGCTGTTCGGATTGGTGCCGTGGTTTAAGAACTGGACGGGGACGGGAGCGCAGCCACAGTCGGGCGATACGACGACGGTGAAGCAGGTGGCGCGGACGTTTGGGCCGTCGCAGCGGTTCACGATCGACTGGAGCAATGTGGATGGGGCGACGGAGAACATCGTGATGGGAGAATCGGGCGATCCGCTGAGCGAGTATTATCGCGACCAGTGGCCGTACTGGTACGGCGGGAAGACCTTTGCGCTGCCATTTACGGATGCGGCGGTGGCGGCGGCAACGGTGCACACGCTGCGGCTGGAGCCGTGAAGGGCAGTTCTTAGTTGCTGGTTGCCAATGGCCAGGGAGCTGCCGGTGACTTCGATTTACATCTGCAGAACTGGCTGGAGCCGGCGCGGAGCCGGCACCGGGGAGTCGCGTATCCGTGCCCGGCGGTTACACTGGCACTTGGCTGGAAGGAGCGGCGGAAGAGGCCCGGAGAGCATGATCGCAATGGAAACAGACGTCAAAGAGATTTTGCGCGAGGGCGTGGAGCGAACGGATGAGGCGCTGGAGCGGCTGCTGCCGGCGGTGACTGAGACGCCCGCATCGATTCACGGGGCCATGCGACACAGCGTCTTCGCGGGCGGGAAGCGGCTGCGGCCGGTGCTGGCGATGGAGGCGGCGCGAACGATCCGGGCGGCGCACGGCGGGGCGGGACTGCCGGAGGGCGTGGAGGAACTGGGCGCGGCCATCGAGATGCTGCACACTTACTCACTGATCCACGACGATTTGCCGGCCCTGGACAACGACGATCTGCGGCGAGGCAAGCCGACGTGCCACGTCGCGTTCGGAGAAGCCATTGCGATTCTGGCCGGGGATGCGCTGCAGACGCAGGCCTATGTGACGCTGGCGCGGATGAAGTGTCCGCCAGAGCGGACGGTGCAGATTGTGGGGCTGGTGGCCGAGGCTACCGGCACGGTGGAGGGGATGATTGGCGGGCAGGTGCTGGATCTGGAAGGCGAGCACACGAACCCGACGGCGGAGAGCGTGGCGGCGATCCATCGGGCGAAGACGGGAGCGCTGATCCGTGTGAGCATCGTGGCGGGCGGCGCGTACGCGGGCGCGAACGCGGAAGATGTGCGGAGGCTGACGGAATTTGGGACGAAGGCCGGACTGGCGTTTCAGATTGTGGACGACGTGCTGGACATGACACAGGACTCGGAGCATCTGGGCAAGACGGCGGGCAAGGATGTGGCCAGCGACAAGGCGACGTGGCCGGCGGTGTTCGGGATCGAGCAGTCCAGGAAGGACGCGGCGCGGCTGATTGCGGAGGCTTTTGCGGCGCTGGCGCCGTACAGGGGTGCGGCGGAGGGGTTAAAGGCGGTAGCGCGGTATCTGGTGGAGAGAACGAATTAGCCTGTGGCCCGTGGCGGGTGGCCTGTGGCAGACGGCGCTACTGGCTACTGGCTTTCAGATGCCCATGCCGTATTCGGCGTTGAGGTCACTGGAGAAGTCTTCGCCGGCGTGGGAGAAGAGATCCGAGGGAGTGCGATGGCGGATCTTGTAGCGCAGGCGGAGCTCACGGCCGACATAAAGGCCGAGAGCGGTGACGGCCAGAGCCACGGAGGTCCAGCCCACAGCGCGCAGAGCTCCGGATGAGCCGGAGTCGTTTTCCGCTTCTTCCATCTGCTCTTCGACAGCTTTCCTGCACTTGTTCAGGCAACGAGACATGCGCTCTCCCCAGGGCGTCATGGGTCCATGATAGCGCAGGTTTGCGACGGACCCATGAACGACGATTGTGTTGTATATCGGCTTCGAGCGCGCAGTCGATCACTCATTCGAGGGATTCGATGCTACGAAGGAGGGTAACTTTACGTTCGGGAGGGAGAAAACTGGCCTCGATGGAGTTGGAGGCCAGTTCGCGGAGATGCTCTGAGGTGAAGGCGAAGTGCTCCCGGGCCAGACGGTATTCGCCTTCGAGATCGCTGAGGAAGAGCGCGGGGTCGTCGGAGTTGAGGGTGACCATGAGGCCGGAGTCGAAGTAGCGGCGCAGGGGGTGGTCTTCGAGACGGGGACAGCAACCGGTTTTGAGGTTGGAGGAGACGCAGATTTCGAGGGGGATCTGGCGCTCGGCAAGGATGGCGAGGAGTTCGGGATCGTCGACGGCGGAGAGGGCGTGGCCGAGGCGCTCGGCACCGATGTTGAGCGCGCCCCAGATGCCTTCGGGGCCGACGGTTTCGCCGGCGTGGGCGGTGAGGCGCAGGCCGGCGGCGCGAGCTTCGGCGTAGAGATCGCGAAATGGCTCAGCGGCGGTGCGGCGTTCGTCGCCGCCGATGCCGATGCCGATGATGGAAGAGAATTGCGCGCGCATCTCGGCGGCTTTGCGGAAGACGCGGGCGGCTGCTTCGACGCCGAAGTGGCGGACCGCGTCGAAGATCCAATAGAGGGTGATGCCGAGCTCGGCTTCGGCGCGGATGCGAGCTTGCTCCATGCCGTAGAAAAGCGGCTCGAAGTCGCAGCGGCGCCAATAATAGACGACGCCGACGGAGACGTAGACCTCGGCGTGAACGACTCCCTGGCGGGCGAGGCGCTGGGTCATGCGCCAGGCGATGAACTCGTAATCTTCGGGGGTCTGGAGGTGCTCGGAGATGGCCTTGAAGGCGAGGAGGAAGCCGGTAAAGTCGGTGTAGTGGTAGAGGGCGCGGGCCTGATCGAGGGTGAGTGGGGCGGCGTCATGGCGGGCGCTGAGCTCGACGAGGGTTTCCGGGGAGACGGTTCCTTCCAAATGGAGGTGCAGCTCGGCTTTGGGAAGACGACGGATGAAGGAGTCCAAGGAACAGGGTACAGGTTTCGGGATACAGGTTGCAGGCTGCGGGTCGCAGGTTGCCGGGGCGCTGTGCAGTGTCTATATGATCGCTGTTTCCTGATTTCTGTCTCTCAGGGGTTAGGGGTTGGGTACGGGGAAGGGTGCCGTGCGGCGCGCTGCACGACGGGGCTTCATGAGGAGCCGGTACAATCCGGGAGTGATATCGAAGCCGGGAGTGGGGAAGTTTCGGAAGCGCTTGCTCGCGTGGTTCGACGAGCACGCACGCGATTTACCGTGGCGGCAGACGAGCGATCCGTACGCGATCTGGGTATCGGAGACGATGCTGCAGCAGACACGCGCGAAGGTGGTTGCGGACTACTATCCGCGATTTCTGCAGAGATTTCCAACTCTGGCGGCGCTGGCGCGTGCCGATGAGGCCGAGGTGCTGGCTGCGTGGAGCGGTTTGGGCTACTATCGGCGAGCGCGGGCACTGCATGAGTCGGCACGGGCGGTGATCGCCGAGCACGGGGGAGTGATTCCGCGGACGGCGGCTGAACTGCACCGGCTGCCGGGGGTGGGTGTCTACACGGCGGCGGCGGTGGCGAGCATCGCGTTTGGCGAGCGTGTGGCCGCGGTGGACGGAAACGTGGAGCGGGTGCTGACGCGCTATCTGGGACACGAGCCGGTGGCGGGCGCAGCGCGCAGCGGGCAACTGCGCCTGGCCGCGATCCAGATGGTGGACGCGGAGCGGCCGGGGGATTATAACCAGGCGATGATGGAGCTGGGCGCAACGGTGTGCCTGCCGCGGGGCCCGCTCTGCCCGACGTGCCCGGTGCGCGAGGGATGCGCGACGCAGGGCGAACACGCGGCGCCGCGGAAGAAGAAGATGCTGAGCCGGAAGCAGGCTCTGGGGCTGCTGCAGAGGAAGCAGTGGCCGAAGTCGGAAGTGCTGCTGGAGCGGCGGCCGGTGGACGCGGCGCAGATGCCGGGGATGTGGGATTTGCCGGCGGTGAAGGAAGGCGAGGAGAACGAAAAAGCCGCGCTGCTGACCGTCCGCCATGCGATTACGACCACCAACTATTACGTCACGGTCTACGGGCTCACCGCGGACGAACAGAAGCTGCTGGCGAAGGCGGCGGGCGAGCGGGCGTGGGTTCCGGTGCCGGAGCTGCACGACAAGCCGCTGACGGGGTTGACGCGAAAGATCCTGAAGCGCCTGCGAGTGATGCCTGGATACAGCGGGGCGGGTCCGGTGGTGGAGATTGGGGAGCTGGCCCCGGATGCGGCGCGGGAGTTTATTGTCTAGCTGGGAAGCGGCCAGCTAAGGTCCGGCCAGCTGAGAAGCGGTCAGCTAAAGGGCGGCCAGGGACAGACGGTCGGCTTATACCGCGCGGTCAGGGAGTCCCGGTCGAGGCCTGCGCAATGCTTCTGTATGTTCTTCCTGAGGTGATCCGTGCGCGGCGTGCGCGCGAGGTTAGGATTGCGCGGTAGTATGAGAGCGCTATGAGCCAAACCGAGGCGCGTGCGGAGGCGGCGGCGCCGCTGAGCGCATTGAACGAAGAAGAGACGATGCTGCGGGACACCGTCCGGCAGTTTGCGCAGCAGGAGATTGCGCCGCTGGTGCGCACGATGGACGAGCAGCAGAAGCTGGACGCTGAGATCCTGCGGCAGCTTTTCGAGCTGGGACTGATGGCCATTGAGGCTCCCATGGAGTTGGGCGGCGCGGGGGCATCGTTCTTCAGCGCGGTGCTGGCGGTGGAGGAGATTGCGCGCGTCGATCCCGCGGTAGCGGTGATTGTGGACGTGCAGAATACGCTGGCGGTGAATGCGCTGCTGCGCTGGGGCACGCCCGATCAGCAGCGATTGTACCTGCCGCGGATGGCGCAGCAGACGGTGTGCGCGTACGCGCTGAGCGAGGCGGGGTCGGGGTCGGATGCGTTTTCGCTGACGACACAGGCGAAGCCCGGTGGGCGCGGGTATGTGCTGAACGGGCGCAAGCTGTGGATCAGCAATGCGATGGAGGCTGACCTGTTTCTGGTGTTCGCTACGGTGGATCCCGCGGCGGGGTACAAGGGCATTACCGCGTTTCTGGTGGAGCGCGGAATGGAGGGGTTCACGGTCGGGCACAAGGAAGACAAGATGGGGATAAGGGCGTCATCGACGTGTGAATTGCTGTTCGATGACTGCCGCGTGCCGGCGGAGAACGTATTGGGTGAAGTCGGCAAGGGGTACAAGATTGCGATTGAGACGCTGAACGAGGGGCGGATCGGGATTGCGGCGCAGATGCTGGGGCTGGCCGAGGGCGCGTGGGGATGCGCCGTGAAGTACGCGAAGGAACGGAAACAGTTTGGGAAGCCGATTGCGGAGTTCCAGGCGGTGCAGTTCGCGCTGGCGGAGATGGCGACGCAGATTGAAGCGGCACGGATGCTGGTCTACAACGCGGCGCGGCTGAAAGGAGCACGGGCGCCGTTTGTGAAAGAGGCGGCGATGGCGAAGCTGTTCGCGTCGCGCGTGGCCGAGGACGTGGCGAGCAAGGCGGTGGAGATTTATGGCGGATACGGGTTCGTGAAGGATTATCCGGTCGAGAAGTTCTACCGGGACGCAAAGATTGGGACGATTTACGAGGGAACGTCGAACATGCAGCTGGCGACGATTGGGAAGATGGTGATCAGCTGAGAGGCTGAGCTCAGAGCTCTTGAACTGCGAAAGGCAGATGGTGTGACGGTTGAGGAATTTCGGGCATCGTTGTCGGCCAGTGCGCCGCCGGAGGGATTGAGCGCGCCGCTGGAAGCGCTCTGGTGGGACGCGAAGGGCGATTGGGCGCGAGCGCACGGGCTGGTGGATGAACTGGAAACGCGTGAGGGGATGGCGGTGCATGCGTATCTGCACCGGAAGGAAGGCGCGGAGTGGAACGCGAACTACTGGTATGAGCGGGCGGGGCGGCGGTTCCATCGCGCCGTGCTGAGCGAAGAGTGGGCGGCGCTGGTGGAGGGGCTGGTCCCTCAGAGCGGATAGCGTTCGGCGGCGATGATGGCTTCGGCGACGGCGCGGCCAAGACCGACGGTGTTGACGGGGTCGTGTTTGGCGAGGCGGCGGAAGATAGCCATCTGGGTGCGGAGCATGTCGCCTTCGGCGATGGCGCCGAGGATTCGTTCGGCTGAAGACTCAATGATGCGGAATGAGCGCGCGGCGGCGAGTTGGGCAAGGGCGGTGTGGAGGACGACCTTCTCGGCACCCGCCCCCGAAGCCTTCTGAGCGCGAAGGAGAGCCGACTCCATGACGAGGATTTCGATGAGGATGTCGGCGATCGCGCCCATGATCTCCTGCTGATCCTGGAGATTGGTGGGGTATTTCTGGCTGGCGGCGCCGGAGCAGAAGAGGCCGATCTTCCTGGCGGAAGCGAGCAGGGCTTTCTCGGAAGCGAACGGGCCGGTGAGCTCGGTGCGCAAGGAAGCGCCGGACATGACCTCGTCCATAAGTTTGGCGATGGCGGGCAGGAGCGGGAGGCGGCCCTGCATGGCGCGCCTGAGGAGGAAGCCGGTGATGATGAGGCGGTTGATCTCGTTGGTGCCCTCGAAGATGCGATTGATGCGGGCGTCGCGGTAAGCGCGCTCGGCCGGGTACTCCTCAACATAGCCGTAGCCGCCATGGATCTGGAGGGAGTGGTCGACGGCACGCTCCAGCATCTCGGAGCACCAGACCTTCACGATGGAGCACTCGACGGCGTAGTCCTCGATGCGCTTCTGGACCTCGGCGGCGGGAGCATCGGCGGGGAGGGTGGAAAGCGCGGCGTCGATGGCGCCGACGACACGGTAGACGAGGGCTTCGCCGGCGTAGATGCCCGCTGCCGCATCGGCGAGCTTTTCCTGGACGAGTCCGAAAGACGTAATGGGTTTGCCGAAGGCCATGCGCTGTTTGGCGTAACGGACGGCAGTGCGGAGCGTGTGACGGGCGCCGCCGAGAGTGGCTGCGCCTAATTTGTAACGGCCGACGTTCAAAATGTTGAACGCGATGTGGTGGCCTTTGCCGGCTTCGCCCAGCAGGTTCTCGGCCGGGATGGCGCAGTCGGAGAGGACGAGAGGGCAGGTGGAGGAGCCGCGGATGCCGAGCTTGTGTTCTTCCGCGCCGATGGTGAGGCCGGGAGTGTTCCGTTCGACGAGGAAGGCGGAAAACTGGCCGGGCTCATCGGGCGCGTCGACGATTTTGGCGAAGATGATAAAGAGGTCGGCGAAGCCGGCGTTGGAGATCCACATCTTTTCGCCGTTGAGGATGTATTGGGAGCCGTCGGGCGAGAGGCGCGCTTGGGCGCGGATGTTCATCGCGTCGGAGCCGGAGGAGGATTCGGAGAGCGCGTAGGCAGCGATGAATTCACCGGAGGCGAGACGCGGCAGGTATTTTTCTTTCTGCGCGGGAGTGCCATACCAGGCGACGGGGAGGGTGCCGATGCCGGTGTGGGCGCTGATACTGACGGAGAAGCTGGCGCAGACGGCGATGCGGTCGGCGATGAGTGCGGAGGTGACCTTTTCGAGGGCGAGCCCGCCGTACTGCTCCGGGATATCGACGGCGAGGAGACCGAGGCGGCCCGCTTCAAGGAGGAGCTCGCGGGTGGCCTGGAAGTTTTTCGCTTCGATTTCGGGGACGCGGGGGAGGATGGATTTTTCAGCGAACTCGGCGGTAGTGCGGGCGATCTCCTGCTGCTCGTCGGAGAGATCTTCGAGGGTGAAGATTTCGTCGGGGGTGGCGTTGGTGAGGAGGAAGCTGCCGCCAGGGGCGGCTTTGGGAAGGGTAGCGGTGGCCATGAATGACTCCGAGAAACAATCGTACGCCGGTTGGATGGGAGAGGGGATGAATCAGGTGGTGCGGAGGCGAGTCTTTCCTGATTTGTGCGGCGACTTTTTGGGGATGACTTCAGGGAGGGGTGTGATGAGCGCGATGATGTAGCCGTCGTCGTCGAGGAGATTGATGGTTTGTCCCGAGCGAAGGGTGGCAACGACCTCGCGGTGGTTGTAGAAGACGTCCTCAACGTCGAGGGTGCGGAATTTGGGCTTTGTTCCAGTGGCCACTTTCAGGCTCCCAGGCACTCCTCATTATCGGCAAACCGTGCTCGATTTTCTGAATCTCTCTTCTTCTCAGACCAGATTTTCGAAGATGCCGGCGGCGCCCATGCCATCACCCCAGCGTTCGATTGTCCTTCCACTCCTGCATGGCGACAACGATCACTTCCCATGTCAGCCAATCAGAAAAAGGCGATCCGAGCGGAAGGATTGCGAGGGCTTTGGCGCACCACGCATATCTTTCCCTGACGAGAGGCCCAATATGCGAGCGAGTCACGGTTGCGGCTGAGTTTCGTGGTTGGAACCCACTCCTCACGCCGAATTCCGTTATCCGTCCAGGCAGCGTCGACATCGACGCGATAGAGGAAGGAAGTCCCCCAGGGATTTTCCGAAGTACCTGCGGTGACGACGCGGGTTGCAAGCACCCGGGCAGTGTAGGACGGCCAGGAATCATTAGGCAGAATCCAGCGGTGATAGATCCGGGGAGCGAGAATCAGCGTCGCCACGATGAGGAGCGGGATGCCAACATAGCCGCCCCATTTGTTGGGCGGGGGCTCTTCATGTTGATGCCTGGCTGCGTGATTCATGCGAAGTTTTCGAAGATGCCGGCGGCGCCCATGCCGCCGCCGACGCACATGGTGACGAGTCCGTAGCGGGATTTGCGGCGCTGCATTTCGGCGAGGAGGGTGGCGGTCAGTTTGGCGCCGGTGCAGCCGAGGGGATGGCCGAGGGCGATGGCTCCGCCGTGCACGTTGACTTTGGCGGGGTCGAGCGAGAGCTGGCGGATGACGGCGAGGGCCTGGGCGGCGAAGGCTTCGTTCAGCTCGATGAGATCGATGTCGCTGAGGGAGAGGCCGGCGATCTGCAGAGCTTTGGGCACGGCGAAGACGGGGCCGAGGCCCATCTCCTCGGGATCGCAGCCGGCGGTTGCGTAGGCGACGAGACGGGCGATGGGGCGCAGGCCGAGCTGGACGGCACGTTCGCCGGAGACAAGGACGACGGCGGCGGCGCCGTCGGATGTTTGGGAGCTGTTGCCGGCGGTGACAGTTCCTTTGGCGTGGAAGACGGTGGGGAGTTTGGCGAGCGCGTCGTACGTCGTGTCGGAGCGGGGGCCTTCGTCAGCGCGGAATTCGGTGGTGGAGGTGTGGGGCCTGGTGCTGCCGTTGGGGGTGGTATTTGTGACAGAGACGGGCACAATTTCGGCGTCGAAGCGGCCGGATTGCTGCGCGGCGAGGGCTTTCTGGTGGCTCGACAGCGCGAACTGGTCGGCGTCTCCGCGGGAGATGGAGCATTTTTTCGCGATGCGCTCGGCGGTGAGGCCCATGGTGAGGTAGGAGCCGGGGTGGTGGTCGACCAGCCAGGGGTTCACAGCGATTTTGTGGCCGCCCATGGGGACCATGGACATGGATTCTGTGCCACCGGCGAGAACGGCGCGGGCGCTGCCGGTGCGGATGCGCGCGTCGGCGAGGGCGATGGCCTCGAGGCCGGAGGCGCAGTAGCGGTTGACGGTCATGGCGGAGGCGGAGACAGGCAGGCCGGCACGGAGGGAGGCGACGCGAGCGACGTTCATGCCCTGCTCGGCTTCAGGCATGGCACAGCCGAGGATGACGTCATCGATTTCGGCTGGGTCGAGGGCGGGCACGCGGTCGAGGGCGGCGCGGAGGGCGGTGGCGGCGAGGTCGTCAGGGCGGGTGTTGCGGAGAGCTCCGCGTGGCGCTTTGCCGACGGGGGTGCGAAGGGCGGCGATGAGGACGGGGTCAGGCATGGGGTACATCTCCGATCAGAACAGCTGGTAGCCGGTAGCCTTTCGAAGTGCGGAAAACCGTTACCACAGAGGATACAGGGGGGTGTTTCCGCAGGGGGAATGTCAGTTACGAAGAGGTTTTCCGGTTTTGAGGGTGTGGGCGATGCGTTCCTGAGTTTTGCGTTCTCCGCAGAGGGAAAGAAAGTGCTCGCGCTCAAGGTCGAGCAGATATTGCTCGCTGACAGGGGAGCCGGGAGTGACGGCTCCGCCGCAGAGGACGGTGGCGAGATGGGTGGTGACGACGAGGTCGTGGTCGGAGGCCTGTTCGCCTTCGCGGAGCATATGGACGCCGAGGCGGAGGGCGGCGAGGACGGCGTCGCCAGGCGCGGGGATATCAGTACGGGGGAGGGGCGCGACGTAGCCGGCATCTGCCAGAGCGAGGACGCGGGCTTTGGCGTCGTGGAGGAGGCGGTCGCGGTTCAGGGTGACCGCGTCGGAGGGAAGGAGCAACTGAAGGGAGTGGGCCTCCCACGCGGACGTGGAGACTTTGGCGAGGGCGAGGTTCTCGAAGATGGTGCGCATGGTGTGGTGGAGTCCCACTGAATCGCTGCGCGAGGCGGAGGGCGCAGCGGCCGAGGCGAGCGAGAGCGCGCGGAGGGTCATCTCCTTGCAGCCGCCGCCGGCGGGGATGAGTCCGACGCCGGTTTCGACGAGGCCGATGTAGAGCTCGATGTGCGGCTGGCGAAAAGCGCCGTGGAGGGAGACTTCGCAGCCGCCGCCGAGGGTGAGACCGAAGGGGGCGACACCGACGGGCGCGGGGCAGAACTTGATGGCCTGAGTCATCTGCTGGAAAGCAGCGATGTAGGTGTCGATTTCGTCCCACTCCTCGTCCTGCGCGGCGAGCAGGAGCTGGACGAGGTTGGCGCCGGCGGAGAAGTTAGCGGCGTCGTTGGTGATGACGAAGGCGCGGAAGTTGCGGACGGCGTCGGAGGCGGGGTTGAGAGTCTGGCGGACGAAGCTGACGATGTCGCCGCCGAGGGCGTTCATTTTGGTGTGGAATTCGATGCAGGCAACGCCGTCGCCCGCGTCGATGAGGGAGGCGCCGGGGTTTTCGCTGACGACGCCATGAGAACGCTTGGCGCGGGCGAGAGTGATGACGGCAGAGGGTGGCTCGACGGGGACATAGCTGCCGGTGCTGGGATCGAAGACTTCGGCACCGCCGTTGCGATACCACGACTTTTCTGAAGTTTTGAGGAGTTTTTCGACGGTTCCGGGGAGGGTTCGGCCTGACGCGCGGAGTTTTTCTGAGGTGTCGGCGACGCCGGCCGCGTCCCACATTTCGAAGGGACCGAGTTCCCAGTTGAAGCCGGCGCGCATGGCACGATCGACGTCGGCGACCGAATTGCTGATTTCGCCGAGACGGTTGGCGGCGTAGAGCCAGATATCGGGGAGGATCTGCCAGTAGAAGGCCGCGGCTTTGTCCTTCTCGGGATTGCCGGAGAGCAGGGCGCGGATGCGCTCAGGGAGGGACTCGATCGGCTTGGTGACGTCGAGCGCGGGCAGTTTGGGCTTCTGCGCCGGCCGGTAGTCCAACGTGGAAAGGTCGAGTACGAGGCGGTCGTCGCCAGCAGCGCCTTTTTGCTTTTTGTAGAAGCCCTGGCCGGATTTGTCACCGAACCAGTTACGTTTGAGCATTTCTTCGAGGAAGGCGGGGAGCTGGACGTCGGAGCGCTCGTCGCGGGTGTTGGCGGCGAAGTTGCGAACTACCGAGCCGAGGACGTCGAGACCGACCATGTCGGCGAGGCGGAAGGTGCCGGTTTTGGGCCAGCCAAGAGGCTTGCCGGTGAGAAGGTCGACTTCCTCGATGGTGAGGCCCTGGGCCTGCATCACGCGCAGAGTATTGAGCATGGAGAGTGCGCCGATGCGGTTGGCGATGAAGTTGGGGCGATCGGCGGCGGGGACGACGGTCTTGCCGAGATGGACTTCAGCGAAGCGCGAGACAGCATCGACGACGGCAGGGTCTGAGCCGGGCGTGGCGATGATTTCAACCAGCTGCATGTAGCGCGGGGGATTGAAAAAATGCGAGCCGAAGAAACGAGGGCGGAGATCAGCGGGGAGGGCCTGGGCGATGTCGGCGATGGGCAGGCCGCTGGTGTTGGTAGTGAGGATGGCGGTGGGGCGGAGGTGCGGAGCGACCTTGGCGAGGAGAGCGTGCTTGATGTCGAGATTTTCAGCGACGGCCTCGATGATCCAGTCGCAGTCGTGGAGTTTGGCGAGATCGTCGGTAAAGTTGCCGGTGGCAATGCGAGCCGCGAAATCGGGCGCGGCGAGGGCGGCGGGTTTGGACTTTTTGAGAGCTTCGAGGGCTTTGGCGGTGAGTGCGTTGTCGAGGTCGAGGAGCAGAACGGGGAAGCCGGCATTAGCGACGTGGGCGGCGATGCGCGCGCCCATGGTTCCGGCGCCGAGGACGGCGATGCGGCGGATGGGGTAAGCGGCAGAGGCGGGCGCGGACGTGGCGGCGGATTCGACGGTGACGGTGGCCATAGGCGATTTCTCCCAAACAAACAAGGGTACAGGGAACGGCGGGTGGCCGGTAGCCGGTGGCGGGAAGGGGAAAATCTCTCACCACGGGGAGCGCAGAGGATACGGAGAGAGCTGGTGGACGGCAGCGGGGAGGGATGTGGTAGTCTGCGGCATCGGCGAGCGCGGAACCGGCGGGAGCAGCACCTGCGCCGGGATTCGCGCCTCGCGAAAGGAGCCGCGCGTGATGCGACGTTTTTTGTTTCTGCTGTCCAGTATGGTTCTTCTGTCCCCGATGGTGTTCGCGCAGTCGACGTGGGTGCCGGACAAGGCCCACAGCGAAGTGGATTTCTCGGTGCTGCACATGGGGCTGACGAGGGTTCACGGGAAGTTTGGAAACATCGGGGGATCGATTGTGCTGAACGAGTCCGACATCACGAAGTCGACGGTGAACATGACCATCGACGTGAGCACGGTGGATACGGGAGTAGGCCCGCGCGACAACGATCTGAAGGGCGCGCACTTTTATGACGTGAGCCAGTTTCCAACGGCGACGTTTGTTAGCACGAGCGTGACGAAGAGCGGCGGCGGGCTGACCGTAGTGGGAAATCTGACGCTGCACGGCGTAACCAAACCAGTGACGCTCAATGTGGATCAGCCGATGGGGCCGGTGAACGGCATGGGGCACAAGGAGCACATGGGCTTTTCCGCGACGACGACGCTCAACCGGACCGACTTTGGGATTGCGCCGAACTTTCCGGCGGCGATGGTGGGCGACGAGGTAAGACTGACGATCGAGGTGGATGCGGTGAAGCAGTAATTTGAAACGCTGTTCCGACGCGGGCAGAACTGTCCCGCTCCCCTTCGGCTCCGAAGATGGAGAGCCGGTGGAGGGAACGATTTGGTGAGGGAGTCCTCGCGCCTCTGGAAGAAGGGCTGAGGGCGCATCGCGGAGGATTTCCGGAGGGGATCTGACCCCTATGAGACGAGCCAGAGCATGGAGGACGAAGCAGTTGGCGGCGACACTTGTCCTGATGGCTGCCAGCGGGGCGCACGCGCAGAAGGAGCAAGATGCAGCCCGCTATTCGGCACCTGAGCCGGGGAAGCCGCTGTGCACGCTGAAGATTCATGTGACCGGCTTTCGCAACAACAAGGGCGATGCGGGGGGAACGGTCTTTGCCACTCCGGACGGCTGGCCGGAGGACAACAGCAAGTCGCTGGTGCACGGACCGTTCCCGATCGAGGGAAACCAGGCGACGGAGGTATTTGAGGTGCCGCCGGGGCGGTACGGCGTGGCTGTGATTCACGACGAGAACGAGAACCACAAGCTGGACCGGAATTTCTTGGGGATTCCGAAGGAAGGATTCGGGTTTGCGAACAATCCGAGGGTAGGGCTGAGCGCGCCGCCGTTCGGCAGAGCGACAGTGGCGGTCAGCTGTCCGGTGACGCAGATCGAGATCAGGCTGATTTACAAGTGAAGGCCGGAATCAGGCGGCGGTGCTGCCGCTGGTGGACTCCGAGGGGGGCGTAGCCGGAGATTCAGGCGACTTGCCGCCGGGGTTGACCAGGTCGCGGAGTTCCTTGCTGGGCTTGAAGTAGGGAACCTTCTTGGCCGGGACCTCGACCTTGGTGCCGGTCTTGGGGTTGCGGCCGATGCGCGGCTTGCGCTGGCGAATGCGGAAACTGCCGAATCCCCGAATTTCGATCTTGTCGCCGGAGCGGAGAGCGCCGATGACGGAGTCGAAGATAGTCTCCACGATGATCTCGCTGTCGCGCCGCGTGAGGTCGCCGAGTTTGGTTACTTCCTCAACCAGATCCGCTTTCGTCATGGATAAACGCTCCAGAGTCGGAATAGGGTCCCGATAACCATATTAGATGCAATCGGTTCGGCTTGCATAGGTCCAGCTCTTGCCGATCTAACGCCAGAGGAAGTAGAAGCCGGCGTGATGCTCGAGAATTTTGCCAGGGTTGGGGAAAATGTCGTCGGCGTTAGAGGTGAGGATGTCCCAGAGCGAGCGGTGATCGACGATGGGCTTGACCACGGTGGGCTCGCCGTGGATGCCGACCGAGCGGGCGGTTTCCAGCAGGGCGGTTCGGAAGCCGCCGGCCTCGTCGATGAGATGGAGGGGCAGCGCTTCCTGGCCGGTCCAGACCTGGCCGGTGGCGAGCGACTGGACCTGGGTTACGGGGAGATGGCGGCCGATGGCGACGTCGTGCACGAACTGGCCGTACATATTGTCAACGAGGCCCTGGAAGTAGACGCGTTCTTCGGGGGTGAGCTCGTGAGAGGGGTCGCCGGCGTCCTTGAGCGAGCCGGCGTGGATGACTTCGGGCTTGAGTTTGGCCCACTGCAGCAGGCCGCCGTAGTTCGTCCATTCCATGATGACGCCGATGGAGCCGACGACGCTGGCGTCGTTGGCATAGATTTTATCGGCGGCCGAGGCGATGTAGTAGGCGCCGCTGGCGCCGACGCTCTCGATGGAGGCGACGATGGGCTTGCGGTGCTGATCGCGGATGCGGAGGACTTCGTGGTAGATCTCCTGGGAGGGCGCGGCAGCCCCGCCGGGCGAGTCGATATGGAGGATGATGGCTTTGATCGAGCTGTCCTCGTTGTAGCGGCGTAGCTCGTCGACAGTGGTATCGGCAGAGAGAATTTCGCCGTCGATGTCGACGACCGCGATGTTGCCGCCGAAGGCCGGGAATCCGCCGCTCGAAGAGGAGAAGGAGCGGGAGACGATCACCGTGAACGCGACAACGACGGCGCAGAAGCCGAGGAAGAGACCGCCGCCGACAAGGAACCAGATCCAGGCGCGGCTGCGCCGTTGCGGGGGCGCAGGCGGATACGGCCAGGGTTGCGGGGAGCCGGGAATCGGATCAGCGGACTCGTTCATATGGGGGGAAGTGTAGCAAGACGGGAGACAGTAGTCAGCAGACAGTAATCCGTGATCACTGGACTGCGGACTGGAGACTGCGTGGACGTGGCCAGGAAGCTATTGCAGGCGGAGAGCGGCGAGGCTCTCTTCGCGCGCCGGGTCGATGGAGAGAAAGGTGTTCGTTCTGGTCATCTCGAGGAGCGAGAGTACCCGCGGACTTAGCCCGCAGAGGCGAAACTGGCCACCCTTTTCCTGCATCAGCCCCTGGGTATACACCAGCAGCCCGAGACCTGCGCTGTCGGAATAATCCACGCCGGTCAGATCGAAGACAAGAGCCGTGACTCCGCCGGCGAGCGCCTGCTGGACCTGCGCGTCGACCATCTTCAGGGAAGATCCCAGGGTCATGGAGCCTGTCAGCGTCACGACAGAGACGCGGTCGGGCAGACTTTCAATTGTGGCGGACAGTGGCATGGCATCACTCTACCGCAGATTGAGTGCGGTGAGTCCGGAAGATTGGCAGTGCAGCCGGGAGTGGGACTAGAACGCGCAGCGCGGAATTGCGCATGAGCGACCTCTGCGGGGGTTCTGCACGGGAGCGGGCGCATGATGGAAGCGCTAAGTCAGGGCGAGGGCGAGGACGGTGATGTCGTCTTCCTGGCCGAAATTCTGGGCGGCGTCGGCGATTTCGGAGGCGCCCAGGCGGGTGAGCTCGAGGAGCTTGTCGAAGCCGAGGAGCTGACGTTTGGCGCGGGCCTCGGGGACGCCGTCGGAGAGCAGAACCATGCGCTGGCCGGGGCTGAGGTGGCCGGTGACGGTGGAATAGGTCTGGTCGGGCTTGAGGCCGAGAGGCAGAACGCCGGGAGCTTCGATCTCCTGGCCGTCAATGTAGGGGTTGAGATGGCCGGCATTGGCGAAGCTGAAGTCGCCGTTGGCTTCGACGCGGACGCAGCAAGCGGTGGTGAATCCCATGTCGCCCTGGCCGAGGAGGACCTGATTGAGGCGGGAGAGAACTTCGGCGGGCTGGCGGGAGCTTTCGCGGTTGAGCGCGCCGAGGATGAGCGAAACCCGCATGGCGGCGAGCAGGCCCTTGCCGCTGACGTCACCGACGATGGCGACGATGGAGCCGTCGGAACTGGGGGAGACGAGGAAAAAGTCGCCACCGACTTCAGAGGCCGGACGGTAGACGGTATCGACGGCGTAGCCAGGGGTGGGCTGATGGGAGCGGGCGAGGAGCAGTGCCTGGAGGGTCTTGACAGCCTGCATTTCGCTGGCGGCGCGGGCCTTTTCGCGCGCCAGCCGGATGGTGCGGATTACGAGGAAGACGAGCAGGGAGACGGAGAAGGCGAAGGAGACGACTTCTTCCCAGGCGATGTTGAAGGCGGTAACCGGGGTGTATTCCGCGGTCATCGAAGCACTTTGCGAGATGACGTGGAGGAGGCCCAGCAGGTAAAGGCTGAAGGAGTAATAGGCGTAGGAAGCGTTGATGAGGAGCGGCACGGAGAGCAGCAGCGCGTCGCGATTGCGCTTTTTCCAGGCGATCCACAGGGCGAGCACAGGCAGGCCGGCGGTCGCGGGTACACCGATTAGCTGCGTAAACAGGGTAACGGCTACGCTGAGAGGGCTGTTGAGGGCGTGGTGCGGCAGCCAGTAGAGATAGACGCAGATGCCCGCGAGCGGGGAGACAATGCCGAGGAGAACGTAATAGAAGATCAGGGCGCGGTAGAGGCGGATGCCGAGGATGAGGCGAACAAACTCGATCAGCCCGATGATCCAGACGGCGATGGCACCGTAATAAAAGAGCCCGTAGGAAAGGATGAGCGGCGTGCCAAAGAGCAGGCCCCACAGGATGAGGCCCTGGTAGATGGCCTGGCCGGCGAGGGCAACGAGGAGGGCCTGGTATTCCGGCTCACTGCGAATAGCGAGGGCCAGGGCCGCAGTGATGAGCAGGACAATGAGGACCAGGGTGAGGTTGGTCCCGTTGGAGGTGAGACCGCGGAAGTTGAGGAGCGAGACGGCGTCGCGGATGGCGTGCGACGGGCCGAGCAATGCCTCCGACTGCACGCCGAGCGGGCCGATGGGAAGATCCCCGCCGTGGGTGACGTTGCCGATGCGGGCGCGGATGGCGATGGTGAGATCGCCGGAGCCGAGTACGGCATCGGGGATGGCGCCGGTCCAGGACTGGATGAGGAAGCGATCTCCGCCGGGAGTCATGGGCCTCCAGCCGCCGATGCGCGCCCCGTTGGCGTAGATCTCGACGCTGCCACCCATGCGGGTCAGCATGAGGGAAAGATGGCGGGCAGAAGGTGGAATACGCACGTGGAGGCGGTACCAGACGGCGTCGACGCCCTTCATGCCCTGCGTGGCGAGCGGGACCTGGAATTTAACGATCTGCCACTGGCTGTCATCGAAGCCGGGCTGCGCCCAGGCGGGATCGTCGCCCTGGTGGGCGAGCCAGCGAGCGCCGAGATCGACGGGCTGGCCGAGAGACTGGCCATCAACCTGGTGCGGATCGAGCTCGAGATAGTGCATGGTGTGCTGCGCGTGGGCGGCGGAAGCGAGGGAGCCGACCGCGAGCAGAACCGCCAGGCAGCGCAGGCCGAACCGGGAAACGCATCGTGGTGCGTTCATGGCAACCTCAGATGGCGGCGAGGGCCGCGACTTCGTCCTTGTGGAGGGCGGCGTACTTGTTGATGCCGACCATGGTGAAGACCTTCTGGAAATGCGGGGTGAGGCCGAAGATGCCGATGGTCTGAGTGCCCGCTTTGCCGGCTTCGAGGAGCATCTGGATGATGATGGCGATGCCGGAGGAGTTGATGTAGTCGACGCCGGTGAAGTCGAGGAGGACGTGGTGGGCCTGGCCGCCGAGTCCGTGGTACGCGCCGAGGATGGCGTCTTTGGAAGCCGAGGAGATGTCTCCACCGAAGGCGAGGACGGTGACAGAGCTGCCGGAGGGGGCGGAAGCGTTACGGATATTCACTCGGGTAGCGGCCTGCATCAGACATTCTCCTTATCGAGGCGGATGACGAGACGGACGAAACTCTTGCCGGGAGGGCCCTGGTACCACTCGGCTTCGTCGACGAGGGCCTGGATGAGGAACATGCCCATGCCGCGGGGATCTTCCTCGCCGTGGACTTTGCGGTCGATGTCGGGGGCGTGAGGCGCGACGCTGACGCCGGCACCGTCGTCGATGACCTTGACCTCCAGGCTGTCCGCGGAGGTGGAGAGGACGACGCCGACGCCGAGGCTGCTGTTGAGCTGATTGCCGTGCTCGATGGCGTTGATGCAGGCTTCGGCGACGGCGGTTTTGAGGTCTTCGATGCGGTCCTCGCTGAAGCCCATCAGCGCTGCCATGCTGGCGGCGGTGCTCATGGCGACTTTCTCGAAGCCGAGTTCCGAAGGAAGACGGACTTGTACGGAGCTTCCGTTCTTCATGAGTGGATGTTCTCCTGCGAGGAGGGATCGAGGTGACAGATCGCGATGGCGGTCATGTCGTCGGTTTGGGGTGCGTGAAGAGAAAAAGAGTCAAGAGCACTCCAGAGAGAATCGAGGATGAGCTCGGAGTCGGAGACGGAGACCGCGCGGAAGGCATCGACGAGGCGATCCATGCCGAATTCCTCGTCGCCGCGGAAAACTTCGGTGAGTCCGTCGGTATAGAGGAGCAGGCGCGAGCCGGAGGGAAAGTCGAGGGTTTCGGCCTGGTACTGCATGCCGGGGAGCATGCCGAGCGGCGGCGCGGAAGCGGCGATGTTGCGGACCTGGCCATCAGGCAGGACGAGGGCAGCGGGATTGTGGCCGGCGTTGACGATCTGGAGTCGGCCGGTGGCGGGCTGGAGACGGAGGAAGAGGGCGGTCATGTAGCGGCGGCGGGCCTCGGGGCCTTCTTCCCAGTGCTGTTGCCCAAGGCGTGCGGCAAGATCGGCGAGGGGCAGCGGGTGGCCGGCGAGGGAACGAAGCGAGGAGCGGAAGCTGGTGGCGACGATGGCGGAAGCAAGTCCTTTGCCGGCGACATCGGCGACGACGAGGAGGTGGGTGCCGTCGGGCATGGGAATCACGTCGAGGTAGTCGCCGCCAACTTCATAGCAGGTAGTGGAGCGCCCGGCGATGGAGTAGCCGGGGATTTCGGGCATGGCTTTGGGCAGCAGGGAGCGCTGCAGGGAGCGGGCGGCTTCGAGATCCTGCTGGACGCGGGCCCACTCGACGTCACGCTCGTGGAGGGTCGCGTTCTCGAGGGCGACGGCGGTTTGCAGCACGAGGCCCTCGACGAAGTCCTGCTCGTAGAGAGAAAGCTCAGCGCAGCCGGCGTTGGAGACGATGAGCTCGGCGAGTGGCTGGTGGTCGCGGGAGAAGAGCGGGAAGCGATGGCAACCGTCCCAGGGCGGCGCGGGCATTTCTCCCCAGGAGACGGCCTCGTCGCCGGCGGCGGGCGCGAGGAAGAGAGCGCCGTCCAGCTCGAGCTCGCGAACGATGATGCGGGCGGTCTGCAGGAGGACGTCGTGGACGCGGATGGTGGAGTGGACATGGCGCGCGGCTTCGAGGAGGGCCTGCAGGCGAGCGACCTGCTGCTCGAGGCTGTCCTGCGGCAAAAAGGGAACTTCGGTCTCCATCAACGCGTAAACCTCTCCCAATCTGCCCGGCGGGGCGGAAAATGAGACAACGGCACAAAGTCCAGCGGCAGCGGCGGGAGCGCTGGAAACGCGCCGATGCCGGGGATTGCGGGGAGAGCGCCAGTGTCGCCGATGGGTAGGGCAGATTGCAAGCGCAATCGGGGATTGGAGGAGACGAAGCGGCGAGAAACGGAAGAGAAGGGCGAAGCAGACGCGGGGAACAGAAAGGCAGGGGATTTCGTAGTTCTCGCGAAGAAAAAAATCGGGTACCATAGTCGTCACATTCTCGATAACGCTGCAAGCGCTGCCGAAATCCCGACGAGATGCGGGCGGCAGAACCGATCCCCGGGGGTTCCGGCTGCGGAACCCGCTGAACCGTTCGTGCTGCGAGACAAAAAGACGGAGCCCATAAGGCGCTCCGGACATGAAACCGCCGAGGCGCTCTCCAGCCCACGAGGAGCGCTGAAGCCCATTCTTTGGAGGAACCAGACGATGAAGGGTTTTATGCGGGGCTGGATGCTCTGCTGCATCCTCGCTTCCACTTTAGTTGTTGTGGCCCAGCAGGCGACGACGTCGCTGAACGGGGTAGTGACGGATCCGAGCGGCAATGTGATCCCCGGAGCTTCGGTGACGATCAGCCGCCAGGCGACCGGACAGGTGCAGAAGACAACCACGAACGCGCGCGGCGAATATCAGTTCGTGCAACTGACGCCGGGGACGTGGACGGTGACGGCGAGCGCGACGGGCTTTGCCGATCAGAGCAAGGTGGGCAACCTGCTGGTGAGCGAACCGGCGACCATCGATTTCAAAATGACGCTGCACGCTATTTCTCAAACGGTGAACGTGTCGGCGGAGACGGAAACGCTGAACACGTCGGATGCGACCCTGGGCAACGCGATCGGAACCAAGACGATTGAAGCGCTGCCGATGATCGATCGCAACGTTCCGGATCTGCTGAGCCTGCAGCCGGGAGTTCTGTACCTGGGTCACATCGTCGATACGGACAGCGACAGCCGCACGGGTACGGTGAACGGGGTGCGTTCCGACCAGGACAACATCACCATGGACGGGCTGGACGATAACGATCAGCGCAACGGGTATGCGTTCACAGGCGTTCTGCGCGAGACGCTGGACTCGATTGACGAATTCCGCGTGACCACGGGGATGGCCAATTCCGACCAGGGACGCGCGGCGGGCGCGCAGGCAAATCTGGTGACCAAGAGCGGCACCGACCATTTTCATGGCGGGATCTACGAATACAACCGCAATACGGATACGGCGGCGAACGATTTCTTCAACAAGAATGCTGAACTTTCGAGCGGGTTGCCGAATCAGCCGGGCGAATACATCCGCAACACGTATGGGGGCGATCTGGGCGGGCCGGTCCTGAAGGACAAGCTGTTTTTCTTCGGGAACTACGAGGGCTCTCACATTCGGGAGAATCAGCAGGTGGAGCAACTGGTGCCGACCGCGTCCTGGAAGGCGGGGAACCTGATCTACACCAGCAACGGGCAGAACGTAACGCAGACGCCGGCGGAACTGGCGCTGACAGATCCGAAATGCACGGCGAACGGCACCTGTCCGTGGGGCCCGGGGGTGGATCCGAATATTCTGACGCTGTTGAATTCTTATCCGACGGCCAACGGAGCCGCGCTGGGCGACGGAGTGAACAACGGATCGTACAGCTTCTCCTCGCCGAATCCGCAGAACCTGAACACGACGATCGTCCGTTTGGACTGGGATCCCATGCAGAGGCAGCAACTGTTCTTCCGCGGCAACCTGCAGGACGACACCACGAACGACGCGCAGTGGTTCCCGGGGCAGCCGCCGCAATACGTGACCCGGGATAACACCAAAGGTCTGGCAGCCGGCGACACCTGGGAGATCACCAACAAGCTGGTGAACGATTTCCGGTATGGCTATATCCGGCAGGGCTTCAGCCAGGCGGGCACGGACTGCGGCGCGTACGTGACCTCATTCCGCACGCTGTCGAGCCCGACGGCGGAGAGCTGTACGACTACTGTCCACGTGCCGGTACAGAACTTCATCGAGAACCAGAGCTGGACACACGGGAACCACACACTGTCGTACGGTGCGGACCTGCGGCTGATCACGAATTATTCGAGTTCGAACGGCACCTCGTACGGCAATGCCGACACGAATATTCAGTGGCTGGCTGGCGGCGGATCGATTGCGGACTCGGGCAGCGATCTCGATCCCGGGGCGTTTGGACAGCCGCCGGTCGACTCGGGAGACGCGACGAACTACAGCCAGGATGTGGGGACACTGGTCGGGCTGATTCCGTTTATCGCGGGGCAATACAACTTCAACGTGCAGCCGGGCGGCCAAACGGGCAATGCGGCGGCGCCGGGAGCTCCGGTGACGCTGAATTACTACTCGAAGGAATTCGAGTATTACATCCAGGATCAGTGGAAGGTGCGGCCTAATCTGACGGTGACGTTCGGAATGCGGCAAGTATTGTTGCAACCTCCGTACGAGACGCACGGCAACCAGGTGCAGCCGACGGTGGATACGCACCAGTGGTTTGAGACGCGCGCTCTCGATGCGACTCAGGGCGTGACGGACCAGCCGGATCTTTCCTTTGCGCCTGCGGGCAAGGCGAACGGCAAGTCGTCGTACTGGAGTATGCAACTGGCGAACATTGCGCCGCGCCTTGCGGTAGCGTGGTCGCCGGACAGCAAGACCTCGATTCGGGCGGGCGCAGGCATGTATTTCGACCACTTCGGCCAGGGGATCGTGGACACCTTTGCGAAGTATGGGTCATTCGGCCTGACCACCTCGAT
This sequence comes from Acidobacteriaceae bacterium, assembly GCA_049671725.1. GTDB lineage: Bacteria > Acidobacteriota > Terriglobia > Terriglobales > Acidobacteriaceae > Palsa-343. The sequence goes on from JBATVK010000127.1 coordinate 30,501, forward strand.
CACCAATCCGGCCGGCCAGTACTCGGTGGACAACGCTCCGCGCTACACGAGCAGCACGGCGCTTCCCCCGCTCAAGGGAGTCAGTATTCCGTCGACGATCCCCTATCCATACACACCGCCAAACAACGTGGACACGGGACTGGCGATTACGTGGGGGGTGGACAGCAAAATCAAAACGCCATACACCATTGCGGCCGATCTTTCCGTGCAGAGAGAATTGCCGCACTCTTTTTCGGTGGAAGCGGATTACGTCGGAACGTTCGGCCGGCATCTGCTGCAGCAGCTTGACCTGGCGGAGCCACTTGACCTGGTGGATCCGAAATCGGGGATGGATTACTTCAAGGCGGGCGCATTGCTGGCGCAGGCGACCTACGCAGGGCAAACAACGGTGGCGGCCATTCCGTACTGGGAAGATATGTTCCCGTATCTGAAGACCAGCACCATGAGCGCGACGCAGAACATCTACACGAACATCTACGCGCCCAATGCCGTGGTGGGAAACGACTCCTATGCGCTGGTGCAGCTGGATGCGTACTGCGATCCGAGCGAGGGAGGCTTAGGGTGCGGTCCGTACGAAGATGCGAATGGAAACGTGACGACGCGTTACTACCAGCGGCAGTTCTCTTCGCTGTACGCGTGGTCGTCAATCGGAACGAGCAGTTATAACGCGGCGCAGCTGACAATACGCAAAGCGAGCGGCACGGGGCTGAATCTGGATTTGAGTTATACATTGTCGAAGTCGATCGATATGGGATCGGATACGGAGCGGGCCAGCGAGTTCACGACGAACAGCTTCGGCTTCATCACGAACAGCTTCAATCCAAAGTCCAACCGCGCGGTATCGGATTTCGACACGCGTCACCTGCTTACCGGGGATGCGATCTATGCGCTGCCGTTCGGGCGCGGCGCGCGCTTTGCGTCGGACGTGAACGGCTTTGAGAATGCATTCGTGGGCGGGTGGACGCTGTCGGGGATTGTGCGTTTATCGAGCGGATTACCGTTCAGCGTGGTGCCCCCGCTGGCCTACTCCACGAATTACCAGAACACAACGCCCGCAGTAGTGACGGGGCCGATCAAGGTACACAAGCATCTGGTCGACGGACTGCCGGAAGTGTTTGCCGATCCGAACGCGCTGAACAACGGCATTGCCACGGGCAGTCCGTTGCGCTACCCGTACCCGGGCGAAGGCGGGAGCCGGAATTACTTCCGCGGCGACGGCTATTTCGAGCCGGATGCGAGCGTGGCGAAGGTCTGGAAGACGTTTGAAAGCCAGGAGCTGCGCTTTGCGTGGGAAGTGTTCAACATAACGAACTCGGCGCGCTTCGACACCAGTCCGATCAGCATCAATGGGGGACTGAACGAAGCGGTGACGAGCGGAGCGGGCTTTGGGATCTACAGCTCGCAACTGGTGCAGTCGCGGAAGCAGCAATTCTCGCTGCGGTACGACTTCTAAAAGTGCCGCTCCTCAGAAGCTCGCTTCATTCCTGAGGTCTCGTTCCCCTCTCTGAAACGGGAGGGGAACCTGAGCCTGTCGCCTACCTCGACGCTCAACGGGAAGGTCTACGCCGAAGCCTGATCGCTCGGAATCTTCACGACAAATTCGGTGTGTCCTGGCTCTGACGTGAAATCGATGGCGCCGTGGTATTGAGCTATCACAATACGGCGCGCGATCTCCAGGCCGAGTCCGGTGCCGACGCCTGAAGGCTTGGTGGTGAAGAAGGGCTGGAAGATCTGCTCTCGATTCTCGGGCGCGATGCCGGGACCTTCATCGGCGATGCCCACGCACAGCTGTTCGTTCTCCGTCCAGGTGCGGATGCGGATCTTCGAACCCTGGGGAGCGGCGTCGATGGCATTGTCAAGCAGGTTGGTCCAGACCTGACTCAGTCCCGTTCCTCGCGTGGTGAGTCTGGGGAGATCCGGAGCAAAGGCTTTCTCGATGATCAACTCTTTATGACGAAATTTGTGGCCGAGGATGATGAGGGTGCTGCGGATGCTCTCGTGGATATCGGTGACATGCTCGCCGCCCTTGTCCTCGTAGGCATATTTTTTGACGGCGATGACGAGTTCGGTGACTCGGGTAAGGCTTTCTTCGATGGTGGCAAGCTGCTGCATGGAGGAGATCAGCGCTTCGAGCCAGTTGAGTGCATCCTGGAGGGTAGCGGCGGGAAAAGCCTGCTGAGCGCAGACGATGTCTTCGCGGCGCCAGCCCGCAGCCACCAGGGTGGGCGCGAGCTTCCAGGAATTGGGGACGCCCAGGCTCTCGAGCCACGCGGCCAGGTCTTCCTCGGCGTCGGCTTCCTCGATGCTGCCGACGGGTTTGGGCTTCTCCAGAGAGAGCACCTCCTGCTGCATGTCGCGCAGGCAGGTTCGCTGCTCCTGGGTGAGCGGCGAAATGCAGAAGCGCATGCTGATGTCCTGCAGGCGGGCGAGGTTCTCGCGAAGCTGGGTGGCGGAACGCTTGGCCGCGGCGCCGGGATTGTTCAGTTCGTGCATCAGGCCGGCGGCGAGGGTGCCGAGGGAGATGAGTTTTTCGCGGTGGAGGGTATTGGCCTGGAAGGAGTGGATACGTTGCGCGGCATTGGCCAGCACCCCCTTGCGGACGGTGGGGCAGGTGGCCATCAGGCTCCAGAAGCCTTCGGCGCTGACGCGCAGAACTTTTGTATCCGCGACAGCATCACACTGCACGCCGCTCACCATGGCGCCCAGCAGGATCGGGGCTTCGCCGAAACTGTCGCCAGCACGAAAGACGGCCAGAGGGGTTTCGATGCCATTGGCTTCGCGGCGCACCGCGCGCACTTCGCCTTCCAGCATCATGCAGAAGCCGGGGGCGGTTTCGCCCTGGTGGAAGAGGATCGATCCTGCGGGGGCTTCCACCACCTCTACTGCGCCAAGGCAGGAAAGCTCATCTTCCCTGAGTCCGGCGAGCAGTGGCACGCTGCCGACGAGTTGAGACAGTTCCTGGGGGGAAAGCTGCCTGCTCGTCACGTCCGCCGATCTCGTTTCCATTCGCTCCAATCCTAAAACTGCGCCAGATATTGATGCATGAACTGAACTGCGATGGAGCCTTCTCCGACGGCCGATGCAGCACGCTTGATCGAGCCGTGGCGCACGTCGCCGGCGACGAAGACTCCGGGCAGGGAAGTCTCAAGGAGATAGGGCTCGCGGTCTTCCTGCCAGGTGCGCGGCAGATGACCCTCGATGCGCAGGTCGCGCCCGGAGAGAACAAAGCCGTTCGCGTCGCGCATGATGCTTTCCGGAAGCCACTCAGTCTGGGGGGCTGCGCCGATAAACAAAAAGATGGAGGAGGCAGGGCGCGTCTCCTCGCCGCGGGGCGAGCGGATGCGCAGAGCTTCGAGGCGTTTGTCTCCCAGGGCTTCCACGATCTCGGAATCCGTCTCCACTGTTATATTCGATGTTCCCGCGATCTGATCGATGAGATATTTCGACATGCTCTTCACGAGGGAGCCGGAGCGAACCAGCATAATTACCTGCGACGCGACGTGGGAAAGCTGCATCGCGGCTTGTCCGGCAGAGTTGGCGCCGCCGACGACGTAAACGATTTCGCCCTCACAGGCGCGGGCTTCGGCCAGGGAAGCGCCGTAATAAACGCCGGCTCCGGTAAGGCGTTCGATGCCGGGCGCTTCAATGCGGCGATAACAGACGCCCACGGCAATGAGAGAGACGCGGCAGACGACCTGCGCACCCCCCGCCAGGGCTACCTGGCAATACTGGCTGTCGCGGCGAATGCTGGTGGCGCGCTGGGTTACGAATTCCGCTCCGAACTTGCGCGCCTGGTCGTAGGCATCGCGGGCGAGGCGCTCTCCGGTGACGCCGCGGGGAAAGCCGAGGTAATTCTCGATGCGGGAACTGCTTCCCGCTTGTCCGCCGGGGGCTTCCGGCTCCAGAACCAGGGTTTTGAGCCCTTCAGATGCGCCGTAAACGGCGGCGGCTAGGCCGGCCATGCCGGCTCCGGCAACCACCAGGTCGTAAAACTCCAGCTGGGCCTGGGTCCGTAAGCCGACTTTCTCGGCCAACTCAGCGTCCTGGGGCTGGATGAGCGAGCTGCCGTCGGGAAAGAGCACGGCCGGGAGCCGGCTGTCGTCAACACCGAACCTGTGCAGCAACTCGACGGCCTGATCGTCGTGTTCGGGGTCGAGCCAGACGTATGGGACCTGGTTGCGGGAGAGGAAATTGCGGATCTGATAGTCGCGGAGCGACCAGCGCGGGCCGACCACACGGATGCCCTCGAAGGGCGGCTTGTAGTCCGTCTTCCAGTCGGCCAGCAGGTCGTCGAGAACGGGGTAGAGGCGATCTTCAGGGGGGTCCCAGGGTTTGGTGAGGTAGTAGTGGATGCGGGCCGAGTTGATGGCCCGAATGGCCGCTTCGGTGTCGGCGTAGGCGGTGAGGAGCACGCGCCGGGCCTTGGGATAGACGCCCTGGACCTGCTCCAGCAACTCGACGCCGGGAATTCCGGGCATACGCTGATCGGAGACGACCAGAGCAACCACATCGCCGCGGTCCCGGAGCTGCGTGCAGGTATCGAGGGCGGCCTGGCCGGAGGCGGCCCGGAGGATGCGATATTCCTGGCCGTAGTGGCGGCGCAGGTCCTGAACCACCGCTTCCAGCACGCTGGCATCGTCGTCGACGGCAAGGATGATGGGCCTGGGCATAGGGGAACTCCTGGGGACCGGGGTCTACCTAATACGTTACAGGGCAACGCGGATTTGGCGAAGCGGTACCAGAGGTGCGGCGCCTGGTAACCGGTTGAGGACCGGACACGGCGAGTTGGCGCAACAAGAGGGGTGACGTACGTCACAGGACTATGGTGCGGCCCCGGGTTACTTTTGTCCTGGATGATGGCGAATGAACGCAGGTCATCGTTGAAAGTCTTCAGGGGCAGTTGAACCGGAAGGCTCCATCGTTCTCCCGGGGCCAGTCAGAAGTAACTGAAGTGTCCGAATAAGAGACACGGGGAATCAATTTGGGTCTGCCGGGCCGATGACTGTTGCAGCGCAGAGCGGAGGAAGGCGATGCGCGTTGATTGAATCTGTCTTCGGGGAGACTCCTGATGACGCACCCACTGAGGAAGCAGACACATGAATAAGCTGATTCTTGCTGACAATCAGGCTATTTTTCGTGCGGGGACGGCCAAGATACTTGCCATGGAAGACGATTTCCGCATCATTGCACAGTGCGCTGAGACAGAGCGGCTGTATGGGGCGCTGGAAACTTTTCGGGGCGCCATTTTGATTTTTGCATCGGGACTGAAGCCTGACCTTCAGGTTTTGATTCCCAGGGTCCAGGCAAACGGCAGCCGCAGCATTGTGGCGGCCGAGAACGGAGAGGCGTTGCAGCCATGGTTCAGTGCCGGAGTACAGGGCGCATTCCAGCGTAACGTGACCGGGCCGGCGCTGATCGACTGTGTGCGCCGTGTGGGACAGGGCGAACGGAACGTGCGGGCTTCGGGGCAGGAAGGGCCGGCCATTGACGAGGATGTGGTTGGGTCCAGGGTGCGCGACCGGCTGACGCCGAAGGAACTGAAGATCGTCGCGCTGATTGTGCAGGGGTGCAAGAACAAGGAAATTGCGATCCGGCTCAACACAACCGAACAGGTGATTAAGAACTATCTGCGGAGCGTCTACGACAAGACGGGCGTGTCGGACCGGCTGGAACTGGCGCTGTTCACGATTCATCATCGCATTCTGGCGGAGGCCGCGCAGGTCATCGGCGACCAGATGCTCCAGGGACTGTAGCTCAGCTTCTTCGACAACGAGGACCACGGGGCGAGAACGTCTCACTCGGAAGAGTGTGAGTCTCGCCCTGTGTCCATGGTGCGCGCGGGGCAGGTGTTCCACGCAGCAGACGCCGAGCGCGGGCCAAAATCGTTCAGGCTCAGGAGAGCTTTTCCGCCACGGACTTCGCCTGGGTGAAGAGGTAGAGATAATCGGGACCGCCCGCCTTGGAGTCGGTGCCCGACATGTTGAATCCCCCGAAGGGGTGCGCGCCGACCATGGCGCCGGTGCACTTGCGGTTGAAATAGAGGTTGCCGGCGTGAAATTCGCGGCGGGCGCGGTCGAGCTTGACGCGGTCGGTGGAGAACACAGCGCCGGTGAGGCCGAACTCGGTATTGTTTGCGATCTTCAGGGCGTGGTCGAAATCGCGCGCGCGAATGACCGCAAGCACCGGACCGAAGATCTCTTCCTGAGCAATGCGCGCAGTGGGAGCGACGTCCGCAATCACAGTCGGCGCGAGGTAGTAGCCCTTCTCCGGGGTTTCAATGGCGCGGCCACCGGCGACGATACGGCCTTCCTTCCCGCCGATCTCAATGTAATCGAGCATGGTGCGCAGAGCGCCTTCGTTGACCACGGGGCCCAGGTTGCGGTTTTCAGTGGGATCGCCGACGGTGAGCGCCTCGGCGCGCTCGCGGAGCCGGTCCACGAACTCGCTGTAAATGGCATCTTCGACGATCACGCGCGAGCAGGCGGAGCACTTCTGACCGCTGAAGCCAAAGGCCGAGGCGATGACGCCATTGACGGCCGCATCGAAATCGGCATCGGCGCTGACGACGATGGAATCCTTGCCGCCCATTTCGAGGATGGTGCGCTTGATCCAGACCTGGCCCGGCTGGGGTTTCGCGGCGCGCTGGTGGATGTCGAGACCGACCTCTTTGGAGCCGGTGAAGGCGATGAAGCGGGTCTTCGGATGCTCGACGACGGCGTTGCCGAAGGATGCGCCGGAGCCGGGGCAGAAGTTGACGACGCCCGGAGGCAGGCCGGCTTCTTCGAGGACTTCCATGAAAAGCGCAGCGATGGTGGGCGAGTCGCTGGAAGGCTTGAGGACGACAGTGTTGCCGGTGACGATCGCGGCGGAAGTCATGCCGGCCATGATGGCGAAGGGGAAGTTCCACGGCGAAATGACCGCGCCGACGCCGAGCGGGATATAGAGCAGTTCGTCCCGCTCGCCGGGGTACTGGATGGGCGGTTGAACGGCGGCCAGGCGCAGAGCTTCACGGGCATAGAACTCGAGGAAGTCGATGGTTTCGCCGACGTCGGCGTCGGCTTCGACCCAGTTCTTGCCGACTTCGTAAGTGAGCCATGCGCAGAAATCGAGTTTGCGGGAGCGAATCAGCTCGGCGGCGTGGAGCACCAGCGAAGCGCGCTCCTCGGGGGAGACGAATCGCCATGTTTCGAAGGCGCGCAGCGCGGCCTGCACGGCCTGGTCGGCGTGCTCCGCTCCGGCCTTCTGGTGGACGCCAACGATCTGCGCGGGGCGGGCGGGATTGCGGGACTCGATTTTGGCGCTGGTGCGCACCCGCTCGCCGCCGATGACCAGGGGATACTCGTGGCCGAGCCGGTCTCCGACGCGGGTGAGGGCTTCGCGCATGGCGTGGGCGTTTTCGTGGCGCGAGAAATCGGTGAAGGGCTCGTTGTGGAAAGCGCCTTTCGGCGCGCGGGGCAGAATCACGGTAGGTGTTTCGACGATCGCCATAACTCTTAAGTTTAGTCCAAAGCGGCGAGAGCCGGAATCGCCGCCGGAGGACCTGTCGAGGGGAACGGAACTCGGGCCGGATGGCGGCGGATCGCTCAGAAAATTGAAACCGGACGAGGATATCGCACGTCTCTGAAGCAGTTGCTGCACGTACGCGGAGGCGGCCTATGATTCGCCCTGGTACCGTTGCTTTGTTGCTGCTCCTGGTTTTCGCGCCCGACTCGGGAATTGCGCAGTCTGCTCCGTCGCAGGCTCCGGCGGTGCTGCTGCCGGCGGGAAGCAAAATCGAACTGGCTGTTATCAGGCCGATGTGGGCTAAGACGGCCAGGCCCGGCGATCCCATTTACACGCAAACGGACTTTCCGGTGACAGTAGGCGAACAGCTCGCCATTCCCGCGGGAACCTTTGTGGAAGGCACGCTGGAGAGCATCACGCCGCCTGCGCGGAGATCGAGCCGCGCCGAGCTGGAAATCCTGTTCACGCAGGTCATCTTTGCCGACGGATACGCGGTATCGCTGCCGGATGTGTGGCCGGCGCCGGCAGCATCGTCGGGGACGCCGGTGTCGACCGCCGTGCGCGTCGCCGTGGAAGTGAGCACCAGTAACGACCTGCTGCTGGACAACGGCGCGCAGATCGAGATAACTCTGGCGATGCCGCTCGAACTGGACGCAGGAGCCATCGCCGCTGCGGTTCCACTGACACACGCGCCTGCGCCGGGCAGCTTTCACACCGCAACGCTCTGCAGGCCTTCTCCGGGAATGCCTGGCTCGCCAGGAACGCCGGGAACGCCTGACATCGTCATTCCAGGGACACCGGGGACCCCGGACACGATCATTCCAGGAGGGCCTGGAATGCCGGACACCACGATTCCGGGGACGCCGGCGACCCCGCCAACCGTGATTCCCGGAACGCCAGGAACCCCCGACACCCCGGGAACGCCGGGAACTGTTTGTCCACCAGCACCGATCGTCGTCTCCAGCGCGCCGATCGTTGCTGCTTCGACTCCTGCAGGCCCGACGCCTGCGAACACTCACTGAAGTCGGCAGTGCAACAGAAAGGGCCCAATGATCTTCCAATTGACTTCCGCGCTCCTGATTGCTTCCTTATGCGGCGCGCAGTTTCCGCAGACACAATCGCCGCAGAATCCAGCGCCGGCCGCGCCTGGCGCTGCGGCTCCAGCGGCGGGGGTGCTGACGGTTCCGGCGGGAACGAAAATTCCGCTGACTCTGGCGACCCCGATTCACAGCAAATCCACGAAGGTGGGCGATGCCGTGCGCGCCGTGGTGGCCTTTCCGGTGATGGCAGGGAACCAGGTGGCGATTCCCGCAGGGACGTATGTGGAGGGAAGGGTGAGCGCCGTGACGACGCGTACGCCCGGCGTGCAGATCGACTTCACGCAACTGGTGTTCACGAATGGCTATTCCGCGCCCCTGAGCGCTGCCAGCACGCAGTCGAAGCTGCTGATGCCGGGGACGGAGCCGGAGAGGGTCGGCGAGGTGGCGTATGCCGCGGCGCCGATTGCGGGCGCGGGGTTTGGGGAAGGACAGGAGGCGCCGCCGCCGCTCCCGCAAGTCGGTCCGCCGATGGGGCCGATCATCGCTGGCGTCTTCGGCGGGGTGGGGGTGCTGGTGGTGCTGGCGGTGCTCACGCATCGGCATCACGGGTCCGCCGATTATGTTCTGTTCGACAGCGGATGGCAGTTTGACATGGTGCTGAACGCGCCCCTGACGCTGGAGGCAAGCCGGGTCGGTGCAGCCATGGCGGCTGCGCCGGCGCAGTAACAGGCGGGGACAAAGCCGGTTTTGTAACAGGGGGCACTTCTGTGGGGCAGTCCTGAGTAACGTCCGGGCAATCCGCAGTTATAAAAACATTTCCTGAGCAACCTGGATGGCTTCTAAGTTGATCTTCAAGTAACCAGGGGCCAGGAGTTCTCCCACGAAATGTCTCATCGACTTCTCGCAGCCGCGGTCCTGATAGGGGCCGCGGCGTCGCTGGCGGCGCAAACACCCAGCTTTGAACTGAATCGCGACTCGTACGAGGTCCTGAACGACCTGACCATCGTGCAGGGCGACTTTAACAATGACGGCAAGCCGGACGTAGTTCTCGGCGGCGGCAGCAGCAACCAGGGCGACAACGTCACGCTGCGGCTGGGGAATGGCGATGGGACATTTCAGGCGCCGATTGCCGTGGGGCCGACGAACAATACCATCTACGATATGGCGGCTGCCGACATGAACGGAGACGGCAATCTGGATATTGTGGCGTTGACCCTTGGAGGGGAGTTTGTCGTGTTTTACGGCAACGGCGACGGAACCTTCCAGGCGCCGGTAGACATCGGCACCAGCGCATCGGCGACGACGATGGCGGTGGGCTCATTTTTCGGAGATGGGTATCTGGACGTGGCGGTGGGGGATCAGAACGGCGGCATCGAGTTGTTCAAAAACGAGGGCGGGAAGAGCTTTGTGCTGGCGAACACGATCCAGGTGGGAAGCGGGACCTATCCGAATATTGTCCGCGTGCGCGCAGGGAACATCGACGGGACGGGCGCGAGCGATCTGGCAGTACTCACGGGCAGCGGTACCGTCTATGTGATGTGGGGCGACAACAACGGCACCTTCAAAACCGTCGCGCTGAGGAGTTATGCGTCCGCCGCAGACCTGGGTGTGAGCGATCTGAACCAGGACGGAATCGACGACATCATCGTGTCTTACTGGTGCAACTCAGGCTCGCAGAACCAGGCCTGCGCCGGTTTCGACGCATTCTTCGGGCAGGGAAATGAGACCGTCTACGCTCAGACGCTGATCACCGATCCGGGCGCGGCGCCCGGGAGCATGCCGCTCGCCGCGGATGTGAACGGCGACGGCATTGGAGATATCGCCGCGTCTTCCACCCCGGATGGCTATGGCGGAGGCGGGCTCTACGTGTGGCTGGGCAACGTCAACGGCACTTTCCAGCAGACGCCCGAGGTCTGGACGGCAACCTCCGGCGGCGCGGGCGGCTTCGTGGCGGGCGACTGGAACCGGGACGGCATGATCGACTTTGCCATGACGGACGGCTTCGACGCCGAGACCGAGTTTTTCATCAACGGAGGCAATCGCGCCGCCTGCGGAACGTACCAGATCAGTCCGTCGGTGACCGTTTGCCAGCCAGTGAACTCGACCTACATTCCCAGCCCGGTTACCGTGCAGGCGAACAGCTTCGACACCACCAAAGTGACGGCGATGCAGGAGTACGTGGATAACAAGCTGGTCTATTCGGAAGATGTGGGCAGCTTCAACACCACGTTCGCGGAGCCGCTGGGCACACATTTCTTTGTGACCAAGGGATGGGATGCGAACGGGCGCAGCTTCCGTTCGAATCGAACCGTGACGGTGTACAGCGGGACTCCATATCCGGCCTGTCCGACGGCGTTTAAGACGGCAAGCATTTGCCTGCCAAATGGATCGACGAGCAGTTCCCCGGTACACATTCTCGCCAACGGCTGGGCCCCATGGATACCGACCGCGGCGCAGCTCTATATCGACGGCGATCTGGTGGTGCCCGGCACCAACTGCAACAGCCAGGGAGGGTGCAGCGGCTCGTCGTCGTATGTGGATACGACCCAGAGCCTCTCCAGCGGAAGCCATGCGCTGGTGTTCAAGCTGTGGGACGCGGATGGTGATGTCTACACAGCACAGAAGACGATCACTGTGAATTAGCGCGGGGAGCGACGCGGGGATTTCTGCGTCGCATGTTCCGCGACTACCTGGCTTCGTGGTGGTGCGACGCTGCACCGATGGAGCGCATTTCGGACGCCAGCGATTCGAGAAAGGTAGCTGCGCCGATTCCAGAGGGGATGGTGGTTTGCATCTTCTGCGCCATTTGCTGCGCCAGCTTTTCGGCCAGCGCGGAACTCGTATCCCAGGGCAGGTCCAGCCGCCGTGATTCAAAGCTGTCGATCAATTCCAGATCCGAGGGGGTTAGCCGCGCGACCACATCGGCGGGCAATCCGGTACCGGAGGCCTGCCATGCGGCGAGGGGCGGCTCGGCCGGCGAGTCGGTGAGTGCGAGCGGGTTGTGGTGCTGCCTCATCGGTGTGTCAACCTTTTTTTCGTGAATGACCAGCGTCCCGGCGACCAAATCCCCCAGCCGCTGCGATCGGCGGGTGGTGAAGAGAAAGACGATGCCGACCAGATAAAAGCCGGGCAGCTGATCGACGATGCGGAGCAGGTTTCTGGATAGCGCGTCGAGAAATCCGATGGAGCGGCCGCTTTGCTGGATGACGCGGAGCCGCAGGAGCCGTTTGCCCGGTGTTTGGCCGTTCCAGAAGGCCTCAAAAAGCGAGAAATAGCCCCATTGCGCCAGGAACAGGACGATGAAGAAGATCGCCATGGCCCACACCTCGCTGGTGTGGCTGGGCGGCCCGGCTGAGGTGCGTGTGTGTGGCGCGAACGATGCGACGAGGACAAGCAGCAGCAGCACGAGCGTGAACGCCACCCCCTGAATCAGGTAATCCACGATGCAGGCGATGGAGCGGCTGCCGAGCCCGGAGACGGAGAATTCCAGAGACACGAGCTCCGGAGTATCGATGTTAAGCTGGTCGCGCAGATCCAACGGGACATTCGCCATGTTGCACCCAGGCAGCCATGATAACCAGGGCGTGGATTGAAAAGCGCAAACCTTTTTGGGACCGCATGGCGGTGCTGCTGGACTGCGCTGCGACCGGCGGCCTGAAGAGCCTGACCCACGACGAACTGCGCGAGACGGCGCTGCTGTATCGGCAGCTCGCGGGCGACCTTTCCGCGCTGCGCCAGGACCGGACAGCGAAGGGGTTGGAGGCGAACCTGAATACACTGCTGGCGCGGGCGCATAACCTGATTTACTCGCAGCGGAAGCGAGGCGTGAGCCAGATATGGCGCTTCTTCCGTTTCGAGTATCCTGCGCTCTTTCGGCGGCTGCTGCCGTATACGCTGGCCTCGCTGGCGCTGCTGGCCGGCGGAGCGGCGCTGGGCGCTACGCTGACGCTGTTCCGGCCAGCATTTATGATGCATCTGCTGCCGCCGAATATTCTGGAGGCGGTGAACCGGCACGAAATGTGGACGCTGTCCATTAACTCGGTAGCGCCGGAGGCTTCCAGCGCGATCATGACCAACAACCTCAGCGTGACCTTCGCGGCGTACGCGATGGGCATCACGGCGGGGATCGGCACGCTGTACATGATCGGCTGGAACGGCATCCTGCTGGGAGTGGTCGCGGCGGTGTGCGCGCAGCACCGCATGAGCGTCCAGTTATGGAGCTTTGTCGCGCCGCATGGGTCGCTGGAGCTGCCGGCCATCATCATCGCCGGAGGCGCGGGGTTGCGGCTCGCCGCCGGATTGCTGTTTCCGGGCATGTACAGCCGGCGTCATTCGCTGGCGATGGCGGGCGCGGAGTCGGCGCGGCTGGTTTCGGGCGTGATCCCGCTGCTGGTGGTTGCGGGCACCTTTGAGGGATTCTTTTCGCCGTCGACCTCGGTGGCGGTTCCGTTGAAATTTGTCACCGGAGCGGTGCTCTTTTCTTTGCTGCTGGCGTGGTTGTTGCTCAGCGGAGAAGAGCACGGGACGCGGCCGACCGTCGCTCAGAGCAAGCTGGCTTCTTTCACTTCCAGGTAGCGGTTCAGCACGGCCGTGGAGATTTGCGAGGACGGAACCTGGACGGTGAGGGCGCCCTGGCTGCGCAGCCGTACCAGCAGAAGCTCGCGGCGCAGCAGCATTTCCTGGGCGGCTGCGCGCTCGAACATCTGCGCAGCGTTCCTGGGCCGCTGGGCGGCCAGGGCCATGATCTCTTCCGGAGCGGGGACGACGAAGAGCAGCAGATGGTGGCGCATGAGCTGGAAGGCGCCGTCGATGACCTCGGGGCGCATTGCGGTTTCAGCGAGATCGGTGAACCAGAGGATGAGGCTACGCGTGCGCTGCATGTGCTCGAGCGAGGCAGCCGCAGCCAGATGCGCCGCTTCTCCCGGCTCGGTGCGCAGGAGGGCTGCCGCATCCATCAGTTGGCGGAAGTGGGTCTTGCCCCGGCCCAGGGGCACGCGCTTCTGGACGCCCTGCCCGTAGCCGAGCAGGCCGACGCGGTCGCCGGAGAGCAGCGCCACCTGGGCCACGGCGAGAGCGGCGGCGGTGGTGTAATCGAGGCGCGCATAAGGGCCGGTGCGCGCGTTCAGCAGGCGGCCGCTGTCGAGCACCAGCCACACGGGCTGGCTGCGCTCCACCTGGTACTGGCGGCAGATCAGGGTGCCGCGGCGAGCGCTGGCGGTCCAGCAGACCTCGCGTAGATCGTCGCCGCCTTCGCGGTACTCGCGCAGGCTTTCGAACTCGCGACCCTGGCCGCGCAACTGCTCTTTCCGCTTCTGCATTTCAATCTGCCGGCTGCGCGCGAGGAAGAAATCGTCCTCGTTGCCGGCGCGCAGGGAAGGAAAAACGCGCACGGTCTGCGTCAGGTCTGCAAAGGCCCAGCGCTCCGCCAGGCCCACGCGGCTGCGATAGCGAAGGAATACGCAGCCGGCGCGATGGTCGCCGCGCTCGCAGGGAGAAAAGCTGTAACGAATGGTTGAGCCGGTGCACGGCCACACGGTCAGAGCCAGCTCGGGGGGTGACGCGATCATCGCGGGCGGCAGATCGTCGACGATTTTCGCCGCCAGCGCTGCCGTGCCCGAATGCGAAACTTCAATTTCCACGCCGGTTTGCTGTCCGACGGCGGGCACGGAAAGCCAGGCTCTGGAGACGGTGAGAGAGTGCGCAGGGGGCAGGCGCATGCCGTCGAAAAGCGCCAGCAGCAGCACCAGCAGGTCCCACGCGGCCAGCGCGACGAGAAAGACCTTCGCGTAAAAGGCGAGGATGACCCAGCCGACGCCGGCAAAGAGCAGCACGAGCGTGCGCGGGGTGAGAGCGAAGGCCAGGCGTCCGCGCGGCTGGGCGGCGGAACGCTGCGCCCGCGGCAGCAGAGCGCTCACTGGGCCGCCGCACCCGAATCGAGCGTAATGTCCGGAACGGGGACGGCGGCCAGCACGTCGCGCAGGACGCGGTCGGGATCGTGGCCCTCCAGCTCCGCTTCGGGTTTCAGCATGATTCTGTGCCGTAGTACGGGGAGGGCTGCGCGCTTCACATCGTCGGGGAGCAGGAAATTGCGGTCCTCCGCGGCGGCCCAGGCCTGCGCGACCAGCATGAGGCTTACGGCGGCACGCGGGCTGGCGCCGAGGGCCACGGTGGGCCACTCGCGGGTTCGCCGCACGATGCCGACGAGGTAATCGTAGAGCGCGGGCTCAATGCGGACCCTGCGGACCTCGCGCTGCGCTTCGACGAGCATTTCCGCGGGCGCGGGCAGAATCTCGGCAGAGGCAAAGCCGCGGCGATCTTCGAAGCGGTGATGCCGCTCCAGCACCACGCGCTCTTCTTCGAGCGAGGGATAGCCGACGCGCAGCTTCGTGAGGAATCGGTCGAGCTGAGCCTCCGGCAGCGGATAGGTGCCTTCAAAATCGATGGGGTTCTGGGTGGCGAAGACGGTGAACATGGGCGGCAGCGGGTGGCAGACGCCGTCAATGGTGACCTGCCGCTCCTCCATGCACTCCAGCAGCGCGGCCTGCGTGCGCGGCGGCATGCGATTGATCTCGTCCACGAGCAGGAAGCTGGAGAATACCGGGCCCTTGTGCAGGATGAACTCCTGGGTGGCCATGCGGAAGACGTTGGTGCCGAGAATGTCGGCGGGAAGGAGATCGGGGGTGGCCTGCACGCGCTGGAAGTCGAGCCCGAGCACGCGGCCAAGCACTTTCACGACGAGAGTTTTCGCGATGCCGGGCACGCCTTCCACCAGTGCGTGTCCGCCGCAGAGCACGGTGAGGAGGACTTCGTCGATGAAGGAGGCCTGCCCGGCAATGACCTTGCCAAGCTCGCGCCGGCCGTGGTCGAGGAGGGCAGCGGTTGCGTGGAGTTCCGGCGTGACGGCGATGACTTCATCCAAGGGTTCGGCTCCTTCGAGCATCAGATTAATCTTTGTTCCGCCGCGTGCAACGCGTTCACCAGCACCAGCGCGCTTTTCGCGCTTATCGCCGGGCCCGCGGCAGCCTGGCTGGCGGCTTCGAATATCTGCCGGAGCCCGGGGGCTGCTGTGGGATAGCGCCGCTCCATGGCGTGGAAGGCCTCAATCGCCGTCGCCTGAAGGCTTACGCCGGCGGCTCGCTCCAGCCTGAGCCGGAAGGCCTGCCAGGCTGCCGCCACCGCGGCGTTGGCAGCGCCGGCCTGGTGATACACCGCGCCGAGCGAGTGCACAAACTCCAGCGGCGTGGCTCGCTGGACGACGGGATCGGGCCGCAGCGGTCCATTGCGCCGGGAGAAACTGAAGAGCAGCAGCAGGGCCACCAGCGCTGCCTGCCACCACACGTAGGGCAGAACCGTTCCCGCGGTATAGGACCAGATAGAAGGCGTGGCGCCGTGCAGCGATTCATCCCACAGGACACGCGTCGACTCGCGCGGGCCGATGCTGTTGAGCAGCAGAGCGAGATTGCCTGACTTATCGATGGCGCCGTTCTCGAGCGGCGAAGCCGAAGCCCACCAGACGACCATTCCTTTGCCCGAGGGAAAGCTGACCACCACGGCCTGATCGTCGCAGCGGTAGGCCACATCGTCGGCAGGATGGGTTTCGCGCCAGACGGCCTCGGCGCGGATCCGGATCTCTCCCGAACCGGCCAGATCGCTCAGTCCTCGCGGTGACGCTGTGCAGGTATAAGGGGAAATTTGCGCGCGGGCCAGATTCGAGCCGGGCAGGAGCAGCGAACCGGAGAATCCTGTGACTACGACACGGCCGCCGCGGTCCAGAATCTCCTTCACTGCTGCGCGGGCGTCCTCGATCTGGCCGTAAAAAGGATCGGCAAAGATAAAGGTCGTCTGCGGAGTCGCTGTCGGGGCCACCTGTCCCAGTGGGTTGACCGATCGATCCACGCGATAGCCGGAGCGTTGCAGGAGCAGGAAGGCGGCGCGCGCGCCGTGGGGCGTATTCGAGTAGCTCGAAGGTACGCCGTCATCCTCTCTGGGCGGGCCGAAAATGGCGATAGCCACGATGAGCAGCGCGACGCAGGAGATGCTGATCGTCAGCATCTGCTTGTCGCGGCGGCTGAGTCCGCTCCAGGCGCTCACGGGGCCACCAGCCGTTCCAGCAGGCCGGCGGCGCGGCGGTAATCCTGCTCCTCCGCGGGCCGGCCGCCGTACCAGAAGTTTTCGAGCGAGCGGGTGAGCTGCAGCAGGTCGCCTCGGGCGCCGCTTTCGGGCGCCAGCAACGCAATGTATTCGCGCGGAGTGCGTGCCGGATCGGGGCGCCAGGCGCCGCGCGACTCCATCTGCGCAATGGCGGCCCAGTAGAGGCGATGTATGGCTTCCCGCCAGCGCCGCTGCACAGCGAGGCGGCGCGCCTCTTCCATCCACACCTGCCAATCCTTCAGAGCTGCCGCGGCCAGTTGTTCCGCGGCGCCGCTCTGGTGTGCCAGGCGCTGTTTCCGGCTGACTTGCGAAAACCACCACAGCAGCGCTCCGCACGCGACCACAGCCAGAATGACCATCAGCAGCTGAGGAATCCACATCATGCCGGCGCTCCTGCGGGCCAGCCGATTCAGCTGATTGTCCAGCCAGGTGAAGAAGGCGTCGCGGAGCCGCTCCCAGAGGCTGGGGGGAGGCGGCTGGGGGAACTCGCCGCTGGAGAGGATGCTGCGCAGCGTTGCCTGCTCGGAGCTGATATTGGCGGGCGGAGCGACAGCCGCCAATTCGCGCAGCTCCACATCCAGGCGCTTCGCCGACGCTTCCAGATCCGCCGTTGCCGTGCTGCTGCCGGGAGCCGAGGCCAGCGCCAGACGCAGCCACTCGAACTCCACCAGGCGAGTTCCGCCGGCGAGTTCGACGTCGTCATCAGAACCCGCGGCAGTGGGGTCGCAGGCCACGGCCGTTTTGGCGGCGGCACAGCCGGCAACGAGCGTTTTCAGTTTTTCGAGATGAGCGCGCAGGTCCTCGGACGTGCAGGCGCGAGGGGCGCTGTGCGCAGGCAGAGCGCTGAGCACCAGCAGAAGCAGCGACAGAGTTTTCATTCCGCGGCTAACTGGGGCGAGACCGGGGAAGGCGCGAGCGCGGGCTGGCCCTCCGCAGCGCTGCGCTGCATTATCAGCTCAATGTCGTAGCCTTCTTTGCGAATCCGCGCGTCGAGATAAATGACGGCCAGGCCGACACCGTAGATCGGGGTGGTGAAGATGGCGACGAGGAATCCGGCGGCCAGTTCATAAATGCTGGCCCACAGCGGAATGTGGCCGCGATAGTGGACGATCGCTATCAGCGCGGGCATCTGCAGCACCATGCTCACGATGAACTGGATGGCATAGACAACGACCAGCAGCAGGAAGATACGGCCGCGGCTGCCTTTTGAAAGCGAGACGCTGCGCCGGATGGAGGCTCCAACCTTCAGGTCTTCCACGACGCAGGCCGCGTTCGAGAGAGCGTAGCGGCACAGGAGCCACACGCAAAGCGGAACGGCGACGAGCATCTCGAGGCCGGTGAAGCCGAAAGCGGCCGCAGCGATGGCGGCCCGTCCAGCGGAGGTGTAGTGCGGCGCGACGGCAATCTCCGCGGCAAACATTCCAAACACCAGAAGCAGCGGCCACATAGCGAGGAACCCGGCCGCTACGCTGAGGCAGACGTAGCGGAACCAGTGCGGCCACACATCCTGGTAAGCGCGCGCAATGCCGGTGGGCTGTCCGAGGTGCAGAGCGACCACGGCGCGCGTGATGGCGGCAAATACCACGGCAAACGCCAGCAGCGCGATGACGATGCTGACGCACGAACTGGCGATGGTCCAGACGCCAGTGACAGCAGGCGTACGCGTGTGGCTCATCAGGTGGCGCAGGACGCCGGTTTGGAGGGCTGCCCACGCGGTCTGGATTCCCGCTGCAACGATCGCGATCCCCACGAACATACCGAACCGTGCGCGAAAGAGCTGAAAGGTCCGGTCCAATACTTCTCCGGCGGATAGAGGGCGGAGCTCGATTTCCATGGGGCTGACCCGGTGGTTGAAAGTTGCGCATCAGATTAGCACACAAAGCAGGGCCGTAACCGATGCCGGGTGGGGGGCAATGGCCCAATTCGAGGCGAGAAGATGCTCTTACTTTGATCTACTAGTTACTGCGGTCACATAATATCGCATATTAGTAATTGTTGTATGATTACTTAAGCAGCATTTCCTGCTAATGTGCATCTTTGTTGCCGCCGATATAGAACGGCGAGGTCTCTCCCATGCGTCTCTGCCGGCATCGAGTTTTCGGCATCGCCTCCCTCGTCGTGCTGCCGGTATTCGCCGCGGCTTCTCCTGTGTGGTGCCAGACCGCCTCGCGTCCTGCCGCTGTACTCCTCGTGGCGACCCTCGAAACGGTTTCGGTTCGGGCCGATTCCCCGGACGCCAGCACCGTCTCTTTCGCGAACGATACTCGCCGTGTGACCCTGACAACCGCCTTCGCGGTGCCCGCCGACCGCACCACGGTTCGTCTTGCCGGACGCTTCGATGCCGGCCCAGAGGATTCATCGCCGGCCTTCAATCTCTTCGCGGCGGAGAACTCCGCCGTGAGACTCCCCGCAATTGCCACTCCCGGAGGGGCCGGCGTCCTGCATCCCGGGGAAGGCGATGTGGTCCTGTTCTCCCAGCCAGCCGGCAACACCAACTGGCCGGTGAGCCGCACCGATAACCTCAACCTGCAGTGGGGGCCATCTTCCGGCCGGCGCTTCGCGCCCGCCGATACTTCCGGCACGCTCGAGATATTCGTTCAGGCTCTGTGACCGCGCCAGCGGCGCAGAACTTGTATCCGCGCAGGATCCTCGATCCGTGCGCCTCCCTTCGGCTAATTGCCGCGATCTCGAGAAGCACACCAACCTACGATGGAGCAGGGTACGGGTAACGTTACCCGTATACCACTTTTTGGTCTGTTGGGGATGTAGGTTACTGACGAAGATGTGTGATTGTGTGCCTCGAAAGTGGGTCATATAGTGAGGACAAATAAAGCTTGGCACCTCACTGCTCATCCCCCATCGGAGGAGACTCCGGTATTCGTGCTGCTGATGCCAGCGAATTACCTTACCAGGAGTCCTTGGAATGAGAAGCTTCAGCGCAATACTGCCAGGCAGGCTTGTCCTCGCCCTTGGCTTACTCGCAATTACCAGTCCGGCGGCACTGTGCCAGTTGAACTCCAACACGGCTACAGTCTCGCTCAACGCCACTCTTGCAGAGTCCCTTACCGTCGCGGCTACGCCCAGCGCGGTGAACTTCGCCCTGGTTGCGGGCGGCACGGCCACCGGCAGCGCGCCGGTCGCCATCACCACCACCTGGGTCATGCAGGGCAGCCGCTCCACGGTTACTCTGACGGGCTACTTCGCCAGCGCGACCGCGGCCCTCACCAGCGGCGGAACCTCGCCGGTGAACATCCCGACCTCCGAAGTATTCGGCCAGGTGACCACGGGTAGCCCAACCACCTACACCGCGTTCACCCAGTCTCCCGGGACGGGGGGCGTGGGCGTTGCCGGCGCCAGCCTGGTGCTTTTCCAGCAGGCGATCAGCGGCACGAATCGCGCTTCCAATCGATCCGACAACCTGAATCTGCAGATCAATCTGAGCAGCCAGGCGCAACTTCCGGCCGGCACCTATACGGGCACGCTGAATCTGCAGGCGCAGGCTCTTTAATTCGGCGCTGCGCCTTCCCTCCGGAAGGCGCAGCCCACGTTTCGATGCAAAGCTGAGGAATTACCTTGCGGCAAATATGTTTGGCGCTCGCACTGCTCCTGTGCGGTTGCTGTAGTTTCGCCCAATCCGTATCGCCGGTCATCGTCCAGTACAAGGGCAAGGCCTCGGGCCGCTTTGCCCTGACAAACAACACGCTGGAGCCGATGGCTGTCGTCCTCGAGCCGCGCAGCTTCTCCATCTCTCCCGACGGCAACGGCATCTATCGTTCGCTCGATCCCGACATTCATTTGCAGCTCTCCGCGATGAGCTTCCAGATCGAGCCCGGCCAGACCTATTACGTCTTCTACAAAGCCACCGCCGAGAAGCTTCCGGCCTGGTTCACGATCTACTCCATCTTTTCCTCCGTGCACCATCGCAATGGCCTCGATGTCCGCATCCTGCTTCCGCATACGGTCTACATCTACCCTAAGAAGCCGCTGTCGAAGAAAAATGAAGTTGCCGTTCAGGATGCTGTCTACCGGCCCCAGGACCAGCAGATTACGTGCGATCTCTCCAATCCCGGTCCGGACCTCGAACGCGTCCAGGACGTGCGCATCGATTACGCCAATAAGTCAGTGACAGCCGCTGGTTTCCCGCTCCTCCCCGGAGGCCGCCGCCATTTCCAGCTGAAGTGGACCGAATCGCAGCCGCCGCGATCCATCTCGTTCCGCTTCCAGAACTCCACGCTGCAGGAACCAATCACCATCGGCAGCCAGTAATGGAATGCCTTACCGGATCAGTAATCTGTTGCTCGCGATTTTCCTTGTAGCGGCGCCGGCTGCGCTGCGGGCGCAGGTATTTCAGGTGAACGGCGGAACTTCCAGCCTGTATCAGGCTGACGGTGGCACCATCTCCGCCCGCGGCCCCAGTTTCGATGCTTCCGCCGGCGCCGGCGTCCTTGACGGCAAATTTGTCGGCGGAGTGAACCTGACTAAAATGATCGGCGGCTCGACGTATATCGCTGGATCCGACTACATACACTTCATCTTGCCCACCGATATCTTCGACTCCAGCCACTATCTTGTGGCCATGGGCGCCGGGGTTAAGACCAGGCTGGCCGGCACCAACGTGTTTGCCTTCGGCGGCGCCACATCGCTGGACTTCAGCAGTCCCTTGTTCGAGGGCGCCCGTGCGGAATCCCCCGCCGGAATCCTGTTTCTCAATCGAAAGCTGGGGCGGGATCTCGAGACCTCTTCCAGCTTCGTCTTCTCGCAGCAAACCACCGCCATCCAGGCTTTTCAGTGGCAGCCCCTGGAAAAGCTTCAGGTCGCCGTTGCGGGCGGTGTGGGCGCCAATCAGCCCTATGGGGCCGCCAGTTTCCAGTTCGCGCGACCCTGGATGGACGCCAAGGCCGCCTACATCGAAGCCGGCAGCCAGTTCCATCGCGTGGCCCTCGATGAGCCGCTCATGAGCGAGCCCGACCGCGAGAACATTCTCGTCACCGTCCGGCCCGCGCACTTCTTCAGCATCAGCGGCGGCCGTCAGAACTTCCTTACTCCGGTCGGCAATACGCAGCAGAATGTCCGCAGCGGGCTCGATCAGGCCTCCGCGGACGCCCAGCTGGCCGGCGTTGGCGTAACCGCATCCTTCTATCACTCCACCTTTCTCGGTGAGTTCAACGACGCCACGGACTATACCCTCGAGCGGAGCATCTTCTCCCGCATTCATGCCTCCACCAGCTACCTGGAAAGCAGGCCCAGTGACGGCCCGAAGACGCGTACCTTCCTCGCCACTTTCACCGAGACCCTCACCCCGCGACTCGATGTAAGTCAGATGATCAGCCGTTCGCAGGGCCAGACCACTATCTCCTTCGGCGGCGCTATCCTTTCGAACCTGCTCACGGTCAGCGCCAATTACCAGACTTACTATGTCCCGGAGCTCAACTCGGCCCCTTTCGAGCAGGCTCTGATCGTCGATGTTCAGCTCCATTTGTTCCGCGGCATTACTCTGCACGGAGCCACTTTCGTCGCTCCGGATGGCAGCCTCCGCTATACCGGCGACGCGCAGACCACCATGGTGCGTCAGGGGGGCGGATCCATGCCCGCCGGTTTCGAGACTCTGGCCCGCGATGACATCGGGCGCGACGTCATCCACGGCTCCGTGGTCGACAGCAACGGCCGCCCGATCGCGGGTGCGGCGCTGATGATCGATCATCTGCTGGTCTATACGGATGACCAGGGACTATTCTTCGTACGGGAACATAAGCCGCACGTTCACTCGCTGAAAGTGATGACCAATGAGTTTCTCAACGGCGAAGCGTATAACGTCTTATCCGCGCCGGAAACCGTCCGCAGCAGTACGGATAACAATGCTCCAGGGATTGTCATTGTCGTCGAACGAACGTATCGCGGTGAATAATCGCGTTTTTCCTGAGTGGACGGCGCGCCTGGCTCGCGCCGTCCTGTTCTGCGCCCTCCTCTGTCTCATTTCATCCGCCGCTGCGGCGCAGGCGGTCAAGGTACGCTCTACCCAACTCAGTCCGGAGACGTCGGTCGGCTCGCTCAGCATTTCCGCCACGCCTTCCCTGGTCCTGTTCAGCCTGGTCCCCCACGGCGTCGCTCCCGGTTCGACCGCCGTCGCCGTCACCACGACCTGGGGCGGCAGCCTGTGTCTCTTCACCTGCACCGTCAATGTCTACGCTTATTTCGCCAGCCCCACGGCGGCGCTCTCCGGGGGCTCACCCATCGCCGACATTCCTTCCTCCGCGGTCCTGGGCCAGGTTCCTACCGGTACTCCCACCAGCTTTACGCCGTTTACGCAGTCCAGCCCTTTCGGCGGCGCGAGCGGCCTTGAACTCTTCTCGCAATCCTGGTTTATCTTTGCCGGCGGAGGGTCGCGCACAGACGCACTCGACCTCGAGATCAACCTGGCCAATCTGCCCCAGCTTCCCGCAGCCCATTACTCCGGAACCTTGTTTATCCAGGCGCAGTCCCTTTAACCTGCCGCGCTGTCTGTGATGTGAGGTAAACCGCTGCAGGCTGAGGGCTAATCGGCGGCTTGAAGATGGTCGGGGAGAGAGGATTTGAACCTCCGACCCCCTGGTCCCGAACCAGGTGCTCTACCAGGCTGAGCCACTCCCCGAACGTGTTGGAAGGAAGCGGGCGCGAGGAAGGTCCTGGATCCGTTCCCGGTAGTGCGTCCGCTATGCTCTTGAGTGTATCAAAGGATCGATGCAAGGCGGGCTGTGAATGACGCGCGCCGGGAGGCTGATTTCCTGCCCTGTGCGCTCGTTTCGTTGCGGGACAAAACTCCGCCGGAAGGCCTGATGGCGTGACTCCACAGAGCAAGATCGATTTCGGCTCCCTCCGCGTGCTCGACGGCGGGATGGCGACGGAACTGGAGCAGCGGGGATGCGATCTTTCAGGGCCGCTGTGGTCGGCGCAGGTGCTGGATACGGCGCCGGAGACGATCGCAGCAGTGCATCTGGATGCCCTGCGGGCGGGCGCAGACTGCATTTCGACGGCGAGCTATCAGGTATCGGCAAAAGGATGCCGGGAAATGGGGCGCACGGCGCACGAGGCGGAGCAGGCGCTGCAGCGATCCGTGGAGATCGCAGAACAGGCGCGCAGAGCGTATGCGCGGGAGAGCGGCCGGCGGGTATGGATTGCGGTATCGCTGGGTCCGTACGGCGCGGCGCTGCACAATGGCGCGGAATATCACGGGCGGTACGAGATTGGATTCGACGAACTGACAACGTTTCACGCCGCGCGGCTGGCCGTGGCCGCTCGGACCAGCGCGGATGTGGTGGCGCTGGAGACGATTCCGTCCCTCGAAGAAGCGCGCGCCATCCTGCGGGCGCTGGAGTTGGTGCCGCAAGTCACAGCGGCGTGGATATCATTCACGTGCCGCGACGGCCAGCATGTGGCTCACGGGGAAACGATGCGGGATTGTGCGGCGGCTGTGGCTGACTCCCCTCAGGTTCTGGCAGTGGGGATCAACTGCACCGCGCCGCATCTGATCAGCGGACTGATCGGTGAGGCGCGCCGCGGAGCGGGGAGACGCAAGCCGTTGCTGGTGTATCCGAACTCAGGCGAAACCTGGGACGCGACGACGCGGAACTGGCGCGGCAAAGCGGACACGAAGCGCTACGGCGAGATGGCCCGGGAATGGTTCGAAGCAAAAGTCCAGGCGGTGGGTGGATGCTGCCGTACCGGACCCGCCCACATTGCGGAAGTGGCCCGCGCCGCGAAGGCAACGGCTCCCCGTGATCGGTGAAAGCAGGGAAGATTCGAGCGCGCGGGCGCGGGCTATACGCTGTTCCCGATATTGTTGAATTCGGTGCGCATATGGGATGCCAGGGTGCTCATCGCTACGATGGCGCCCAGGGCGATCACTGCCGCGACCAGGGCGTACTCGATCAGATCCTGCCCGGACTCCTCGCAACAAAAGCGCTTCAGAGTTTGCATGGCTGTGTTCAACACGGTCTCCAGTTTTAGCCGGCGCGCAGGCGCACGGCGCGGGGGGGTAATTGCGACTTCCTCTCAAGGATAGCGGGGAGACAAAAGGCTCGCAATCACCCCGAAGTGTTACCGGTAATGTTACCTGCAGGGGGTGATCTCTAAGGATCTGCGGGGGATAAGCAGGTGGTGCGCCCGGAGAGATTCGAACTCCCGACCTGATGCTCCGGAGGCATCCGCTCTATCCAGCTGAGCTACGGGCGCGTTCCTCCAGAATACTACGAAGACCGGCGCGAACCGCTTCCGCACCGCAGGGAGGGGGGTGAAGAAGGCACGAAATCCTGGAGGACCGGGGGCGCTTGCGACCCGGGAGGCACGGAGAACATCCAATCTTCAAGGGTGCTTCCCGCGGGAGTGTGCGATACACTCAGAGTGCAGAGAAGCCGTCCCCAGGAGATTGTTTATTTATGGCAACCACCACTGTACCGACCATTGCGCCGGAAGCTGTTCCGCCGAAGGCCACGCCGGTCCGTCTGACGGACAGCGCGGTGAGCAAAGTGCGTGAAATCATGGCGACGCAGGATCCGCTGCCGGCGGGGCTGCGCATCGGCGTCGTTGGTGGAGGCTGCTCGGGCTTCCAGTATTCGATGTCGTTCGAGAACCAGGCCGGGATGATGGACAAGGTTTACGACTTCAACGGACTGAAGGTGTTCGTCGACGCCACGTCGCTGATGTATCTGAACGGGTGCGTGGTGGATTATGTGGAGACGCTGGAAGCAGCGGGGTTCAAGTTCGAGAACCCGACGGTGAAGAGCACCTGCGGGTGCGGCTCATCGTTCAACGTGTAAGCAGCGCGAAGCGCCAAATCCGAAGGCCCGCCGTTCCCCAGTGGAGCGGCGGGCCTTTTCTATTGCTGCGGATTATCGGTCGTTGAGTTCGGCTGCTGGGGCTGGGGCGTGCCGGAGTTGCCGGGATTGGTCGTAGTCGATCCGCCGAATCCGGAATTCGAATTTCCAAAGCCGCTATTGGATCCGCCAGGGCTGTTATTCGATCCGAATCCCATCGAGTTGCCGTTGTCGTTGCCGAAGCTGTTGGCCGAGGTGGCGGAACTGGAATTGTTGATGTTGGCAGCTCCGCCCAAGAGGCTGGCCGCCTGTTGCATCTGGTCAGCCATGGGATCGTAGTTGAATTCCCACTTGTTGTATCGGGTTTGCTCCATGTAGTCGACGATGGACGGCTTGTTCACAGGCAGGGTAAAGCCGACGATGGGGCCGGTGCCGCTGCCGCCGAAAGACGTTGCCGGCGTGCCACTGCCAGGCGTGGAGGTTGAGCCGAAGCCGGAGCCGGGAGAAGAGCCGAAGCCGGAGGTGGTGGACGAGCCGAAGCCAGAACTGCCGGAGGAGCCGAAGCCGGAATTCGCGGACGAGCCAAAGCCCGAAGACGAGCCAAATCCGGACGAAGAGCCGAAGGAGGAGCCGAAGCTGGAGGATGAGCCAAAGCCGGAGTCGGAGGACGAGCCAAAGCCGGAATTGCTCGACGAACTGGCGTCAAAGCCCACGCTGGATCCGGACACGCCGCCGGCCGTGCTTCCGGACGGAGAGGTTCCGGAGTCGGAGCCTCCCGAGGCCCAGGGATCGTTACTGTCGCTGCTGTCGCTGTTGTCCGCAGTGTCGCTGCTGTTTGAGCTGGCGCCGTTCACATTCGGAGCAGGCAAAGGGGCGTACATGCCGGAACTGATGCCGCCTCCCATCTGGGCCGCAGCGACGCCCGCCAGTCCGGTCGCGGTGAGGGGCTGGCCGAAGAAGCCGAGGGGCCGGACGTGCGCGTGTCCGTACAGGATGGGCTTCCAGTCATCCTTACCGGTGAGGGGATCGGTGTAGCGCTTGCGCAGGAAGCGAATCTGGTTGGTCTCAACGAGCTGATCGACGGAGGTGGGGTAGGCGCCGAACTTCTTGTAATAGAGTTTGATGGCGCGACGGTATTGTTCGCCGCGATGGATGGTTTCGATGTCCTTTTCGCGCTGAATGGAGCGGGCGATCCTCGGCGCGGCGATGGCGAGAGTGAGGAGCAGCGCCCAGGTCATAAAGATGACGGCGAGCAGCACGTACCCGGATTCGGGATCGCGGCGGCGGACTGGCGTGGAGGGGGAAGGCATGGGGCGGCTTAGCTGTGCATCTGCACCAGAGGCAGGGTCTGCGTGTCGTTGTAGAGCAGATCGGTGACCATGATCGACAGGGGGTTGATCCTGAGCACCTTGTAGTGATGATCCACGACATCGCCCTCCTTTGCGATGAAAACGTCGCCTGAATGCAGCAGGAAAGCCTGTTTGGTGCCATTCTCCGCCTCGTAACCGAAGAAGGTCAGATCAATCGGCGGAGGAGGCGGCGGTCCCGTGTGCGTGTTCGCGGCAGTCATATTTGTTGGACGCACGGGACCGATAACGTGCTCAATTTTCTGAACGGGAGCCGAAGACATGGAGAAAATATTGCGCCCGCTGCCGTTGTAAACGAAGGATTCAGCTCCGGCCATGAGCTCGGGGTGGAGCGTGGGGTCGAGGCTGGTGAGAGCCGGGATCTTGCGGGCTTCTGGACCAGCGCTTCCGGAATTTGTCGCAGATGCGGCCGGAGCCTGCTGCTGCGCAGATGGGGGCGGAGGACTGCCTCCGACGAAGACCGACCGGACAAAATAGACGGCGCATCCGGCCATGATCACCAGGAGCACGATCAGGATGACGACGTTGCGTTTATTTTCGAGGCCGGTTTTCATGATTTGCCTCCGCTGGAGGCAGGCGCGGGCTGGCTTTGCTGGACAGCGGGGAGATCGGTGGCGCCGGCGCGCAGATACGTGGTCAGACGCAGGCGGAGGTTCACCAGCCCGCCCTGCTGGCCGGTCAGCGCGATGGCGTCAATGGTAAAGAAGACGTGATCCTTATCGCGCTCGAGGTCGTTGATGAAGTGCATCAGGTCGGTGTACTGGCCGCTGAGTCCGGCATCGATGCGGACCTCGGTGAGCCCGTCAATGGCGGGCGAGGGAGAGTACTCGTCGCGGGCCAGCCGAACCTGGTCTTTCACCGTAAGCCCATCGAGTTGCGCCGCGATGGTGGAGTAGTTGGGCGCAATGCGTTCGTCGTAGAACTTCTGCGCGTCCACACTGGCCTGGGTGACCTTTTCGGGCAGCCCATTCAGGTGCTTCATCTGCGCGGTGAGCTGGCCGTAGCGGATCTGCTGCTGGACGAACTCGCCGGACTGGTCGGAGCGGATGGCGCGCCACGCCAACGCGAATCGCACCCCGATGAAGACATCGAGCGCGAAGACCAGGCCCAGCGCTACGAGGTGGAGATTCAGTTTGGTGAAGAGCCGGCGCAAGCTGTTCATGGATGAACGGCCCTCCCCGGCGCCGGTGCGGCTGCGGATGGTTTCGTCAGCCGGTGCGAGCGATGGCGTCTCTCATGAGCCTTCGACTGATCAGTCTTCTCCGCGGATGGCCCGGATTCCGTGTTTTCGGCCTCTTCATTCTGGCTTGCCTCGGAGGGCAGCGGCAGCGGGCGATAGTCAGCGAGGATATTGAAATTCACCTGGTTGGTGTCGCTGATGGGCTCCGAAGCCCCGGGGCCATTGCCGGTGGGATTGGTGGCCAGCATTTCGGCGGCAATGCGCGGCGACATGAAGTGTTGCGAGTGCTCAAGATTGCGAACTAGGTCGATTGCGCGGTCGCGCGCGCCGGTGACCCGGAGACGAATCGTCACATGCCCATCCAGGGCGACATAGGGGTCGATGCTGAGCACCTGCACGCCGGAGGGCAGCACATTCTCGAGGTCTTCCATGGTGGCGGTCCAGGAGAAGGCTTTGCGGCGGAAAAGTCCATTGAGAAAGTCGGATTGCCTGAGGATGGCCGCTTCCTTCGGCTGGCGCATCAGCGCCGCGTAGCTCTGCTCCTGATCTTCGAGCTGATGGACGCGAGTCTGGACGGTCTGGACGCGATTCAGGGCGGCCTGCGCCTGGATGCGCTCGCTGCGGTAAAGGAACCAGAGCGCGAGGCCGGTGAGGGCAAGGATGGCCATCCATGTGCGCAGCCGCGCGTAGACGGGCCGCAGTTCAACATAGGGCTGGCTGGCGAGATTGACAGAAATCTTCATCAGCTTGCCAGAGCCCCGGTTACGCCGGCGGTGATGCCGGCGGGGATGCTGGTGACGATAGCGGCAGCCGGGGCGGGCACGAGGTCTTCGATGTGCGGAGCGCGATCGACGAAGCCGAGCCAGCGCGATGCCGCGGCCGCGGTGGCGCCCCCCGGACCGGCGTAGTAGAGCGTAGCGGGCGTGGCGCGCAGCGTGTCTTCATACCACGCCAGGGTGGTAATGACGGCACGGGCGATCTCCTCATCGCGCGCGTCCGGCTCGACGGGCAGATCGATGGAACGGTGCAGGAGCATCTCGTCGCCCTGGGTGACGGCGGTTGTGACCGAGGCGTGGAGATGGTTGATGATGAGCGGGGCGCCATCGCTGGTGATCGCCGCGGCCGCCGCCAGGGTGCTGGGCAGAATGGCTCCGGGCTCATAGCCCGCTTCGCGCACGGCGGATTCGTATTCTGCACGGACATCGCCGGGCATAACGGTGACCAGAACGCTGATCTGCTCGTGCTTCCGCGCCATGATCTGATAGCTGACCGCGGCGGATTCGACGTCGAAGGGCACCATCTTGCGCAGGCGGAAGCGGACGACCGGGAGCGCGTCCTGAAATTTTGCCGGGAGGGTGTCGAAGTCGAGCAGGAGGACGCGCGCGGCCGCGTCTGGAATGACGACAGAGACGTCGCGACTGGGCGGATCGACGGCACCCAGCGCCTGGGTGAGTGCGGCGACCAGAGCCTCGCGGTGGACCAGATTGGGAACCTTCAGCCCGGGAGCGAGCGCACCCCCGGGAAGGGCCTCAAAGGCTATGAGGGGATCGCCCGCGCCGCGTCTCTCAGTGGAAGCGCGAGCGGCCACGACGCCCTCGGGGCGGATTTCGCAGGCCGTCTGCGGCCGCATGCCGGGCGTGGGTTTGAAGATGTTTTCGAGTGCGGTCACTAGCGCGATGCCTCGACAAATGTAACTTTGTTAATTTCCTTCAGCGTGGTCAGGCCGCGGCGAACCCGATCGAGGGCCGATTCGCGCAGGAACTGCATGCCTTCGCGCTGCGCGAGCCTGCGAATCTCAGACGTGGGCTTCTTCTCCAGAATAATTTCACGAATGGGGTCGGTGAGGTCGAGCAGTTCGTGGATTGCGGTACGGCCGCGATAGCCGGTGCCGCCGCACTCGATGCAGCCTCGGCCTTCGCGGAACGCGAAATCGCGCCACTGGGCCGGATCGAGACCGCTGAGCAGGAGCGCTTCATCGTCGTAGCGCACTTCGTGGCCGCAGTACTCGCAGATGGTGCGGACCAGGCGCTGCGCCAGAATGCAGTTGAGCGCGGAAACGAAGTTGTAGACCTCGACGCCCATGTTGACAAAGCGTCCCAGCACGTCGAGGACGTTGTTGGCGTGGACGGTGGTGAAGACCAGGTGGCCGGTAAGCGCGGAGTTGATGGCAATCTGCGCCGTCTCCTGGTCGCGAATCTCGCCGACGAGGATCTTGTCGGGGTCGTGGCGCAGGATGGAGCGCAGGCCGCGGGCGAAGGTGAGGCCTTTTTTCTCGTTTACCGGAATCTGGGTGATGCCGCGGATCTGATACTCAACCGGGTCCTCGATGGTGATGATCTTGTCCTCGTCGCTCTTGATCTCGTTAAGCGCCGCATAGAGGGTGGTGGTTTTGCCGGAGCCGGTAGGACCGGTGACCAGGACCATGCCGTACGGTTCGCGGATGTAGCGGCGGAAGCGCTTGAGATCGTCGTCGGCGAAGCCCACCACATCGAGGGTGAGCTTGCGGAACTTCTCGCTCATCGATTCCTTGTCGAGCACGCGGAGCACGCAGTTCTCGCCGTGGACGGTGGGCATGATGGAGACGCGGAAGTCGATGAGGCGGCCCTTATAGCGCACCCGGAAGCGGCCGTCCTGGGGGACGCGGCGCTCGGCGATGTCGAGCTCGCTCATGATCTTGACGCGCGAGAGGATGGTGGTGTGGTGCTCGCGGGCGATGGGCGCCATGGCCATCTGCAGCACGCCGTCGATGCGGTACTTGATGATGACGGAGTCGTCGTAGGTCTCGATGTGGATATCGGAGGCGCGGCGCTCAAGGGCGGTGAAGATGGTGGTGTCGACCAGCCGGATGATGGGGCTGATGTCCTCTTCCGAGGTCAGCTTCTCAATGGAGATGTTTTCGTCCGGATTGTCCTCCGAAGAAAGGACGTCGAAAGTCAGGCCCTCCGAGGCTTCGTCGAGGACGCGCTGGGACTGCTCGGTCTTCTTCAGCAGGTCGGTGATCTGGGAGAGGGTGGCGACGCGGGTGACAATGCGCTGCCCGAGCAGGCCGGAGATCTCGTCGAGCATCATCAGCTTGCTGGGGTCGCTGACGGCGATGACCAGGCGGCCGTCCTGCTGCTCGAGGGGGACGAAGTTGTAGCGGAACATCATGTCCACAGGGACGCTGCGCAGGACCTCGTGCTGGATGCGGAAGTTGCGGAGGTCGACGAACTCGGAGCGGTAGCGCCGCGCCAGGGCCTGGGCCTGGAGGGTTTCGTCCTGCTCGGTGGGGAGCGTGAGCGTTGGCGCTTCGGCCATAATCATCAACCTCGGTTCAATGTCTGCGAGATGCGCGGGAGCGGCGGAGCGTTATCCTCCGCCGGTGGCGGCATTGCCCATGGAAAAGATGGGCAGGTAGAGGGCGATCAAAATGGTGACCACAACAACGCCCATGACGATGAGAATGGCCGGCTCGATGAGGGCCAGGGCCGCGGTGAGGGCGGTCTGCACGTCTTCCTCGAAGAATTCGGCGACGGAGTTGAGCATCTGCGGGAGAGCGCCGGTGGACTCGCCGACCTCGATCATCTCCACGGAGAGCTCAGGAAAGACTTTGGTTTTTGCGAGACTTTTGGCAAGGCCTTTGCCTTCGCGGACGCTGACGACGGAGGAAAAGACGGCTTTGCTGATGCGCTTGCTGGTGATGGAACGGGCGGCGGTTTCCAGCGAAGGCACGAGGGGAATGCCTCCGCTGAGGAGCGTGGAGAGGGTACGCGCAAACATGGCAACCTGGTATTTGAGCCAGATTTTGCCGAAGATCGGCAGGCGGATGCGGACGCGGTCGATCCGTTCGGCCCCGGCATCGCTCTTGCTCCAGCGCCAGATCAGAAATCCCAGCAGGGCCACCACCGGCAGCACGTAGAGCAGGTAATGCTGCGCGCCCTGACCCAGGGCCAGCATGAACAGCGTGATGGAGGGCAGCTTAGTGCCGATCTGGTCGTAGAGCTTGGCGAACTGCGGCACCACGAAGGTGATCATGAAGATGAACATCCCCGTGACCAGGGTGATGAGCAGCGCGGGATAGATCAGCGAGGCCTTGAGCTTCTTGCGAAAGGTGAGAGCGATGCGCTGGAAGGAAAGATAGCGGCCGAGAACCTCTTCAAGGTTGCCGGCGCGCTCGCCGGCCAGCAGCGTGGTGGTGTACATGAGGGGAAATCCGCCCTGGGCTTCGAAAGCGGAGGAGATGGCTTCTCCTGTGCGCACGCGGGCGGAGACGTTCTGGAGCTGGCCCGCAAAATTGGGATTTCTCTGGCTCTTGGCCAGCATTTCCAGCGAGCTCAGGATGGGCAGGCCGGCTTTGATGAGGGTGAGAAACTGCTGATTGAAGATGAGGAAGGTTTCGAGCTTTGTCTTGCGCGCGCTGCCGGTGAGGCCGCGCTGTTTCACGGAGTAGACGTAGTATCCGGCCTGCGTGAAGCGTTGGCGCAGCTCTTCGGCCGAGGCTGCCGCCTGGATCTGTTCCTGCACATGGCCGCGCTCGTCGGCCAGTCTGATCACAAATTCAGCCATGCTTTTGCCCGCCGGCAGACTTGCCCGGCGCCGGAGATCCCTTCATCCATCCTAAGCGTTTTCCGAAAATCTGAGCCGGGAATGCCTTCCCGGCTCAGCCGAAGGACAGGTGCGAACGTCAGCCACCCGGTAAATCATGTACTGGACGCGCAAACGGCGAAAAATGCTCATTTTGGGAGCCGGCGGGGGTCCAGTTTGGCGATTCGGCCGCCGGGGCCGACGACCCATGGCAGGTTCAGCGCGTTCCAGTTGCCGTTGTCCAGCGGAAGCCATGTCTTTCCATCGTCGTAGCTGATGTCGGAGCCGTTGGTGCCGACAGCGATCCAGGCGTGGGCGTCGGCGTCCCAGGCCACGGCGGAACGGAAGCCGTGGGGCGGTTTGGCGGCGGCGGTCCATGTCTGTCCGCCATCCGCCGACCAGGCTGCAGTCCCCGCAGACTCGTTGGGCCTGGTGTAGTCGCCGCCGACGGCGACGCCATGTGCCGAGTCGCGGAACGCCAGAGAGAAGATGCCAGAGGCGTCAGCCGGAGGAGCGGAAGGGACACGAATTGACCGCCAATCGTGGAAGAGGCCGTTTTGCGAGATTCCGTTGAGGGATTCGTAGATGCGAGCACCGCCGGCCCCTCCGGTGGCGAAGATCCACTCTGTTCCACGGGCAAGAGAGACGAGCGATGTGTTGCTGGCGGCAAATGCGCCCTCCCCGCCATCGGCTTCCAGACCCTTTGCAGAGTCACGATCCCAGTGCATCCCCTGATCCGCTGTCTCAAAAAAAGCGAATCGACCATCGACTGGATCGCCAAGGAGCGCGCCGGCTCCGGTTTCGTGGGAAAAGTGGATCGCATCCCAAAAGCCGTCCTTGTCGGGATTCGTGAACAGCAATTGCCAGTGCGCGCAGCCGTCGGTTGTTTTGTACAGCCGTGACTGGTCGCCCGTCCCGCTCGACATCACGATGGCCGTGTTTGCGTCCCACGCCCAGATGCCGCGGAAGTCCAGCTTCTCCGCGCCGGGAGGGATGGCGCATTGCTGCCACTCGTAGCCTGCGTCCTCCGTCCGCAGGACCGTTCCGTTGGCGCCACTGGCCCAGGCGATACCCGGACCTGCCGCGTGGATCCCACGCAGTCCGGCCGTGGTCCCGCTGCGCTCCAATACCCAGGGGCCGGAGGTCTGGCCCAGTGTCTGCGCGCCTGCGGATGCGAGGAGCAGAGGGGCGAGACACAGCATGGCGGCGCGGACCGGGGATTTCATCACGTCCGCAGCATAGCCGAAAACGGGGCTTCAGGAAGCCAGGCTAGACCGGCGGTTCGCCAACGACGATATGGACGCCGGGCGGAGGAGTGAAGACGAAGGCCGAGGCGGGCGCCGGGGCATTGGTCAGCTCGCCGCTGAAGTCGAAGCTGTTGGTGACGCCGTCCGTCTCGATGATGGTCATCTGCAGGATGATTCCGTCGGCATTCGCAGCGATCTTCAGATCGGAGATGCGCTGCTCCATGCCCTTCGGCACGCCGGAGAGCATGTA
This sequence comes from Acidobacteriaceae bacterium, assembly GCA_049671725.1. Classification (GTDB taxonomy): domain Bacteria; phylum Acidobacteriota; class Terriglobia; order Terriglobales; family Acidobacteriaceae; genus Palsa-343. The sequence continues at coordinate 64,591 of JBATVK010000127.1, forward strand.
TTGGCCGTTGCCGTCCGGCGTCATTTGAAGATTCAGCAGCTCTTTTTCAAGGTCGGTGTGGCCGAGCAGGAAGCGCAGCGGGGAGCGCAGGTCGTCGAGCTGCTTTTCCGGCATGGTCTGCGCCTCATTCTGGCCGGGCGCGTAGAAATAGGCGTTCTTTCCGTCGAGGATGAAGAGCTGGCCGTCGGGATCGGTATAGGTCCAGCGCATGCGGCCCGGTTTACGCAGCAGGAGCACGCCGGACTCCCTGCGGTGCATGCCCATGCCGTCGTAATGCTGGACGAACTGAACAGAGAGGGAATGCAGCGAGTTGTAGTGGTGGTCGATACGGGAAGCCAGCTCGGCGGCGGTAAGGCTGGATTGGGCGCGCAGCGCCGACACGGGAACTACGACACAGAGCGCCATCAGCAGGAACCGCCGGCGAAGAGTTCGCCGGCGGCTGGTTACGGAACTATCCGGCATTACTGGAGGGGCACCGTGCAGTTGGTGCCGCCGGTGGGATCCTTGCTGATCTGGCCGCTCATGTCGAGGCAATAGCCGTTATGGCCGGTTTTGCCGACCGCCTGGGGCACAGCGGTGGCCTCGAAGCTGGTGTACATGTCCTGATTATTCACGGTCGTCTTGGTGCAGTTGACGATGGCAAAGGTGTATCCGGACTTCTGGCCGCCGGCGAGGTCGGACTGCAGCAACTGGGCGCTGGTCGGGCTGGGCGGCCCGGAAGTCGCGCTGCCCCCGAGCGCGGAGAGCGAGCAGGCGAATCCGTTGGCCGGGTATTCCGTCTGATACTGGATTTCCGCCTCGTGGATGGCGCGCAGCGATTCAATGGCAGAGGTTTCGTTGGCCTCGCTCTTCAGGTTGAGCATGTTGGGAATGGCGATGAGCATGAGGATCAGCATGATCGAGATGACGATCAGCAGTTCCATCAGCGTAAAACCGGCGTCGCTGTGCAGCGAACGCCTGCGTTCCAGTAGGGACTTCATGGCTTTGTAGGTTCCTGCGCCTTCATCGTACCGCAAAATCAGGAAGGCGGACTGATTCTGACGTAACAGGACGGCGTGAGCCGGCACTAAAGATAGACGCGCCGCAGAGGGTTTCGCTCACAGCCTGGGGCAAGCACTCAGTCCCCGGCTCGATCGCGGAGACGGTCGGGGTCAGGATCCGCTTCCGGCGGATGACGCCGGGACAGCGACGGAGATATGCAGATCGAAATAGGCTACCTTGCGCTGATCGAAGGAGCTGAGGGTTCGGTGAGAGCTTTTTTTGCTGTGGAACGCGGCCCAGACGGTGTAATCGGTGTCGTCAGCCAGGTAGTCGAAGCGGTAGCTGCCGTCGCCGGTGGTAATGAAGGTCTTGACGTCGCTGTTGCGGGAGTTGGTGAGGTAGACGATGGCGCCGCTGATGGGCACGCCGCGATCGCCGATGACTTTTCCTTCGAGATCGCGCTGGCCAAAATTCTGCGCGCGGATTGCCGGCCCGAGAGCCGCCAGCGCCAGCAGGGCCACGCTGAGAACGGCCAGACGCTGCAGATGATGGCGGACAGGCATGCGGGCAGCCACAGGCGAACGGCTCATTCTTCTTCCTCTTCTCCGAATTCTTCCTCGTCCTCGTAACCTTCTTCGACTTTGGTGAGTTCCAAAGGGTCAACCGCGACCACCTCATACTCGGTGCCGCACTCGTCGCAAACGACGACGTCGCCCTCTTCCACTTCCTCTTCGTCAAAGTCCAGAGCGGTCTCGCATTCAGGGCAAATCGGCATGAGTCCCTCCAACGGGATAAAGAATCACCAAACGATCAGATCTTCGCAGCGCGGGGCACATGTTTGGCAGCGTCTTTCAGGATACCGTTAGAAATTCGCGGTGCGACGTCAGCAACTTCGATGCAGGTTTCAGCCGCGTGCCGCCTTCGCTAGTTTTGAAGAGAAACCGGCCGCGCGTCAAGCGTGCGTTTGACGTCACGCCAGGGCATACTCGATAGTCATGAAAAGTCATGGCAGGCTCGGGGTCCTCATTCTCTTCCTCGCACTGGCGATAGCGGCGCCCAACTGCGCAGATGCTTCCTCCGGCGATGCCGCCCACCGCGATCTGGATGCCATGGGCGCGCCGGTTGGCGCGATGCCGGTGGATGCGCAGATTGCGCGTGCGCTGACGCGGGTGTCGCCCATACAAATTCAGCATACGATTGCAGCGCTGGTCGGGTTTCATAATCGGAGCACGCTTTCCAGTATGGTGAAAGACCTGCCGCCGGGTACAGGGGTGAGCGCGGCAGCGGACTGGATCGAAGCGCAGTTCCGGCAGATCTCAGCCGAGTGCGGCGGGTGCCTCGAGGTGAAGCGTGACACATTCACGCAGGAGGCGGGCACAGGGCCACATGCGCGGGTGACGCAGCCGACGACCATCACCGATGTTTATGCGATTCTGCGCGGGAGCGATCCGACGCAGGCGGCGAGAATGATTCTGGTCACCGGGCATTACGATTCGCGCGACAGCAGCAACTTCGACACGCAGGGCGAGGCGCCGGGCGCCAACGACGATGCCAGCGGGGTGGCGGTGAGCCTTGAATGCGCGCGGGCGCTGTCGAAGATGAGATTTCCCGCCACTCTGGTGTTTGTGGCCGTTGCCGGGGAAGAGCAGGGATTGTACGGCAGCCGGCACCTGGCGCAGATGGCCAGGCAGCAGAACTGGGACCTGGAAGGCGTGCTGAATAACGACATCGTGGGCGGCAATCGTACTCCCGGGGACAGATTCCAGGACGAGCACGCGGTCCGCGTTTTCTCCGAGGGCGTACCGGCGAGCGACACGCCCGAAGAGATTCGGCGCGCGGTCATGCTTGGCTATGACAGCGATTCGCCCTCCCGGGAACTGGCACGGGAGATTACCGAGGTGGCGCGGACCTATACCGGGGCGCCTGCGGCGAGCGCACAGCCGATCGCTTCGGGGCTGGAACCGGTGCTGGAGTTCCGGCTCGACCGCTTCCTGCGCGGCGGCGATCACTACTCCTTCAATCAGCAGGGGTACGCAGCGGTTCGCTTCACGGAGTGGCGGGAAGACTTCAACCACCAGCATCAGAATGTGCGGGTGGAGAACGGCGTGCAATACGGCGACCTGCTGAAGTTCGTCGATTTCGATTACGTGGCGCGGGTGGCGCGGCTGAATGCGGCAACCATGGCGGTTCTGGCCGATGCCCCTCCGGAGCCGGTGGATGTGACCTTTCCACCGACGAAGGTTTTCGACAACTCCATCAACGACACGACCATCGAATGGCGAGCGGGAGCCGGTGCTCCGGCGGGAACGAGGTATGAGATCGTGTGGCGCGCGACGGCCGCGCCGAACTGGCAGCGGGCGGTGATGGCGGACAAGGCAGGCGTGAAGGTGACCGGACAGGTGCTGTCTGGTCAAACCGGGCTGCAGGGCGCGACGTATTCCGTGACGCTGCCGATTTCGAAAGACAACGTGATCTTCGGCGTGCGGGCTGTAGATGCGCACGGGCATCGCAGCCCGGCGGTGGTGCCGTGGCCGTCGAGGTAAGGACGGCACAACTTTGCGAATGAGAGAATAACCAGGTGCCTCGACTTTCGAGTGGAATGCTCGGCTTTCCGGACTTCACCGGCCTCACGCGCAAGCTGGTGCTGTGGAATCTGGGGGCATATTTCCTGCTGCTGATCCTTGGCGTGGCCTCGCACTCCACGGTGAATTTGCTCCAGCTCTATCTGGGCCTGGTGCCGGCGCTGGTGCTGCATCGCGGATTCATCTGGCAGCTGGTTACCTATTGCCTGATCCACCAGGGGATTCTGAATACCGCGTTTGAGCTGCTGTCGCTGTGGTTCCTGGGGAGCTTTCTGGAGTCGAACCATGGATCGCGCTGGCTGGGGGAGATCTTCTTTACCTCCGTGCTGGGCTCGGCGCTGGCGGGGGTGGCGCTGGCAGCGGCGACGGGAGAGCAGACGGTGCTGCTGTACGGCTGCTGGGGCGGCATTTTCGGGCTGCTGATCGCGTTTGGGGTGCTTTACGCCGACCTCGAATTCATGATGTTCCCGCTGCCGTTCATGATCAAGGCGAAGTATCTGGTGGCCGTCTATCTGCTGATTGTGCTGGCGATGCTGTTTTCCGGCGAGAGGGTTTTTGCGTTCTCCCAACTGGGCGGCGCGCTGTTTGGATATCTGTACATCAAGCTTGCACCGCGGCGAGGTTTTGCCTTTGCGGGCAGCGAGAGCCTGTACGGGGTGCGCAATCGCTACTACCGGTGGAAACGCAGGCGCGCCGCAAAGAAGTTCGAAGTCTACATGCGGAAGCACCGGGACAACTGAGGAGCAGGGGTTACGGTTTACGGGTCAGGGATCAGAAGCCCGGTGAGCCCGTCTGTGGCGCGCTATTTGTGCAGGGAGCCGAACTTGTAGACCAGGCCCACCGAGCCCGCGCCCTCGTTCTGCCAGGAGAAGCCATAGTGCGTGGGCTGCCAGTCGGCGACGAAGCGCACGGACCAGCGGGGGGTCACGTTGTAGTCGGCGATGCCGCCCCAGGCCATGCCGAAGGCCAGCTTGTCGTTGTAAATGTCGAAGTCCTGCGGCTGGGTGCCGGCCGGGAAGCCGGAGCTGAACTTGCCGTACGCCGCACCCTCCAGGAAGTGCATGCCGAGCATCACTTTGGGCGAGCGATACATGCGGAAGCTGGGGCCGAAGAGTTCCAGATTCTCGGACATGGGCGGGTTCTTCGGGACGCCCTCGGAGTTCGGGGGGATGACCAGAACGCCATACTCGCCGCGTGCGTCAGCCTCAATGCCCCACCGCGGATGGAACCAGAGGGTGGCGGAGCCGGTCCAGCCGGTAAGGTTGACGGCCTCGATGGACAGGCCGTTGCTGGGGTTGAAGTGGGCGTACTGGTAGCCGCCGAAGAAGTCCCAGCGCTGGGAATAAGCATCAGCCTCAGCCTGCGGGGCGGTGGCGGTGATCTGAGCGTGCAGGCGCGTTACGGGTCCCAGGACAAGCCCCAGCGCGGCCAGGACCACAAATCGAGACATCACGGATTTCACGCGATCGGAAACCTCATTCGGGAAAAAGTCGGAAGATTCAGGGTAACATCCCGACGCCTGGCGGTGCTGGCGGTCAGCTGCGCAGGACGGGGCGGATGTGGAGCTCCTTCAACTGGGCATCGCTGACCGGGGTGGGCGCGTCGACCATGAGATCGATGGCTTTGGCGGTCTTGGGGAAGGCGATGACTTCGCGGAGGCTGGAGGCGCCGGCGAGGATCATCACGAGGCGATCGAGGCCGAGGGCGATGCCGCCGTGCGGCGGTGTGCCGTACTGCAGGGCTTCGAGGAAGAAACCGAAGCGGGCTTTGGCCTCCTCGTCGGACATGCCGAGGGCGCGGAAGATCTGCTGCTGGACGTCCTGGCGGTGGATACGGATGGAGCCGGAGCCGAGCTCGAGGCCGTTGAGGACGATGTCGTAGGCGAGGGCGCGCACCGCTTCGGGGTCGGAAGTCATGCGGCCGGCGATGAGGTCGTCCTCGTGCGGCGAGGTGAAGGGGTGGTGGGCGAAGGTCCAGGTTTTCGTCTGCTCATCCCACTCGAAGAAGGGAAAGTCGGTAACCCAGAGGAATTTGTAATCGTCGCTGGTCCCTTTTTTCTCGAAGGCTTTGTGCTCGTCCTGGAAACGCCTGGCGAGATCGAGGCGAAGCTGTCCGGCTCTTTTGTAGAGCCAGTGATGATTTTTGGCTGACGATGCGGTTCCGAAGCGCGGCGAGACGACGATGAGGCGGTTTTCCGGTTCGACGCGCTCGAGACCGCAGTGTTTGGCCACGGCGGCGTCGATGCGCTGGGCGAGCGGGGAATACTGCGGGCTTTTTGCCAGCCGTCCCACGTCGAGGTAGGCGAGCTCGGGCCCTATCGCGGCGTCGATTTCCTGGGCAAACGCCTTCTTCTGGGTGTTGCTCATCTCCGTCCTGCCGGGGATGACAACGGCGACGATGGGGAGTTCCGGCTCGATCTTCAGCGACGCCAGCTCTTCGGCGGTAAAGGCATCGCGAACATCGGTCATGGGAGGCAGGCGCAGGTCCGGCTTGTCGATGCCATAGAGGCGGATGGCGTCGTCGTAGGTCATGCGCGGGAAGGGCGTGACGATTTTTTCGCCGATGACCTCGAACGATGCCCTGAGGAAACCTTCGACGACGGCGAAGATGGTTTCCTGCTGCGGGAAGGTCATTTCGAGATCAATTTGCGTGAATTCGGGCTGGCGGTCGGCGCGGAGATCCTCGTCGCGGAAGCAGCGGACGATCTGAAAATACTTGTCGAGGCCGGAGATCATGAGGATCTGCTTGAAGAGCTGCGGCGACTGCGGCAGAGCGTAGAAGGAGCCGGAGTGGACGCGGCTGGGAACGAGGTAATCGCGCGCGCCTTCGGGGGTGGAGCGGGTGAGGAAGGGAGTTTCGATCTCGAAGAAGCCCTGGGCGTTGAGGTATTCGCGCATGGCGAGCGCGACTTTGTGGCGAATCTCAAGATTGCGCGCCATTTCGGGGCGGCGGAGGTCGAGGTAGCGGAACTTGAGGCGGACTTCCTCGTTGGCGATGACGTCTTCGGCGGGGGAAAAGGGCGGAACTTTTGCGTCGTTGAGGACGAGGAGCTCGGTGGCGGCGATTTCGATTTCGCCGGTGGGCATTTTGGGGTTGACGGCGTCGGCGCCGCGCAGACGGACCTTGCCGACGGCGGCGACTACGTATTCGGGACGGGCCTGCTCGGCTTTGGCGTGGCCTTCGGGGGCGAGGTCTTTATCCAGAACAACCTGAGTGATGCCGTAGCGGTCGCGCAGGTCGAGGAAGATGAGGCTGCCGTGGTCGCGGCGGCGGTTGACCCAGCCCATGAGGGTGACAGACTGGCCGGCGTCGGCGGCGCGAAGCTGGCCGCAGGTATGAGAGCGTTGGCGTGTTCCTAGAAAATCGAGCAAAGTTGCGAGTCCTAACGGTGTTGGAGAGCGTGCGCGAGCTGGTCACGCGGTATTTTGGTCTGCTCGCCGGTGGCGAAGCGCTTCACGGTCAGGATACCGGAGGCGTGCTCGTCTTCGCCGAAGAGGATGATGGCGCGGGCGAGCTTGTTTCCGATTTCGAAGGACTTTTTGAGGCGGAAAGCGCCGTCGCCCAACTCGATGCGGAGGCCGTGGCGGCGGAGCTCGCGGGCGAGCGCGAGAGCCGAGGCGTTGAGGGCTTCGCCGAGCGGCGCGATGTAGGCATCAGCGAGCGCTGGCGCGGATTCGGACTGCGCGGCCTGGAGGGTGAGGATGAGGCGATCGAGGCCCATGGCGAAGCCGATGCCGGGAGCTTTGGGTCCGCCGAGCATCTCGGAGAGGCCGTCGTAGCGGCCGCCGCCGAGGAGGGCGTTCTGCGCACCGAGGCCGCCGTGGGTGAACTCGAAGGTGGTGCGGGTGTAGTAGTCGAGTCCGCGGACGAGGCGGGGATTGAGCGTGTAGGGCACGCCGCAGGCGTCGAGGGCGGCGAGGACCGCGGCGAAGTGCGCTTTCGATGCGTCGTCGAGGTAGTCGGCGATGCGCGGCAGGGTCTCGATGATGGGCTGGTCTTCGGGAACCTTGCAGTCGAGGACGCGGAGGGGGTTGGTCTCGGCGCGGCGCTGGCAGTCGGCGCACATCTGCGGGACCTTGTCTTTCAGGGCTTCGCGGAGAGCGGCGATGTAGCGCGGACGGTCGCTGGACGATCCGACGGAGTTGAGGACGAGGGTCCAGCCGGCGATGCCGAGCTCGTCGAGGAAGCTGGACAGCATCTCGAGGACTTCGGCATCGCGGAGGGGCGATTCGGAGCCAGCGCTGGGCGGGCCGATGACTTCCGCGCCGATCTGCCAGAACTGGCGGTAGCGGCCCTTCTGCGGGCGCTCGCGGCGGAACTGCGGGCCGATGTAACAGAGCTTCTGGAGGAGTCCGGTTTCACCGAGCTTGTGCTCGATGTACGCGCGGACCACGCCGGCGGTGTTTTCGGGGCGGAGGGTGAGGGACTGCGCTTTCTCGGACTGGGCGCGGGCTCGATCCTCCCAGGTGTACATCTCCTTGGAGACGATGTCGGTTTCTTCGCCGACGGAGCGGGCGAAGAGGGCGGTGTCCTCGAAGATGGGGGTGCGGATTTCGCCGAAGTTGTAGCGGGCGAAGACGCGGCGGGCGGTCGATTCGACGCGGTCCCAGAGTTCGGTTTCGGGCGGCAGCAGATCGCGCGTGCCGCGCACAGCTTTGAGCAGGGTCATTGGACTGGTTCGGTACAGCTCTTAGTTTATCGGAGGGATTCGCGAGGATTGCGCGGGGTGCGGGCGAGCAGGCGGATGGCGTTGGCGAAAAGCTTCAGCGATCCAGGCGGCCAGCGGGATGGCGCCGGTGCGATCGACACGTCCGGGCGGTCGAATCATCTTATAATGTGTCGAAGGTTACACATTGCGCGAGGAGCAGAGATGGCGACCAATCTGGCGCTGGACGACAAGCTGATCGAGGAAGCCCGGAGGGTCGGCGGTCACAAGTCGAAGAAGGCCGCGGTGACGGCGGCGCTGGATGAGTACGTCCGCAGACACAAGCAGGCCGAGGTGATTCGTCTCTTCGGCACCATCGACTACGACCCGGCCTACGACTACAAAGCGGAGCGAAGAGCGCGCCGGGGATGATGGTCCTGGTGGACACGCCGGTGTGGTCGCTGGCGTTGCGCCGGCGCCGCGAAGACCTGAGTCAACGTGAACAGGAGCTGCGGAGCACCCTGGAGAAGCTGGTCTCGCAGGGCAATGTTGCGCTGCTCGGCGCCATCCGGCAGGAGCTGCTCAGCGGCATTCGGGAGGAGCGCCAGTTCCTGAAATTGCGCGATACCCTCAGAGCCTTCCGCGATGCGGAACTGCGCGTGGAGGACTACGAAGAGGCAGCGCGGCTCGGCAATGTGTGTCGAGGGCGGGGAGTCTCGGGAAGTCCCATCGATTTTCTGATCTGCGCGGTATCGATTCTGCGGCGCTGGCCCGTATTGACCGTGGACCAGGATTTCGCGCGGTACGCGAAGCACATCCCGGTGCAGCTGATGGAGATTGGGTAGGGGCGATCGGTCCGGTTTGCGGGCGGGACGGCGGGCGGTCGACTCGACGTGATCCCAGAGTTCGGATTCGGGCGGCAGAAGGTCGCGGGTGCCGCGCACAGCTTTGAGCAGGGTCATGCGGTGAGTTCCGAATCATGGGGGTACCCCCCCTCCCCCCGGGTTACCAGAAAGCCAAGACCCAAACGACAGTAGTTACGCGACGCCCTGGCGGAGGAGCGGGCGATAAGTCCTGCCCATGCGATCAGATACGAGACGGCCGCGATGGTGATCACCAGAGAGCCGCGAATGAACCACTGAGATCCGCGAGCGGCGCCGATGATTGATTCGAGATCAGGTACGAGACGGCCGCGAATGATCACCAGACGGCTGCCAGTGATCACCAGACGGCTGCGAGCGATCACCGGAGTGCTCCGTTGGACGATGCCGCGGGCCGCGGGTGAATCGCCGCGGGCTGGGGGTGAGGCTGGACGGCGAAGAGGGAGCGGTACTGCTCGAGAAGCTGCTGTTTCGAGGGCGGAGGCTCGGGAAGGTCGATGGGGGAGCTGGGCGGCTCCTCCTGGAAGGGCACAGAGCCATAGCGCTCAAGGAGAACGCGGAGGGCGCGGCCGGCGAAGCGGTCGGAGACCTCGTTGTCGAGCAGGGACTGGAGGAGGGTGAGGAGCTCGCCGGGAATATCGACGACAGGGACGTCCTGGAGTTCGCGGCCGAGAGTGCGCCAGATGGTGAGGCGCTTCCAGAGGAGGTGGTCGGGGAGGGAGCGGGGTTGCGACGGGGCTCCGTGGTGGCGGCAGAAGGCGTGACCGCGAGTGGCGGAACAGCGGCACTTGCGGCCGTTGGGCAGGGTGAAGTGACATTCGGCGGGCATGGATCCTCCGGAAGCAGTGATTCGTGAGCAGAAAAGCTGGACAGCGGTCAGCGTTCAGCGTTCAGGAAAGCCGGACAGCGTTCAGCGATCAGCGATCAGCGTTCAGCGTTCAGAAAAGCTGGACAGCAGGACAGTGATCAGTGAGCAGTGATCAGGAAAGGCAGAGCGCAGAGCTCAGGGCTCAGAGCTCAGAGCTCAGGAAAGGCGACCGGGCAGAGCTCGGGGCTCAGGGCTCGGAGATGCATCGGCCAATGGGAAAAGGCCGCTTGTTAGCGGCCTTTGTTTGAATTTCACTCTATAAGTTCAGGATAGCAGTTTCAGCGAATAACCCTGCCAATTATCTTTGCGGTTAGGCGGCGATAAGTAGCGTGGAATGAGGGGTGGTTACTTTGGTGAAGAGGTGTGGGGGTTGACAGGAAAAGCAAGGTGCCAGTCGTTAGCCGTTAGCTTTTAGCTGTTAGCCTTTAGCTTTTAGCTGTTAGCGAGAGGGGATTCGCGCCAGCGGTTGGCGTCGTCTCTGAAGGGCAGAGTAGCTTTGGTCCTGTTGCGCCTGTTCGAGGCAAAGCAAGGTGCCAGCCGTTCGCCTTTAGCTGTTCGCGAGGAAACGTCCGGCTGGGATCCGGCCCTGTCGCAACAGCGGCGACAAGGGTGGGGCACCCGGCGTGCCGCGCACCGCTTTACGCAGGGTCATCTGAAGGGTTGTGCCGTCCGGTCTTCAGTTTGCCGGAGGATGTCCGGGAGACTGCGGCGTCTGCCGTCCGGCGGGGTAGGCCCGGCTTATGAACCCCTCGGCTACCCAGGCGGCGAGAAGAATGATGGCGCCGAGGATTGTCGCAGGGACGCCGAAGTAGCCGAGCGCAAAAACCTGGATGTGTTTGCCGAAACCGGCCGCGACGAAGCCCACGAGGAGAAACGCGTCCAACAGAAGACCGGCGGCAAGGATGATCTTCCCGATCAGCCGGACGCGACGGAATCCCTCCCGAAGGGCCATGGCCGAAACTGTACCACGCTTCCGGAATTGGGCCGGAACGAAAGTTATGCTGCTTAGCCCCATTGACTATTTCGCGCCGATTTGCAGCGTGATACGATCCGGGCACCTCGCCATGGCACGCTTTTCGATGGTTCTGCTGTTGCTGCTGTGCGCCGCTGCTCCGGTCAGGGCCAGTTCTCCGGCATGGGTGGAGGTGCGGAGCGCCCACTTTACGGTGGTAACGGACGCGGGAGCGGGCGAAGGACGGCGGACGCTGGACCAGTTCGAGCGGATGCGGCTGGTGTTCCAGACGCTTTTCCCCAAGGCCAACGTGGATCCGGTGGCGCCGATTGTGGTGATGGCGGTGAAGAACCGGAAGGAGTTCCAGCCCATGGAGCCGGAGGCGTATCTGGCGAAGGGGCAGCTGAGCCTGGCGGGATACTTTCTGCGGGCCGCGGACAAGAATTATGTGCTGCTGCGGCTGGATGCGGAGGACGAGCAGCATCCCTACGCGACGATTTATCACGAGTACACGCATCTGCAGATCGGAGACGCGATCGAGTGGATGCCGCTGTGGCTGAACGAGGGGCTGGCGGAGTTCTTCCAGAACACCGATTTCGACGGCAACGAGGCGCGGCTGGGACAGCCGAGCGAGGACGATCTGGTGTACCTGCAGCAGAACCAGCTGATCCCGCTGGAGACGCTGTTTCGCGTGGACGCGAACTCGCCGTATTACCACGAGGAGCAGAAGGGGTCAGTGTTCTACGCGGAGTCGTGGGCGCTGGTGCATTCTCTGGAGACCAGCGACGTGAAGAACCGTACGAATCATGTGGGCGAGTACATGGATCTGGTGAGCCAGCACAAGGATCCGGTGGCGGCGGCGGAGACGGCGTTTGGGAATCTGAAGCAACTGCAGAAGACGCTGAGGGATTACATCGTGCAGCGGCAGTACACCTACTTCCGGATGAAGCTGCCGCCGCTGAACGAGGGCGCGTTCACGGTGACGCCGCTGACGGAGCCGGAGGCGGATGCGATCCGGGCGGATTTGATGGCGTACATCGGGCGGCCAGCCGATGCGCACGCACTGCTGGCGCAGGTGATGGCGGCTGACGCGAAGAACGCGCAGGCGTACGAAACGATGGGGTACCTGGCGTTTCGGGATGGGAACCGCGCGGAGGCCAAGAAGTGGTACACGCAGGCGGTCGCGCTGAATTCCGAGAGCTACATCGCGCAGTACTACTTTGGGGCGCTGTCGGTGATGGATGGGGAGACAGGGCCGCAGGTGGAGGCGAGCCTGCGGGCGGCGATCCGGCTGAATGAGCGATTTGCGCCGGCGTACGACGCGCTGGCGGCGATGTACGGCCGGCGGCGGGAGAATCTGGACGAGGCGCACATGCTGAGCCTGCAGGCGGTGCAGCTGGAGCCGGGCAACGTGCAGTACCGCATCGACTGCGCGAACATCCTGATGGAGCAGCAGCGGTACGACGATGCGGTGCGGGTGCTGCAGGCGGCGGAAGCGGTGGCGAAGTCGCCGCAGGAAGTGGACGTAGTGCAGGCGCGGCTGGGGCTGGCGCAGCTCTACCAGGGTCAGATGCGGGAGGCGGAGAAGCGGAAGGCGGCGGGAGAAACGACGCAGAGCACGGTGCAGCCACTGCGGGGCTCGGCGGCGACGGCGGTGACGGCGTATCAGGCGCCGGTGTTCCAGCACCCGACGGAGAAGCCGCATGGGCCGATGCTGACGGCGCAGGGGGTGATCCACGGGGTGAAGTGCAGCTATCCGGCGGTCATCGAGCTGGAGGTGGCTGGGGCGCGGAGCACGGTGAAGCTCTACAACAACAACTATTACGACATCGGCTACTCGGCGGCGAATTTCACCCCGCAGGGGGAGATCCATCCGTGCAGCGATCTGGAGGGGATGAAGGCGAAGGTGCAGTATTTCGCGACCGCGGACAAGACGGTGGGTGGGCAGATTGTGAGCGTGGAACTGAGCAAGTGAAGGGGCGGCTAAGAAGCGGCCAGCTAAGAGGCGGCCAGCGGAAAGACTGTTAACTACCCCACCCAAGCAAAACCGGCCTGGATGGGGCACCCGAGTGTTGGGATGGTGAGTTATGCGCGGCTGAGGTAGGCGCCTTCGGCGGTGTCGACGCGGATCTTTTCGCCTTCGTTGATGAAGGGGGGGACCTGGACGATCAGGCCGGTTTCGGTCTTCGCGGGCTTGGTGACGGACGAGGCGGTGGCGGACTTGAGACCGGGCTCGGTTTCAACGACGGTGAGCTCGACGGTCTGGGGCAGCTCGATGCCGACCGGGGTGCCGTCGTGGAAGGAAACCTTGATCTGGAGGTTGGCGGTGAGGTACTCGACGGCGTCGCCGAGGGTGTCGCGCTTGAGGTGAGTCTGCTCGTAGTTCTCGGTGTTCATGAAGTAGTAGTCGTCGCCGTCGTTGTAGAGGAAGTCCATGGGGATCTCGTCGACGACGACGCGCTCGATGGGGTCGGGGGAGCGGAAGCGCTCGACGAACATGGCGCCGGTGCGCAGGTTGCGGAGTTTGGCCTGGATGAAGGCGCGCAGGTTGCCGGGGGTGCGGTGCTCGACGGAGAAGACGAGGTGGAGATCGTTGTTGTGCTTGATGATCATGCCCGGGCGCATCTGGGTGGCGGGAATCGCCATGGGTAAAGCTCCTTACGGAAATTGAGTGCGGAATGTCGCGGCGGAAACCGACCGCTGGCGGCGAACCTGTGGGGTCCGCGCAAAAGCATACTCCGGCAAGTTGATTTTAGCGCAGGGGGTGGGGGGAGGGGTCTATGCCGAGTCGCGGTGTCCGCGGTTTGCGAGTAACGCCGCCAGGACAGCCAGCACCAGGAACGCGCACATGCCGATCCATTTGGCAACGACAGGATTGTCTATGTGCGAATCAACAAAAAAGAGGAAGGGAAGAAACACGGCGACAACCGCTATTCCCGCCGCGATTAACCGGGCTATTTCCCAACGGGACTGTTTCGCGGGCTTGCAGGAGGCGCCGTCGATCAGTACCAGAAGGTAATGATCTTCTTCCCGGAGACGACAGACCGCTTCGTTCCAATTGTCGGCGCCATTGCTGCCGGGCTGATCCTGTATTCGCTGGATTACCTGGCCAATCTTGCTTTCGTACTGGTCCTGCTCGTAGTTCTGGTCAAAGTCGCGACTGACGGCCATCATGTCGGGCAGAGTCCAACCGGTTTCGGAGAAATACAGCATTTTCCGTTCGACGTCGGATAGAGGAACACCATCCCGGTCTGCCTGCGCCAGAATTCGGCCGATCAGGTATTCCTTTGCGTCGCGGGCCGTGGCGAACTGGTTCATCGGCGGGAGTATACAACTTCGTTGCGGTGCGGGACCTGCCTTTGGCTCGCGTGGTCGCCTGCCGGGGTTGAGGGGATGGAAACGATGGACGGGTGTTCGCTATCCGCCGAAGAGGCGCTTGAAGAAGTGGCCGATGTGGCCGAAGAAGCCGCGGTGGGGTTTGGGCTGTGGTGCGGGAGCGGCAGACGCGGCCGGCGGCGGTGGGGGTGGTGCGGGGTTGTTGGCGCTGTAGACGAGGGGAACCTGGACTTCGGCGTGGGTCTGGCC
>JBATVK010000128.1:0-5804 GCA_049671725.1 Acidobacteriaceae bacterium
CTCTTCGCCCTGCGTAATCTGGTTCCGCGCCTGTCCCAGCTCCGACAAAAGCTGTGCCGCCCGCCGCCGCGCGGTTTCCGACTGCTGTTCCGCGGCAGTCACCGCCGCAACCGCCGCGCGCATTGACTCCTGCTTCGCCGTCGTCTGTTCGCGAAATGCCGCCGCCTCGCTCGCCGCACTCTCCAGAAAGCTGCGCTGCGACTCCCGCTCTGCGGCCATGCTCTCCAGGTGCGTGCCGGCCTGCTCCAGCTCTGCCTGCGCCGCCGACTTCCGCGCTTCCAGCTCGGCAATCCGCTCCTGATTCGTCTGGTGCCGCGCATCCGCGCGCTCGATCTCCACCGCCCGCTGATTGGCCCGCGTCTCCGCGTCCTTCGCCGCGTCCTCCAGCAGATACCCGCGCGCCACCAGCGCCTCGTGCTCTGTCTCAAGCCCGTTGACCCGCTCCGCGCCCGCGTCGATCTGCGCCGTCAGCTCGGCGATCTGCGTTTCCAGCGCCGTGTGCTGCGCATCCATCTGCGCGATCCGGCTCGCCAGCGCCACCTTCAGCCGGGCGCGCATCTCGTCGCGCAGCTTCGCATAGCGTTCGGCCTTCGCCGCCTGCCGCTTCAGCGACGCCATTTGCCGCGTCACTTCTTCGAAAATATCGTTCACCCGCGCCAGGTTCTGCTTCGCCTGCTCCAGCCGCAGCTCCGCCAGCCGCTTCTTCGTCTTGAAGCGCGTAATCCCCGCAGCTTCCTCGATAATCGCCCGCCGGTCGTGCGGCCGCGACGTCAGCAGTTGCCCCACCCGCTCCTGGCTGATGATCGCGTAGCTCTCCGGGCCCAGCCCGGTGCCCATGAAGATGTCCTGGATATCCCGGAGCCGGCACAGCTTCCCATTCAGCAGATACTCGCTGTCCCCGGTCCGGAACAGCCGCCGCGTCACGACAATCTCGCCCCGCTGTGGCGTCCGGTTGAATTTCCTCCGCCGGATTTTCAGCACCACGCCCGGCACCTCGTGCACGGCACCCTCTGCGGAAGCTCCCGCGGCAGCCGGCTCCTCGGCCGGCGCGGCATCGCCATCCAGCACCTGCCCCGGCTGCGACTCGGCGATAATCTCTTCCACTTCGGCCGCCCGCTCGGCGCGTAGTTTTTCCTCGTCCCAGTCCGGCTCCGCCGCGTCAAAAATGATCTCCGGCTCAACCAGCAGCGGGCCGCCCTCATACGCCTCAGGGTCCACCAGCGTCAGCGACACTTCGGCCATGCCCAGCGGCTTGCGCTCCCGCGTTCCGGCAAAGATGACGTCCTCCATCTTGCCGCCACGCAGGCTCTTCGCGCTCTGCTCGCCCAGCACCCAGCTCACCGCGTCCAGTATGTTCGACTTGCCGCACCCGTTCGGGCCCACCACAATGGCGATCCCCTCCCCCGGCAGCGACACTTCCGTCCGGTCGGCAAAGGACTTAAAGCCCAGAACGTGAATTCTTTTCAGCTTCAGCATGGCTGATTATTCCTCCATCCCGTCGGAGAGACCCGTTTCCACAGAATCCTCGGGTTGGAAACGGGCGAGAGATCGCGGAGAGATCGAACCTTGACGCGGGAAGACCGAACCATCATGAACGACTGTAGCGTTCGCCGTCCGGCACGGTCAACGGACCGACCCCAACATCTTGTGGATAAGGGGGTCGAAACCCAACTATTAGACCCACACACGCGTTCTCTGGGGATTGTACGGCTTAGGTCTGCGGAGAATCGCCAGCTAACCCCACCGTAGCCCCGCGCCGCCACCGCCGCAAGTGAAATTCCGCTGAATCCCAGTATCCATGCAGGTTCCCCGCTCCCGCTAAGATTCCCATCCAAATTGGAGCGTCCCCGGCCGGCACCAGCCCCTCTGCGCCGCCCGTTACACTACATCCTGGCTGGGGAACTGGATGCGCATGCCACGTCTGTCGCGTGGAATCTTCTACATCGCCGCTGCATTTGCTTTCTGCGTAACGCTGTCAGCGCCTGCGCAAACACCCACAGTTCATCCCGCGCCCGCTGCGACGCCCACCCCCGTCACCTTCACCGTCGTCGATGAAAACGGCGTCGCTGTCGAGGGCGCCCAGCTCACCCTTCAGGAAGCCGGTGAGCCGCCCGCCCACCTCATCACCGACTACGCCGGCCACGCTCTGTGGACCCCAAAAACCGAGGGCACATACAGCCTCGTCGCCCAGCGCCCCAACTTCTACCAGACCTCCCGCACCGGCCTCGACACCGATGCTGCCAGCGTCACCGTCACCCTCACCCACGAGCAATGGCTCCAGCAGCAGGTGAACGTCACCGCCTCCACCCCCGGCATCGATCCCCAGCAGATCTCCGATAAGTTCGAGCTCGATACCCCGGAGGTCGTCAACATCCCCTACCCCACCGACATCGACGTCCGCGGTCTGTTGCCCTTCATCCCCGGCATAGTCGCCGATGGCTCCGGCCAGGTCCATGTTGCCGGCGGCGAAACCTACATGACTCTCGATACCCTCGACGGCTTCGACATCCGCTCTCCCATCTTCGGCACCCTCGATCTGCGCGTGCCCACCGACGCGGTCCGCTCCCTCGACACCGAAACCACCCGCTACCCCGTCCAGTACGGCCGCGCCACCGGTGGCGTCATCGCCTACAGCACCGCCATGGGCGACAACAAGTTCCGCTACAACGCCACCGATTTCATTCCTTCCGTACGCGATCAGAACGGCCTCCGCTTCGACACCTTCGAGCCGCGCATTACCGTCTCCGGCCCCATCGTGCGCAGCCGCGCCTGGTACTTCAACAGCTTCGAAACCGAATACAACGACATTTACATTCCCGGCCTGCCCGACAACGCCGATACCGACCACGTCATCCGCGGCAGCAATCTCCTCAAGTTCCAGAACAATCTCGGCCGCGCCAACAGCCTCACCACCGCGCTCCTCTTCAACGACTACCACTCCCCCTACGAAGGCCTTTCCATCCTCACGCCGCAGGGGAGCACCGACAACCACGACATCATCGCGTGGCTGCCCTACGCGAGCGACCAGCAGAGCTTCAAGAATGGCATTGTGCTCGACACCGGCTTCGCCGACATGCGCTATCGCGAAGGCTGGGAGCCGCACGGCGACACTCCCTACGCGCTCAACCCCGAGAACTCCACCGGCAGCGACTTCGAATCCCAGACCACCCGCTCCCAGCGTCTCGAGGCCTACGCCAACGCCTGGTTGCCCTCGAAACACTGGCTCGGCAGCCACCAGGTCACCGCCGGCATCGACGCCGACCACATCGGCTACAACTTCGACGAACAGCTCGCGCCCGTGAATTACGAAAACGAGGCTCGCACGCTCGTCCGCCGCAGCACCTTCCCCGCCTTTACCCCCGCCACCCGCCACAATGTCGAGCTCGGTACCTGGGTCGAGGACCGCTGGACGCCGCGGGCCGGTCTCCTCATCGAACCCGGGCTCCGCTTTGACTGGGACGAGATCATCCGCCGCCCGCTCCTCTCCCCGCGCATCTCCATGAACTTCTCGCCGCCCGGCCAGGCCAGCACCACCAAATTCAGCGCCGGTATCGGCGAATACTACGAGCACACTCAGCTCGAATACCTCACCCGTGCCCTCGCCGGCGTCCGCTACGACACCGATTACGCCGCCGACGGAACCACCCCGCTCGGACCGCCCCAGGAAACCGTCTTCACCGTCGACCAGGGCTCCCTGCGCGAGGCCCACGCGCTCAACTGGAGCGTCGGCGTCGAGCACAAGCTTCCTTTTCAGATTTATGCCGGCGCCAATTTTATGGATAAGCGCGTCACCGGCGAATTCGTCTATGCCAACCAGGACGGCACCGGCGCGCAACCCGGCGATTACCTCCTCACCAACGGCCGCCAGGACCACTACCACTCCATCGAAGTTCAGGCCCGCCGCTCTTTTAAGGGCGATTACACCCTTTTCGCCGCCTACACCCATTCCAGCGCCACCACCAACGACGCCCTCGACTACGTGCCCACCATCCCCATCCTCGGGCAGCAGCAGAGCGGACCTCTCTCCTGGGACTCGCCCAACCGCCTGCTTTCCTGGGGATGGCTCCCCGCCTGGGCGCCCTGGTTCCCCTCCGTCCACAAAAACTGGGATTTCGTCTATACCCTCACCTGGAGCACCGGCTACCCCTGGGACTCCTTCAACGACGCGGAAGTTCTGGCCGGACCCCCTGGCTCCCATCGCTTTCCCGACTATTTCTCCCTCGCTCCCGGCCTCGAGTGGCGCTTCCACATTCGCGGCAAGTACTTCGGTTTGCGTGGCATGATCGACAACGTCACCGACGCGAGCGATCCTGCTTTTGTAAACCCCAATGTCTCTTCCCCGCAGTACGGGACCTTCTCTGACCCCATCGGCCGCGCCTTCACCGCCCGCATCCGCCTCATTCAGTCCTCGAAATAGCCGCTTCTTCCCCCATCCGCGCCTTTCCCCGACCACCCCGCCGGCCGAAAACGCGCTATGGCCCCGGTTGCGGCGGTTTTGCTCAAATCTCGTGGTATCTTGCTCCTTACGCGTCATTGTCAACGCGATCCATCGTCTGTGGCATCCCAATCAGCGAGCCCGGGGATTGTCCCTGGCGATAACTTGTCAGTGAGTAGAAAGCGTTTTTATAATCCGGCATCATCGCGCGGCAGTCCGTCGGAAGAGTTTGCTGCCCGCACCGAGACCGCCGGCCGCCCCGGGAAAACGATGCGGCCGCAGCCTCAGAAGCTTGGTTGACCATTAATGGAATCCTCCCAGGAGCGTTGAATGAAGAAGCTCGTTTTTGCCTCGGTTGCGCTGGCTTGTCTCGGCGCTTCCACCATCTCCGGCTTGCCGGCGCTTGCGCAGAGCGCGGACGGTCAGACTGCGCAGGGCGCGGCCGCGAACTGCCAGAAGATCACCATCAAAGATCCCGCCGAATACAACGCGTACACCAACGCCACCAGCCAGCCCAGCCCCCAGGCCGAGTCCGACGCCATCGAGTCCTTCCTCAAGCAGTACCCCGACAGCGTCGCCAAAATTGACCTGCTGCGCACTCTCATCGGCGTCGATCAGAAAATCAGCGCCGCCAAGACCCTCGACGCCGCCAAGCAGCTCCTCGACGTCGATCCCAACGATCTCCGCGCTCTGCTCATCGCCGTCTATCTCGAGCATCAGGGCGCGAACGGCAATCAGCAGCAGCTCGATGACGCCGCGCAAATGGCCGAAAAGGGCCTCGCCGCTCCCAAAGATCCCTGCATGAGCGACGCCGATTATCAGAAGGTGAAGGACGCCGCCACCCCCATCTTCTACAGCGCCATCGGCGCCGACGACGTCGCCAAAAAGGACGACAAGGACGCCATCGACGCGTACACGAAAGAGCTCCAGTCCTATAAGGATCCCGCGCAGACCACCGTTGTTCCCGCGCTCCTCGACACCTACTACCTGGGCAACGCCTACCTGCAGCTCGATCCCAAGGATCTGAAGGACGCCATCTGGTTCCTCACTCGCGCCGCCCAGTTCTCCAAGCCCCCCTACCAGGCCCAGATCGAGAACGCCGCCGTCTACTGGTACAAGAAGTTCCACTGCTCCACCGCCGACCCGACCTGCTTCAACAGCAGTTCACCTCCCGGGTACTCCGATATCCAGCAGCTCGCCGCTGTTCCCGCCAACGTTTTCCCGCCGTCGTCCTATAACCCGACGCCCGCGCCGCCTCCGCCGTCGCCTGCCGATCTGGCTCATCAGGCCATCGTCGGCACGCCGGACTGCGCTGGCGTGACGCCGACTCCTCCTCCGGCTGCGGCTGCTCCGGCCAACGGTGCTGCTC
>JBATVK010000129.1:0-40244 GCA_049671725.1 Acidobacteriaceae bacterium
GATGTCGCCATTCCGCTCGGTGCCGGCTGCCGCTGCTCCGCAAGCGGAACCTACCATGGCGGCTGCGGCTGCCACGCCGCCGTCCTCGGCCCTGCGTGGCGAGGTTCTGCCTCCCGAGCCGGTCCAGGACCAGCGCTCCCGGGCGGATGAGCCGGCGCGGGTGATCACGATGCATCCTGGTGTACGACCGGCGGCTGCTTCCGCGGACTCGGGCAGCCGAGGCTGACTGACGCTACGCCAGGGCCGGCTGCCAGCTTCCCGACTCCACGAGCGCCTGAACGGCGGCCGGCTCCATCGGCCGGGCAAACAGATATCCCTGCCCGCAGGGGCAGCCCAGCGATTTCAGCTCGGCCAGTTGCGCGGTGTCCTCGATTCCCTCCGCCACCACATCCACGCCGAGAGAGCGCGCCAGTTCCAGAACGCTCTGCACGATGCGGCGCGAGTCGGGATCGGTCGCAATCCCCTGGACAAACGAGCGGTCGATCTTGAGGGTGTCGAAGGGGAAGCGCTGCAGATAGTGGAGGGAGCTGTAGCCGATGCCGAAGTCGTCCATGTGCAGCCCTACGCCCAACTGGCCCAGCTGCCGCATGGTCTTGAGCGTGGTGGGCGCATCGGGCATGAGGCTGCTTTCGGTGACTTCGAGGCGGAGGCTGCCCGCATCGAGGCGCGTTTCCCGCAGCACCTGTTCGACGCGCTCCACCAGGTCGGGGCGCTCGAACTGACGCGCGGAAAGATTCACGCTGATGCGCGTCCCCTGCATGGCAGGTTTGCCGGTGCTGCGCCACTCGACGAGTTGGCGGCAGGCTTCCGTCAGGCCCCAGTCGCCGAGGGGGAGGATCAATCCCGTTTCTTCGGCGAGGGGGATAAACTCGGCGGGCGGGAGCAGGCCTTTGCGCGCGTGCCGCCAGCGCACCAGGGCCTCGAAGCCGATGATGCGGTTGGTCCGCAGATCGACCTCGGGCTGATAGAACATCGCCAGGTCTCCCTGGTGGATGGCGCGCTCAAGGTCGGCCTCCATCTCGAGCTTTTCGAAGGCGCGCTCGCGCATGCCGGTGGAATAGCAGATCACGCCTGGCGATTCCTGGCAGTGCGCGTGCGCCAGCGCGCTCTCCGCGTCGCCGGTCAGATCTTCGGGGTGCGCATACTCCGAGCCGGCCATGGCAATCCCCACCGCCAACTGGGGCGTCACGCGATGCCCGCGCCAAACGAAGGGCTCGCGAACGGCCTGGGCCGCCAGGTTCGCGAAGCGCACCGCCGCCTCCTCGGTGCCGGCCGGCTCCAGACAGACGAGGAACTCCGCGCCGCTGACGCGCGCAGCGATCGACATCGGCGGCAGCATGCCCTGGAGGCGGAGCGCCGTCTCCATCAGCAGGCGGACGCCGCCGCCGGAACCCAGCGTTTCGTTCATGTGCTCGAAGCGGTTGGGAGCAACGGCCAGCACGGCGAAATTCCAGTCGCCGAGGAGCCGCGCGCGCTCCATGCGGTGTTCCAGATGCTCCACAAAGAAGAAGCGGTTCGGCAATCCGGTCAGCGCGTCGGCGGTGCGCCCCTCGGTATCGTCGCTGAGCGAGCCAGCCACGTGGGTGACACGTCCCGCGGCATCTTCCGAGGCCACGCCTCGCGCCAGCACCCAGCGCCAGCAGCCGTCGCGGCGCCGGATGCGATGCTCGTTGCGGATGGTTTTCGTCTTGCCCGCCCGCAGCGCGCGCAGCTCCGCCTCAAAGCGCGGCTTGTCGTGCGGATGCACCCGCTCCATCCAGCAGCTCACATCGGAACATTGGCCGTTCAGCCCGGTAATCGACTGCCAGCGGTGCGATCCCCAAAGCCGCCCGGCCACCAGGTCCCAGTCCCAGAACCCCTCCTGCGACGCTTCCAGCGCGAGGGCGTACCGGTGCCAGTCATCGCCGCGTTCCCGAATCAGTTCCTGCGCCATCGCTCCCCGCTCGTGATCGTGGTCGGCGCAGTGCGCCTCTGCCTGTCCCTATCGGCAGAGAGGAGATGGTCATC
Source organism: Acidobacteriaceae bacterium (assembly GCA_049671725.1). Classification (GTDB taxonomy): domain Bacteria; phylum Acidobacteriota; class Terriglobia; order Terriglobales; family Acidobacteriaceae; genus Palsa-343. The sequence continues at coordinate 2,008 of JBATVK010000129.1, forward strand.
AGTGGGAAAGTCGCGCCGGATTTCGGCGAGGCTTTACGATTTGGCCGGCTGGGAAGCGCTGCCGTTCGGCCACAGCAGATTCAGGCGCTCGGCGGCCATTCCAATCACCGTGTACGAGGCGCCCAGCACCTCGCCGTCAGCCTCCACCAGCAGCGGCTGATCGTAGGTGGCGCCGTTCAGCGGGCGGCAGACCATCCGCCGCACCGATTCGTAGCGGGGTAACGGCAGTCCGCCCCATCCGTAATGCCCGTTCACGCGCCGGGTGGCGAGGGCGTGAAAGCTGGCGTGACCCAGTCCCAGGCGGCTGGTCTGGGGAACCCAGGCTACCCGCAGTGCGTCGCCGAAGGGATCGCCTTCGGGGCGCCAGCGATTGATCTCCGGCACGTGGGTGGCAATGGCCTCGCAGGCCGTCTCGGACGCGGTGCTGCCGTCGGCGCGCGTCATCTCAATCGTGAAGGGCTGCACGCGATGCTCCAGCAGCAGTTTCGCGCCGCCCACGAAGTACGCAAGCCGGCCGCCGCGCCGTTTGCCCTGGCCGGTGGGCGCAAGATTCATCAGGGCGGCGTGCACGCCCATGCCCGCGGCGATGAAGAAATACCAACTGCGCATGCGCTTGTGGCCTGGGGGACTGACCTCAATCCTGCCCAGGCTCACGGGCCGCACCCGCGCATCGAGGAGCATCCGAGCGGCCAGCAGGGGATTGCGCGGGAGGTGAAGATTCTGCGCGATCACGTTGCCGGTGCCAAAGGGCAGCACGCCCAGGGCAGCATCCGACCCGGCGACGCCCTGCATCACCTGAAAGACGGTCCCGTCGCCGCCGCAGACCAGGAAGGTGTCGAAACCCGCGGCCACGGCCTCGCTGGCCTGCTGGCCGGCGGAGTGCGCGGAGAGCGTCTCCTGCAGATGCACGTCGCTGCCGTAGCCGCTCAACAACTCCGCAATCTGTTCCACCGCGGCGCGACGCCGCGCGTTGTGGATCAGCAGCGGGTTCAGAAACAGCAGAACGCGTCGCATCTGAACAGATTAAGTTCCGGCTCCGGCAGCGAATGTGAACAGACTATTAGATGCGTGGCGCAGCACCACATCGGTCAACCGGGGCGGGCTCGGCCGATCGCCTCCACCAGGCGGCCAAACCGTATGCCGGCCGTGATAGATTGCCGACATCCCCGGGTTCCCGTCACACTGGAGTGGTGTATGCGCCGGCTCGTCCTCTTCGCTCTCTGGATCGCGCTGGTTGCGCCCTTTGCGGCCCACGCTCAGGCTGCCGGAGCGGATTCGAGCGGCGCTCATACGCTCTCCGCCATCGACGCGACCCACCTGCCGCCGGGCGTGCTCGATCTGGGCGACGGCTGGCGCACGCACGAGGGAGACAGCCTGAGCTGGGCCCAGCCCGGCTTCGACGACAGCGCCTGGGAGCCCGCCAATCTGGATAACCTGGATGCGGCCGAGCTTGGCTGGCGATGGTACCGCGTGCGCCTGCATCTCGGCGCTGACCATCCACCGCTGAGTCTGCTGCTGCAGGGCGGTCCGGGAACCTATGAGCTGTTTCTGAACGGGGAAAAGGCGCCGGGAGCGGCACTGCGGCCTCTTTTCGGCGCAACACGGCCCACAGAGCAGGTTTTTGCGCTGCCGGATGCGAGCGATGTGGAGATCGCCCTGCGCACCGACGCCCTGCGCACCTATACGGCGTGGCACCTGCCGCTGTTCCTCTCGGCAGCGCTGGGTCCGCCGGACGCCATCGAGAGCGAGCGCGCCGCGATGCAGAGCGAGCGCCTCTATCTGGCGCTGCCCTCGATTGCAGTCAATCTGCTGCTGATCCTGGCCGGCCTGGCCGCCTTCGCGCTGTGGCGCAGCCAGCGCAGGCATGCCGAATACCTGTGGCTTGGGCTCTATCTTTGCCTGCTGGGCGTTTCGAACCTGCTCGTTTTCAGCGCCGCGGCGGGGGTTCTCTCCGAGGCCTGGGATAATTTCCTGGGGGATCCGCTGATCTATGTCTTCACCATCATGCAGATCCAGTTCACGTTCACGTTCGCCGGCAAGCGCGTGGGCCGCATCTGGCGCGTTTACGAGGGCCTGCTGCTGGCCATGGTGATGGTCTCGGCGCTGGCCACCTGGCCCGGATTTTCCTCGAGCGTGTATGCGATGGCCGAGGCACTGGTGATTCTGCCCGCTGCGCTGCTGCTGCCCGTGCTCCTCTTCGTGTGGTACCGCGGGGGCAATCGGGAAGCGGGGTGGCTGATTCTGCCCAGTCTTTTTCCCGCCGCAACCACGGCCATCACGGACATTGGCACCGCATCCATTCTTTCCGGCTGGGGACATGCCGACTTCCTTGCCAATCCCATTCCGCTGGGACCCATCAGTTTGCAGGTGTCGGATCTTGGAGATCTGCTGTTCCTGCTGGCGATCGCGATGGTCATGTTCTTCCGCTTCGCCCGCATCAGCCGTGAACAGGCTCGTGCCGCCGCGGAACTGGAGGCGGCGCAACGCGTCCAGGCCCTGCTGCTGCGCTCGGCGCAGGAACATGCTCCCGGACTCGAGATCGAAGCCGTTTACCGTCCTGCAGAGGAGGTGGGCGGCGACTTCTTTCACACCGCGCTGCTGGAGGGCAGCCTCACGCGCGTGGTGGTTGGCGACGTGAGCGGCAAGGGGATGGGCGCAGCCATGCTCGTCTCGGCGCTGGTGGGGGCGCTGGACATAACGCGCGATCAGGATCCCAGTGCGGTCCTGCATCAGTTGAACGAGCTGCTGCTCGATCGCCAGCAAGGCGGCTTCGCCACCTGCGTCTGCGCCTGCATCGGTCTGGACGGATCGCTGACCTTCGCGAACGCCGGCCATCTCGCGCCCTATCGCAACGGCGAAGAAGTACCGCTGCTGCCCGGGCTGCCGCTCGGCATTACGCCGGACACCGGCTACGCGAAGAGCACGGTGCAACTCGCTCCCAACGACACGCTCACGTTTCTGTCCGATGGGGTTGTCGAGGCGCAGTCGGCCAGCGGGGAGCTGTTCGGCTTCGAGCGCACGCGCGCCATCAGCAATCAATCCGCTAAGCAGATCGTTGCCGCGGCGGAGGCCTACGGCCAGCAGGACGACATCACGGTTCTGACTCTTGCGTTCACTTCTGCCATCGCCAGGGGGTGACTCGGCGGCGTGAGTTCAAGTGCGAGAGCAAAGGCAGCGGTGCAACGCGTCAGCGTCACCGGAGACTCCGGCCGTTTTCGCGTCTGAGCAGCGACCCAGGTTCGTCCGCTGCGCTACTTCTTTACCGCGCGCCAGACGAGATAGCCCACCACGCCCACCACGACAGCCATCGTCATGATGAACTGCGGCCAGATAATATTGAAGTGCATATCCGCCAGCAAGGACGGCCCAGCACCCTGAATATTCATAGTTTGCGCCATTCTACCCCCCCCTCCACAAAAGTCCATCCCCCAAACGTTGACCCGCACCTTCCCTACTACGTACCCTTAATTCAGGTACCTGGAAGGACCGCCGTATGCTCATCACTCTCGTCGACCTCGAACACGAACCTGTCCGATTCGATCTGGGCCTGCCGCCAGGCGACATCGATTATGGCGAAGAAGCCACCCAGACGGGCCCGCTTGCCGTCCGGGGCCAGGCCGAGCTGCTACGCGAGCACCGCGGCCCCCGTGAGGTCATCGCCGACATCCGGGTGCGCGCCCACTGGTCCGGGAGCTTCGAGGCTCCCTGCGCGCGATGCCTTGAAGCCGTACAGCACAGCCTGGGCGGCGAGTTCGACCTCATTTTCCGCCCCCTTGGCGCGGATGCGGGGCCGCCGGACCGCTCCCTGGGCGCGCCCGAGACGGAAATCGGTTATTATCAGGGAGAAGGTCTGGTGCTGGAAGACGTTCTGCGGGAGCAGGTGCTGCTATCCCTTCCCGCTCGTACGCTTTGCCGCCCTGACTGCCAGGGACTTTGCCCGCGCTGCGGACGCAATCTGAACACCGAATCATGCACCTGCGACCCGGCTTCGGCCGATCAGCGGTGGTCGGCGCTCTCAGAACTGCGCAGCCGGCTGGGTCCGGGTAACGAGTAGCGTTCGTTACCGAAATAAAACTCTGTTTTGACCCGGCGCCGGCGTGCCTCTGCGATCATCAGCTTTGCGCGCCTGCACGGGGGCAGCGAAAGGACTTTGCAATGCCCAATCCAAAGCGGCGCCACTCCAAGCGGCGCACGTCCACGCGCCGCGCTCACGACGCCCTGACCGCCGGCGCGCTTTCCGAGTGCCCCAACTGCCACGAGCGCAAACTGCCTCATCATGTCTGTCCCAAATGCGGCACCTATAAAGGCCGCGAAGTTCTGGAAGTGAAGGAAGCCAGCTAGCACACGACACGGCAGATGCTGACCGACATCGCTCTCGACGCCATGGGTTCGGATAAGGCCCCCGAGCCTGAGATACGGGGTGCGATCCTCGCCTGCCGTCACCAGAACGTTCGCGTCCACCTGGTCGGCCCAGAGCACCTCCTCCGTCCGCGGCTGAAAGCGGCGCTGGGCTTCGCACGTCTGCCTGTCGAGATCGTGCACGCCGAGGAATACATCGGCATGGACGAGAAGGCCGCTCAAGCCGTCCGCACCAAGCGCAACTCCTCGATGCGCATCGGGCTGAAGATGGTGAAGGAAAAGCGCTGCGCCGGCTTTTTCACGGCGGGCAACACCGGCGCCGGGATGGCCACGGCCAAGATGACCCTGGGCGCGCTGCCCGGCGTCGACCGTCCCGCGCTGGCCATCGTGGTGCCCACGCTCTCCGGCTCGCCGTGCGTCCTGCTCGACGTGGGCGCCAACGTCGACTGCAAGCCGCAGAACCTCGAGCAGTTCGCGGTGATGGGCGAGCTGTACGCGCGCTCCGTTCTTCGCGTACCGCGTCCCCGCGTCGGCATCCTCTCGGTCGGCGAAGAAGAAGGCAAGGGCAACGACCTCACCCGTGAAGCTACGGTTCTGATCAAAAACCTGCCTCTCAATTTCATGGGGAACGTGGAAGGCCGAGACATCTACAACGGCAACTGCGACGTCATCGTCTGCGACGGATTCGTGGGCAACGTCGCCCTCAAAACCTCGGAAGGCCTGAGTCGGCTTGTCCGCGAGATGCTCAAGGCCTCGCTGAACCAGACGGTTACCGCGCAGGTGGGAGCGCTGCTTTCGCGGCGGGCGTTCAATGCCTTCCGGCGCCGCCTCGATCCTTCGGAATACGGCGGAGCACCGCTGCTGGGCGTCCGCGGCGTCTGCATCATCGGCCACGGATCGTCGAACGACCAGGCGATCATGAACGGGCTGCGAGTGGCCGCCGAGTTCGCTCAGGCGGGCATCAACGAGCGGATCGAGCGCGAATTCGCGCGTCCTGCCGACGACCCGCCGCCGCCCGAAGCGACGCTGCCCGTCCAATAAAAATGGGGAGAAATGCAACAGGACCTCGCCGCGGCGAGGTCTTATTGGCTGTTCCTGTCGGAAGTGTTTTCTACATCTGGGTATAAGCCCGATAGAGCAGCAGACAGCCCACCAGGGCCAGGAAGATGTAGGAGTAGCGATTCGCAGTCCAGACGGCTTCGCGCGTGCTGCCCTTGAACGACAGCAGACCGTACCAGTCCATCAGCCGTTGCTTGGCGATGCCCGAGAGAAAATAGCCGGGAGCCAGCAGGATGAGGTAGATGAGGAGCACCAGGCCGATCTCCTGCTGCAGACTCAACCAACCGGGGTAGACCTTCATGGCGACCCAGATGGGCACCTTCCACAGGTGCGCGAAGACGTCGTTCTCGCCGGGAGGGAAGCCGACTGTGGCATTGAGGCCCTTGTAGATCAACCACGCGAGTGGGTAGCCGAGGGCGACAGTGAACAGGTTGGTGGCGCTGACAGCTATGAGGGTCCGGCGCAGGAGCGTACCCAATTGCCAGCGCAGATACGCCGTCTCGATCACGACGATGGGAACGATGAAGAAAAGAATCTCGGGATATTGCACCGGCAGCATAGCAACGCCGGCGTCGGCACGCGCCGCTGGAGTGAAGCAGACCAGGATTGCGGCCGTCAGCATTCCGGCTCGGAGCAAGTAGCGCAATCTATGGAACATAGTCCGGACTATAGCACTGACGAGGCAAGCTCCAGTTGCCACTTCCGGGGAAAAGGACGCCCCATCGGAGTACGCGACAGTAACCGCACAGGAAACGCGAGTTATCCCTGGACTGAGACGCCGGAGAAGGAGAGCAGGGCCACGCCCCGGACGGGCTGGCCGAACCACTCCGCCGGCTTGAAAACGCTGGAGAGCAGCAGCGTCTCGATGTCGGAGCGCGTGGCCGCGTCGGTGGGCCCGGAGATGATGCGATAGTCATAGACTTCGCCCTCCGAGTTCACGAAAACCTCGACCGTGACCGGGCTGCCCCTTTTGGAGAGCGCGCCAGGGCTGGCTTCCACGGTGGAGTAGAGGAAGCGGGGACCGGTCGCCATGCCGGCGGATTCGTCGCGCGCCGCGGCCGGTTCCGGGGCGGCAAAAGCGCCGATGAGGAAGGCCATGGTTCCGGCAAGGACAATGGTGCTGGCCAGGCCCGCCGAAGCCTGCAGCAGGAAGGGGGCGACGGTGTTCTGCCAGCGCACTTTCCAGGTGGCGAGGGTATTCCGCGGGGTGCGCGCCTGCTCGCGGGAGATCGCAACGCGAATGCGCAGTCCCAGATCGGCCGGCGGCCGCGCGGGGCCCAGGCTGGCAAGCGATTCCTGGGTGGATCGCCAGAGGCGGAACTCCTCATCGCACGCGGCGCACGCCCGCAGATGGTCGGCGACGGACTGCATCGCCACCCCGCTGAGGCTGCCATCCAGCCAGGCGGAGAACTGCGCGCGGATGGACCTGCAGGTTTTCATACTGCCTCCTCGGCTGAGCAGGCGTGGGGAACCGGCAACGGGGCAGTGGAGGAAGGCCGGCGGCTGGCCGCAGCCATATACGGCGCCAGACGGCTCTTCAGGTGTGCGCGGCCGCGGGTCAGCCGCGATTTGACCGTTCCGGAACTGGTTTTGAGGATTTCGGCGATCTCCTCGTAGGCGAACCCTTCGATATCGCGCAGGACGACGACGGTGCGGAAGGGCTCGGGAACCTGGCGCAGGGCGGCTTCAACCCGGACCGCCAGTTCCGCATGCGCAGCGGCGTCAAAGGGAGACTCGGAGGTGTCGGCGAGGCTCTCAAGGGGAGAGACGAAGTGCTGGTCGTCGTCGCCCGGCGTCTCGATCGCGACTTCGCGGCACTGATGGCGCGACCACCAGCGGCGCTGATTGAGCGCCTCGTGCACGGCAATGCGATAGATCCAGGTTTTGAGGCTGGCCTCGCCGTGGAAGTGCGAGATGCCGCGAAAGATTTTGACAAAGACTTCCTGAGTAATGTCGGCGGCATCGCCAGGATTGGGAAGGACGCGGTAGATGAGGCTGAAGAGGGGCTGCTGATAGCGGGAAATGAGCCAGGCAAAGGCCTCCTCCGATCCCGCCTTAAGCTGCTCGACTACGGCAGCTTCATCGGGATGAACGCCCACCACGCTTGCCAGATTACTCACGGCTGTTCCCGCCTGCACCGACTGCTCCTTTCAGCGTAACAGGATTTCCGCGGCTCCTGGGCGTGCACTTCGGGACCCGGCAGGCTGGTCGGCGCTGCCGGGCTCCGGATCCTCGCTCGCTCTGCAGACTTAGACACGGCGCGGTGCGCCAGAGTTCCCGAAAAACAGCGGTTCTCGAGGAAAAGCTAATGCGGGTTGGAGGTCGGCTGGGTCGAGGAGACGGGATGGGAGGAGGAGGACGACGGTTTCTTCGCGGCGGCGGTGTGTCTTCTGGCCGTTGTACGGCGGTGTGCGGGAGCCTCATGCGTGGGATAGTCTTCGACGACGGTGGTTCTTACCGGAGCGCGCTGCGCCGCCGCCGCGGCGTTGATGGCTCTGCGCAACTGAACAAGCTGGTTCTGCTGCGACTGCGCGCCGCTGGAGATGGCGTCGCCGAGCGAGGAGCGTGCATTCTCCAGGCCCTGCAGGGCCGAATCGAGCGCGGAGATTTCATCCTCGGGAGCGGCAAGATCCGCAGTTTCCACCACGCGCAGCAGCGTGTCGTAAAGGGCATCGACGTTGCGGTAGACAGCAAATTGCGCAGGAACGGAGCCAGGCGCAGCGTCGGCCTGCTGGAGCAGTCCCGCGAGCGTGCCGTTCAGGTCGCGCTGGATCGCTTCGATGTCGCCGTCGACGGCTGAGCGAACGGAGGCAGGGGCTTTCCAGCGGTGGGTCTGCACGGCGTTGACGGCCTGGCCCACCTGGGCGAGCGCGGCGCGCAGAGGGCTCAGCGGGGAAGGAGCCGCACCCTGGGCGAAGGTGTTGGAGGGCGCGGCGATGGCTGCCAGCAGGAGGATCAATCCGAAGCGACAGGGCATATCACAGGCACGATGCCTGCGGTTGCCGCGCAGTTGCCAGGAAGATGACAAAAGAGGCGCGGCTGCCAGCGAGATGGCGCGAAGCCGGATTTGCAGGCGATTGACGAATCGATCCCGGTCCATGAAAATAAGATAGTCTTTGTGGGCCTGTGGCGCAGCTGGGAGCGCGCTTCCATGGCATGGAAGAGGTCGTCGGTTCGATCCCGACCAGGTCCACCAATCACATCAACAACCTGGCTTCGTCTCCCTTCCGCGAGTTTGTCGCATTCTTGTCGCAAATTCCAAAACCACTCCGCGGACGGGCTCTGCAATCGCTGCTTCTCTAACTGAAGCGCGCGGCGATTCCGGCGGCAATGTTCTTCCGTTTTGAATCGCCACAGAGCGGCGCGCTCTCCCGCGGCCGGCTGGAGGCCCTCCCGGTGGCTTTGGGCCCGTTCCCCGCGCACCGGCGCCGCTCAACTCGTCGTGAATGGAGTTGACCGTCGACCGGACCCCGCTTTCGAGCGATTGCATATAGACCTCCGTGGTCGTGGCCAGACGGGAGTGGCGCATCATTCCCTGGATGTCCTTGACGTGCCCCTTATCCTTGGCCAGCGTGGCGATCGTGCGGCGGATGACCTGGAACGTCAGTTTCGGCAGTCCCAGTTCCTTTGCCAGTTTGTGCAGCACCCGTTTGCGATAGTTGCCCGTGTCCATGAAGCCGCCGCCGCGCTCCGGAAAGATGAAGGCTTCGGGGGCGTCCGCGGATAGGCCGCCTAGGTGTTTCTTTCTCTGCTGCTCCTCCCTGCACTTCTGTCGCCAGGCAAGGAGTTCGTCTGCGAGCGCTCGGGCGATCGGGATTTTCGCGAGACTTCCTTTGGTCTTGCCCCAGGGGCGGATTTTCCCCTTGTAGGTGGTCTCTTTGATCTCGATCAGGCAGAGCTCAGGATCGAAGCAGCTCCACCTCAAGCCGAACAACTCGCTCGGCCGCAGGGCATTGGTCATGTCGAGCGTGAGCAGAATCCGGTCCCGCAGGGGGAGTCTGGACAATGCGGCCCGCAACTGATCCCAGCTCAGGGTCGTCTTGTCTGTCTCCCGCAGCTCCGAAGGAGTCTTCACCGTGCGCGCCGGGTCTTTGGGTAGAAAGTCCTGTTCGACCGCCTCCCGAAAGATTGCCCGCATGTAGGATCCGATCTGCAACACTCTGTCCCTGCACTGTGTTTTAGCCAACCGATTGAGATGGGTCTGGAGAGTGAGCTTGTCGAGGTTTTCGAGCCGTAAATCGTCGAAAGCATCGATGAGATCGGCCTGAATGAGATACTTCTTCACCTTGGCCGTCTCCTCCTTCCAGTCCGCCTCCTTCAGTGGCAGGTAGCGCTTGCGGACAAACCATCCGAACGTGACGCTGCCGTTCCTGACGACGCCCTCTTCGGTGATCTGCCCGGTGAGCCTTTTGATTTCAAGTTCCAGCCTTTCTCGCGCCTCAAACTTGGTCATCTCGGATTTCAGTCCGAGCGCGACCGGAGTGGAGACGGCTTTTGGTTCATTGGTTTCAGGGTCGATCACCGTGCGGCGGAAGTATCCATACCACTTTCTTCCGCGGACCGACACCCATCCCTTCTGGTGCGATTTACCCATCTGTTCCTCGGTGTTCTGTGTGGGGGAACGAGCGGGCTGCCTCCATTTTACCGGCGTTTCCGCCGTAAACCGGAGACCCGCTCCCGTTCCCTGAGGAACTCTTCGATCCCGCTTGCCCGGTAGCGCAGTACACCGTCACTCATGCGAATCACCGGCAAATAGGGCAATCTCCGCGAAGAATGATCCCAGACCCAATCCGTGCTGACCTTTAGCTTCGCGGCGACCTCCTCGGCGGTCAGAAGTGAATCGACTGCCTCCATCTCCAGCATGGTCGGCATAGAGTTCATAGAATCGTTTCCTCCCTCGTCCCGACTGATGAGCTAAATCCGGCGCCGTTCCCTTTCCTTTGAGGATGAGGGTGGCTCTGTGCGGGACCTGGAGTCCAATGAAAAATGAGGAGAGCGTCATTCCTGACGGGCATGACGCGGCTCATCTCTGCAACCATGATGCGGCGAAGCGGCATCAAAAGAGATACCTGCCGCCTGATTCATGGTTGCCAGTACAGCGGCGGCGGGACGCCCTCCCTCATCGCACGTTTTTGCGGCAAGCTGTTCCTGCCTCGGGTTTCTCGCTGCGGAGGACAGCTATGGTTCTTCCCGAAATGCGATTGGTGCAGTCGGCCATCGTCCTTGCAGAGGAACTGCACTTCTTCAGGGCGGCCGTGCGCCTGGGTATCGACCAGTCCGCGCTCACCAAGCGGATCATCGAATTGGAGAGCCTGCTTGACGTGCGGCTTTTCGAGCGCAATCACCAGAAGGTTGAGCTGACCGAATCCGGCGCGAAGTTCGTCGAGCACGCGCGCCAGGGGGTTGCGCACATTGAAGACGCGGTGACAGCCGCGAGGGCTGCGCCGCGCGGAGCGGAGAACATTCTCAACGTCGGACGATCAGCCTACACCGATCCGTGGCTGGCCTCTGTAATCCGCTCTGTTCACCTGCCGCTTTATCCGGGGATTCAGATCAACTGGTCAAGCAACTATTCTCACGAGGTGGCTCGCGATGTCATTGCAGGAACGCTTGATCTGGCGCTGACCACGGGGGTTCCCGAAATGCGTAAGCTCACTTGCCTCAAGCTGGCTGAACATCCGTTTTACATCGCGATGCCGTCGCATGATCCTCTGGCTGCCCACCGCGAAGTCCGGCTTACCGGGTTGCACAACCGCACTTGGATCATGTTTTCGCGACCGGTCAGCCCACACATGTATGACGCAATCATGAGCGAAGCGAGGAAGGCGAGTGTCGCCGCTTCGGAATTGCACCATGTGACCGGTGCCGAAGAGGCTGTTCCTCTGATCTTGGAATGCGGCGGACTTGCATTTCTTACTCGGGCAGGTGCGTGGCGTATCGCGCGCGACGGCATAACCATGCGTCCGCTCGCCGAAGAGAACCTGAAGCTTGTCACCAATCTCGCCGTCCGCGCCGACGCTAAATCCCGCTTGGTCAAAGAATTCGTGAAGGCGACCGCACGCAAGCTGGAGAACTTGCGGAAACCCGCACAGGCACGATTGCCCCTGAGCGCCTGAAGGAACGGTCCGGCGCTTTATTAGCTTGCATCACTCCGGCAAATCCCGGATTTCGATGTTCAGAGGACCGTCGAAACCGCATTTCGGACAATGCAATATCCCCGAATTAACCTCCCGGTCCACGATCTCTTCTCGTTTTCGGGAATGGCCGCAATGAATGCAGACCTGCAGATGCGCGAGTAGGGCCTCCCGTTGATCCGCGTTATCTTCGCTGCTCATACACTATTCCTTACAAAGTAAGGTCGCTCTCGGTTGAGGCTGCCAGCTCGAAGTACTCGTCAAGCGCGCGCCGAACCGCTTTCGACAGGCGCTTCCAAGGCCGACCTCTCATCCCATTTGTAACTCCCGCTGCGCCCTTCGGTTGCATCTGTAGGCTTTCAGCTCGCTTCCTGACGACAAAAAACGACATATCGCTCCCAAGTTCGCAAATTCCTCACGAAACGCCAGCCTCAGATCTGGCCCGCGCATTTGTAGGCCAGATGAGGGCATACTCGCGTCATGCCCTCACCAAGCCGCTATGGCCCTACCGAGAAAGCCGTAATGCCCCGTGAACGGACGGCATTGTCCGCATCACAACGAACGGCGAACGAGCCGCTGTGCCGAATGCTGATGATGCGGGTTCCGCAGAGGCATTTTGGGCCTGGAATGTGCCGGTAGACACCTGGTTTCCGTCGGTTTCGAGGAAAATGACCGTCGAACTGTTGACAACGTAGAAGGTCAGGTTCAGCGCGCCGATCATTGAATCGCCGTTCGTCTGGATGTCCGGGAACGAGAGAGTGCCGCGGCCATTCGAGCTGACGGAATACGTACCACTTCCAAGGTTCAGATCAGAAACCAGCATGCCCGAATTGTTCACATCGTACAGTCCGGTCATACTGTCCCCGTTCGTGGCGAACCCGGCAATCATGTCCACTTCACCATTGCCGTTCACTCCAGAAAGATTCAGGCCATAACCCGATGACCCGGATATAGAAGTGGCACTTTGGGGATAGATCGTTCCTCCCGAGATTCCGGGCGTGGTGCCCGCTCCGTTGTCGATTTCGAGCAGCATGACACCGCCGGCATACGGATAGGCTGCGAACGTATAGTCACCACTCGCGAGGGAGCCGTTAGCAAAACTGCCGTTGTAAATGCCATTCAAGGTCAACTCAGTACGGGGCCCGCTCGATGTGAAGCTGCCGCTGATGCTCGGCACCTGCTCCACGTATCCTTCGTCGTTGACATCCTCAAGCCCGCCCGTGATCTGGCTGGAGCCATCAGAAGTTAGCAGGCCTCCTGCCGCAAAGGACCCATAGGCTGTGTCTTCTCCCGACAAGGTAAGGACCAGTTGGCCGGCGGGGAAAGAGGTGTGCCATGTTGAGGGAAATGCGTCTCCTTCGAGGAAGTTCTTTCCGTCTGTCTCAATCAATTTCAAATGTGTTGGATCAATCGCCCACACATCGTATTGCTGGTTGTGAAATCCAGCGGCCTCGGTCGTGAGAGTTGCCGAACCCGGCGAGCCGGTAGTGACTGTACCTTGCAGCGACAGGTCCCTGAGGCCAAAGGATATGCCGTTATCCGCGAAGTCCTCGACGCCGGATGTGATGTTCCCATTGCCATCAAGAGTGAATGAACCGACAGTGGCAAGCGGGTTGATGGCGGTAGAATCGACACCACTGAGCCCGAATGCATAACTCCCCTGAAGGGCGCTCTGAGCGACGCTGGCGCTCTGGATGTCAATTGTGCCGCTGCCGCTTCCGGCGTTGTCGAAGCGGGTAATCAATCCATGAGAACCGGACATCAGGACGAAGTCGAGACCAAACTGTACGTCAGTCCCATCGATGGTGAAGCTGATCGCTCCACTTCCTCTCCCGTCCGCCGTGATGTTGTAGTTTCCGGACACCGGAACATGATTGAAGGCATACCCTGTATCCAGGGCTGCTCCCAGGGATGGATCGTCGATGTCCACAGCTCCGCCCGTAAAGTCACCGCTTCCATCGGCTGTGAGAGAACCGACGACGGCAAAAGAGCTACCGTTACCGTATCCGATGTCGTAGCCGGAAAATGAAAACACATATGTGCCATTGAGGCTGCTGTTACTGAAAGATCCTCCGGGCGGCGCAGTGGCTACATTTATTCCAACTCCCCCGCAACCGGCAAGCACTGTCAGACCAAGCGTGGCAGCCAGCAGACTGGCCCGATTTCGCAAAGACATACACTCCTCCTGAAAGTTGCGGGCTGCTTCAGATCTCTCCATTGCCTTTGGCAGCAGCTTGCTAACAGATCTGGCAACCGGCGGATGATTGATATCTGAGCTCCTGGCAGGGGAGCCACACCAACAGGCGATTTCTTCGCAGACATGCATGAACGCAAGATTCACGAGCGCCTACATCCGTTTAAACGCCTTTCAGACGAACCGGGTCGCGCAGATTTTGTCGTGTTTTGTCAGGACGGTCAGACCAGCACTCAATGAGGGGCCTACTTCAAGACACGCACAAAGGTGGCGGGGAGGATACTAACCCAGTACCAACCATGCAGGACCTATAGAGTGCGATGTTATCGGGCGGCACAATCCGCGAAGGTCCTCAAAATTACACCAGAAGGAGGCAGACCTCAGGCGGGGAGCCATTGGGGAATCAGGGGTGACTGCAGCGGTCCCGTTCCGGAAGTGGTCCCGTGTACAGAGTGATGGCCAGACACACGAGCATGTGTTACATGTGACTTCAGTACCGCCAGACCACGATAGAGCCGCGCTTTCACAGTTGACAGGGGTATCCCTGTGACTGCGGCGATCTCCTGAAGCGGTAATTCCGCCCGGAATCTCAATACGAAAACCTCGCGCTGTTGGGGGGTAAGCGCTGAGAACGACTGGGTGATGAGCCGTTCACTCTCCAGTGCGGCGTAGTGGTCGAACGGTGTCTGTTCGCGCGTCGCCCTGTGAAGGAGACGTTCATCTCCCATCTCGGTCATTTCCTCGAAGCTCTTTGTCGGCGATCCCCTTCGCTTCATATCGAAGACCAGGTTACGGGCAATCGTAAACAGCCATGTTACAAACTGCGAGTTGCCACGGAACTGCGGGCCGCGCACCAGCACACGCATCCAGGTCTCCTGAAAGAGATCTTCCGCAAGTTCTCGATTCCCGGTCAGATGCGCCAGGTATCGCATCAGGCGGTGTTGGTATTGCAGAATCAATTCGTCGAGTATTTGCGGATCTCGCGCCTTCAATCTCGCGGCGATCTCTGCGTTTTCATGGAGCTGGTTCGGATCGATCGCCCGGAACTCGGGCCTGTCTGCGCCGACCACAGCGACGGCTGCGGAGCCGGCCATGACGGATCGTTGCAATAGCTTCATCGAATATTCTCTTCTCCCTGAGCTGATGCCTTGCTCGAAGCTGGAGCGGACCCGCACACCCCGAATAACGGCCAGTAGGACAGCGAATGGACGCCTCCCTGGCAGCCTCTGGCCGATCCGCTACCTTTAGATTCTGACCCGGAAATTGTTCGGCCAATGTCGTGAATTGTCAGGCTGACAGGAGCCGTTCCAGCCCGGCTGAACGACGCTTTCAGGAGTGCCTCAGGGCTGGCGAACAACAGCCGAGGCTTGCGGACGGCGGGTGAAGCGGCGCAGCACGAATTCCTCGAGGAACGCAACACCTGCGCCTGTCCCGATATTCAGAAGGCCATTATCAACGGCGAGATGGATTCCCCGGTCGCTGGATGGGTAGTACAGGTTGGACAGGCCTCCGGCAGCAAATCCGCCAAGGATGTAGGAATAATTCGGCTCCTGCTTTCCATTATCTCCGCGACATACGAAGACACTGGAAATGGCATACAGAACACGGGACCCCAGGGTGCCGGTGCCGCGATAGAAGTAGCGCGGGTCCTGGTGGAAGAGCGCGGGCAACAGAGCATCCGCCATCATCGTCGACGACCAGTCATCGGCATAAGCGGCGCCGAAGCGTTTGGCGTAGCCATCCAGTCCCTGGCCGAACCCAGGAAAGTAGTTCTGTGACTGTTCGGCGCCGGCGATGAATCCCGCGCTCAGAATCGTCAGCGGATCGACGGAAGTCTTCGTTGCGAGGCGGATCTTCTGCCCGGCCGACAGAGGAACAGCGTCGGGATCATAGGAGACATAGAAATTTGGGATGATCCCGAGCACACGCTGCTTTTCTTCCTCTCGCATCTGAGCCTCTGCTATTTCGTGCCGCGACGCTGTGACACGCACGGTGGACTCGGCATCCGTCACCGAGAGAATGATATGCGGCACTTCAAAGTATTCGCCGGAGTGCAGCGAGAGAGCGGATTCGGTCCACGAGGAAATTCCGTTTCCGGTGACGGTAAGCGACCAGGTTCCCGGCGTGACGCCGGTGAAGGTGAAAAACCCTGAGTCGTTCGATAGTGTGGAACGCAAAACACCGGACATAGAGTTTTTGAGTGATACGGTGGCGCCGCTGACGACCGTCGTTCCATCCTCAGCCGTGACAGTACCCACGACGGTCGCAGGAAGCTCAGGCGGTGACGGTACGCTGGGTTGGCTCATCTGTGCCGAGCAGTTAAGTGTCTGGCCTGCAACAAGCAGGAATGAAATAAGGGCGGGGAAAATAGAGCCCTTCAGACGGAATGAGAAGCTACGAATCCAATTCATAACAGCGGTGTGTACTCCGGGACAGGCGGACCACAGTGCTGCCAGCATGCAAAGAGGTGAACTCATCATCCGACTGACGATGGGACAAGCCTGAAGACCAACCCCCGATTGTCGAGATTTGTCACGAAGCGCTCAGCCAGATTGGGAATGAGAGGTATGCAGTAAACCATCAGCCGGGTCAGCCTTCCAGACAAAACCCGACAAACCTCGCGCGACCTAAGAAATTTGCACTTCGTCTGATCCAGTGCAGGTGAATTCACCCTCAGTCGGAGGTTCCAATGAAAGTCTTTTTTTCCTTTGCTCTCACCACAGGCGTATTGATCGCCGCAGCCGCGCTGATCTTCGGCACATCGAATGCAATCGCAGAATCGACGGGAGCGCCGGCGATCGGCATTTCAGTTCCGGCCTCCGGACAGGACAACACGGCTGCGGCAGACCTGACCGGCTCCTGGCAGATTTCATGGACTGCAAACAACGGAGAGCAGCGCCAGGCATCCATGCAGATTACCCAGAAGGGGCGCAAGCTTAGCGGCACCTTCGAGGGAGCCCGGGGTTCTGTGCCTCTCAAGGGCACTCTTGACGGGGATCAGGTGTCTGTCAACGTGAAACTACCCCGGCGGCAGCTTAGCTTCACCGGTACGGTAAACGCAGACAAAATGAGCGGCACCACGGAGCGCGGGGTTGCGTGGTCTGCAACACGGCAGTAACGTGCAAATCCGACAAGCATGGTCGGGCGCTCAAGTTCAGGCGCCTTATTCAACTGACTCGGAGCATCTTTGGCGCTAGCGGAAAATTCCCCCATCGGTTCGTCCATCCCCTTCCGAGTCCCTCCGCTTTGGGGGATGTCGACTCGGACCTCAGGGAGGAACGCGATCAGCGGCAGAATCAACGGGAACCAGCTTGCCCGGGCGAAGCGGGCAATGAGGCAGCGCAAATCGTTGACGATTCTCCCGCCAAAGACGCACTCTCTTGTCAGGGGATGCGATGATGCCGTCCGAGGTTCCTGCACGTACGCCAGTCCCATTCAGCGGTGATGCGCCTGCGCGGCAGATCCTTCTCATTGATGACGACAGGGATATGTCCGAAATGCTCGCAGAGTATCTTCGGCCGGAAGGTTTCGTCGCTCATCTGGCGTATACGGCGGAGGCAGGTTTGGCGCGCGCCCGAGAAGGCGGGATTGTGCTGATTATCCTCGATGTCATGCTCCCGGACCGGGACGGATTCAGCGTGCTCCATGAGATCCGGCAGACGAGCCGAATCCCCATTATTATGCTCACGACAAGGTCTGCCGTGCAGGATAAGGTCAGTGGTCTGGAGGCCGGGGCCGACGACTACATCCCCAAACCGTTCACTCCGGTCGAACTGGTGGCGCGAGTCCGCACGGTGCTTCGCCGGGGACAGCCTTCCCGGTTCGGCAGCTCCTTCCTGGCAATCGACGATCTGATTCTGGACGCCGGGTCGCGGACGGTGGAGTGCGATGGGATCCCGGTTGAGTGCACAGCTGCGGAATTCGACGTGCTGCACGCTCTGGCCTCGTCCGCCGGCCAGGTCGTGACGAGGGAACACCTCTCGCGCCTCGCTCTTGGCCGTGCTCCGTATGCGGGGGACCGCGGAGTGGACAACCTCGTGAGTGCGCTGCGGAAGAAGCTCGGACGGACCCGATCGGGCCAGGACCGGCTCCGCTCCGTTCGCAATGCCGGCTATATCTACATTCATCGGACTCCCGCAACCTCCAAAGAGCAGCGCCCGTGAAGCTCTTTCTGCGGATCTTCCTCAGTTTCTGGCTGGCTACGGTGCTGATGATCGCCGCAGTGATCAGTTTCAGCGAAATTCTGGAGCTGGCCTCGCCACACGATCACAGAGCAGGATTCGAGCCCGACGTAGTGAAGTCGGAAATGACCGAGGCAGTCAACACTTACGAGAGGCTTGGCCAGCAGGCACTCATCGCTGATGTTCAGACGTTCGCCGCCATTCGACACCGGCGCCCATTCCTCTTCGACTCAACCGGCAAAATCCTGATCGGCGATGGAAGCCCGCCTCTTTTCTATCGGGACATGGCCGATGAAGCAATACATAACGGACAGGCCATGATGCGGCGGTATTTCGTATCGCGGCTGGTCTTCGTGTGCCCGGTGAGAAGCGCGACCGGACGCGAATACGTAGCCGTTCTGACCGCCTTCGAACCGCGTAGCCGTCTGCTGAAACTCCACTTCTGGTTCAATGTGATGATCGCGATGGTGCCGGCGGCTCTGGTCTGCATGGCTCTGACGCTCTATCTGACGCGACCCATCACGAAGCTGCGTGCAACCGCACAGCGGCTGGCCGCCGGCGATCTGAGCGCCCGCTCATCCCCGCACAGGATCGCCCGCCGGGACGAGCTGGGCGATCTGGCGCGTGACTTCGATACGATGGCGGCGCAGATCGAGCTGCTCATGACGGCGCAGCGCCGCTTCGTGGCTGATGTTTCGCACGAGCTGGGCGGGCCACTCACCCGCATGCACCTGGCCCTGGCACTGCTGCGCCGCCAGTTCGCCGGACGGCGCAGCGCCGAGATGGAACGCCTGGAACGGGAAACAGACAAGCTCAGCAATCTCGTGCAGCAGTTACTGCTGCTGGCGGGAATGGAGGCGGGCCGCCGCCCTGCTGAGTCACTGACCCGTGTGTCCCTTTCTTCCCTGTGCGAAAGTATCGTCCAAGATGCGGATTTCGAGGCCGCGCACGGGGGCTGCCGCGTCGCCGGTTCCCGCGACGATGAGACACTGCTGGTCTATCCGCAGCTGTTGCGGCGCGCCATCGACAACGTTCTTCGCAATGCGATCCGATACAGTCCCGCGGGGTCTGAGATCCTCCTCAACTGCAACGTCGATCACGACCAGCAGCTTGTAATTCTCGAAGTTCTCGATTCCGGTCCCGGCGTTCCGGAAACCATGGTGTCAGATATTTTTCGCCCATTCTTCCGCACTGCGCCAGGGCGGGAAAGCGAGAGCGGCGGAGCCGGTCTCGGTCTCGCGATTGCCGCGGAGGCGGTTCGCATGCACGATGGAACCATCGCCGCGCGAAACCGGCGGGAAGGCGGTCTGCAGGTCACTATCGTGCTGCCACTGAGAACGCCGGCCGCGGATCCCGCAATCCAGCAGCCGACGGCTGAACCGCGGGCCTGAGGAAGGAGTCGCCTGCCGGCTCCGTCCGGCAAGCTGGCCGACCGGATGCACTGCTCTAAACTAAACCTGATGACCTATGACGATCTCCGGCTCCTCATCGACTACAACTACTGGGCGCGTGACCGAGTGCTCGACGCCGTAGCTACGATCACGCCCGAGCAGTTCATACGTCCCATGGGCAACAGCTTCAGCTCGGTGCGCGACACCGTGGCCCATATCTGTGCTGCTGAGCGCATCTGGGTCACACGATTGAAGGGCGAAATGCCGCAGGGACTTCAGAAACCGGACCGCCTTCTCGATGTCGACGCAGCTCGCAGGAAGTGGGCAGAACTGGAGGGCGAGATGCGCGAACAACTCGCAAGATTGGGGCCGGAAGCTGTGGAGCGCACGATCGAGTACCAGGACCTTCGCGGTAACGGCCAATCGGACGTGCTCTGGCAGATGCTGCAGCACGTGGTCAATCACGGCACCTACCATCGCGGACAGATCACCACGATGCTGCGACAGCTGGACGCAGCGCCGCCGAAGTCCATGGACCTGATTGCCTTTTATCGCGAGCGAAATCGGAAGGCCTGACCAGGCGAGCACGGGACGCCCCCAAACCTACGCCCGGTACGCCGCGCTTCTCGCTTCGCGAATTGCTGAGAATTGGCTCTCAGCGCCGCACGCAACAAAGTTAATAACAGGCTCTAGTCGACGGGCCTGGAGTAATCCGAAGTGGCAATCGTGATTGAAAGCTTTCCTGCAGTTGTTTTACGGTGGTGAGGACTGGATATACGGTCCCATCGGGAAGCCGGTCGAACCGGATCTGCCCAATTACCGTATGCTTCCGCTTGTCCAGCCAGGATTTTATCGAGACCGCTTCGATCTGCATGGTAGCGTGATTGATCGTAATCCTGAAATGATCGCCTTGTTTGGCATAATTATCGATCACAAGAGCATCCTCGGATGTCCCGTTGTGATTGAGGGCGACATGGCCCGCTTCAGCAGCGGCACGCAGTTGTGCGGGGTCAAACGGCATATACAGGAGCATGAGCGCGCGGAGCTGTTCCGTTTCCTTCTGATACTTCTCTTTCTTCTTTTTCGCCATCACCATCCGGATCATCCCCCCGCCACGCGGGGGCATCGTCCCACCTCGATCCCCGGATTGCGCCGACTGCTGATCGAGGGAAGTCCTCTGCAGTTTCCCATCGGGCCCATAACTGCATAGGTAGCGCCTGGGTATTCGGGGCGTTCCGTCGATAGTGTGAGTAACGGTCTCGATCCACTCGTAGCCATGCAGCTTCTGCTGGTTGCCGGCCATAGCTTCCCGAATCTGGCGGACCTGCTGCTGCAACGCAACCGGTTCCTGCGGCCGGCCTGAGGAGCGCAGGCGGCAAGCCACAAAGCGATCATCGATACACAACATCTGTTCATGTCACATTCCCTTTTGCTCGTGGATTTCAGAAGCGCGCGTCATCAAATTGCTCCGTGTCCCGCAGAGGTGCCGCTCTTCGTCGGCGAGCAATGACCACTCATCCGCAGAGGTTGCAATCACCATTTGGCACCTCCGGCAGATGGAATCGATGCCTCCATTCGCGTTGCGTGCGTGGCGAAACCGACGATCGGAATAATTCGGATAGGCTGAATTGCCCTCCGCGACCGGAGCTTGCCTGCTCCGGCCAAGGTCCATTCCGTTCCGATCCGCTTTACGATTCATGAAACCCCTCGCTTTCAGGTTCGGCACGACTGGTGTCATCGATGGACAAGCTCCCGGATATAGCTGCGGATGAAAGTAAACCCATAGTTGATGCCCACCTCTCCAACGACCTGCCTATCCGAGTAACCGCCTGGATACCACGTCTCCCTTGCAACGACTCCCGCAGCGACGGGACCGAGAAGGCGCGCGACCGAGAAGGCGCGATGTCCATCCGCACCCTTTCTTGCGGTAAATGTGTCGTCGAAGGCTCTGGCAAACGCCGACTGCGTGCAGGAGGAATCACAGGGAATGTGCCGCAAATCCTCGCGGAACAAATCGGAAAAGACGTATTCCGTGGTGCCGCGAACGGCAATCTCGCCCATCGCCGAACCCATGCGATCGGCATAGCCCTCTGCGCCTTCGGGCCATTGGCTGGGACGGTCGAGCGCCTGATCGATCCCTCCACGAACGCCCGCTTCAATCACGGAAGAGATACCATAGGTGTTCCGCACGTAATATCTGAACCGTTCTCGTTGGGTCGGAGGGGTGTAGGACAGAGGAGCGGGAGTCATGACCTGTGGTTTCGGCGCTTCCGGCAGAGCGGAGGTTATCTGCTGCGCCTGACTGGCAAGAGCAGAGAGAATCAATGTGCCGGTTACGACAAATAGCGATCTGTCCATTCATAGTCTCCTGAAGTTCGAGAATGGGACCTCGCGGGTGTTCGGTACGGCCGATTTCTCCCGACAGAGTCCGATCTTGTAATGCGGCAGCCGTCAATGGCTGCCGCGAAGGGAAAGCCGTCACCAGCGATGCCGGTGGCGCGCGTGCGTTTTCCTCCCCTTGGGGCCAGAACGCGTAACGGTGGCATCTCCTGTACCGCGGCCAGTCACCGTGCGCGTCGCGGTCTTTCCATTGGGTCCGGTTACGGTTGTCGAATTTCCGCCGAGATAGCGTGTTGTTGTTCCCGAGGCTGTCCTGCCATTCGGGCCGGTAACTGTCGTTGAAGTTTCACCCGCACCGCGCGTTGTTGTGCCGGAATAAGTCCTGCCGTTGACCCCGGTCGCAGTCCGCGTATTCGTGGATACACCGTTGGCGACAGTTCTCTGGTCGGTATAAGTGGCGCCATTGGCTCGGGTCGCTGTGCGCGTGTTGCTGTACTGCCCGTCACCCGCCGTGCGCTGATCGGTATAGCTCGCTCCGTGAGCCCCTGTGGCCGTTCGCGTATCTGTGTACTGGCCATTCACGGAACCGCGCTGGTCGGTGTAGACGCCGCCGTGCGGGCCATACGCTGTCACCGAATGGTCATACCTTCCGTAATAGCCGTGGTTCACTACGGTGACACTGCGCGAGACATAGGTCACATGGTTGTAAGCAATCACCGGATGCGGACCCCAGCCGCAGCCCCAGTGATTCCATCCCCAGCCGTAATGTGCGAATGCGCCCACGGCCACACCGACGGTGAAGCCGATAGCCGCCGTTGCTACGACGGCGCCCGCAGGGCGCGCCGGCGGAGCCACGTATACATAAGCCGGATACACCCCAACCGGTGCGCCATAGACGACCCATGGATTGTAGGCCGGCACATAGACAACGGCTGGATTCGCAGGCCGGATCACAATATCTGAGGGCGCATACACCACGGTTTGCTGCGGTGTGGAGCGCAGCATGCCGGCCGCGTAGGCGCGCCCACGCATGGCCTGCACGGCAGTCATCACATCCTGCGGCTGGTTGTAATATGCGTTGCCGAGTCTAGTGGTCCAGTCGAGATTGCGGTCGAGTTGCGACAGAACCGAGGGGAACGCCACCAGCGCCTTCACACTGGGGTCCCACGGCTGCTCATTCGCCAGGCGGGCGAGTTTCGCGGGAGGTATCCCCGCGTTTTGCTGCACAAAGCTATCCGCTTCCATTACCTGCGGTGCGTAAGTCGCGGCCGCGAGTATCTGGGCGACCAGAGAATCTGGATAGAGAGCGATGGGAGCAACGAGCTGATCGAGTTGATCGTAAGTGCTCTGGCGGTACTCCGGTCCGGGAGCATCTTCCTGCGCGTACAGATTCCCAATCCCAGCCGGAACCATGGAGCAGAGGAGTAACAGTGCGACAGCGGGGTGCGCTGCCCGGAGGAAGGAAGCCGCGCCGGACCGGAACGTACGAGCCGTATTGCGCGCGCGGCTTTGCTTTGCCTTGTCGATGCTGCGCGCGTGATTCAGTTGAGTTGGTGAGTTCATAAGAGCCTTCGATCCTGAAAGTCGGTGCAGCGCGAACCTTCCGCGTGTCACGTCCGGACAGTGGAACAGCCGTCCGTGTTGCACCCTTCTACTCTGACCCCATTGCGCGCTGGGTTATGTCGGAATTTGTCGTCGTGCGAGGGCCACTCAGGAACTATTTCTCTGAGCTGGCGAACGCCTGTGTGCGGGGAATTACTCGATGCGGGAGATGGGGGTTTCGGTTATGGACACCTGTCGCGCCGTGGTCCGCAGTCTCGCCCAAACCCACCAGCCTCCGACGGCCACACTGGTAACCAGCAATGCTGCAAGGACCCACAGCAGCGAGGGAGACCATCTGCGGATTGCGGATGCCCACAGTCGAACGAAATGGCGCCCATACGTAACCCCCAGCCACGCGAGGAGCGCATAGCGCAGGGTCAGCGACACGGTGAAAGCCGCGAAGAATCGCCGCCGCGCAACGCCGAGGGCCCCGGCTGCGAGCACAAATGCCGTGAGCGGGATGGGCGGCGGCAGCATGGGAAGAGCCAGTGCCGCTAGGACCGGATTTCGTTTCATCCAGGACGACAAGTGCTTCACCAGGCGCATTGAGCTGTAGCGGCGCAGCATCCGCTGGCCACTCTTGTGAGCGACATGCCATGTGGTGTATGCGCCCAGGACGCTGCCGGCCACCGCGCTCGGAACCAGGAACCATGGGTTTCCGCCGCCCGCCGTCAGCCACAACAGCAGGAGATCTGTGGCGTTCGGAACGGGTAGGGGAACGAGAGAAAAATCGATGGCAGCAACCACAAAGACTCCGAGGAAGCTGAGGTGAACCAGCCAGTGCAGCGCCTGCGGATGATGCATGCGAAGCGCCAGCAGTCTGTGGTGCGGATGATCGACGTCAATCATAAGGCTCTGTTCTCTCATTAGACCCCGGCCAGCGCGGATATCTTCTTCACCCATTGGCCAGGACGACAATTCCCGACAATCGAATGCGGTCTTCCTGCTCGAGTACAGCGTCAATCGAATTAGCTGCAGAGGCGATCGCCACTGCAGAAAGCTTCTTTTATCTGTGGAGTTCTCAACGCCGTGATGAAATGGTTCCAAAATAACTTGGCACGTTTGGGGCAGACTGCCGTCCTCTCAATGATTGGCTGCTTATGTCCCGGCGCTCCGGCCCAGATCCAGCAGCCTGCGCAGCACTCTCCGGCGATTGCTCCTTCAGACACCGGCTCGATCCATGGGACAGTCAGTACTGGCAAAGTTCCGCTTCCCGGTGTGCGTGTCACAGCAACCGACACACTGACCGGCAAGACCTACAGCGCTGCCACTGACTCGACCGGCGGCTACAGCATGAACCTGCCGCAGAACCGACGCTACATTCTGCACGCACAGTTTGCTGTGTTCGCACCAGCGGAGAAAGAAACCCTGCTCAGTGCATCGTCGGAAAACCAGCAGGTGGACTTTTCTCTGCTTCTGGCATCTCGCGCCGCAAAGCAGGAAGAGCGGGAACAAGCAGTGACGCGCAACGAACCGCGGCCGTATTCCGGACAAGGAGCTGAGAGCTTGAATCTGATGGGATCGGTATCCGATGTGATCGCGGCGGCAGCCGGAGGGGGAGGAAACGCCGCGACACAACTGCCCGAGATCGCCGGGAACAGTGACTTCTCCAGCGAATCGGTGGCAGTGAGCGGACAGAATGGCGAGACCAACCCATTTGCGGGACTCGACGTCGACCAAATCCGAAAGGAAATACAGGAGGGCCAGTCGGAGTCGGCCATTACCGGCACGCCACAGGCTGCATCCATGCGCGGATTGGGTGGAGGAATGGGTGGCGGAGGGCGGCTCGGCGCGATCTTCCAGAATTTCAAACCCAACCAGCCGCACGGCGCATTCTACTGGCGCGGCGGCAATGGCGCGCTCAATGCTGCGGATTTCGCTTTGCGCGGACAGCCCATCACCGAACCCGCGTATGGGCAAAACCAGATCGGGCTGACCTATATGGGAGCGCCATATATTCCAAAGCTCCTTACGAATGATGATCAGGACTTCCTCTTCTTTGCGCTGAGCACGGAGCGGGAATCGAGGCCTTTCGATGAATACGGTACGGTTCCCACGGCTGACGAGCGCGCAGGGAATCTTTCCGCCCTGACCGATCAGAACGGCAATCCAATCACAATCTATGATCCCACTACAGGACAGCCATTCACCTCGAACGGCCAGTCGAATGTGATTCCCTCCGGACGCATTGCGGCACCGGCCGCGGCTTTGCTCGGCTATATTCCTCTGCCGAACCTTCCCGGCCAGCTGCTCAACTACCAGCGCCTGGCCGCTGCCGACACCAACACGACCAAACTTGGCCTCCGCTACAACCGCAGCATTGGAGGCAGCTCCGGTTCACCGCTCATGGGTATGCTGCAGCGTTATCTGGGCCGCAGCGCGCCGGGACAAAGCATCAATGTCAACTACAACTACCTACACACGGGCGCAGACGAGCTAAACATCTTTCCCAATCTGGACGGCAAGGAGCAGATCACTCAGAACTCGCTCCAGATCGGCTATTCACTGGGCGTGGGGCAGATCACCAGCAAGCTTTCAGCCGACTGGAACCGCACCAATTCACAGTTGACGAACCGCTTTACCAATACAACGAACGTGGCCAGCGTGGCCGGGCTCTCCAATCTGCCGACCAACCCGATGCTCTATGGCCTTCCCGATCTCGTCATGAATCAGTTCAGCAATATGAGCGAACTGCAGCCGAATTTCCAGACTCAGCAAACCGTCTCGCTCTCGGAAACCAGCTCATGGATGCATGGAAAGCACAACGTAAAGTTCGGAGGAGATTTCCGCAGGGTCGACTTCGATCTGCTCGGAGATACAAATTCGACCGGCGGTTATACCTTTACCGGCGTCTTCACTGAGCAGCCGGGAACGCGTTCCAGCGGAGTCAGCGCGTCGGGATCTTCGCTGGCCGACTTTCTGCTGGGCCTTCCTCAGGAGACCACCATTGAGGCCCCCTACCAGAAAGCCTATCTGCGCGAGAACGTCTACGACGCCTATCTTCAGGATGACTGGCGCGCGCTGCCCAGTCTGACCGTGCTGGCTGGGCTGCGCTACGAATATTTCTCGCCGTATTCGGAGCTGAACGATCGCCTCGCAACGCTGGACACCGGCAATAACTTCGCCTCCGTCGCAACCGTTTTGCCCAACGGCGTGGGGCCGTTTACGGGTAAGTATCCGCGTACTCTCGTTAATCCCGAGCGCGACGACTTCGCGCCGCGTTTCGGCTTTGCATGGAACCTGGGGCATGACACGGTTCTGCGCGGCGGATACGGAATCGACTTCACGAACGGCGAGTATGAGACCTTTGTGCAGAACCTCGCATTTGAGCCGCCGTATGCCGACGTTCAAACGAACGAAACCACCAACGTCGCTGGGGCTCTTGCCTGTTCTCCCATCTGCCTCGCCGACGGATTTCCGGCTCCGCAGGCCGAAGGCAATTTTGCCATCGACAAGAACTATCGGCTGCCATATATCCAGGTCTGGAACCTAAACCTGCAGCATACAGCGCCCTGGAATGTCGTCCTCAACCTGGGCTACAGCGGATCAAAAGGAACCAGGCTCGATGTGGTCGATGCGCCAGGCCGCACCGCGACCGGCTCTCTCAGTGGCGTGCTCTACGACTACGAAGACTCAACGGCTTTCTCAAATTACAACGGTCTCACCTTCAGCGCCCGCAAGCGGCTCAGTAACGGAATTGCTCTCCAGGCCCGCTATACGTACTCGCATTCCATCGACGACGCGAGTTCCATCGGCGGCAATGGCGGCACCGCGGTTGTGCCCGCACAGAACTGGCAGAACCTGCTGGCCGAGGAATCGAATTCCAGCTTCGACATCCGGCATCAGGCCGTGGGCAACTTTGTCTACCAACTGCCATTCGGACCTTACGCTCATCGGTTGACGACCGGCTGGGCCGGGAACGCGCTCAGCGGCATCTCTGTCTCGGGAACCTTTGACCTCGCTTCTGGCGAGCCGCTCACGCCTCATTACGAGGCGACGGTCGCCGACGTGGCTCGCGGAAGTGCCGGATCGCTGCGCCCGGATCGCGTACCGGGAGTGTCCCTGACCGACGGAGGCGGCTCGCTCGATCACTGGTTTAACACGGCCGCCTATACCGATCCTGCGAACGTCTACGGCACGGCTTCGCGTTACTCCATTCCAGGACCAGGCACCGTCTCCGTTGACGCTTCACTGTCAAAGACGATTCGCTTCTCCGAAACCCGCACATTCGAGATGCGTGCCACCGCGAACAACGTCTTCAACACCGTTCAGTACTCCAGCGTGGATACCACGCTCGGTTCGGCTTCTTACGGCCAGGTCACCGGCACCGCGCCCATGCGCCAGCTTTCATTCATGGCGCGCTTCCGCTATTAGAAGGGGAACTCCCATGAGATCGGCTAAGCGACTTTCCACCGTATTCGTGGCCCTGCTGCTGGCCGCCGCTGTGGCTCGCCCGCTGCGCGCTCAGGACCAGCCCGGGAATCAGTCAACCTTCACGCTCCGCATCAACAGCGACGTTGTCCTCACTAACGTCGTGGTTCGGGACAGAAAGACCGGAGAGCCTGTGCGTGGCCTTACCGCCAAGGACTTCACGATTTTCGAGAACGACAAGCCCCAGCAGATCACCAGCTTCGACTCTGAGAATGTCGATCAGGCAGCCGTGCTCGACGAGGCCACCATCAGCGGCACGGCGGAGAACAATCTCTTCCGAGGTAATGGCACGACCGCCACAGAGGAAGCCCTGCACGACCGGAGGCTCATCGTGATGTTCTTCGATCTGACCTCCATGCAACCCGAGGATCTCCTGCGCTCCCAGGAATCGGCGCGCAACTACATCGAGCATCAGATGCGGCCCGCCGATCTGGTTGCCGTGGTGTCGCTGGACAGCGCGCTCACCGTCAATCAGGACTTCACCTCCGACAAACATCTCCTGCTAAGCGCCGTGGGCGGCTATTCGGGCACTCAGGGATCGGGTTACGAACTGGGCGCCACCGGCACGACCAATCAGGTTGAGGACACCACGTCGTTCACGCCGGATGAGCAGGAATATAACGACCTGAACACGGACCGCGAACTCTTTGCCATCGAGGACATTTCAAAGTCGCTTGCCTGGATCAACGAGAAGAAGTCGATGCTCTATTTCTCCGGCGGCATCCAGCGGGACGGCATCGAGAATCAGGCTGCCTTGAATGCGGCCGTCAATGCTGCAGTTCGCGGCAATCTGTCCATCTACAGCGTCGATGCACGGGGCCTGCAGGCCATATCACCCCTGGGCGACGCCTCCACAGGAAGCCTGCGCGGGATCAGCCCGTATAACGGCTCGGCGCTACAGAACAACATCGATTCCAACTTCAATACGCAGGAAGTGATGTCCACTCTGTCGACCGACACCGGCGGCAAAGCCTTCTTCGACTCCAACGACTTCTCCGGTGCCTTCCAGCGCGTCCAGAACGACACGGCGGCCTACTACATCATTGGCTACCGATCGACGGACGCACGCCGCGACGGAACCTGGCGGCGGCTCGCCATCAAAGTCGACCGCAGAGACGTGAAGCTTGAATATCGTCCCGGCTATTATGCGCCGGCGGATTACCACCACTCCAACAAGGAACAGCGCGAGCAGGAGCTCGAGGACGAGCTTGCGAGCCCCCTACCCGCCACCGACATTGAGGTCTATTTGCAGGCGTGGTATTTCGAGCAGAACCCCGGACGTTTCTATATCCCGGTCTCGCTCGTCGTGCCCGGCTCCCAAATCCCATTCGTCCAGGGCGGAGATCGCGACAAGGCCGCACTCGACATCCTGGGCCAAGTGAGAGACGCGGCAGGCCACGACGTCGGCGACGTGCGCGACACGATCAAGTTGGCGGTTGACGCATCGCAGCACGTTGGTCAGAAAAATGTTCAGTACACCACCGGCTTTGCGCTGCCACCCGGCAAATATGAGCTCAAATTTGTCGTTCGCGAAAACGAAACGGGCCGAATGGGCTCATTCGAGGCTCCGATCACGGTGCCCGATCTGGACAAAGCGCCTCTGAAGATGAGCTCTGTAATTCTCGCCAGCCAGCGCGTTCCAGCGGCGAAGAAGGTCAGCAGTCCGCTGGTATACAACGGGGGCGAACTCGTGCCCAACCTGCCCCATGTGTTCGGTCAGAACCAGACGCTCTATCTGCTCTACCAAGTCTACGATCCTGCTCGTGCCTCCGCAAAGCAGGACTCCGCCGCTGAGGCCTCCGCTACGAATGGGAAAAACTCCGACCTGCCCGTCCGGGTCTTCACCAGCGTCGAGTTCCTCCGCGGAAATGAAGTGGTTTTTACAACTCCTGTGGTCAGCGCGACAGGAACCAACATGCCCGGGCTCGACGCCATCGCATTTCATCTGAACGTGCCGCTCAACAGCCTCCCCCCCGGAACCTATATCTGCCAGGTCAACGTCATCGACGACGCGCGAGGCTCGTTCAGCTTTCCCCGTACGGCGATTGTGATTCGCGGGGCTATGTCGCCCGTGAAACCCTCCACGTCGGATCAACCCCCTTCGCCGGAAGCCAACGGCAGAAGCAAAGCACGCTAAGCCGAGAGGTTAGCATCTCCAGGCACTCAGTTCATCATTGAACCGATGAGCAATCGGAGCAGAACATAGGATAGGCTTTTCTTCCTGGTAGCGCCGCGCGGCACCTCTTTGATGCGCCGAGAACTGCAAGACGCGGCGATCTTATCCTGCCCGTGGGTCCCGAAGACCCTGCTCCTTAGGGCTCAGGCGGCGGTCTTCGCAGAAGCCTTCTTCTGCTTCGCCCAGCGCTCCCGCTGCGCCTCCGCGATCCGGGCCCTGGCTTCTGCGCTGAGAGTCCGTCTTCTTGCGGCGGATCGCACGGCCGTGTGACCGCGGTCGTTGCCGGCAAGCAAAGCGCGGGCCTGTTGCAGACGGGAAATTTCCTCGTTGATCGAGGCAATGAGCTCTTTAACATCCATGCGCACCAGTGTAACGCAGCGCTTGCAGGGAATGCCGGAATAGGAATCTCGCCCGGCAATGCTCCAGTTCGCCCAAACTCCGTGCGAGATTCCCTCTTCGGACCGGAATTGTCTTATCGTCTGATGGTGAAGTGTGCAGGTCTCGACTAAAATCGGGGCAACATGGTGCTGAATCATCTGCATGGGAAGAATGAATTAATGCTCGGTTACTTGGAACTGACCGCGAAACCTCGGGATGCGCTTCTTTTCGAGTTAACGCTGTCCATTCTCAATCCCGGAACCGACCTGCTGACTGCCGTCTGGAATGTTCAACTGCCGCCGGGCATTCAGGAGACCCATGGACGCCGCACTTTCAGCGGGCGGACGGTGGTGCCGCCTCATCGCAAAGTCGAGGCGAACAGCTGGCTCGTCACTGTAGACTCGGCAGAAGCTTACAAATATGAACAAGTTAACGCGAGCGCCAAACTGGGTGCCCCGGATCGCACCTTTACCGACGAATTCCGCGCGAGTGTCGTGCAGATCAGGGTGGAATGACCTTGCCGGCAGGGACCTCCGGCAAATCATGGTGCCGCGTCCGAGAATCGCCTGATGTGGAACCGGCCGCATATTGAGAAATGAGAGCAGCTATGTCCTCCGCAATGGCCTTATTCGGATTCTCCGGGGTCAGGTCAATTCTGTGCGCAATGGCTGCATCGGATCAACGGATGCTGCACGCCGGGCGGGAATGGCGGCACACAACATCCCAATCGCTACAAAGCCTGCGCTCAAAATCAAGACAAGAGCAACGTCGTGACCCGGATGGATTATCACAACAGATGCCGCGATCCGTCTGATCGCGAGTGTGAGTACCCATCCTGCGCCGACGCCGGCTGTCACAGTACTGCTGCTCGACGCAACACCTGAGCGACTAAAATTCGTCGCGTCGAACCGAGAGCCATGCGTATGCCGATCTGCCTGGTGCTCAACTGGACCTCCTGGTTCAGGAGCCCATACAGGCCGATGATTGCCAAGAACAATGCAACGGATGTGAAGATTTCAAAAGAGGCAGCTTTCCATGCCATGGAACTGGCAAAACCGTAAGTTATTGACGTATCAGGTAGTTAAAATCGGCTGATTCGGCAAAAACCGGTAAAATCGGCATGGTTTGACACCAATTTGACACCAAATCTCTCACACCAATTGGGCCGTGGGCTGAGTCGTGGCGGGTCAGCCCATATTCCGCTCTCTTGCTTCGCAGCAGGCACGACACCAACCTTAGCACCACCCACCGCAGGCTGGCATACCCTGAAGAGGACGATGACGAATCAGCTTCAACCACCACCCGGCTATGCGGCTCTCCTCAAGGAGATCAAAGAGCGCGTACGGACCGCCCAGGTGCGTGCCGCGCTCGCCGTCAACCGGGAACTCATTCTGCTGTACTGGTCGATTGGGCGAGACATTTTGGAACGGCAGCGGGCGGAGGGTTGGGGCGCCAAGATCGTTGACCGGCTTGCCAGGGACCTCGGCGCGGAGTTCCCCGGCGTCGAGGGCTTCAGTCCGCGCAATCTGAAATACATGAGGGCTTTCGCCGAGGCGTGGCCGGAAAAGGAATTTGTGCAACAAGCTATTGCACAATTGCCGTGGGGCCACCAGACGCGCCTTCTGGACCGGATCAAGGATCGTCCCATACGGGAATGGTATCTGAAAGCGGCCGTCGAAAACGGATGGAGCCAAAATGTCCTTGTGCATCACATTTCGGCCCGGCTGCATGAGCGGCAGGGCAAAGCTCTCACCAACTTTTCCCGCGCGCTTCCGCCTGAAGGCTCCGATCTCGCGGAACAGCTTCTCAAGGACCCTTATCAATTCGATTTCCTGACCCTTTCCTCCAGTGCCAAAGAACGGGAGCTGGAGCGCGGCCTGCTCATCCACCTGCGCGACCTCCTTCTGGAGTTGGGTCGCGGATTCGCATTCGTTGGCAGTCAGTTTCCCATCGAAGTGGGCGGGCAGACTTTCTATCTGGACCTGCTTTTCTATCACGTACGGCTGCATTGTTATTTTGTGATCGAACTCAAGGTAGGCCCCTTCAAGCCCGAATATGCCGGCAAACTCAATTTTTACCTCTCTGCCGCGGACGACCTGTTGCGAACTGCTTCGGATTCTACGACGCTCGGATTGCTTCTTTGCGAGAGCCGCGGCGAATCCATTGTCGAGTACGCCTTGCGCGATGTTGCCAAACCGATTGGAGTTTCGACCTACCGTGTCACTCGCCAATTACCGGAGCCCCTGCGTGATGAGATCCCATCGATTGAGGATCTGCAGGGCGTCGTTGAGAAGCTGCGGCTTGAATTGCATGAACAGGCGGGCACACAACGCAAGTCCTCTTCAAAACCCGCGGACAAAGAGAGTGGGAACCGGGGAAAGAGCTAAGCTGTTGACCTTTGACTGTCGGAACGACAGAACTCTTTCAGTCGTCCTTATCGTCATCCAGTTGCTGGTTCGGGCTGCCCTTAGCCGCACGCGGCCGTTCGGTCGCTTCTAATGTCGCAGGAATTTTCCACGGAAAAATCTTGCCATCTTTGTCGTGAAACAAGCACCACGTCGCCACTAGTTCTATGAAGTCACTTGAATTGCAGCCAGGGGGACGGCGACAAGCTGCATTACATGCTCTTACACATCAGATTGGTTCTCCGACCCCACCTGCACATTTCATTTCTGAGCCGCTGCCATCCTCGACATTCTTCTTGGGCCGGTCCGCCGGGGGCGGTTATATTCGAACCCGCGACTCTGCTCCCAAATTGAATAATTCACGTACTTTCAACGACTTGACGGGAGCGGTTGGCGCTGTAAGTCCTTTAGAAGAGCGTTGAGGAATTCTTGTAGTGGGGTCAAAGTGGGGTTGCAAAAAACCCGAAGAATCTCGCGTGAAACCCGCTGGTCCTTCGGCAGCGGGTCGGTGCGGGTACGCCTCGCTGCCTGTTGCCCTGCTGCCGCAGAAGGTTAAGGAGGGAATGGATAGTCCATCAGTTGCCACTCCCACGCCTTCGTTCCGCCTTCAGCGTGCGGAATGTAACAGGCTGTCGGATACATCGCATGTTCAATGTTAAGAGTGAAGATATTGCGTAAAAAACCGCGCTTCTCATCATCATGTCGAAACATGTAGCCGAATTGCGCGTAGAACATCACCGCCGCTGCCCCTACTGCATTAACAGCGCGTCCCAACGTTGCCGCACCAAGGTGGGCTTCACGATTATGCTTCGTCTGATTGTAAGCATCGTACCAATCGAGGGATTTTGTCGGCGATTGCGGGTTCCAACCTTTGAACGGAATAATGGCAGGAAACTTGGGGTACGACCGCAACGTCAGTTTGAAACTGTCGAGGAGCATCGGCTGCAACAATTTCACATAATCGTTTGTCGAAAAGCGGCTTCCCGGATAATTGTTCACCTTGAGAACAGCTGCCCATGAAGCCTCAACCTCCATCGCAGCCAAGAGTAGAATCTCGCGAATCTTGTGGCCGCAGGCTATCAAATTCGACTGGCTTGGCTCGACAGTTTCGAACACGTCTTCCATTTTCGACAGAAGAATCTTCAACGCAACGAAGGACTGAGTTTCCGCTTCAGTATCGATTGCTTTTCGGAGAGTTCCTCCGGTGTTCAGAGGCCGGTGGATTCGCTTGTAGGCCGTTCCAGGTATGTAGTCCGATTCCTCAGGCGCCGGATCACCGAAGATGCCAAGGATCCACGTTTTCAATGTTGGAAGATCTTGCGGCGTGATCGGTACGGGTTGCGCTGACCCGCCAAAATTGAGCCCGGAATACCACCAACTGCCAGCAGAAAAATACGCCACGCCGTGGCTGTAGCCATGAATTGGCGGATTGCCCGGCTTCGTGCGAAAGGGATTCTGGAAAAATACGGTGGGCGTCATTTCGGTTCAGTTAATGATAGACCCGTTCAGCCATATCCGTTCGCCGCTCGGTCTCTGCTCGAATCTCAGCTTCGTCCATACAAGGTCCTCAACTGCTCACACCTTCGTTCCGTATTTCTGAATCCACACAGCCACATCCGTGTAATCCTTGAGGCTTAATTGGTACTTGTGTTTCTCCTGCATAGCGCGCGCGTCGGGAGAGTAAGAAGAGGTTGTTACAAGCATTGCGCTTGTCGCCTGGTAGTCGGCTAAGGTTCCGTAAAGTGTCCGCACCATCCCAACTCCGATTTTCCGATCTCTTCGGTACTTTTTGGTGTCCACGAGGCAAAGAATCTCGCCGATGTCGGTCTTCATTGACGCAAGGATGTCCTTGCCACCATCCCGCGTAGCCTTTGTGAGCGATACTTCGTGCCCCATGTCTCGCAAAAGTTCCGCTATCAACTCCTCGTACTGACGCGGCGTCAGCTTGTGAATATCCTTTGGTTCTTGCTTGAGGCGCTTCGCGATTTCCTGGCTTGCATTAATCACCAACGGTTTAGCGCTGCTCGCGATTCGGCGTCCATCTTGCTCTAAGGCTTCGTCGGCATCGTAAATCTTGCCGCTCAGAACGCGCCGGAGCTGATCACTCGACATGGATTGTGCCATCGCAGCGACGATTGACATCGCTTCCGGGTTCCCGTTTACAACAGCTGCGAGACGCAAAGCCGAAGTTTCGTCAAGATCGTTCAGCCGAAGCTTCGCACGCAAAAGCGCCTCAGCATCGAACTCCGGCATCCTCGTCAAAACGAGTTGTTCGTGACGTCCGCGGAGTTTTACTTCGAGACGGCTCGTGAAGATGACAGTCTCTACCGCTTTACGGTTTCTCGCCGCCATGTAAAGCTGCACCAGCTTTACCTCTGATACGGCCTCCGCGCCGTCGAACACGACAATTATTCGGCTAAGTTCACTGAGACCATCAAAGACGCTCCGGAAGTCAGGCGTTTCCTTAGCCCATTCGGCACAATTGAACCAAACCACCGATCTCTCCTCGGTGTAGTGTTCAAGGAATTGCGCGAGAAGGGCCGTCTTGCCGATGCCAGCTTCGCCGACAATCCAAAGAAAGTCATCGGCGACTGAGCGCCTTGCGCGCCCTAAGCGGCTGCGAAGCCAATCCAACTCCCTCTCACGGCCAATAAACGGAGACGGCGGTAGGGGGCCGGCAAAATGAAAAGTCTCTGCCACAGTTCTGAGTGAGAAACGACACCAGTGTAGTACAGCGCGCGCCCAAACCGTTCTCGAGCCTCAGCGCTATCATTCCTGCATGCCTCGATTTCTCCCGACCAATGATTTCCGCGCCAGACGACGCGTCCTGCTTAAAAGTGATTTTGCGCTCGCCAAAGGGCCGGAACAAACCCCAACTGACAAAATCGACAAGGCCACGTGGAATCATCTGGTCACGCTGCCTGACGATGTCGCAGTGAGGACAACCAACCATCACGGAACCATCATTAGGCAGGTATCTGACCTCACCCACGAATGGGTACTGCATTGTGACGAAGCCGACCCAATTATGTTTCCAGTTATGCTCGATGCGCATGATGAGCTCGATGCAGCGCTCTACAACGCGATTACCGGGTACTATCGCGTGTCCAACGCTGCAACACGGAGCGCGCTCGAACTTGTGACGATTGGCACATGGGCGAAGCTGTGCGGCAAGAGGAGTCAATTCGAGGATTGGCAAAAGGGGAAAATCGAACTCTCTTTGGGAACGGCATGCGACGGCTTAATCGCAGTGACATCATCTCTTCACAATGAACTCAGGAAGATGGGCGTAACCGACACACTATTCAACCAGAGGACCAAGACAACGGATGGTGGCTGGGTACGACGCACATTTAGCGGTGTGTCTGATTGGACGCATTCGCGGCCCGGCTTGCAGCGAGAATCACAGCGGAGGTGCGCTGAATAACCTCAAGACTCTCGGCCAGCAAGGTTGCGTTTCCGTTGTACATCTGGATGTAATCGCTCGATGCGTTGCCCATCTCCAGACCGATTGCCTGACCCACGATGAAGGCCACGGCCTCGGCTTCCGTCTCGCGCACGGTTGCGGTGGTGAAGGTGCGGCGCTCTACCTTGTGCAAGAGTTCATGCGCCGTCTCGTGAACCAAGGTGACGAATTCTTCGGCCTTTGTCTGGCCGGGTAGCAGAGCGATCTTGCCGCCGTAGCTCACGCCCAAAGCCGGGGCGATCCTCTCATTGAACTCAAGCGCGATGTTCTGTTGCGCAAGAAAATCGATGAGCCGGTCGCGTTGTTCGCCCACTTCGCCGGAGATGTTGTGCTCGAACTCCGGGAGGTCCTCGCCCTCGGTCTGCTCCACGTCGAAGACATACACGGCGCGAAAACCAATAAGCACCGGCTGAGGCTTGGCGTTGCCGTCCGCGTCGTTGTTCTCTGCGGCCTCAGCGTTCCTGCGCCGATTGCCGATCATCGGCGCGAGAATCTGAATGCCCCTCTCGCCGCGCTTCACGAACCGGCCCATCTCTTTCCATGTGCCAAATCCTGCTACCCGCGTAGCCGTGGGCCGCTGCCGCGCAATAGCAACGATGTTGCCAAAACTGTAATTATGGAACCGCGCCATCGCGGTCAGATAGGCGGCAAGTGTTTCGCTCTTCCCGGCCTCTACCTGGCGGATGAGAAAATCCACGGCCTGCTTGATAATGAGTTGTGTTGGATTGTCTTTCTGTGCCGTCCGCCCCTGATAGGGCGAATCGCTGCGGTTGCGCTGCGCCGCATTTCTCCTATGCGGCGCAACTTGGCTGCTGGCTGTGCCATTGCTGGCGGTGGTGGCTGCGATGCTGGTAATGCCGTTTCTGCGCTTCATGACGATGCTCCTGCGTAGCCCCGAAGGGCCGATTGGCGTCCAGAAGCAAGAGCACCCAAACCAAATTTCTTTCGTTGAGTGTCCCCGCTTCATGGCTCTTCGCAACGGGCGGAGGCGGGAAGGTTGGTCAAGGGCGCGCGCTCGGTGCGCGTTCATCGGAGCGAATGCGGAGACCCTTGACGGGTTCTTCCCGCCTCTGCCAGACCGTTGCCTGAAGCGGGGGCACTTGACGAAGGAAGAAAATTGGTCCTCTTCCTTATTGCTGTACGCTATTACGCACTTGAGGGCTGGCGTTGCGGGCCGGGAACAGGCTGCGCATGGATAGAGAGCGGAAAATGTCGACAATAAAAGCGGTTGCAGAGGAGAGGAAGTTGAATCCGTCACCCGAATGGGCATTCATTTTTGTTAATACAAAGCGTTTAGGGTCCAATCCCGGGAAGGTCCAGACAATCGTGCGGAATCCTGCGAATCGCGGTGGATCAAATGGCCGTTCCAACAGACTCCTAACGATTGTCCACCGGCGACTATCCAACGTTAGAATCGAAGCCAGCGAGCTGTTGCCGAGCTGATCCCCGAGCATTCCCGGAACGGAGAGAAAGGCGAAAATGAGCGCAGAGGACATGGACTGCACAGTATCAAGTTTCCCAAAACTTCTGGATTGGATCAGCCCTGGGACGGAGCAATGCTTTTGGAACGGTTAAGCGAGCTTCGCTATAACGCGCTTGCCGGATATGCTCGTTCGCCATGGACGTGGATCGCTTCAAACGAACTTGAGTGGTTTTCAGAAGCCCACGAAAAGGTCTTAGGAGTCCTGATACAAGATACGACTGACCTTGACTTTGCCTGCGTCATCATGGGGCGCGACAGGATCGGGCGTTACCGTGCGGTTCATCTCTCACCCTTTGTGGCGACAGTGGGCAGAGCGCGAACAGCGATGTCGGAGTTATTGCCCAATTATGCGTTGATGGACCCTGATGAATTCGAGCAAGGAGATGAACCAAAAACGCGGCTGGACTTCTTCAATCCGATTCATGAAGCGCCCGGTTGGATCATTCGTTTCACGCGGTCGCAACGCGATTGGAGTTCTCCCCAGCTAGGGGCATCATGGAGGCAATGATGTACTTATGAGCGCCGGAGCAAAAATAGGCCACAGTGCGCCGCGAGAGCGGAGCATTGCGGCGGAGTAAAAGTAGTCCACCGCCGGAACCTGGTTCTATGAGCATTTGCCCTTCAGGCATGGTTCATGG
>JBATVK010000130.1:0-13665 GCA_049671725.1 Acidobacteriaceae bacterium
GTCGTAGCGCGAGTCGAGCGGCGGCGGCGGCGCGAGCGGCTCGATCAGGCCCGGCCCCGCGGCCAGAAAAGCCACGTTGTAGGGCCCATAAGCTTCCCTGGGTACAGCCTGCGCGGACACAGCCTGAGCGGCCAGCAGCGCGGGCAGCGCCAGAGCAGCCAGCAGAGCGAATCTGCCGTCCTTCAGACCCTCGGACACCGCTCGAAAAAACGCAGAGAATTGCGGACGCATCGGTATGCACCTTCATCGTTTCCGAGACCGGCCGCGGTACGCGCACCAGTCTCCGCGGAGTGTTGCCGAGGGGCGTGTCATTGCCCGCCCGGCAGTCCCATAGGATCTCCGCGTCTCATCGGCGATGGCCGCGGGGCAGCGACCCGCGAGCATCGCAGCGCCCGGCCGCCCTGCTCGCGGGAGGTTTGCAGCGCCTGGCCCGATCAGAAGGTGAAGAGTCCTTCGATCTGGCCCTGCCGGTTCCCGCCGGCGAACTTGTTGTTCACGAATCCGAAGTTCGAGTTGTTGATGTCGGTGGTCGGATAGGGAAGCTGGGTACGGTTCAGGGCGTCGAAGTAGTCCATGCGCAGCGAGAACGCCGTGCCCTCGGCGATGCGGAATATCTTTTTCGCGCTGAAGTCTTCAACCGGATACCATGGGCCGCGCAGCGAGGGGTAAGTGCGCGCCGCATCTCCCAGCGCAAACTGACTTCCGGTATTGGAGAAGGCATTGCTGCTGAACACCGGAACCAGCGGCCCCTTGCCCTCGAAGTAAGGTTTCACCTTATCCCAGTTACCCGACCACATGCTCACGCCCGGAACGACATTGGGGCGGTTGAGGCCGTTCAGGAAGTGCTCGCCGCTCTGCGTCACCTGCAGCGGCCCGGCGTTGTTGTAAGTCACGATGCCGGCCACTTCCCAGCCGCCCAGCCAGCGTCCCACACCGCCGCTGTTCAGCCAGCGCTGCCCCATGCCGAACGGCAGCCGGTAGGTCGCGGCTACCCGGCTCTCAAACGAGTCGCTGGTTTCCACGTATTCCTTCGCCGGATCGTATTTGTTCTCCGGCGTGCCCAGATTGTCGAACTGACTCGGCAGCGTCAGGTCCCCCATGAAAGTCAGCCCGTTGCCGACGTGCTTGTCGGCTTCCACCTGGAACGCATTGTAGAAAGTAGTTCCCGCCTGATCGAGAATCCTCGAGACCGACGAATACTGTGGGAACGGTTTCAGGGTCTGGTACACCGTGGCCCCGCCTCCGAACTGGCTGGAAAACGCCGCGTAAGGAGCCGTGAAGCCCGCGCTCGCCGCTGCCGGCGAGTTGATGTTGTCCGACAGCGTGCTGCCGTACTGCAGAACCGACGGGCTGGGCTGGCTGATCGGATTGATGTTGTAACCGGTCAGGTGCGTCACCCGGTTCGCCGCATAGGCTACGGTCAGCAGCGTGTTCCATCCCAGTTGCCGCTGGATGCTCACGTTCCACGCCTGATACATAGGCGCCCGCCCGTTCCCGGCGGCGTCCAGATAATAGATCGTCTGGGCTACGCCCAGCGACGCGCTGAAGGGTGTCGGAGAAACGGTGGGCAGCGGATTCGCCACGCCCTGCGGGTTCGACCATTCTCCATAACCGCCGACATTGCTCCCCGTGCCGTTCACCTGGAAGCTGCCCGCGAGCAATCCGGCCATCGTCGTTGGAGCGCCCAGGCCCTCGCCCTGCCCGTACGCGCTGTCGAATCCAAGGTAGTTAATGAAGTATCCGGCCTGCAAAACTGTGTTTGTGTTGAAGCTGTAAGCCAGCCCCACGTGCGGCCCCACTTCGCCCCAGTGAATCGCCGCGCGATTGTATCCCGCGCATCCCGGGCAGCTCCCGAATTCAGTCGCCGCGCCGGGCAGTCCGCCCGCTCCCGGATTCGACTCCGTGGGATTCAGGAATACATTGTTGTTCGTGGTCATTGTGTAGGGAACCATGATGTCCCACCGCAGCCCCGGACTGACTGTCAGCTTATGAGTAAGTCGGATATCGTCCTGAAGGTAAGCCGAGTAGTCCTGCGTATAGAACTGCTCCTGAGTCGGCGCGCTGCGGTTGGCATTATCCACATCGCCCAGCAGGAAGCTCGCAAACGAGCTCCCGTCCTTCGCGAAATTCGACGAGCTGGGGTCCGACGTCTCTGCCTGGCTGAAACTGAAGCGGCCGCTGCTGTAATTGCTCAGCGTGGTCGCGGTGTAGTAGTGGTACTCGGCGCCGATATTCACGTTGTGGCGCCCCTTCGTCCACATCCAGTTGTTGTACAAATTAATGCCGATATTGTCGACGTTGTACTGCACCAGCGAGCTGTTGCTGTTGCCAAAGGGCGTGGGCGCATTCTGGCCGTCGAAGCTGATGAAGGGCATGGTGTCAGCGCCCGTCACTCCGGCAAAACTCACCTTCGTGTTGTCGTCGACGTAGTTCTGCATCTTGTTCATCGCTGCTACGCCAACGGTCAGCACCAGATTGGGGCTGATCGTCTTTTCGTAATTACCCAGCCAGGTATCCGAGTTGTCAATGCCGGACTGCTCGCCCGTCAGCGGGTTCGTCACCGGAACGATCGGGGCATCCTCCTCCTGCACTACCGAATAGTGATTGCGCCACCACGTAAACGCGAGGTTCTGGCTCGGGCTGAGCTGGTGATTGATGGTAATGCCCCACGCCTGGGTCTTGTACGGGACCGACGTGATCACCGGGTTCATATTGTCCTGCAGCCCATGGTTCGTTCCCGCCGTGTCCGGGTTGGGAATGTATTGCAGCAGCGATTTGGAAAGCGCGTTGATCCGGTCCGGGCAGATCACGTTCAGCTCTCCATTGCAGGAGAACTGCACCGGGTGGGCCGGATCGGGACTATCCGGATCGTAGATCGGAATCAGATTGCCGTTGGCATCGACAAATTGGCTGAAGTCGCCCGTCTTCATCGCCGCCGTGGGAACCGTGCCCGGCGTGGTGATGCCCTGGTTCTTGCTGTAGATGTCGATGCTGCCCAGGAAAAAGGTCCTGTTGTGCCCGTTGTAAAGCTTCGGAATCCACACCGGACCGCCAACCGTGCCGCCCCAGTCGCCTTCCTTGTCGATCGGCGCCCGCGCCGTCCCATCCGGAGCGAACCGGGTCGGAAAGAACCCCGCGGAGTCAAACGCGTCGTTGCGGTCGATGAAGAATGCGTCGCCGTGGTAATGGTTCGTGCCCGTGGCCATGTTATAGGCAATCGCGCCCTGCACCATTCCGTAACGCGACGAGAAGGTGGAGCGCAGCACCCGAAACTGATCCACCATCTCGTACGGCGGATTCGAGTTGATGGCCGAAGCCGTGTCGAGCTGCATGCCGTTGTAATAACTGCCCGCCGAATTGATCTGCCCCGGCGCGCCGCCCTCCACCGTCACGCTCCCGTAGGGACCCGTCTTCACGCCCGGAGCCAGTGTGGCGAAACTATTGATTTGACGTATATTACCGTTAATCTCAAGTGGCAGGTCCGTTACCTCGCGGGTCGGCAGCATGGTGTCCAGCTGCGGCTCCGTCCGGTTGATCTGAATCGAATTGGGGGCCGTCACCTGCACCGTCTCGGTGGAATTGCCGATGGCCATGCGGATGTTCAGGGTCGGCGTCGCCCCCACTTCGACGATCACGTTTTCCTGGACGAAGCGCTTGAAGCCCGGCGCCTCGGCCGCGATCCGATAGGGTCCCGGGGCCAGCGTGGCGGCGTAGACGCCATCCGATGACGAAGAAACCGCGGTCCTGATCCCGGTCGCGGTGTCGATGAACGTCACCTTTGCGTGGGCAATCACGGCGCCCGACGGATCCGTGACGCTGCCGGTCAATCCGGTATTGGACTGCGCGAAAAGGGCCTGCAGCCCCGGGATCGCCAGCATGAAAAGCAATGCCCCCACGCGGAAGGCAAACCGGTCTCGTCTCGATTTGCCGCCGCCATTCCTGACAACGTTCACCTGCGATTTACGTCTTAGTAATTTTGCATACAACATACGTCAACGCCTCCATAGATACTCGCAGCAGCTTGGATGCGAGTTACACACCATCCCGAATGGAAGAAAATCCGACCCCTGGTAAATGATCGAACTGCATCTCCAGCAGTGAGTTTCCGCGACGGAAATGGCCGTGCCAAGGGTTTAGCGCGGCGAAACAAGGTGAAATCCTTGTAATTCACCTGTTGCCGGTTGCTGATTGCAGAGCATTTAATGTGAGGCTGCCAGAACACACGCCGATCCATGCTCAGGTAGGGAACCAGGCGTTCCGGCCTTTTGTCTCCGACGCAGGGGATCGCACGAGGCCTGCTGAGCCGCGGAGCGCGGCGCCCGCATTCACATGGCGTAAATGTCGCGGGACTCTACCGGCTAGTCATAGCTCGCGGTGGGCCATAACTTGACCGGCGGCCCGGTGTCGTCCCGGTACTCCGAGCGCAACCTCTTTAACTCATCCACCAGCCCCGGCACAACGGACGCATAGTCGGGATGAACCTTGTATCCGGACCAGTCGAAGAGATTTTCCATCTCGTCGGGATCCTTTTCGAGGTCGAACAACTCCC
This sequence comes from Acidobacteriaceae bacterium, assembly GCA_049671725.1. Lineage (GTDB taxonomy): Bacteria > Acidobacteriota > Terriglobia > Terriglobales > Acidobacteriaceae > Palsa-343. The sequence goes on from JBATVK010000130.1 coordinate 4,550, forward strand.
ACTCATTCACGGTGTAGTAACAAATGAGTTTGTAGCGCTCGGTGCGGACGCCATAGTGGGGAAAGACCCAGTGCGGCGGCGCAAACTCGTAATAGTGGTAGTACATCGACTTACGCCAGTCCGCCGGCGCATGGCCTTCCACAATGGGTTTGAGGCTTTTTCCCTGCATGCCCTCGGGGACGGGCAGGCCCGCGAGGTCAAGGACCGTTGGCGCATTGTCGATGTTCACGCCCCACTCGCTGGTCACGCTGCCTGGCTTCACCACCCCGGGATAGCGAATCATCCAGGGAACGCGAATGGCCTGCTCGTACATGAACCGCTTGTCGAACCACCCGTGATCGCCCAGGAAGAAGCCATGATCCGCGGTATAGATCACGATGGTGTTATCGGCCAGGCCGCTGTGGTCGAGATAGTCCAGCAGCCGGCCCATGTTGTCGTCCTGCGCCCGCATGGTGCCCAGAAAGCGGCCCATGAACTGCTGATAGTTCCATTGCTTGCGCTGCCGTTCGGTCAGGCTGGCCGCGGGATGGTAGTCCGGCATGTCCGCAATGCGCATCCTCGCTTCCCGCGCCGCGGCGGCACGCTGCGAATAGTCATCGTAAAAGGTGCCCGGCTCAACGATGCGGGTGTTGTCGTACAGGTGCTCGTACTGGTGCGGAGGATCGAACGGTCGATGGTCGTTGAAGAATTGCACCATCATGAAGAAGGGCTGGGTGAACTGCTGAATTCCCTGGATGGTGAAGTCGACGACATTGTCGGTGATGTAGCCGGGATAACTCTTCTCGACAATGGTCTTGCTGCCCAGTTCCGTATTTCTCAGGTAACCGTTGGGATCGTAGTATGGCCCGCCTGAGCCGCGCTTGAAGATGAAGGAATCGAAACCGCAGTCCCCCGGATTCGCCGGCAGGTGCCACTTGCCGACCATGCCGGTCTGATAGCCGTGGCGCTTCATGATCTTCGGCATCATCTCCTGCGACACATCGAAGCTGGGATGCGTCACCCCGCCCGTCGTTCCCGGCGGATTGGCTACCATTCCGTTCAGGTTGCTGTAGGTGCCGGTGAGCAGCGTAGCCCGGCTGGGCGCGCACAGCGCATTGGTCGTAAAGCTGTTCTCGAACCGCATTCCCTGGTTGGCCAGCCGATCGATATGCGGCGTCTGGATGAGCTGGCTCCCGTAACAGCTCAGCGCCTTCAGCGGAATCCCTTCCGCGGTAATCCAGAGAATGTTCGGCGGCCGCGAGCCGGTACGGCGTGCCGGCGGCGCAGCCTCATGTTCCTGGGGAACTTCCGAGGCCATCAGCCGCGGCGCCAGGGCCGATCCGATCGCCGCCCCGCCCAGCCGCGTAATTGCCTCGCGGCGCGTCATCGTGTCTGTACGGTTTTTCATTTCACCTGGATACTCATCAACCAAAGCGGTAAGTGGCTGCCGCCTGTCCCGGACAGTCTGACCGGGTGGAGCGAAATCCGATCGCTCCCCTGGTCCTCTACGGCTGGATGCTGCGCGTTGCAACAATGCTGATGGATACCGGCGCTCCAGCCATCGCGTGCACCCGCATCAGCGCCTCGAAGAAGGGAGACTTGCCGGAGTTAGGCTCCAGTCCAACTGCCTGCCGAAGCCTGGCGCGGTTCGCCGGATCTGAGAGCAGTTCGCCCAGTGCTTCCGTCCCCTCCTGTCGAAGCCCCTGCAGGATCAGCACATTCCCGTTCCCGCTGCTGGTCGGCAAAAGAGAGATAGTGGCGTAATCGTCTCCCGCGGATCCGGTGTGCTCCAGTCCTTCATACATCGGCTGTTCGCCCGGACGCGGATGCCGATTGAGGAAACTCATGGTGCCGCCAATGCCGTCCTCCACCACCTGGAAGTTCAGCTTGTTCTCGAATAGCTGCACCCAGGGATTCGAAGTTGGTCCGCCCAGAAAGATGTAACTCCCGTGTTGCAGATTCCGGTCGTTCAGATCGCGCGCCGAACTGACCACGATCTGACCGGCCAGCCCGCCGGCCAGCCGCACGATCGCGGTGGTATCGGAAAGATCCGCATACGAAGTAAGTTGCGAGTCGGAAACATAGCTCATCAGGCGCGCAACTCCCGGCGTCATGCGCTCCGGTATCAGGCTCTCGAGATAGCCCGGCTGAAGATACTCGGCCAGCGAAATTTCATTGGTTCCCAGCAGCCGCAGCATCGATCTCGAATCGGAGGTCACGATGGTCGTCAGCTCGCCGCTGTGAATCACAGAGCTCAGAGGCCACGGAGGCGGCGGATCCCTGAGCGCGCTCGCATCGCGGTACCAGCCGATGGCGCAAACCGCAACCGCCATCGCGAGAACCGCAATGCTCCAGCCCCGCAGCCCCATCCGCCTTGCCTTGTTCTGAGCCGCATCCATCGGCGCGGCGCGCTCGGGGATCCGCCGGATCTCCTCGAGCGGCCGCATCTCTTCCAGCACGCTGCGGAACTCCAGAACATAGGACCCCTTTGGAATGTCGATGACCAGCTTCTCTTCCTGGCCCTCGCACGCATAGTACTCGTGCAGCCGCAGGCGCAGCTGCCGCACATGAACGCGCACCGTGCTGTCTTCAGCCGGGCTGTAGCCCACCGCTTTCCCAAAGACAGCCGTGCCGATGTGCCGCTCCGTCAGCGCTTCATGATGTCCGCGAATCGATTGCTCCGCGAGGTACAGAAGCAGCGGAGTCAGATGAGCGGATTTCTGGAAGGGACCTGTCTGCAGAATCCGCTCGATCAGTTGCCATCGCGCATCCGTTCTCAGCGCCGAAGAATATTCGTGGGGACTCGAAATCTGTCCAGCCGCCATCTCTCGCTCTCGACGGGCAGATTATACATTGGTAACCCCACGTCTTGCCTGGCCCGGCCCGCGGGCAGATGGACGGGCGGATGCGCCGTCCGTCTCCTCTCCCCGTTTTCCCGCGCGGCGTTCACCGCTTCGGCCGCGCCGCGGAAGACGCGTCCGGTCCGGCCTGCGCCGCGGATTCCTTGTCTTCCATATCCCCATCGGTCAGCGTCTTCAGGAAGGCGATCACGTCGTCGATTTCCTGCTCGTTCCAGATTGGCTTGTCGCCCGGTTTCCGGTCCAGCGGAGCATCGGTGGTGTCCACATTGCCGCGGTATCGCGCGGGAATGTCATTGAACTTCTCCACCTTGCCGTCCGCGCCCACCGGATACCATTTCCCCGGCTTCGTGTCCCGTTCCACATAAAAAAGCAGCGCCTCCCGCAGCGAATGAAATTCTCCGTTATGGAAAAAAACATGCCGGATCGCCACGTTGCGCAGCGTGGGCGTGCGGAAAAGTCCGCAATTGGAAACATCCCGGCTGGCCGCATCCCTGCGGAACGGGCCGCACAGTCCCAGGTCGTCGTACTTCGGGTTCCTGTTCCATGGAATCTCGTTGTTGCGCGGCACCCCCAGCGCTTCGAACTGGAAATCCGTGAACAGCGGATGCGCGCCGTTCGCGCCCACTTCATCCAGATGGCACGAGGCGCAGTTGCCCCCGTTCGGATCGTCGAACAGCTCTTTGCCCCGCAATTCCTCCCGCGTCAGCGTTGCTTTCCCGTCCAGCCATGCGTCGAACTTGCTGCTGTACGGGTGAAAGCTCCTGTCCTCCAGCTCAAACTGCTGCACGGCCATCGTCGCCTCGTTCACGGCCACGGCCGGGTGGGCAAACACCTCCTGCCCGAACACTGCGCGAAACTCCCCGGCGTAGCTGGCATGGCTGAGTTTGCCCGCCAGTTCCTCGGCGCTGCCGTTGTCCATTTCCACCGGCGAGAACAGCGGAAACATTGCCTGCGCGTGCAATGTGTTGAAGCGCCCATCCCACGTGTATCCGCCCGCCGGCACTTCGTTGGCTTCGGTCAGCTGCTCGATCGGATTCGTGGCCTGCACATGGGTCCACACCGGAACGTAGTTCAGCACGTAGCGCAGCGACGGCGCCGCCCGGTAGTCCGGCGTCTTCAGCTCCGGCCCTCCATATTGAACCGCCAGTCCGTTGGCAGGCCCGTACGCATACCGCGGATCGTGGCAGGTGGAGCAGGCCATCCTCCCGGACGCCGAAAGGTTCGCATCGAAGAAGATCTTCTTCCCCAGCGCGGCTGCCGGGCTCAGCGGCGAACTCTCTCCGCGGGGTGCGGATCTCACCGTGCGGTCCGCGGCGCACAGCATTCCCGAGGAAATCAGAATTCCAACCAGGAGAAGTGCGCGTCTCGTCATCGGCTGCTGTTCGGGGTCGTTCAACGGTCGGACCTTCGCCAAAGTCGAGGTCCGGAAAGTTCTATCGAGAATTAGTGAAAACATCCGGGCCGAATGCAACCAGCCCTTTCTGCCCCGCATAGCCCAGATATTCGTGGATCCCGAAAATCTCCTCGATCGACTTGAGCAGCGAGTAGTGGTTGTACGGCACATTCGAGACCGTGCCCGGACGAATATACTTCGACAGCAGCAGCGCGCCCGTCCGGTCGCCGCCAAAGCTGAGCGTCGTCTCCGTCACGCGGTGGCCGTGCGAGTTGTGAATCGTGACGACGGGGTATTTTCTGCCCAGATTCGGCCCCTCCCGCTCGCCGCAGCACGACGCTCCATAAACCGTGACCGCGATTTCGTTCCCCGAGCGCACAATTTTGCCGTTGCCCCCTTCATCGAAGTTGATGATGATCAGGCCATCTTTCCTGTACGCGGGCGAGCTCAGAATCACCGGGATCCACTCGCGCAAAAACACATTCACTGACGTCAGCCCGCCCGGCTGGCCGTTGGCGCAGGGCGAATCGTGTCCGTCGTCGCACAGGTTCGGCGTGATGAAGCTGAAATTCGGCGTCGTCGCCACCGAGCGCAGATCGGCCTTCAGCTCCCGCAGATTCACGACGTCCTGGTGGCACACCGGGCTGTCGATGATCGCGTGAAAGTACATGAAGGGATCGTGCCGCGTCGCATACATGTCGCCGCCCGGAACCGCCGCGCTCGGAGCTTCGGCCTCCTGCGTCAGGTCCGGAGCGTTCAGCGGCGGATGCCCGCAGGTAGCCGATTCGCGCGCCGGATCGTTGCCCATGTCCTCCATGTAGCCTTTCCAGGTGAGCCCGGCGGCCATCAGTTGATTGGCGAGCGTTTCCACCCCAGCGGGATAGACGCATCCCTGCCCAACCGCCTGTCCGTCCGGAGCTGTGCCCGTCTGGCGAAAATCGGCGAATACGCTGCAGTCGTTCGATGTCTGCGGCGTCGATGCCTGGCCGCTCATCATCGCGATGTAGTTGTCCAGGCTGTTGTGTCCCGTTCCGTAATACTCCGTCAGCAGCGCGCCCTCGGCTTTCAGAGTGTCTGCCATATACGGCGCTTCGGAATCGGCGCCAAAGGTATCGGAATAGTTCTTGTTCTCGAGCGTAATCAGGAACACATGCCGGATCGGCGGCAGAGCGGAAGGGTTCGCGCCCGGAGTCGATGCGGCACATCGCGGTCCGGGGACAGCGAGGAGAACCGCCGCGCAGGCGGCAAACAGGCCGGCAGACAACCAGTATTTTCGAATCAAACAGAGTCCCTTTGCAGCCAATGATCAGGATCAGGTTCGCGCTCGGCTCACATCGCCGGACCATCGTAGTCTGGCTCCGTAGCCGGTCCCAGTGTACCGGCTGCCGGAGCCCGCGCGACTCGCGAAGCACCACACCCGCAATCAATTTCTTGCAGGATCGGTGAAGCTGGTGTCCTGTCTCACAAGTTTATGAACGAATCGTCCCCTGGCTTTGTATCAGGGCACGACTTTAGTCGTGCCGTAAAAGGCCGAGAAGAGGCTGGGCTTCAGCCCCTGCGGGCCGTTCTTCGACCCTCCCCGAGCCGTCGAATTGTTCCATGAACTTCAGAAACAGGACACGAGTCGGGCTCGAACTTGAGCTGCCGTTCCGCGATCGCGTCGGAGCCGGCGCGACTCGCGAAACCCGGAGCCTCCGCGACTCGCGAAGCACCACCCCCGCAATCAATTTCTTGCAGGATTGGTGAAGCCGGTGTCCTGTCTCACAAGTTTATGAACGAATCGTCCCCCGGCTTTGTATCAGGGCACGACTTTAGTCGTGCCGCAAAAGGCCGAGAAGAGGCTAGGCTTCAGCCCCTGCGGACCGTTTTTCGACCCTCCCCGAGCCGTCGAATTGTTCCATGAACTTCAGAAACAGGACACGAGTCGGGCTCGAACTTGAGCTGCCGTTCCGCGATCGCGTCAGAGCCCGCTCGCGAAATCCGAAGCCTGCGCGACTCGCGAAGGACCACCCCCGCAATCAATTTCTTGCAGGATCGGTGAAGCTGGTGTCCTGTCTCACAAGTTTGTGAACGAATCGTCCCGTGGCTTTGTATCAGGGCACGACTTTAGTCGTGCCGCAAAAGGCCGAGAATAGGCTTGGCTTCAGCCCCTGCGGGCCGTTCTTCCACCCTCCCCAAGCCGTCGAATGGTTCCATGAACTTCAGAAACAGAAAACGAGTCGGGCTCGAACTTGAGCTGCTGTTCCGCGATGGCGTCGGAGCCTCCGCAACTCGCGAAGGACCTCACCCGCAATCAAATTTTTCACGATTTGGTGGAGCTAGTCGGGCTCGAACCGACGACCTCCTCGTTGCGAACGAGGCGCTCTCCCAGACTGAGCTATAGCCCCACGACGGACAGGGAAGAACCTTTCTGATTTTACGGTATTCTTCTGCGGATCGCATCCTCGTCGCGCTGCGCCGCCCGCGCCGTCGCCGCCTTGCGAATCGATTCCGCCAGCGACGCGCACAGCCCCTGCACCAGCTTCGCCGGAACCTCGCCCTGCGCCAGATCCGGCGACCCGCCGCCCCGCACTCCCAGTTCCGTCAGCGCCTCCCGCAGCAGTCGCCCGCAGTCGAAGTCCAGGTCCATGCTTCGCGCCAGCACCACCCGCGCCGGATCCGCCTCTTCCGCGCTGAAGATCGCCACCGTTTCCGGCGATGTGGCCGCCGTTCGCGACGCCAGCAGTTTCACATAATCCCGGTCGCGATCCTTCCACGAGCGCATCACCAGCCGCAGTCCGTTCGCGATCGGCACTTCCACCGCCAGCCGCGCCGCGTGGTACGCCGACAGATCCTCGCGCAGCCGCTGCCGCTCCTTCGCGTTCGCCTTCGCCTCCGCGATCACCCGCTCCACCGCTGCAGGCAAATCCGCCGCGCCCACGCTCAGCGTCGCCGTCGCCTTGCTCAGGATCGCCGCATCCCCTCGCGCCGCCCGCACCGCGCGCAGCCCGCACACAAACTCCACCCGCACTCCGCGGCTCACTTTCTCCACGCCCCGCACCAGCAGCCCGCCAATCTGTCCCGTCGACCGCACGTGCGTTCCCCCGCAGGCGTTGCGGTCGCAGTCCGCGATTTCGATGATCCGGATCTGTCCCTCCCGCTCCGGCAGCTTGCGCAGCTCGCCGCTGGCCAGCATCGTCTCCGCCTCGGCCCGCGCCACCTGCCGCACCGTCACCGGCCGGTCCTCCGCGATAATCTCGTTCGCCAGCCGCTCCACCCGCTCCAGGCTGTGCTGCGCCAGCGACCCGCACCCCAGATCGATCGTCGAGACGCTTTCCCCCAGGTGGAACGACACCGTCGCCGCCTGCAGCTCCCGCAGGAACACCGCCGACAGCAGGTGCTGCCCCGTGTGCTGCTGCATGCGGTCGAACCGCCGCTCCCAGTCGATGTGCCCCTCGACGTGCGTGCCCACCGCCAGCGGCTTCCGCACCAGGTGCCACACCTCGCCGTCCTCGTCTTCCTCCACGCTTTCCACGGCCACGTCCAGCTCCGCGCCGCCGCGCGAGGTTGCGCTCAGCACCCCTGTGTCCCACGGCTGCCCGCCGCTCTCCGGATAAAACGCCGTCCGGTCCAGCGCCACCTGCCACAGCGACTCGCCCCCGCCGCGCGCCACTTCGCGAATGTCCCGCACCGTCGCGGTAAACGTCGTAAGAAAGGAGTTTTCGTAATAAAGACGCTCGGACATCGTCAATTTCGCCTCTTCGCTGGCGTCCGCAGCTTACGCCCCCTGCCAGACTCTCTGGTAAGGGCGGAGGATGCCCCCGCTATAGTGTAGTTCGGGTCCCTCGTTCCGTCGCGTAACTTCCAGGATTCCCGCGCTTGACCGTCGCCTGCATCTGGATCGTCTTCCTCGCCAGCATCCTGCTGATGCTGCTGCGCCCCCACTCCATCCCCGAATGGGTCTGGATCGGCAGCGGCGCCCTGCTCCTGGTAGCCGCGCGCCTCGTCCCGCTCCACAGCGCCCTCCATGCCGTCCACCAGAGCCTCGATGTCTGCCTCTTCCTCGCCGGCATGATGATCCTCGCCGAGCTTGCCCGTGAGGAAGGCGTCTTCGACTGGATCGCTGAAATCGCCGTCCGCCACGCCCGCGGTTCCTCATCCCGCCTCTTCTTTCTCATTTATCTGGCGGGAACCATCGTCACCGCACTCCTCTCCAACGACGCGACCGCTGTGGTGCTCACCCCCGCTGTCCTCGCCGCCGTCCGCCGCGCCCGCGTTCACCCCCGCCCCTGCCTGCTCGCCTGCGCCATGGTCGCCAACGCCGCCAGTTTCCTGCTGCCCATCTCCAATCCCGCTAACCTGGTCGTCTTCCAGTCGCATCTGCCCCCGCTCGGCTCCTGGCTGCGCGCTCTGCTCCTTCCGGCGCTGGCAGCCGTCGCCGCCACCTTTGTCTGCCTGCGATTCATGGAGCGTCGCGAGCTGGCCGAACCCGTCGCCTCCGCCGAGACCCCCGCCCGCCTCCAGCCCGCCGGCCGCCTCGCCCTCCTCGGCATTCTCATCGCCGCCGCCACACTGCTGGTCGCTTCAGGATTCGGAATCCCTCTCGGCGCGCCCACTCTCGCCGCCGCGATCCTCGCCATGGTCCTTGTCGCCGCCCTCGACCGCGGCGCGCCCCGCACCGCCCTGCGCCAGGTTTCCTGGAGCGTGCTCCCCCTCGTCGCCGGCCTCTTCATCCTGGTTTCCGCTCTGGACCGCGCCGGCCTCACCCGCATGGCCCAGGCCGCCCTGCACTGGCTCGCCCATACCCCCGATGGATCCGGCAAATTCGTCAGCTCTTTTGCCGTCGCCCTGCTCTCCAATGTCATGAACAACCTCCCCGTCGGCCTCGCTGCCGGCTCCGCGCT
>JBATVK010000131.1:0-23631 GCA_049671725.1 Acidobacteriaceae bacterium
TCCCGAACTGCCCGTTGAAGCCGCCGCCCGTGTCGCCGAAGCTGAGCCGGTTGCGAGCGTGGGGCCTGCGGCCGAGAGCGTTGCGGCCGCAGCCGAAACCGCGGCTGATCCAGCTGCCGTTACCGAAATCGAACACGACCTCCCCGTCCCGCCTCCGGAACGCGCCTCGGACGTCGATCCTGTAGCCGAGCGCATCAGAAAAGGCCTTGCTGAAACCACCATGGGCCCGGCTGCCGTTTCCGAGGCCGAACACCGAGCCCTCGTGTCGCCATCGGAGTCCGCCTCGGACGTCGATCCCGTAGCGGAGCGCATCAGAAGAGGCCTCGCTGAAACATCGATTGGCAAATCGCTCGAAGGTTTGGAGCGGCCGGACCGCGACTCTGCGCCGCCAGACCGGCGCGAGCAGGCCGAGAACCACGATTGGCTGGACGACTGGCTCTCTCCCTCGGGCAAATCGACGTCTCGACAGTAGGGGAGGCGAAAACCAGGCTTGCCGGACGGCCAGACGAGCGCTTACGCCCTCGGCGTGGAAGAGGCCGGAGGCGGACCGCGAGCGCCAGGACGCGGTGTGTGGATGAGCGAACCGGTCGGTCAAGGGGTACCCCCCCTGGGAGGGCGTCACGCCACTTAACAGATTTCACGAGAGTTGCGATTAGTTACCGATTTGACATCCCCGTTATCTTCCATGCAATGCGGCGATCCGCGCCGGCTTTCGCGACAAAGCCGGCCGTCGCCGCTCTGGTGTCTTCGCCGAGATAAGAAAGATCCGCTGGTCTGCCCCTGGGGGCTGGTCCTGAAAGGGAAAAGCTCCGTCTGCGCGAGGCGGACAGAGCTTTCCACTTTCAGTTTGGAGCGTGCGGGAGACGGAGGCAAGAGAAATCGAGGGGTGGGGCGGTACGGAGGTAATGGGGTGAAGAGAACAGGTTACAGGTTGCACCTTACAGGTTACAGGGTGGCGTTTCGCTTACGCACTGCCCGGCGGGTGGTTTCCTTCGTTCTCCCTTGGAATGCTGCCTCGCGGTGCAAGGCCAGGCTGTCCTTGTGAGGACCTACGGGAGTCGTGGTCCTACCCCCTTGGAATCCAACGGACGCCGCACATTATGGGCACGGCTTCAGGCTGGCCGACATATCATTACTGACCAGCGGCACCTCGGCGGGCGTGCGCGAAGGAAGGGCTGCCGTGACAGGAGAGTGCCGGTGTCGGATATGTTCGCGATACGTCCGTTTGAGCAGGAACGGTTCAATTTACTGGTCGCACTTGCGCGGTGTCGGTTCGATCCGGGGCTCACTCAGGCCGAGGCCCGCGTCCTGATGCACTCCGCTACGGCATATGCCCTCCCTTCGCCGTCGAATTCGGAGCCCCGGCCATCCGTCCGGCCTGACTTTCTCCGCTGGCTCATGACGGACCCGGACGCCGCGAAGTTTATCGACCCCAAAGGGGTTCGAATTTGGTCCGTTTCGGTCTGCGCCCCACTCGATCTGCAGGGTTGTAGCGTGCCGCATTCGCTGCACCTCCTTGGATCCACGCTTGAGGCAGAATTTGCGTTATTTGGCGCCGAAGTAAAGGGACTGTTCGTGTTCGGGACGACCCTCAGGAAAGGAATGCTGGCGGACAGTGTCACCGTCCGCGGGCCAGTCCTCATTAAGGGGGCAAGAAGCGATGGACCAGTCCGCCTGATCGGGGCGGCGATCGATAGAAACCTCGACCTGAGCGGTACCGAGCTCGCCGGAAGTGAGATCGCTCTGGCCCTCGATAGCGCGAGAATCCGCGGAAGCGCCTTCATCTGCAACGGCTTCCGTTCCTCCGGTGAGATTCGGATGCTTAACGCGCACATCGAAGGAGATTTGGGATTTGACGGCGCTGTGATAACAGCCAAGGGGAGAGGCCTGTCACTCGATAAGGTCTCGGTCAACGGCAAAGTGTCCCTGGCGAGCGGATTTCGTTCAGATGGTTCGGTGAATTTTCTTGCAGCAAGAATTCAGGGAGATCTTGACTGCGCTGGCGCCGATCTTGCTGCAGAAGGAATCTCCCTGAATCTTGCGACCGCCCAAATCCAGGGCCACGTTTACCTCCGCAACGGCTTCAAGTCACGCGGCCAGATTCACATGCATAGCACGGACATCGGAAATAGCATTGACCTCAGCGGTGCGGCGCTCACGGGGGCGGTGTCTGCTGTTTTTCTGCAAGAAGCCAACGTGCGCGGAACGATTTCCTTTTGCGATGGGTTCGCGAGCTTCGGGCGAGTTGAAGTTCAAAGCGCGCACGTCGGGGGCAATCTTGTTTTCGACGGCTGCAAATTGGCTGCGCTTTATTGCGCGAATCTGACCCTGAAGGGAGACTTGCAGTGGACGGGCATCCAGGATGCGAGATCGACGTCGCTGTGGTTGAACGGCGCGACCATAAAGAGCCTGCGTGATGAGCGCGAAAGCTGGCCAGGCCCAGGGAACTTGCATCTCGACGGGCTCCAATACGAAGAACTGACTCTACATTCCGCACGCACTGAGGCTGACAGACGAAATAACAGCCTAGGCCAGGAGCACCCACTGAAGCTTGCCGACCGTGTTGAATGGCTGCGACTTCAGCCTCCGTCGGAACAAGCCGAGCCGCAACCCTGGATGCAGCTTGCCGCCCTCCTGAGAGCGAAAGGAAATGTAGATGGGGCGAAGCGGCTTCTCTTTGAACTTCGGCGCGCGCAAGCCCGGAGTGCCCACAAGGTCGCGCGTGTCTGCAAGATTGCGTTTGCCCGTTTGCAACAGCAGCCGCTTTGGGTATTAGCCCCTATCGTGCTGATTACGTCCTTGGCGACCGTCTTCTTCTGGCTTGCCAGCACTCAGGGCGCGATTGCCCCAACAGAAAGAGAGGCGTATGTTGCTTGGTCGACAGGATCTCGGCTGGATGCCGCCTATCCCCGCTTCAATCCCTTTATCTACGCTCTTGAAAACAACCTACCTCTCGTGAGGTTCGGCCTCGACGACAAGTGGGCTCCTGACCAGGCCTTTAAGGCAAAGACTGCGATCATGTCGTACGAGTCCCTTCGGTGGGTACGGGTATTTCTCATCCTCTGCGGATGGCTGGAGGCCACCGTGCTTGCAGTTGCTATCGCAAGCCGATTCACGGACTGAATCAACCTTCATTCATAGCCCGGTGCCGCGAGCCGCGGGCAATTGCAGGTTTGAAACGGAAGATGGGCGACTCGGAGGTGTCGCCGCGTTGGAATCAACCCACCCGAACGGAGCGCCCCGAGCAACAACGGCTCGAATGGGGCACCCAGATGGGATGGGGCGTTCGGCTAGACTGCCTTGGCCACCTGCATAAAGTCCAGCGCGCGGATGAGGTAGCTCTTCATCTCCCTGCGCGGGACGACGGCATCGAGGAATCCGTGCTGCACGAGAAATTCGGAGCGCTGGAAGCCTTCGGGGAGCTTCTGGCGGATGGTCTGCTCGATGACGCGGGGGCCGGCGAATCCGATGAGCGCGTTGGGTTCGGCGATGTTCAGGTCGCCGAGCATGGCGAAGCTGGCGGTGACGCCGCCGGTGGTGGGGTCGGTGAGGATGGAGATGAAGGGGACGCCGGCATCGTCGAGGCGGGCGAGCCCGGCGGAGAGCTTGGCCAGCTGCATCAGGCTCACGATGCCTTCCATCATGCGGGCTCCGCCGGAAGCGGCCACGGTGATGAGCGGCTGGCGCTGGTCGTGGGCGCGGTCGATGGCGCGGGCGATGGTTTCGCCGACCACCGCTCCCATGCTGCCGCCGATGAAGCTGTATTCCATGACGCTGAGCACCACGCGATGCGGGCCGAGCAGGCCCTGCGCGTTGATGATGGCGTCGCTCAGGCCGGTATCCGCCTGCGCCTTCTTCAGGCGCGACTTGTAGGGCTTGAGATCGGTGAACTGGAGCGGATCGGTGGAGGTAAGGCCGCCGTCGACCTGTTCGAAGCCCGGCTCCAGCAGGCTCTCGATGCGGGCGCGCGCGCCGATGCGGTTGTGCCGGCCGCATTTGGGGCAGACCTGGAGGTTGGCTTCGAGGTCGGCCTTCCAGATGACCTGGCCGCAGCCGTCGCAGCGGCTCCACAGGCCTTCGGTGCGGACGCGGTTGCCGCCGGGGCCAATGTTGTTGTCTTCCCGCCTGAACCAGGACATGCACGCTCCCCGGGGCCGCTGGTTTGGCCCAAAACAGATTATCGCAGGAGTGCAGCGGCGGAGCAGCCAGCTGAAGTCCGGTTGGCGGAAGTCCGGTCAGCTAAAAGGCGGTCAGCGATAAAACGGTCAGCGATAAAACGGCCAGCGAAAAGCAATTCGCTGGAAGCGGCCGGCATTCGGCTGGGAGAACTCTCGCTGGCCGGTGTTCCGCCGACCGGTTTTTCGCCAGCCGGTTTCCAGCTGACCGCTTCTTAGCTGACCGCTTTTTAACTCTCGCTGTCCGGAACCGGACGGCGCCCGCGTGCGTAGTATCGATTGCCGGGAGGCGCCAGCCATGTATTGCAGCGCGTGTGGCCAGATCATCGATCCGTATCAGCCTTATTGCACCCGATGCGGGCGCCAGGTGACGCCGATTGCGACCGCGCCGCCTCCGCCGTGGACGTGGAGCCGGGTGCAGCGCCATGTGCACACCCTGGGGATTCTGTGGGTCGCCTATGCCGGGTACATCATGCTGCGCTGGCTGCTGTTGATGCCCTTCCTGGCAGGGATCTTCCATGGGTGGGATTTCCCGGGCGGCCGCGGCTTCGATCTGTTTTATGGGCCGTGGTTTCTGCGGGCGCCGTGGTTCATCCCCTTCGTGACGGCGATTCTGACGGCGCGTGCGATCCTCTGCATTGTGACCGGCATCGCGCTGCTGCGGCGGGCGCGATGGGCGCGGCCGCTGGCGATTGTGACGGCAATCCTGACGCTGATCCGGCCGATTACCGGGACGCTGCTGGCGATCTACACGCTGTGGGTGTTGCTGCCCAGCGCGTCGGGAGATGAGTACGAGCAGATCACCGGCCGATAACCGGGAGCGGTCAGCGGTCAGCGGTCAGCGAACAGCGTTCAGCGTTCAGAGAGATCATTCCGTCAGGAGTCAGCTTGACGAATGGCCGGCGGTTCTTCGCTGGCCGCTCCATCGCTGGTTCTACAATCGGTGCATGGAATTTCCAGTTACCCGGATGCGCCGGATGCGGCGGACGGAGCCGCTGCGTGCGCTGGCGCGCGAAACGCATCTCGAGCCTGGCGCTCTGATTCTGCCGCTGTTTCTCTGCCCCGGTGAGGGAGTGCGGCGCGAGATCGGCTCGATGCCGGGCGTCTTCAATTTGTCGGTCGATGAGGCGGTGAAAGAGGCCGAGGCGGCTGCCGCGCTGGGGATCGGCGGGCTGCTGCTCTTTGGGCTGCCGGAGACGAAGGACGAACAGGCGACCGGGGCGTGGGACGATGACGGGATCGTGCAGCGCGGGCTGCGCGCGCTTGGGGCGTCCGGCGCGGCGAAGAAGCTGGTGCTGATGGCGGACGTCTGCCTCTGCGAGTACACCTCGCACGGGCACTGCGGGGTCGTGAAGCAGGACGGCGGCGCCTACGAGATCGAGAACGACGCGTCGCTGGGGCTGCTGGCGAAGACGGCGGTTTCGCTGGCGCGGGCCGGGGCCGACGTGGTGGCGCCCAGCGACATGATGGATGGGCGCGTGGCGGCGATTCGCGATGCGCTGGACGAAGAAGAGCTGGAGCAGACGCCGATCCTGTCGTACGCGGCGAAGTTTGCTTCGGCGTTCTACGGGCCGTTTCGCGAGGCGGCGGACTCGGCTCCGCAGTTCGGCGACCGGCGCAGCTATCAGATGGACGGCGCGAATGTTCGGGAGGCGATGCGGGAGATCGATCTGGATCTGGCCGAGGGCGCGGACATGATCCTGATGAAGCCGGCCATGCCCTATCTGGATGTGATTCGCGCGGCGCGGGAGCGGTTCGAGGTGCCGATCGGCGCGTACCAGGTGAGCGGCGAATACTCCATGCTGCACGCGGCCTTTGCGCGAGGGTGGTTGGAGCCGAAGCGGGCGATGCTGGAGTCGCTGGTGTCGATCCGGAGGGCGGGGGCGGGATTTATTGTGACGTACTTCGCGGTAGAAGCGGCGCGGGCAATCAGCTAGAGCCCTCATCCGCTGGCGTGTTTGGCCTTGATAAGCGGTAACCGAAGGGGTTGGCGCGTGTACTCGACGAGCAGGAAAATCCCCTCCTCAGTTGGAAGCCATCTGTCTCCCATTCATCGCGTTTTTGCCAGAGGTCGTGCGGGGATACCGTATTCGTCGCTCTCTCCAGAAAGCGATGGGCCTGGAGATACATCTGTTCCGCGGCAATCCCTTCGACAAAGCTGGAGATTTCTCCAAAAAGTTCAAGTCGCCGACCGGACAATCCGGCAACCTCGACCGACAGCTCAGCCTCTCCAAAGACCGCACGATCCGCTCCGACCAGTTGCGCATAGACACTTCGAAATTCAAGCCCACGGCGATATGTGAAGGTCACGGTCCCCATTTGTAGCAGCCCATAGCTGTACGAGACGCTCAAGTCTTCATTGTCAAAAAGGTGCAGATTCTGGGCGAACGGGCGGTTCAGTTTTGCCCTCCAGCGACCTGCATAGTTGAATGGCCACTCCCGAGATTTGCCGGGCACACTTATAAAGAATTCGGGGTCGTAAGGCTCGTATGGATCGTTTGCGTATTCAGCCAAAAACATGTCGACGCAGAAGAGCTGCCAAATGAAAAATCCCACCGCGGTGTCTTCGAACAGCTTTGTGCCGAGGTGGTTTTCTGTCACACGGACCAGTGGTATTCCAAACCGATCACATATTTCGGCCTTCTTTAAATCGTTTTGAATGTTGTGTCCTGCCCCGTCGAACTCGATAGCGAGATAGGCTAGATTGTCCTTCGTTACGAGCACGTCGAAGTGTGCCGAGAGCGCGTATCTGTAAAGCTGGTCGGAGATGCCCGATCCTTCGATCCGTACTACATCGGCCATCCGAATCTTCGCAAATGCTTCCGCCCCGGTTGCCTCGCAGACTGCTCGCGCGATATCAAGAACCGCGTTCTCACCGCGATTCAGTACCGGTTTGAGCCTTGTTGCAGTCATGGGGCTTCGTTGCGAACCGCAATTCTCCTCCGCATAAAGCTCGGAACATCAGGCTATATCCAGCTCCGCAAACAGCTCGCTCAGCACCACGCGGATCGGCGTACCAGGGATGGTGAGGATACCGCCGTCGGGTTCCTGAAAGCCGCGCTGGGAGCAGACGTAGGCTTTGCGCAATTCAGGATCGACGATCCAGACGTGTTCGGTGCCGAGAGCAAAGTAGTCGTCCACGCGCTCGCGCATCCGGTTCATGCGGTCTTCGGGAGAGAGGATCTCGATGAAGAGCAGCGGTGGCTGCGCGACGATCTGCTCCCTGGGTGCGGACTTTCTCAGCACGCACACGTCCGGAATCCGGTATTTACCAGTGCGTATGCGGACGCGCTGTTCGGGAACCGCCAGGCAACTCCAGTCGGTGGCGCGATTTAAAAAGAGCCGCACCAGAAGGCCCTGTAGAAATGCATGATCGAATGTGCCCAAATTTCTCTTCAGGACCTCGCCGTCCACGTAATCGCAGTCAGGGCGATAGACGGTGCTCAGGTATTCCTCTTCGGGAATTCGCGCGGGCTGAGGAGCAGCGCTCATGCAGGTAGTATCGCGCAGGCGAGCGCGGGCGGCGAGGGAAAACGCCGGGGAATCCAGTCCTGCGGGCATGCGGCCTTTCCCTCCACCGTTCTGTGCGTCCAAAATAGAGCATGGGTATTTTCCTTCCGCCGAATCGCGGACCTGCGCCGGGGACCGAGCCGGTCAAAGCTTAACCCCTGAAGGAGGATCGACTGCCATGGATCGCCGTTACTGGAGCGCCGCGCTCGCCGGATGCCTGCTGCTCGCAGTTGCGGGCTGCAAAATGCTGCCGGAAGAAGCGGCGAGTGCCGGGCCGGACGTCACCTTTCAGCGCCATCCCATGAGCGGACTGGTGCTGGCCAAAGTTGGAACCGGGCAGCAGGTGACGGTGCAGCAGGGCGTGATCCCCAACTTTATGCCGGCCATGAACGCGGTGTACACGGTGCCGGAGACGGGGACATTTCGCGAGCTGCAGCCGGGCGATCGAATCACCGGCGTGGTGCTGGCGCCGTCGGACGGGAGCGAGAACCGGCTGGCGGAGATCGCGATCACCGCCGAGCCGACGCATCCCATGACGTCCGACGAGCTGCCGCCGCACGAATTGCTGATGGGCGAAGCGGTGCCGGATATCCCGATGGTGAACCAGGCAGGGAAGGCGGTGCAGTTCCCGGAGTTTCGCGGCAAGGCGCTGCTGCTGACCTTCGTCGATTCAAAATGCACGGAGGATTGCCCCATCATCACGGGGCGGTTCCAGAAGGTGAACCAACTGCTGGAGCGGGACGGTCCGGCGTATGCGGCCAGCCACCTGCTGACGGTCAGCATCGACCCGGCGAACGATACGCCTCCCGTACTGCGGCAGTACGGGCTGAAGTATCTGGACGGGGACGCGAAGGGCTTCGCGCACTGGAGCTTCGTGGACACGACGCCGGCCAACCTGAAGAAGCTGGCGACGGCTTTCGGTGTGATGTACCGGCCGTCGGGCGACGGCGATATTGTGCACACAATGGTGACGGCGCTGGTCGGGCCGGACGGCACCCTGCGCCAGGTATGGGGCGGGGACGACTGGAGCGCCGCGCAGGTGGCCCATGCGGTCGCCGCGGCGGCGAAGAGCTAGCCGGCGCCGAGGCCCGGGAGGTCGAATCCCTGAGCGTCCTTCCCGCATCTTCCACTCCGGAGCACCTGCGTACAATAAAGAGTTTGAGGCGCGCGCATCGACGCGGCCTGATCTTCCTCACACCCCTGAACGGAGCTTGATTTGGCAGAGACGATTTACGACGTAGCCATCCTCGGCGGCGGACCCGCCGGATATACCGCGGCCATCCGCGCCGGACAGTACGGCCTGAAGGTCGCGCTGATCGAGAAAGAGCCGAAGCTGGGCGGCACCTGCCTGCACGTGGGCTGCATCCCCACCAAGTCGCTGCTGTTCAACGCCGAGGTATACGACTATCTGAAGGCGGCGAAGGAGTACGGCATCGAAGGCCTGGGCGAGGGCAAGGTGAACTGGCAGGCGGTGCTCGACCGCAAGAACGGGATCATCGCGAAGCACGTGAAGGGTCTCGACTTCCTGATGCGGAAGAACAAGGTCACCGTGGTGAGCGGATGGGGCAAGCTGACCGGACCGGCAAAGAACGGTGTCCTGACACTCTCCGTCGAGGGCGGCAAGGGCCCGGCGACGGTGCAGGCGAAGAACATCATGTTGGCGACGGGTTCTGACGCGAAGCTGTTGCCGGGACTGACAGCCGACGAGACCATCCTCACTAACGTGGAGATCCTGTCGCTGAAGCAGATTCCGAAGTCGCTGGCGATTATCGGTGCGGGCGCGGTGGGCGTGGAGTTCGGCTCGATCTATCGCAGCTTTGGGTCGGAGATCAGCATCATCGAATTCCTGCCGCGCGTGGTGCCCAACGAAGACGAAGACGTGAGCAAAGAGCTGGCGCGGACCTTTAAGAAGCGCGGCATCGACATCAACGTGGGCGCGAAGGTCGAGAAAGTGGAGAAAACGAAGACCGGCGCGAAGGTGACGTTCACCGCATCCGATGGAAAGACGGTGGTGAAGGAAGCCGAGAAGGTGCTGGTGGCGGTGGGGCGCGCGCCGCGCACGGAAAACATCGGGCTGGAGACCACGAAGATCAAGCCGGAGCGCGGCTTTGTCAAGGTGAACGAGTGGATGCAGACCGAGGAGCCGGGCATCTATGCCATCGGCGACATCGTGGCGGGGCTGCCGCAACTGGCGCACTCGGGCGCGATGGCGGGCATGGTGGTGGCGGCGAAGATCGCGGGGAAATACGCGCGGCCCATCAAGCGCGAGCGCGTGCCGGCCTGCACCTATACGGAGCCGCAGATCGGCAGCGTGGGGCTGACCGAGGCCGCGGCCAAAGAGAAGGGCTATACGGTGAAGGTGGGCAAGTTCCCGTTCTCGGCCAACTCGAAGGCCTCGATCGTCAACGCGCACGAGGGATTCGTGAAGGTGGTCGCCGACGCAAAGTATGGAGAGATTCTCGGTGTGCACATCATCGGCCCGCAGGCGACGGAGCTGATCGCCGAGGCGGTAACGGCGCTGGAGCTGGAAGCCACCGTCGAGGAAATGATGTTCACCATCCACGCGCATCCCACGCTCTCTGAAGCGATGCTGGACGGCTTTGGGGCGGTGGAGGGGATGGCGATCAACGTTTAGGGGCAGCTGAAAAGCGGCCAGCGGTGAGGCGGCCAGTGGTGGATCAGTCCTATCGAGTCAAGCTGAAGCGTTCAGAAGAGGGCTACGCTGTCGGGTGCCCCGCCTTGCCCGGATGCTGGTCGCAGGGTGCCACGCGCAGTGAGGCGCTGGCGAACATCCGTGAGGCAATTCGCGACTATCTTCTGGTCCAGAGCGCGATAGCTAAGAAAACCAAATGATCCTGAACCTTCTTCAGCTCGGGCGCGTTCCCTACAGCGAAGGGCTGGAGTTGCAGCGGCGGCTCGTCGAGGCGCGCCATGAAGAGCGCATCGGCAATACGCTCGTCCTGCTCGAACATCCACCCGTGCTGACGCTGGGGCGCAATGCCCGCCGCGCGAACATCGTCGCCGGCGATGAGTTCCTGGCGATGCGCGGCGTGGAGATTCACGAGATCAACCGCGGCGGCGACGTCACGTATCACGGGCCGGGGCAGCTGGTGGGGTATCCCATCTTCGATCTGCGCAGTTTCACGCCGCGAATGGGCGCAGTGGATTTCGTGCGGAAGATCGAGGAAGCGCTCATCCGGGCCTGCGGCGACTTTGGCGTGCCGTGCACGCGCGTGCCGGGCCGCACCGGCGTCTGGACCCTGGCCGGGGGCAACGTATTGGAGAAGAAGGTCGCAGCTATCGGCGTGCACATCGCGCGCGGCATCACCTCGCATGGATTTGCGCTGAACGTGACCGCCGATCTGCGGGATTTCGAGCTGATCGTGCCCTGCGGCATCGCCGATCGCGAGGTGACCAGCCTGGAGCGCGAGGCCGATCCGCCGCCGGCGATGGAAGCGGTGCGCAATGCGGTGGCGCGTCAGTTCGGGCGGGTCTTCGAGCATCAGGTGCTGGCGGTGGAATCGATCGATGATCTGCTGCCCGATCCAACAGCGACGCTGGCGCATGCAGATTTATAATCGAACTTTGCGCTGAGTCCTCAGTTTTCCCCTAATTTGCGCACTCCGGAGAGCAAAACCCATGCCAACCGAAGTACTGATGCCCCAGATGGGCGAGTCGATTTTCGAGGGCACCATCACGAAGTGGCTGAAGAAGCCGGGCGACACGGTCGAGCGCGACGAGCCGCTGTTTGAGATTTCGACCGACAAAGTGGACGCGGAGATTCCCTCGCCCGCGGCCGGCGTGCTGACCGAGATCAAAGCCGCCGAAGGCTCAACCGTGCAGGTGAACTCGGTAGTCGCTCTCATCGGTGAGAGCGGTGGCGCTGCTGCGCCGGCTCCGGCAAAATCCGAGGCTGCTGCGGCAAAGAGCGAAGAGAAGAAAGCGGCAGCGCCTCCCGCGGAGAAGGCACAGCCGCCCGCGCCGGCTGAGGCAAAGCCGGACGGTGGCGGGGCACGACAAGACGTCATCATGCCGCAGATGGGCGAGTCGATTTTCGAAGGCACGATTACGAAGTGGCTCAAAAATGTCGGCGACACCGTGCAGCGCGACGAGCCGCTGTTTGAGATTTCAACCGACAAGGTGGACGCGGAGATTCCGTCGCCCGCAGCCGGCGTGCTGAGCGAGATCAAAGTGCAGGCCGGGCAGACGGTGCAGATCAATACTGTGGTCGCGGTGATCGGCGGCGCTGCGGGAGCTGCCGCTCCGGCGGCAAAACCGGCTGCTGCCGCACCTGCTCCAACACCCGCGCCGCCTGCGCCCTCTTCCGAGGCGGAGCCGGTTTCAGCCGAGGCGGAGCACGTGCGTTCGTCGCCGCTGGTGCGCAAGATTGCCCGCGAGAACAATGTGAGCCTGGGCGCGGTTGCGGGCACGGGCGCAGGCGGACGCGTAACCAGGGAAGACATCCTGGGCTACATCGAGAAGAAGGGCGCGGGCGCTGCGCCGGCTCCCACAGCAGCTCCGGCGAAACCGGCAGCTGCGGCTCCCGCGGCCGCGCCGATTCCCGGCGAACTGGTGCCGTTGTCGCGCATGCGCACCATCATCGCGCAGCGCATGGTCGAGTCCAAGCGCACCGCGCCGCACGTGCACACCGTCTTCAAGATCGACTTCACGCGCATCGTGAAGCTGCGGGAAAAAGAAAAGAGTAAGTACGAGCAGCGCAACGGCGTGAAGCTGACCTACATGCCGTTCATCTCGCGCGCGGTGGTGCACACGCTGCGCAAGATGCCCATCGTGAACGCCTCGCTGGAAGGCGACGCTATCCGCTACCACCAGAACATCAACCTCGGCATCGCCGTGGCGCTGGAGTGGGGGCTGATCGTGCCGGTGATCAAGCAGGCGGAGGAGAAGAATTTCCTCGGCATCGCGCGGGCCATCGCGGACCTGGCGGAGCGCGCGCGCGGCAAGAAGCTGAAGCCGGACGAAGTCGCCTCGGGCACCTTCACCATCACCAATCCCGGCATCTTCGGCGAGCAGTTCGGCACGCCCATCATCAACCAGCCGGAGAGCGCCATCCTCGGCGTCGGCGGCCTCTTCAAGGAGCCGGCGGTGGTCACCAGCGAAGACGGTACGGACTCGGTGGCGATCCGGTACTTCCTGCACCTGACCCTGGGCTTCGACCACCGCATCGTCGACGGCGCCGATGCGGGTAAGTTCATGGCCGAGGTGAAGAAGTATCTGGAGAACTGGAACGAGGAAATCGGCTAACGGCAGCTCAAATGCGGTCGGCGCAGAATCGGCCAGCTAAGAGGCGGTCAGCGATAACACGGCCATCGGAAATACGGCTGGGGTAAGACGGCTAGCGAAAAGCAATAACAAAAAGCCGGAGGGGCGATGAGCCCTTCCGGCTTTTTGCTGTGCGGTGACTGGGAGCTTAGTGAGCCGGCGGCGGCGCGACGATGTTGCGGCCGAAGTGATACGCCAGCCCGAAGGCGTAGCGCGTCGTCCACGAGCCGTGGGCGAGCAGATCGTTGAAGAGGTCCCAGTAGACCACGTCGGTCTGCGCGCGGATGCCGAAGTGCCGCGTCGCATTCCACTCGAGTCCGCCGCCAAAGCCGTAGAAGCCCTGCCAGTCCAGCTTGGTTCCCGCGGGAACGAGCTGGGCGACGATAGCCGTGGCGACGGGATCGGTGGGATGCGGCGTGACCCGCTGGCGGATGGCGCCGAGCGAGGGGCGAACGAAGAGCGTGACCGGCTTCCAATGGCGGTACGCGAGCTGCGGGCCCATGGCAAAGGTTTCGGAGAAGGCGTCCATGGGAACGACAAGCTGGTAGGTGGGCGGAATTTCGCCGGCGAGGATCAGCTGCTCGATCTCTGCGCCGAGCTCCTGCTGGAGCGAGGGCTTGAGCACAGTGGGCGAGAGATCGTTGTGGCCGCTGGCCTCAGAGTAATCGAAGCCGACAGAGAGCCAGCGGCGCATGTTTTCTCCCACCTGCATGTGGAAGCCGCGCTGAGCGAGGTTGAGCCAGGGAGTTTCGAAGCCGGCGAATCCGGCGTAGCCGTCGTAGCGGGGGATATCGGTTTGCTGGGCCAGGGCGAGCGCCGGAAAAAGGACCAGAACAGCAAGGGCGGCGCGGCGAAAAACTCGGGAAGGGACAAACACGGGGCCTGCTCCATAGGGGACTGGAATCCACTGCCTGCGGTTACGGAGTTCCGCGTATCAGACCCGAGCGGGAACAGGGTTGTCAAGGGCGAAATGAGCCATGCGATGGCGTGGAGGATTCGGCAGGAGGGGGCGCAGAGGAACCGCGGCCAGGACCTGTGCCGCTGACTCTCATCCCGATCCGGCCGGGTTCCAATCCGGATACCGCCCCGGCGCGATCTTATTCGGAATTTAGCCGGGAACCGCGGGACGCAATGGTATCTTGCAGGCGAGATGGAGGAACCAGTGGGCCAGCAGAACGCCGAGTGCGTTCCTTCCGGATCGGAGATGACCAGATGCTGGCTCGGGTAAAACTGCTGTTCGGCTGGATATTCGGCCCTCTGTATGCGCTGGCTATCGTGCTCGCGGTGAGTCTTGTCGAGCGCAACCTGCGGCTGGAGATGCGGCGCGATCCGGCGTGGAGATCGCAGTGAAGCTGCCGGGTTCGCCGCTTCGCGCCTGATTGGCTACAGCAACGCCTGGGCTTCCAGCACGCGGGCGACGGCTTCTTCCGGCGTTGCGCCGACAGCGGAGAGATGGCCCATCTTGCGGCCTTTGCGCGGCTGATGCTTCTCGTACAAATGCACGCGGACGCCGGGCACAGCCAGCGCGCGGTCGAAATGCGGCGAGTGATCCAGCCACAAATCGCCGAGCAGGTTGGCGATGGCCGCGGGCTGGACGACGGAAACGTCGCCGAGCGGCAGATCGCAGACCGCGCGGACGCACTGCTCGAACTGGCTGGTGACGCAGGCGCGTTCGCTGGCGTGGTAGCTGTTGTGCGGGCGCGGGGCCAGCTCGTTCACGAGCAGGTCGCCGGATTGGGTGAGGAACATTTCAACGGCGAGCAGGCCTTCGAGCGTGAAGGAATCGGCGATGGCGCAGGCGAGCTTTTGCGCGCGCGTTTCGATTTCCGCGGAGACCAGCGAGGGGATGACGCTCCAGACCAGGATCTGGCGCTCGTGGTGATTGGTCGCGGAGGGGAAGCTTTTGGTTTCGCCGCGAGGCGAGCGCGCCACCATAACCGAGATTTCGCGGTCGAGGTCGAGGGCCTGCTCGACGACGCAGGGCTGCTGACCGAGGAGACGCCAGGCCTCGGCGGGCGTGGTTGTGTCGCCGAATCCGACTTTGACCTGGCTGCGGCCGTCGTAGCCGCCATGGGCGCTCTTGATAAAGCAGCGTCCGCCGAGGGAGGAGACGGCTTCGGCGAGATCCTGCTCGGAGCGGGCCGCGTGCCAGGGTCCGAGAGGGAATCCGCGCTCGCGCAGCCAGTCTTTCTGCCGGATGCGGTTCTGGATGACGTGGAGCAGCTCGGCGGAGGGGCGCACGGGCGCATATTTTGAGGCGGCTTCGATGGCGGCGATGGAGATCTGCTCGATTTCGAGAGTGACGACGTCGCAGCCGCGGGCGAGATCGGCGGCGGCGTGGGCGTCGTCCCACCCCCCCTCAAAGCAGGCGTCGACCACGAAGCGCGCCGGGCAGGAGGGGTCGGGATCCATGACGTGGATGCGGTAGCCGAGCGAGCGCGCGGCCATGGCGACCATGCGGCCGAGCTGGCCGCCACCGAGAATGCCGATGGTCGAGCCGGGGAGGATCGCGCTCATTCGGGCAATTCCTGAGCGAGCACTTCTTTGCTGCGGGCTTCGCGCCAGGCGCGCAGGCGCTCGCGGAGATCGGAATCCGTTGTCGCAAGGATTTCGACGGCGAGCAGCGCGGCGTTGGCGGCGCCGGGCTTGCCGATGGCGAGGGTGCCGACGGGGACGCCTTTGGGCATCTGCACAATGGAGAGCAGGGAATCGACGCCCTGCAGCATGGTGGCGGGGATGGGCACGCCGAGTACGGGGACCAGCGTTTTGGCGGCGAGCATGCCGGGCAGATGCGCGGCGCCGCCGGCTCCGGCGATGATGACGCGCAGCCCGCGGGACTCGGCCTTCGAGGCGAAGTCGAAGAGCAAGTCCGGAGTCCGGTGGGCGGAGACGACCTTCGCCTCGTACGGCACCTGGAACTCGCGCAGGATTTCGACCGCGGGGCTGAGGGTTTCGTAGTCGCTTTTGGAGCCCATGACGACGGCGACAAGGGGCGTGGGTTTCACTGGACGATTATAGGGGAGACTGGCTGGCGGAAATCCGGTCGTCGTGCCGCGAGCCTTGCGTCGGTGACCAGTCTCACCTCCTCCTCCAGTAGTCGATGAGAAACTGCACCAGCGTGAGCAACGCGCCGAAGGCGATGGCGACGCCGCGCACATTCTGGAAGCGCTCTTCGTGCTGGGCGACGCGGTTCTCGATCGCGCCGATGCGTCCGGAGTTGCCGTCGCCGACCAGCACAGTCATCTGGTTCTTGAGCACGGAGAGGTCGGCGAGGACCTGAGCTTCGAAGTCAGTCATAAGTTAAGAGTCCTGATGAAGAGGGGATATTGTTGGTCGGCGGCGCCCATACTGGCGACTGGCAACTGGGAACTGGCGACAGGCTACGTCGTAAACGGCAGATTCACGAAGACCGCCGTGGAGAAGCGCGAGTAGTTTGGCGGCGTTGAACCGTCGTACGTGCGGATGTAGTACTGCTCCTGCGCGGCGGCTCGCGGAATGCTGAAGTTGGGCACCGGCGAGCGCAGCACGAGGTCGGGGCCGGGTCCGG
This sequence comes from Acidobacteriaceae bacterium, assembly GCA_049671725.1. Classification (GTDB taxonomy): domain Bacteria; phylum Acidobacteriota; class Terriglobia; order Terriglobales; family Acidobacteriaceae; genus Palsa-343. The sequence goes on from JBATVK010000131.1 coordinate 16,516, forward strand.
CGGTGAAGGACCAGTCGCGGCGGCGCACCTCGAAGCCTCCGCCCGTGGGCGGGGTGACGCCCGCGGAGATGGCGATGGCGCTGCCGGTGACCGAGGTGATGGCCAGCGCGTTCAGGTTGGCGAGCGGCGGCGCAGTTTCGGGAGCAGGCGGAAGCCACGCGTCGGCGGGAACGCTGGAAGAGGTGGTGATGGCGAGGTCGTCGGCCCAGTCGTTGGCGAAGGCGACGGTGTATTTCACCAGGCTGGGGAGGGTCGACGCCAGATCGATCTGTACGGTGCGCACGACGAGGTTCGCGGTGACTCCGGCGGAAGCGGACGAGACGGCGAGCACGTCGCCGGGCCAGATATCGGAGCCATTCGCGGCCTGCATGGGATTCCACAACGTATATTTGCCGGTCCACGCGGCAGCGCGGCTGGTGGCTACAAGCAGCATGGCGGACGCGGCATTTTCGCAGTCGGCAGAGCTGCGCGGGACGGGGTTGGTGACGGAGCCGATCCAGCAGGCGGTGCCGGGGAGCTGGCCGCCCATCGTTTCCGTGGTGATGCTGGCGGCGCTGGCCATGCGCGCGACGGAGCGGCGCGTGGTGCGGTAGCAGATGGCGATCTGTGCCCCGGCGACGGGCGTGCTGGCGGGGTAGAAACGCAGCTTGCCGGTGCGCTCCAGGATGCAGTCGGCGCCCTGCGCGGGCGTGCCGAGGCGGAGCACGGTGGGCGATCCGTTGGGGGGCGTGCTCACCACCCAGAGCGGCCCCTGCTGTTCCACGGTGACGCTGCCGATGCTGCACTGCAGATCGCTGGAGTTGAGCGGCAGGACCTGGCAGAAGGGGGGAACGACGGGCACCGCGCCGGACCACAGGACGACGTTCGCTCCGGCGACGCCTCCGGTGGTGTCCTGCAGCTCGAGCACGCCGCTGGCGGCCGAGTCGATGTAGTTGGCGCCGAAGAGCTCGGTTGCGCCCGCGGCGCCGACCGCGTAGTAGCCCTGCAGGATGCGCTGCAGCTCATTCGCGTAAAAACGTAACCGCAACGTATACAAATGCCCGGCGACCGCGGTGAAGGTGGTTCCGGCGGCTGCGCCGTTGACGACGGGAGCGATAGTAACCGCGCCGTTGCTCTGCGCGATCTGGAAGCCCAGGATGCAGCTGGGCAGCGTGGGTCCGCCGCCGCCGTACAGGCCGTTGAGAACGCCCGCGGTCTGCGCGCCGAACTGGACGTTGCCGAGCTCGATGGTGATGGAGCCGCCCAGCTCAAGGTTGGAGATGGCGGTGAGCATGGTGACGCCCAGCTGGCCGTCGCCGCCGCCGCAGGTGAGGCCGTTCGAAGTAAGGATGACATGCGCGCCGGGATCGCTGAGCGCCCACAGTTGGGGATTGACGGTGGGACCGGAGAAAGTATCGATCAGCGGTTTCTCTTTTGAAGCGGGCTGCAGATACGGCTGTTCGGTGAGATCGAAGAGAAGCGTGGTGCCGTCGCCCTGGAAATATTCGGTGACATAGGCAGAGGGTTCAGCTTCGCCGCAGATGGTGATGTCGTTCGCAAGGGATTTCACCATGGAGAGATCGAGGTCGCTGAGCGAGAGCGTGCCCTGGGCCTCGCTCAGCGTATGCGTGACGGAACCGACCGGAGTCATGATCAGCGTGCCGTCCATCAGCCGCCACGCATTGCGAACGGCGCTGGCCAGCGCGCCGGTATTCTCGGCCCAGGTACGGCCAGGTTCGAGCTGGAACGAGGAGAGGATTTGCGTGGCCTGCGACAGCGATTGCAGGATGCCGGCGATCTGTACGCGCGAGAGCAGCGCCTGGAGCGACTCTCCGGCGGTGAGGCCGTAAGCGGCGCCGGCCTGGGGCAGGCTCTGGCGGCTGAGCAGAATGTCGTCGCTGATGGCGTTGACCAGGGCGACATACGCGGCGCCGGTGCTGCTCTGGCCGGCGAGCTCGAGCGCGGGCTCGGAGGCCACGTAGCCGGTGAAGAGCAGGTTGCCGCTGTCGTCGGAGACCAGTATGCGGCCGTTGCGCGCGGGCAGAGCGAGGCCGGGCGCGGGCAGCAGCGCGACGGCGCAGGTTACAGGCTCGTTGATGCGGCGCACGATGCGAAACGGGCGTCCGGCAACGATGGAGCTGGTGTAATCCACAGCGCCGTTGCCGTCGTAGTTATTGATGGTGAGCTTCAAGAGAGTCTCCAGTTGTAAGTGCACAGTCCCCAGTTGTTAGTCCCCAGTCCCCAGTTGTTAGTCCCCAGTCCCCAGTTATCAGTCCCCAGTTCCGAGTTACCAGTCCCCGGTCCCCAGTTATCAGTCCCCAGTTCAGACCAGCTTTTGCTTTCACTGGGGACTGGCAACTGATAACTGGCAACTGGTTACTGGGGACTGGTAACTGGAGACTGGCAACTCCTCATCTAGACCAGCGTTGCCGCGCTGGGCAAAAAGCTGCGGAAACAGACGATCTGCTCGCTGTCGTTCGAGTCGATGACGGGCAGCGCGCGGAAAGCGGCGCTCAGCGCGATGCGTTCGAGCGGGGCAGCCATCGGAGCCGAGGCTTCGGCAGCGCCGGCGAGCGCCTGCAGGCGCGGATAGTGATAGAGGATGCGCTCGCCCTGCTGGCCGGCGACGACGAAGAGCGCGGACCACTCCTGAAAGAAGGTGCCGCCTTCGCGATCGACAAAGCCAACGATGGGTTGGACTTTCATCCCCGTGGCGGGAACTCCGGCGAGCAGCGGCTGCGCGAGCGTGAGCCCGGGCGCGGAGCCGGTGGCAGCGACGGAAGCAACGCGCGCGACGTTGAAGCTGACGCGGCGGATATAGTCGGGATCGCTGTTCACGGAGGCGGCGGACTGCACATAGGCGGCGGATACGCCACTGCCCACGAATCCGGTCTGGCCGGTGTAGTCGAGATCGACGGTGACGAGGGAATTTGCGGCGAAGCCGGCAGCGTCAGAGGCGGCGAGAGCCAGAAACGTCGTGGTGGATCCCGTGGCGAGGCTGACCGCCGGCACGCCTTTGGAGCCGGAGGCGTTCTGCGCAGCGCCGGCAGCGGGCACGATGAGGTTCATGTGCTGCGAGCCGCAGGCCAGCGCCATGGAGAGCTTGCTCCACGCCTTGAAGCGAAAGGAAACGGTGGCGTCGATGCTCTCGCGCACCTGATATTGCGTGGCGCCGGGGCTGCCGGTAACCAGTTCGCCGTACTTGCTCGCGGATTTGCGCGCGAAGTTTTCAATCCACCCGAGATCGATCCACGGCGAGGGCGGCGCGTCGAGCGCGAACGCGCCGTTCACGGAGGGATCGAAGATGGTCGCCTGGCGTTGCGGGCGATTGACGGGCGCAAAGTAAGCGCGGACGCTGCGGCCGATGGGCGGCAGCGGGCGCAGTGGGGTGACGGCGGGTGTGCTCATTGCTCCCCTGCTTCCTGAAACGCGAAGACAGTGACTTTGGCGGTGCGGCTGAGGCGGTCGCGCAGGGTGACGATGGGACCGAACTCAGGCTCGGACCAGAAGACCATCGTCTCCATCGCAGCGGCCGGATTCTGCGTGTAGTTCATCTTTTGTGCCGAGTACGGATACAAAAGGCGGAAGACCTCGGAGTCCATCTCTTCGAGGGCGCGTCCGCGGTCCAGTCCGGCGTTGGCCTGGGTTCCGGCGGTCGCGTACTGGATCTCGCAGGTCATCTGCGCGAGGATGGCGGGAAGCTGCAGGTCGGCCGCGAGGCCGGTCCAGGTGAGGGAGAAGACATCGAGGAGCGGCTGACCACCCCAGCCGGCGGGCTGGCCGGGGGCCCCGGATTGCGGCATGGGCGCTTCGGCGTCCGCGACCAGGATGCCGGGACGCGAGACGGAGCGCAGCGTCATGGAACGGGCGGGATTCACCGCCGTCAGACGGTTGCGCAGCGTGATGTAGAACGTGTCTTTGGCGTTTTGCATAATGCTCCTTCGGAGCGAGTCGTCAGAGATCAGGGATCAGCGATCAGAGCAGCTGTTCCCGTTGTTTGCTGATCTCTGGCTTCTGTTCGCTGATTTACACCGGCCATTCGCCGCAGGCTTCCTGGATCAGCAGCCGATACAAATACGGCTCGCCCTGCGATGCGGAAGCGGAGATGGCCTCGATGAGGAAGAGTTTGCCGGCGACGACCACGCCGCTGGCCATGGTGAAGAGCGATTGCGCCGAGCTGAGCTTCTGCTGGGTGACCGCGGATTCGACGGCCTGGGCGGAGACCAGCAGCTCGTACTTGGGCAGCTGACCATCCTGCATCGCGACGCGCGCCTTGCGAAAGACGACGGGCGCCAGCGGCAGGGAGAGAAAGCCGGGGGCGTCGAGACCAATCTGCCCGGCGATGCTCGAATCGCCCTGGAGCGGCGGCATCTGCAGGCAGGCGGTGGTTCCTCCGCCGGCGCGGAGCAGGGCAGCGGCAACGCGGCGCGCCACGCCGCAGGGATTTTGCGTGCTGAGATCGGCCATGGCTTAGCCCATCCTTACCGAAACCCAGGGCTGGAGCAGGGCCTCGACAGTGGCGTCGACCAGCGAGCCGGAGAAGTACTGCAGCTGAAGCGTGTCGACCTTCGACGATTTAACGTTGAGGCCGGGCGTCGACTGGGCGTTCTTCACGATCTGCGCGCAGGCGCACATCACGGCATTGGGGATGGTCGCCAGCCCCGCGGTGTAGGTGACGGCGACTTCGTTGTAGGGCAGGCCGAGGATGTTGAGCGGGAAGATGAGCTCGCCGGTGTCGGGAACGAAGTCGACGGTGGTGGGATCGACCGTGGTCCACGCGCCCGGCAGCGAGAAGGCCCAGAGGACCTCCTCCTGGAGAGGATCAACGGTCTGCCCGCGGCGGGGCTTCGCGTAGCGCGCCTGGATGGAGACGAAGGGCAGCGTAGCGGGCGCGACGGCGGTCAGCGGCAGGTGGCTGAGGCGCGCGGTCTGCGAACCCTCCACCAGGCGCAGGCGCTCCGTGTACTGCGTGGGATTGAGGCTGGTGCGGCGGCAGTGCGCGTCGATGAGCGACGAGGCCGCCGTGATCCAGTCGCCGGTGACGTCGGGCGCGAGGCCGAAAGTCTGGTATTCGGTGGGCTGCAGATAACAGCTCATAGGTTCTCCTGAAAGCTAAGGTCCGGTCAGCGATGAACCGGCCAGCGAAGAAGCGGTTAGCGAAAATCCGGCCAGCAGGAAACGGCCAGCAGGAAAGCAGCCGGCCCAAGACCGGCAGCGGAAGAGCAGCAGGCAGGTTCTCCTGGCTGTTTTTCCGCTGGCCGGTTCATCGCTGACCGTCTCCTGGCTGACCGCTGTTCCGCTGGCCGCTTCTCAGCTCGCGTTTACCGATCCACGAGCACCTGGTAGTGCGCGTAGTTGGCGCCCTTCACGACCGGCGCGCCGAACTTCACCACCACGTGCTGCGAAGCCAGCGAGCCGGGTACGCCGAGCTGGAAGACGCGCGGGTTGGGATCGCTGAGCCAGTGGTACTCGATCAGCTCCTCGGTCACGATGTACGCCGGCAGTACCGCGTTGCCGCTGCCGGGCGTGCCGGTGTAGGCGAGCGACCAGTCGGGGATGAGCGGCAGCTCGCCCGCCTGGGTGACCAGCATCTTCACCGTGAAGCCGGCGGCGATCTCCTTCGTGCTCAGAACCACGTTGAACTCGGTCTTCATCTCGCGGTCGAGCAGATCGAGCAGCACGGGATTCGCGTAGATCGCGGTCGGACGCACCGCGTAGCTGGTGTTGGCCACCATCTGCGCAATCGTCGACTTCAGGCCGTCGGTAATGCTGGCCGTCGTCGCGATGGTCGTGGTGTTGCCGCCCGCCGCGATCTGCGCGGCGGTGCCCATGTACTGCAGGGTGGTCGGCGTGGTCAGCGAGGTGTCGTTGCCGTTCCACAGCGCCACGTCGTGCGCCAGCATCACGCCTTCGATGGTGTCCACCAGGTCCTTGGCCTGCAGGTACGCGAACTGCTTCTGCTGCGAGCCCAGCTCCATGTCGAACAGGTTGTAGTTGAGCTGCGCGACGATGGCCTTCAGCGGCACGCTGCGCTCCACCCGCGTGGGCATCACCACCGGCGGAACGATGTTGCGCGGGTCGACGAAGCCGGCGGTGGAGGGGTTGGGGATGGCCGTCTGCTCGAAGTAGCGCGACGGATGACCGGTGGCCGGAACCTGCTTGATGCGCTGCCCGAAGATGTTGCGGCGGCGCACGATGTCGACGATCTCGGTCTGATACAGGGGGACTTCAATGGCGCCAGGCCCGATGTAGTCAGCCGCGGCGTGGATGTCCTGGAAATTGGCAGTCATATCTTCCTTTCGGTGAGAAGAGCTAAGAAACGGTCCGCTGAAAAGCGGTCAGCTAAGAACCGGCCAGCCGAACTCCGGTCAGCGATGACGCTGCCAGCAAAACAGCGGCTTCTCGGCCGCGTTTTTTCTGATCGCTGATCGCTGATCGCTGAGTGCTGTGGCTTATCCGACCACCCCGGCGCGCAGCAGCTGCGCCTTGACGGCGATGCGCTGCTCGAGGCTGAGGCCGGTGAGCGCCGCATCGAGCGCGCCCGCCTCCACGTTCTCGAGCGCGATGCCCTGCTTGGAGAGGAACTGCGCGGTCGAGGCGGGGATGGTTTTCCGCGCCGCTTTCGCCGGGACCTCCGGCTGCGCCTCGATCTGCGCGCGCAGCTCGGCGATCTGTTGTTCGGCGGCTTCGAGCTTCTTCTCCAGATCCGCTTCGCGGCTGTTGTCGACGGTGGCGGCGATGCGGCGGACCTCGCCGTCGCGCTCCTCGATCATGGCGACGGTGCGCTCGAAGAGCGACGCGGCAGCTTCAAGGCGAGCCTCCAGGCGTTGCAGGCTCTCGCTCAGCGTGCCCATGTTTTCTCCCTGGGTTTCCATTGAATTTCCTTTCCGATTGAGTTGTTCCGCAAGGCCGCGCCTGCTCCTTCGCGGGGGTGAGGGCGTTCGGCGCGTGCGGCATGCGCGGCCAGGGTGCGGCAGCGCGGCGGCCGGATCTCGAACGACGTGTTGCGGTAGGCGGCCTTCTCGCGCAGCAGGATGGCCGCGCCGGTGAAGGTGGCGCGGGTCAGCGTCCAGATCTCCGCGCGCATGTCCTCCACGTGGGCGTCGGCCAGCTCCCAGGACATGCCCATGGAGCCGG
>JBATVK010000132.1:0-10889 GCA_049671725.1 Acidobacteriaceae bacterium
CCGGCAAGCCCGCTCAGTTCGGCCGCAGCGTGGTCGCCGAGGTCAGCGAGCGGCTCATCGCCCAGTTCGCCGAGAACCTCGCCCGCGAACTGGAGACCAGCAAGTCCGGCGCCAGCACCATGGTGAACGCCACCGGAACCAGCCATCGCGCCGGCATCGCGCCGCTCCGGCGGCACAGGAAAAACGGCAGGAGCGCCAGCACCAGATCCTGCGGATTCATGTGGTAGCTCGTGAGCAGCGCCGCCAGCAGCGCCGCGGAGAAGCCGATCTCCAGATTCACCCACGCGCGCGCCGCCCACGCCACGGTCACTACCGAAAGAACCACGACCCATGCCAGCGGATGATGCGCAACCAGTCCGATCAGCCCCCGCCAGTTGGCCATGTTCCCCGGCTCGGAGCCAACCCCGCCTTCGCTCGCGCGCACGAATCCGGGATAGGCGATCAGCGCCTGCTTTCCCGTCATCCAGAGAGACAGTCCCGCACAGACCGCTGCCCCGCACGCAAACCCGGCCAGCTCGCGCCACTTCCCGCGCAGCAGCAGCACCGCAACAAAACCCGCCACCAATTGAAACTTCAGCGTGGCGATGGACAGCACCAGCCCTGCCAGGAATCGTCGCCCTCCGCGCCACAGCACATACGTCGCGAGGTACACCGCCAGGATCAGTATCGACACCTGGCCGTGCGCCAGGCATGCGGCCGTGGGCAAGAATGCCAATGAGAGCAGCAGCGGCCAGTTCCCGTAATCCACGCCCGCCAGCCGCGACAGCGTCCGCACGCACACCATGAGCAGGAGCAGCGACAGCGACGTCCACAATACAAACGCGGGCAGCATCGGCAGCCAGCTCACCAGCAGATAGGGAACCAACGCCAGGGGCGGATAGTAGAAGAGCTGCGTTGCGGGCCGGTGATAGCGGGCCTGCCAAGTCCGCTGCGCGCTCAGGTCGTAGAGCTGGTGGCGAGCGCCGCCCGTGACCATGTGCGCCGCGTAGTAGAACGTCCCAAAGTCGTAATGTGCCCGGGCCGCCTGGTGGATCGCCACCACCACCACCAGCGCAAAGAGCAGAAAAAGCCACAGCGCTGCCTGCGCTCGCGGGCCCGCGACACCGCCTGCTGCTTCCGCTCTCATCCCGGACTCCGCATCGGTTTCGCGCACGCGTCCTCCGCCGCAGGCTGGCTCCGATTGTATCCGGCCTGCGTCGGGCGCACCCTCGGGCGTCTAACTCCCCGCGATTGTGTTGCACGCCAAACACCCTTTTCTCTGATCGCATCTATAATTCCATTCCACACTCCAGTCACAGGGGGCTCCCGTGTTCAAAGGATTTCGCAATTTCATCCTGCGCGGCAACGTGGTCGATCTTGCCGTCGCCGTCGTCATCGGCGCCGCCTTCACGGGCATCGTCAACTCGCTCGTCAAGGACATCATCAATCCGCTGATCGCCGCCACCGTCCGCAAGCCGGATTTCTCCTTTCTCATTCTGACCCTGCATGGCGGCAAGGTCCTCTACGGCGACTTCCTGAATGCCCTGATCTCGTTCCTGCTCATCTCCGGAACCGTCTACTTCTTCATCGTGCTGCCCATCCAGTCGCTGCTCAAGAAGGTCAACCCCTCGAAGGCCGCGCCGCCCACCACGCGTCCGTGCCCCGAGTGCCTGGGCGACATCCCGCTCGGGGCTAAACGCTGCCAGCACTGCGCGCAGCCCGTCGAGCCAGTAGCCGTTCCGCCCGCCGCGTAGATTGCTGTCCGCTGCAACGGACCAAGTTCCCTCAACCGCGATGGTATGCTGGCGTACTTGCGGATCATTTCCTGTCTCAGGAGCCCACGCTTGAACCGTTTGCGTTTGCCCATCCTCATCCCTGCGCTTCTGCTTCCAGCTCTCGCCGTCCTCGCCGCGCAAACGGCTTCGCAATCGGGAGCTGTTTTCGGTTATCAGGATTTCTCCGCGGAGCAGGCGAAAACCGATCAGAGTTTCCTCGCCGTGCCTGATCCGGCTCTGGCACGCCAGGAGCTCAAAATCCTGACCGCGGAGCCGCACGTCGCCGGCTCGCCCTACGATCACAGAAACGCTGAATACGTCGCCGGGAAGTTCCGCGAGGCTGGGCTTGAAACTGAAATCGTGCCCTACATGGCGTGGCTCAACACGCCCACGGAAACCCTCGTCCTGGCGTACGACGCGAACGGCAAGCTGCTGATGACCGGGCCCACCAAAGAACACGTCTCGAGCGACCCCTACCAGAACAATCCCGACGTCACGCCCATCTTCAACGGCTCCTCGCCCTCCGGAGACGTGACCGCCGAGGTGGTTTACGCCAACTACTGCCGCCTGCAGGACTACGACCAGCTCGCCGAGCTTGGCGTGGACGTGAAAGGCAAGATCGTCCTCTGCCGCTACGGCGGTAATTTCCGCGGCGTCAAAGTCTTTATCGCCCAGCAGCGCGGCGCCCTGGGCGTGCTCATCTACTCCGATCCCGCCGACGACGGTTACTACCGCGGCGATCCCTATCCGCACGGCCCCTGGGGCCCCGAGACACACGTGCAGCGCGGATCTGTGCAGTATCTGTTCAAATATCCCGGCGACGCGCTCACCCCCGGCATCGCCTCGCGCCCCGATCTGCCCGCCTCCAAACGCCTGAAGCCCAGCGAGGCCGCGAATCTGCCAAAGATTCCCTCCGAGCCGCTCTCCTGGCACGACGCCGCGCCCATCCTTGCGCACCTCGGCGGGCCGGAATCTCCCCGCTCCTGGCAGGGCGCGCTGCCCTTCACGTACCACATCGGCCCCGGCGTGAAGGTCCACCTCCTGCTCAAAATGGACTACAAATATCAGCCGCTCTGGGACGTGATTGGCCGCGTCCCCGGCTCGGAATATCCCGATGACTGGGTCGTGGCCGGCAACCATCGCGATGCCTGGGTCTATGGCGCTGTCGATCCCAACAGCGGGACCGCGGCCATGCTGGAAGCTGTCCACGGCGTCGGAGTGCTCCTCAAAGATGGCTGGCGCCCGAAGCGAACCATCGTCTTCTGCAGCTGGGACGGCGAAGAGGAGGGCCTGATCGGTTCCACTGAATGGGTTGAGGACCACCCCGAACAGCTGGCGCACGCCGTCGCCTACTTCAACACCGACGTGGGCGTCGCCGGCCCCAACTTCGAAGCCTCCGCCGTGCCCTCGCTCAAGGAATTCGTCCGCCAGGTCACGAAGGAAGTACCCAGCCCGAAGGGCGGCACTGTCTACGAAGTCTGGAAGCAGGACCAGGCTGAGGCCGCCGCGCGCCACGCTCTCGGCGTCCAGGAGCACGCGCCCACGGAGGCTGCCGTCATCGGCAACGACGTCCGCATCGGCGACCTGGGCAGCGGCTCGGACTTCACGCCCTTCATCCAGCACCTCGGCGTGCCCTCCACCGATATCGGCTCGGGCGGGCCTTATGGCGTTTATCACTCCACCTTCGACGACTACACCTGGTTTGTGATGAACGCCGATCCGCAATTCCTCTACGAGCAGGAGATGGCGCGCGTTTTCGGGCTTGAAGTGCTGCACATGGCCGACGCCGACGTGCTGCCTTACGACTACTCCACCTACGGCCGCGAGCTTTCCGCCTATCTCGAGGAGGCGCAGAAGAAAGCCGAAGCTGAGGGCATCACCGATCTCGATTTCGGCCCCGCGGAGGAAGCGGCGAAGCAGTTCACCGAATACGCAGACCAGGTGAGGCAGAAGCAGGATCATCCGGACCAGGAATCGCAGCCGTCGCTCGCGGCGCTGAACGATCAGCTGCGCGCGGTTGAAGGCGATTTCCTTTCCCAGGCCGGCCTGCCGGACCGCCCCTGGTTCAAGCACACGATCTACGCACCCGGCCAATACACGGGCTACGCGGCGGTGGTGATTCCAGGGGTCAACGAGGCCATCGAGGCAAAGAACGATGCCGTCGCCCAGCAGCAGATGACCGTCCTGACCGATGCCATCCGGCGCGCGGCTCAAACCCTGCGGGAGGCGGCGGAGTAGAGTCTGACATTTGTCACCTCCGATTGCTGACGAACCGCACTGCCGTGTAACCTGCCTGGGCGGCGATGCTGGGCGTAAGGAGAAGATCGAATGCCGGCAGCCGCCGCACCTCTGACGATCAGCGACGCCCAGCGTGATGTCCGCACCACGTTTTTAGGGGGTTTTCCCGGCCATCTGGTGGTCGCCGCGATCTGGCTGGCGTCGGCTGCTCTGGCTACCTGGGGATCGCATCGCGGGGCCATCCTCACGCTCGCTGTGGGCGGAGCCTTCATCTTTCCTCTCACGCAGTTCGTGCTGAGGCTAATGGGCCGACCGGCCTCGCTGCCCAACGGGCACCCTATGAATGCGCTGGCCCGCCAGATCGCTTTCATCGTTCCGCTCTGTCTGCCGCTGGTCGCGGCGGCAGCACTTTATCGTCTGGATTGGTTTTACCCGGCGTTCATGATCGTGGTGGGTGCGCATTACCTGCCGTTTGCCCACCTCTATGGCATGTGGCAATACGAGGTGCTGGGCGCGCTGCTCATCGGAGCGGGCCTCGCGATCGGCCTTTGGGCGCCGATATTCAGCGTTGGCGCATGGGTCGCCGTCGCGCTGTTTCTGGGATTCGCCTTCGTCGCCCGCAATGCTGCGCGAGCAGCCTGATGCTCAGCAGCCTCAGGGCCGCACCGGCCAGCTCAGCGCCTGCTCGTAGTGCTCCACCACGGGCGGCTCGGCGAAGAATCCGCCGATGATCTCCCGCCACTTTGCGAAAGCTGGCGAGCCGCGAAAGCCCACGGTGTGCGCCTCCAGCGTCTCCCACCGCACCAGCAGCAGATAGCGCCCTGGCGTCTCCACGCAACGCTGCAACTGATGGCCGTGGTATCCCGCCGCGCTCGCAATCACCGGGGCTGCTTCCCGCATCGCCGCTTCAAACGCGGACTGCTCGCCCGCGCGCACTGTCAGCATCGCTACTTCGAGAATCATGCCCTCAGTGTAGCTGGGGACCCAGGCTCAGCTCAGCCAACCGCCCGGCTTCGGATCTCCGGCAATCGTATGCTTGGGCGCTGCCGCCTCCGCGCGCTTCTGCGCCCGGTACTCCCGCACCCGCCGCCGCCCGTCGTCGATCGAAGCTGCTCCACCGCCCATGATCAGCAGGAAGATCAGCCCCAGCACCATGCTGAAGTCCACACGCGCCTCATGCAGCATGGGCCAGACGCCCTGGTGGATCAGGATCGGAACCTTTGTCGTCGCGATCGCCGTTCCAATGACGGCGAGCAGCGGAATCGCCGCGAACCGCGTGAACAATCCCAACAGGATCAGCACGCCGCAGATGATCTCGACGAATCCGACCAGCGGCGCCGAAAACTGCGGCAGGGGAATCCCTATTTTCGAAAATCGCCCCGCGCCCAGGGCATCGGGAAAGAGAAACTTCTGAATTCCCTCGGAGACGAAGACCCAGCCCACCAGAATCCGAATCAGAATCACGGCCCGCATCGATGTGCCCTCCGCAATCTGTGTTCTTCGTGCTGCACGCGGCCCGCTCAACTTATCTCCACCGCGAAGACCTAATGCGTTTCTTCCTCGACGATCGCATCTCCCTCGCCCGGCGCCAGGAAAAGATTCTCCGCGAGCCCGTGCTGCCGCGTATAGAGGTCATAGTACCGCCCGCCCAGCGCGTAGAGGCTGGCATGCGTTCCGCGCTCCACGATCTGACCGGACTCCACCACCAGGATCTGATCCGCCCGCCGGATGGTCGACAGCCGATGCGCGATCACGAACGTGGTGCGCCCCTGCATTAAGTAACTGAGACCGTGCTGAATCATCGCCTCCGACTCCGAATCCAGCGACGACGTGGCCTCGTCGAGAATCAGAATCCGCGGGCTGGCCAAAATGGCGCGCGCAATCGAGAGCCTCTGCCTCTGTCCGCCGGAAAGCTTCACTCCGCGCTCGCCCACAATGGTGTCGTATTGTTCCGGGAAGCGCTCGGCGAACTCGTCGACGCGCGCGATCCGGCACGCCGACAGGAACTGCTCCTCCGTCGCCCCCGGATGCGAGAACATCACATTCTCTCTGATGGTCCCGTCGAACAAAAACGACTCCTGCAGCACCACGCCCAGTTGCGAGCGATAGCTGTCCAGGCGAACCGTCGACAAATCGACGCCATCCACCAGCACCCGGCCTGAATCCGGCTTGTGAAATGCGCAGATCAGGCTGATGATCGTCGACTTGCCCGATCCCGATGAGCCCACCAGAGCCGTAACGGTCCCCGGCTGCGACTCGAAGCTGATCCCGTGCAGCACCGGCTTCTCCGGATCGTAGGCAAAGCGCACATCGTCGAAGCGCACGTCGCCCACAATCTCGTCGAGCTTGTTCACTCGCGCCGGATCGGCAAACTCATCCTTCTCGCTGAGGATCTCCATAGTGCGGTCCAGCCCCGCCACCGCTTCGGTCAGCTGCGTCCCGATGTTCACCACCTGGATCACCGGGGCGATCATGAAGGCCAGGAACATCGTGTACTGGATGTAATCCCCAGGCCCCATCTGGCCTTGCATCGCGAGATGGCCGCCCAGCAGCATCACCAGGCCGCCAACCACGCCCAGCACGGTGGTCGCCGCCATCGACAGCAGCGACGTCGCGGTGAGGGACCGCATCACGTTGTCCAGCAGCCGCAGCACGCCAATGGAAAACACCCCGGCCTCGCGCTGCTCCGCGTGGTAGCCCTTCACCACGCGGACGCCACCCAGGCTCTCGGTCAGCCGCCCCGTCACTTCGCCGGTGATTTTCGCCCGCTCCCGGAAGATCGGCCGGATGGTCTTGAACGCCTTCTGCAGGGTGAAGACAAACATGGCCACTACCGCGAAAACGATCAGCGTCATCCGCGGACTGCGATGCAGGAGGAAAGCAAACGCCATGCCTGCCGTCATCAGGCCGCCCAGAAACTCCACCAGACCGGTCCCGATCAGGTTGCGCACGCCTTCCACGTCGCTCATGATCCGCGAAACCAGCAGCCCGGTGCGGTTGGCGTCGTAGAAGCTCACCGAGAGCCGGCCCACATGCTGCTGCACCTGCTGGCGCAGCTCGGCAATCATGCGCTGCGCGGCCTTGGAGAGCAGCTGGGTGTTGGAAAACGAGGTGATTGCCTGGATCAGCGTCGCGGAGAACACGGCGATCACCAGCGGCATCAGCCGGTTCATCTCGTGCTTCGTCAGCACCAGCGAGACAAACGGCTTGGAGAGATAGGGCAGCACCAACCCGGCCACGCGGTTGATGGCCACCAGCAGCAGACCCAGCAGCAGCAGCCATTTCCGGGGACGCACCAGCTTCCAGATCTCCGGCATGACCTTGCGGAGCTCCGGCTTCTTTTTGGCCGCCTCCGCCCCGGCGCGCGCCCGCATCGCGCGGCTGCCGCTGCGCTCTGCGTTGACCGGCATGGCGCCGAATCGCATAGAGGAATCAGTGAACTGAGGCGAAGCCGCGTTTCAGGCGGGCTTCGCCCTTCTGGCTTTGATGAACGAGCGGACGCAGAGGAGCACAAAAACCAGCAGCAAGACCGCCATCGCCGCCGGATACTTCACGTGCTCCGGGTCGCCGGGCACCGCGCCCCGCTGAATCTGCAGGTAAGTCCAGGCGCTCCCCGCGGTCCAGGCAAAGCCCGCCAGCCCCACCACGACAGCGATGTGCATGACGATCTTTCTCTGCCTGGCGCTGTTCGATCGCGCCATCACGCCCAGCACACCCAGCGCGATCCCAAAATATGCCGGAATCATGGTATGCGGATCTCCGCTTCCCGCTCCTGTGTGCGCAACAATTCCGAGCAAGATCAGCACCAGCCCAAAAATGATGGTGATGTTCGCCATGCACCCTCCCGCACTCCAGTCTAATGGAGACGAGTCGATTCACAGGATTACACGCCTGGAAAAATGTACAAAAGGTTCATCCGGGCGCTGGAGACTCGTGCCGACCGCTGTGCGTTTGCCCTACCGCTGAATCCTCGCCGATCCGCCCTGCGCAAACGCCCGCACCTGCTCGAGCGTAGCCATCGTGGTGTCTCCGGGAAACGTCGTCAGCAGGGCTCCGTGCGCCCATCCCAGCTTCACGGCGTCCTCCGCGGATTCGCCGCTCAGCAGCCCGTAGAAGAATCCCGCCGCGAAACCATCTCCGCCGCCCACGCGGTCGTAGACGTCCAGCTCCGCCGTGGGCGCGGTGTGCGTTTTGCCGTCCACCCAGGCTACTGCGCTCCAGCTGTGCCGATTGGTCGAGTGCACCTCGCGCAGTGTGGTCGCCACCACCCTTACTTTCGGATACTTCTCGACCACCTTGCCGATCATGGCCACAAACGCGCTCGGGTCCAGCTTCGATTTGGCCTTGTCCCCGACCTTCGGACCCTCGATGCCCAGGCCCTTCTGCAGATCCTCCTCGTTGCCTACCAGCACATCCACGTGCTCCACGATCCGCGCGATCGTCTCCACGGCCTTATCGGCCCCGCCTGAGATTTTCCAGAGCTTTTCGCGGAAGTTGAGGTCGAAGGAGGTCACCGCGCCCGCATCCTTCGCGGCTTTCATCATCTCCACCGCAACTTCCGCGGCAGTCGGGGATAGCGCGGCGAAAATCCCTCCGCTGTGCGCCCAGCGCACGCCGCCGGCAAAGATCTTCTTCCAGTCGAAATCCCCTGGCTTCAGCTGCGCCGCCGCCTCGTTGCAGCGGTTGTAGAAAACCACCGGCGGGCGCACGCCATAGCCGCGATCGCTGTACACCGTCGCCATATTCGGCCCGCGCACGCCATCGTGTTCGAAGTGTTTATAGAACGGCCGCACGCCCATGGCGCGCACCCGCTCGGCAATCAGGTCGCCGATTGGGTAATCCACCATAGCCGAGGCAATCGCGGTTTTCATGCGGAAGCAGTCGGAGAGGTTCGCGGCCACATTGAACTCGCCCCCGCTCACATGGATCGCACACTCGGTTGCCTTCCGGAAGGGCACGATCCCCGGATCGAGCCGGTGCACCAGCGCCCCCAGGGACAAGAAATCGAACTCACCCTCTTTGCGAATCGTCAACGCGCTGCTCATGCGTGTCAGCCTCCGTGGAATTCTGCAGCGTGAATGCTGCGACGATGTGGTCAGACCACTGGTCTGCTCCAAGAATACCCGATTACGCCTGCGCCGCCAGCTTCTCGACATCCGCCAGCATCTGTTGCGGCGTCCAGTCGTTGCCCGGATACCACTTGTACAGCTTTCCATCCGGCGTAATCACCACCGTCGAAAGCGAGTGGGTGATGGTGTGATCCGGTTCCGGTGTCACGCCCACATCGAAGAACTCCAGCACCTTCGGCAGCTCTTTCACAGAGGGCGCCGCGAAATCCCAGTGGCTGAAGGTCTCCTTCGAGTAATTCCCGGTATATGCGCCGCCATAGCTGCGCAGCACCGCCGGCGTATCGTATGTCGGATCGAAGCTCACGCTCAGCAGGTGGGTCTTCGCGTACAGCGCGGGATTCTTTTCGAGCGCCTTGTCGATCTGGGCGAAGTTCCGGCTCATGCGCACGCAGAAGTTCGGCAGCGGACAACGCGTGTAGATGAACGTCATCAGCAGCACCTTGCCCCGGAACTCGTTCAGGCTGATGGTGCGCCCGCTCTGGTTCAGAAAATGGAAATCGGGAATCGCCTCGCCCGGCTCCAGATCGTTGTACGTCACGGCGGGCTTGTAATCCGGCTTCGCCTGGTTCACGATATCGATCTGGTCCAGTACATCCGCGTCGGCCGTCGGCGTCAGCACCGCGGTGATCGTGTCTCCGGGATGCAGCTCGGTCGCGATATTCGGCTGCTTCAGCGTGTACGGCATCGTCATTGCCGCCATGTAGCCGGGGATCGCTTCGGTATTCAGGGTTACTTCGCCGGTCTTCGCGTCGCTCGAAACCACCACGCCGCGCACCTGATACGTCTTCGTCGCCGCCTGCTCTGTTCCCGTTCCGCTCGCCTTCTGTCCGGCGTGGCAGCCCGCTAAATACAAAACCGCTGCCAGAAGAGCAGCGGTGGAAATTCGCGCACGTTGGAGAATCACAGGCCAGTTTACACTTGTCTCGACCGTTCCCGCATGTCACTCGCTCTGCCTATCGCCGATGCGCTGCGGCGCGGCGCTGCTGTCATTACGGCCACACCGCGCACCGCCCGCGCTCTCCAGCTTCAATACGCTGAGGATCAGCGTGCCGCCGGCCACGCCGTCTGGCTCACGCCCGCCATCCTCGACTGGGATTCCTGGCTGCGCGAACTCTGGGGCGACGTCGCCTTTTCGACTCCCGACGCGCCCATGCTTCTCTCCCCGCTGCAGGAGCGCATGCTCTGGATGCGCAACCAGCGCAGCAGCGCCAGTCTTGTCCTGTGGCCCGATGCGCTCGCCGGCCTCGCCATGGAAGCCTGGTCGCTGCTCTCCGCATATCGCGCGCACGTGGCGCGCCGTCACTCCTGGGACCAGGCCGATGCCGAGCGCTTCCGCAACTGGGCGCAGGACTTCGACCGCGAGTGCGCCGCGCACGCATGGCTGAGCGCGGCCCTGCTGGAACAGCGCCTCGCCGACACTCCCGCCGGCGTCATCAGGCTTCCTGCGGAAATTCTGCTGGTCGGCTTCGATCGCATCACGCCGGCGCAAAAAGATGTCGTCGGCATGCTACGCGTCCACGGCGCCGGCGTCTCCGAATACGCTCCTCCCGCCCGCGATTCCCGACGCCGCTGGATCGTCGCCTGCGATCTCCGTGAGGAAATCGCCGCCTGCGCCGCGTGGGCCAGCGACATTCTCAGCGAAACCCCGGCTGCGCGCATCGCCGTTCTGGTTCCCCGGGTCGCCGAGGCGCGCGGCGAGATCGACCGCACCTTCCGCCGCGCCCTGGTTCCCGGCGACGACATTCGCGACGCGGCGGCGCCTCTGCCG
>JBATVK010000133.1:0-7772 GCA_049671725.1 Acidobacteriaceae bacterium
GGTTGGCCTGGGCATACCTATAGATCAGGAGCGCAGAAGCTGCGCCGCGGCCGAAGCGCTCGATCTTCTCCTTGTCTGCATTGAAGAGTTTGTCGATGTTGCCGGCCGTTCGCGCCGCCTGATTTGCGGTGTCGCGGACACCTTGCAGGAAGAAGTCGAGCCACGCCCTCCAACTCTCGCTTTCCCGCGTTTCATTGAGCCGGTCATAGTAAAGGCGCCGATGCTTTTTGAAGAAAAGGCTGAGATAGAGAACGGGTTCGCGCAGCACTTCCTCGGCACAGAGCATGAAGGTAATGAGCAGCCTGCCGACTCTGCCATTGCCGTCGAGGAAAGGATGGATCGATTCGAACTGTGCATGTACGAGGCCGGCCCTTATCAGCAGGGGTAACGATGAGCCCTCCTGATGAATGAAGGTCTCCAGTTGGCCCATGCAGTCCGTGACATATTCAGGCGGAGGTGGAACGTACGACGCGTTACCGGGTCGGCTGCCGCCGATCCAGTTCTGGCTTTTTCTGAATTGGCCCGGCTGTGCGTGGCTGCCGCGCCCCTTGGCCAGAAGCACCTCGTGAATTTCGCGGACGAGACGAAGGGAGAGGGGAAATCCGTCCCGCATGCGTTTCAGTCCATGATTCAGCGCTGCCACATAGTTGGAAACTTCCTGCACGTCGTCCAGCGGAACGCCAGGCGTTTCTGCGTTCTCATATAGCAGGAGGTCGGAGAGAGAAGATTGGGTCCCCTCGATCTGTGACGAGAGCACGGCCTCCTTGCGAACGTAGGAGTAAAGGAAGAGCTTGAGATCAGGAAGAGAAGAGGTTGTGCCATCCAGCCGGCCGATGGCCTGGTTCGCTTCGGCGAGGATGGCTTGAAGCGATGCCAAATCGAGTGCCCGCTGATTCGGAGGCAAGGGCGGGGGAAGGAACGCGCGGACTCTCTCACCGGAAACGGTTGAAATCACGTAACGGTTTGGGGAAGCCGTGTTGGGGTGTCTGGGCATGATTTAACGAGTCCGCCCACTATTAAAACATACTGCGCTTAACTTTAATAATGGAATCCGGTATTTAAAGATGCCACGCCACCGGTTGGCGGAAGACCGATGTCCTGGGAGTCGCGAGCTAAGGAGCGGAAGTTTCTCCAGTTGCCCCGCCCGTTTTTCGACAAAAGCCTGGTACGCAGCTTTTCTTCTTTTGAAAAACCCCGTCATCAGCACGGATGTCTTCCGGGTCTACCGGCCTGATTGGGAACATGAGCCAATACCATCATGGTTGTTCTGCCTCCGCAGATTGGCCGATTCCAATACCCGCGTGCGGAATGTGAATCGCCTTGTCCGAGGTCTGGGCGTTTGCTGTCGCGGCCTTCTCAAATACGAGATAGATCTCTGTCCCGGCGGGAACACTCACCACGATGTACTCCAAGGTGAGCATCCTCATGATCTGCTCATCGCCGGCATTCCCGATGTTGTTTGCGACCTGCATTCGCATCAAATCTCCTTCGCTGAAGGAGCTATTCACGCTGGGTGCGCCAACAAGCATCGCCGCAGTCTCGCCAATTCCAGATAAGGAACGGACCAACATGTTCTTTCCACGTTGACGTCCAGTTACAGTCCCCTTTATGGCCTGAAGACTCATGTTGGCGGCCACAGCGTCGATTGGGACGGTGGACCCATCAGGGTATTCGAGAGAAGAGAATTCAATATTCACAAGTCCCGAGGGATCCGCCTGAATGATTTTGCCAACGGCCCGTGCTCCGGCAGGAATGATGGTCTGTCCATTGCGCTCATAGTTGTACTCGATCACGGCAACGACAGGCGCGTGCACAGCCGTTGTGGCCATTGATTCGAGGCGCGCCGCCACATGGTAACCGGGGGCCAGGCCAAGGTTGTCGACGACCGGCACGGAGTTCTGCATCTGCGGCTGATTTGCCGTATTCTCATGCGCCGTGAAAACCAGGGAAGGAGCGTCCAGCGCATCCTCCGCCTTCTTTTGCGCCTGCTGATTTACCGAGTTCTCGCTGCCATAGGGCGGAGGCGTCCATCGAGATTCAGCATTGGGAGCGGTGTTCGGCTCATCAAATTTCGCCACCTCGCCGAGAGTTCTGGGATTCTGGGATGGATTTGCTCCGGCCCCGCCGCGGGACAGGGCCTGTGGACTCCCAGGCGATTTTGTCCGCTCAATGTCGGCAGCATCGACGGTGCCGGGTTCCGGCGCTCCGTTGGGAGATGGCTTCACCGCGTTATTGGGCAGAAGGTTTGTAGCGGGGCCCGCGGTCTGCGATTGTCCGAGATTCGGCCTGCCGGCCTGAGAGAGCAGCCTTTTCCTGACAGTTCCTTTGGTTGAAAGGAACGCGACCATCCCAATGCCAAGCACAGCGATCGCGCCGACGGCAATCAGCATCGTGGCCAGATTGCCGCCGCCTGAGCCGCGGCTTTTCTTCAGCACAAATGGCCGCTTGCTTACCGATCCCAGCGGCGTCTCCTTCTCCTCTGGGGGAGCAACTCCGGCGTCTACCTTCTGGACTGTTTCATCCCTCTCTACCGTCTGTGCCTGACCCATGGTCCACCTCATTTCTTGAACTGATTTCTTTGTTCACTGACCGGGAGCAACGAAGGGCAACTGCAGCAGCAGTGGATGATCCACAGCGCTGGCCGTGCCCAGTTCCAATACCAGGTGGTCCGCGCTCTGCTTGAAGCCCGGCCGCGAAAACTCCACGGCGCCGTCTGCTCGCTCCCCGGGGGCGAGGCGGTGGCCCGTAATTCGGTACTCGGATACGGGCACCTGCTCCGCAAGGACCTGATCTCTCTTCTTCTTCGCGCTGAAGTTGGGGCTTCGGAGCTCGACCTGCGGCGGCAGAACCTCAATCCAGTGATCCGATTTGTTGATGATCGAGAACGCGGCCAGCATGCGCTGCCCTCTTTCCTGCACCGCTCCGAGTGCCCCAAGGATGGGCGTAGGGGAGTCAGCTCGATCGGAATCGTCTGGATTCCCGCGGTTGGTGGTAGACCAATGAGGGCTGGCGATCCTCGACTGCAGCTTGAGTGCAATATCGACAGCCGATGGTTTTGCTGGTGGGTCGGGAACAGACGCGGAGTTCCCGGCAACGTCGTCCGTCGATCCGATCAGGAAACTCTGGCTCGGCTCATAGTTCACAACGAAATCGACTGGAATCCCAGTGCCGCTGCCTTCCGACAGTAGACGCAAACTGATCTCCTGTCCCGATTGAAGGGAGATGATCAGATTGCTCGCTGTAGCCCCCGCCGTAATTGGCTTGATGAACACCAGCCCTGGATCGTCAGCTGAATGCTCAACCTTGAAAAGGGTTGGCGCTCCCACAGCGACGGACCTCACGGCATCGGGGAGGCGAATCGTCGTGGTGAAGAAAGGATGGAGATGGACGTCAGTCACGGTGCTCGCGGAGACTGGCAGATCGACGATTGCTGGATCCACCTGCTGTGGGCCGCCTTCACCCTGATCTGGCTGCTGCGCCCTGCCGGTACCTGCCGCTCCCGCGAAAATGATGAGACTGGCGATGACAAATCGCTGAGGTTTCATGTCAGTTTCCTCCTTCCGGCCCATAAATCCCCTGGTCCGCTTGGCTTTGAAGATTGTCTTGGTAGCGGCGACGAACAGATTCCACGTATCGCACCACAGCGGGATTGCTGTACGAGAAGCCTCGTTGAAGAATGTGCCTGGAACCGCAGTAGTAGGCTGCAACGGCGAGCCGCATATCGCCATGGAATTCGCTGAGTAGATCGGCCAGATACCGAACTCCGCCGCTCAGGTTTTCCAAAATGTCGTACCGATTGCGAACACCGTATATGGCGGCGGTGCCCGGCATCAGCTGCATTAGCCCCTCTGCATCTTTCACTGACTGCGCAAGAGGATTCCAGTCCGATTCCTGTTCGATGATGGCGTCAACGAGTGCGCGGGGAACGCCGTAATGGTCCGCATAGGCGTTTGCGTAGTACATCGTTACCCGATCTTGTGCGTACGCGGCGGGATGCATTACGACAGCGAAAGAGACCGCAGCAAAGAGATAGAGAAGCGATGCTTTGATCATTGGCCGATCTCGCTTCCCGCAAGAACCTTCACATCCTCATCCGGAGAGCCTTGCGTGATCTGTTCGGCATATTTCGCGGCCATGCGAACAATGGACTCGAAAGCCTCCTTCATGAGCAGGCGCTTCCGGTCGCCCTCTGTCTTGGCGATCAGGGGCAACATGATCTCCTTGTGTGCAGGCAGGATCCGGTCGATGCCCAGTAATTCCATCGCCATCGCCACGTCGTTCATCTCGGAGATCGACGGTGGCTTCTCGAGCGTGTAAGCCCGCAGGCTCCTGGCCAATCCAGCGATGAATTGGTGCGTCGCCGGGTCCACGTGGGGTGTGCGTCTTGCCACGATCGCGGCTTCCCGTTCCGCGTTCGGGTGCTCAACAACCAGATAAAAGCATCGCCGGCGCAGCGGATCACCGAGATTGCGTTCCTGATTCGAGGTGAGAAACACCAAAGGAATGGAAGTTGCGCGGACGGTGCCCATTCTTGGAATTGACAAGGTCCACACGGAAAGGAGCTCCAGCAGCATGGCCTCGAAGGCATAATCGACTTTGTCGATTTCGTCGATGAGCAGGACGCAGGGTTCTTCCTGCTCAATTGCGTCGAGCAGCGGACCAGCCATGAAGTAAGCTCGGCTCGTGATTTCGCGCTTGATCTGCGCCCAGTCTGGCGTCTCAGTGCTTTTGCTCATCAGCAGCACATAGAGCTCTTGCAAGCTCCGGTCGTACTGCCCGATGGCCTTTTCTTCGTCGATTCCCTGATAGCACTGCAGGCGCAGCAGGGGTACTCGTAGTGTCCGCGCCGTAGATGATGCCAGTTCCGTTTTGCCCGCGCCGGCAGGGCCTTCCAGCAATATAGGACGGTGAACGCTGCCGGCCAGGAAGACGGCGGTCGCTACTTTGATGTCAGTGAAGTAGCCTGTGCATTCAAGTCCGGCTAACGTTTCCGTGGGTGAAGCAAACATCCCGTTGACTCCTCCAACGCGTTTAGCGTGGGGAGAGCCTAGGATGGAACTGAGTTTGGGTCAAACCAGTCGGAGAGGCACTCTATTGAGCCGGGTAAACCTGGTTGTCGGGCCCCATCCATCCTTTTTCGGTCCAATGAAAGGCGTAGTTGCTCTGGTACGTCTCGATGGTGCCGGGGGTCCTGTTTCCCAACTGAATAATGTCCTTCACCTTCGCCTCGTAATAGAGAGTGTAGACATCGTTCCCGTCGATCCTCTGCATTTGCCCGTTTGTCTTCGTTAGTGTGAGCAAATCCTGTGTGTGCAGGTTCTTGTGAATATCCTTCCATACTATGATCGCATCCTGAGCAGTTGGCGGTGCCGGCGTGCGTTTGCAGGCAGTTAATTGCCATGCGAACAGGCCAAAGGCTGCGAGGAGGAGAAGCGAGGGAATGAGTCTCTTCATTGCGGGGGAGGTCCTTTGCGAGATTTCATTCTTTCGAGCAGGGGCTTCATCTGTTCGAGCGTGCTTTCGAAAGCGTCCCGTGCCTCGACCATCCCTCGTTCCCGTCCGTAGCGGATGACCAGGTGCACGATCAGAGTGCGAGCCAAAGCAAGATCTGTCAACAGCGGCAGGAACGGTTCAGGTGCCGATTTTTCGAGCTCCTGAACGAAGGCAAGAATCTTTTCCGTATATTCGTCGCTACGCGCTTTTCCCAACTCGGTGATCCATTCGGATTCTTTGTCGAATTCGTCGTTCATCATTCACCCGACCGAAGAGGAAATAGCGAACCGAATCACGCGCAGCTCTTCGTATCACCATTTTCACCTCTAATCTTCAGGTGTCAATCTTGGTGGCAAAACCGGCCGAATTCGGAAGCGCCCAGCGAAATGTCCCTCGACAAAGCGGGTTGTGCTGTGCGCCGCAGTTCGTAGATCCAGGGTAGTCGTCTCGGATCAGGCGCTAACTGCCAGCTTGGTTCTGACAACGCTCTTTGGACCGAGTCTCCGACCGTTCCCCGCCGTTGGCAACTCTTTCAACCAGGCTGAGACATCCACCTCGCGATAACGGACCATATTGTTGACTTTCACGTATTGCGGTCCTGCGCCCTGGAGCCTCCAGCGGCGGAGGCAAGCCAGGCTTACCTTAAGACTCGCCGAGACTTCGTTTTCCGTAAGAAGGGATTCCATATGCACCTCGCAGTTTTAACAAAAACGCCTGCTGCTTCCATCGCGTGGGCGATCGAAGCAGCAGGCGCTGAACATAGTTTGGTCTTACGATTCGGTCAAATCCCGATGCGCCGCCTTGACATTGCCATTCCTCTCCGCGTCGATCCCGTGGGGCAGCGCCACGATGCTCTCAAGTGCCTCCCGCTTCGCCTTCATACGTACATGGAGGTAATCTCGTAGAACCTCTTTGGAGACGTGGCCGACGATCTGCCGTATCGTTTCCTCCCCGGCTCCGCCCTCGGCCAGCTGCGTGATTAGCGTGTGGCGATGGTCGTGCCACCTGCCTGTCACTTTGGCATTCTTTCGAATGTTTTTCCATGCCGTCTTGAGCGTCGTCACATGGCGCGTGGGGTCCCAAGGCCGCGGTCTCCCGAACGGAAAGACATACCACTCCTCTCGAATCTCCTTGAACTTCTTCAGGTACGCTGCGCGGTATTCGACGATGGCCTGATGGAGCACCGAGTTAATTGGAATCGTCCGTCCTTCACCTGCGGCCGTTTTGCTTCTTCCCACCTGAAGGTAGCCTTTGTCCAGATGAATCTGGCTCCAGGTGAGCGACTTGATCTCCGCATCGCGCATGCCGGCGTTCAGGGCCATGATGAGGGCGAGGTGAATATGCGGAGAACGCGAATTGCGCGAGAGTTGCCCCATTTTCTCCGTCTCTTCCGGCTCATATGCCTTACCGATCTTCCGGCGCACAGGCAACTTGAGTTTCTTCTTCTTGCGCAGCCGGACTCGAATCACTTCGCCGGGCTCCCCCATCATGGTCAGAAGGAATCGGACCTCCTCGTTAATGGACTTTGCCGAAGCTGATTCTTTGAGACGTGCGCTTTGGTAGCCCAGAACCTCGTCTTCACCGATATCGACCAGCAGTTTGTCCCCAAGGTGCCGGACAACATGGCCGATCGCATATTCGGCGAAGGTGACTCCGCGAAAACGCAATTTGTAATCCGCCAGATATTCATCCGCTATATCCCGCAACAGACGGATACGAATTTCGCGCTTCTGGCGGAGATTGTGATAGCCCTGTTCGAGTTCGCGCCGTCGTTGGTTTTCGGCGTCCCTGGCGACGGTCTTCGAGGTCGATTTTGACGATTCGCGGATGAATTGGCCGGCGAAGTAGAACTTGTACCACCACACTCCGCCTCGTTTGAAAACTGCCATAGAGCGCTCCTGCCTCCCGGTAGGGCGCGATGCCAAAACGGCCCGCGCGAATGGAGATTGGAGCAGGAAGGGGATTCGCGCAAATGAGGCGATCAACCGAGGTCAGGAAGCGTTTCGAGTCGATTCACTGAGGAGGAAAACAACTGAGCAGGATTGCTATGGACAGGGCGTCCATTTTGAAGGAGCGTGGGCACAAAAATGGGCACATTTTGAAAAATTGGCGGATTTTTGGCTGCTCTTGTCTGCTCTAAGTTGTTGATTTGATTGGCTCCTCAGGTAGGACTCGAACCTACAACCCTTCGGTTAACAGCCGAATGCTCTGCCATTGAGCTACTGAGGAGTGTGTCAGCCAGCGCTCTTGCCTTCCCGAATTATATCAAAGCAATCTCG
>JBATVK010000134.1:0-148328 GCA_049671725.1 Acidobacteriaceae bacterium
AAAAGTGGAAAGCAAACAACGCTTCCCACTTTCCCACACCCCCGACGGCTACGGCGGCGGGCAGATATCTACCTCTCCCGCTGCGCTACACTAACAATCTCGCTGGTACAAAAGATCGGGCAGGCCAACCGCATGCTTGCGGTATTCAGGGGAGATCTTCCAGTCATCCAGAGGCAAGGCGCTGAAGCTGATCATGGAAATAAGCCTTCGTATCTGTTCTGGAATTCCAAAACATTACGCCATCAACGAAGGCTGACACCATGGCTAAGCCCAGGATGGTTCGCTGCCCGGTAGTGGGCGGACAGTAGACGAGCCGGATCAACCGGATGGCACTGCCCTTTGGAACAGATGTGGAGCGAGCTTTCTGCGGATGAACACTGCCGGGACCACAGAACGAAAGAAAGCGCTCTCGATGTCAGAGCACAAGCTCCAGATCATTCCTTTCCGCCTCAACGGTCGTCGTTATGCTGTCCTCGACTTCTTCGGCATCGACACGCACGAGGACGCCGGCCTCGTTGAAGTTGAGGCCCAGAATTCGCGAATACAGCAACAAGGACAGGGTTTCCGGATCGGTAACGCCAAACAGCTCCCCCACCTTTTCGTGAGAAACAGGCACCGTGGCGTGACGCCGAGTTTTTCTGGCAAAGCGGATGTAGTTGTAACTGGACCAGCCGGACACGATCATGTTGCAGATGAACATGATCAGGAAGATGAGCAGCAGGCTGGTTTCGTCGGGCGCGCGAATGATGTAGATGTAGGTGACGCGCGTGCCGAAAATCCAGAGCACCGCGGTGAGGACCGGCATCCACAGCATCAGCCAGACTCCCCAGGCGATGCCGCTGAGGGTGCGTGAAGTGATTCGCTGCTCCCAGGACTGCTTATCCGGACGGACGATGATGGGTCTTTCCGCGCGCATCAGCGAATCCCCCGGTCAGGACTTTCCCACACGGCTCTGGTCCCGCGTCGTTTCGATAAAGCCCTGGGTACCGCCACCACGGTTGTAAACATGCCGATGAGCCAGTAAGCGAGCGGATACCAGATGATCCAGAAGAACTGGCGCCCGACGCGCTCCTCGTAGCGGCGGTCAATAATCATGCTAATGGAAAATTGCACGAGGCAGGTAGCGCCCAACATAGCGCCATACCAGGTTGGGAACGGACCAGGCATGCGCATCCATGCGGGAAGAGCGACGAACAGGCCGAGGGTGCCAAAAAACAGTACGAACAGCATGACATAAGACCAGACCACGCTGAGAATATATTCGACGATGACCGGCCACATGCGCCGCTTCCGCCAGATGAAAAGGTTTTTCAGGTAGCGCCGCGAGACTTCCGCTCCGCCCTGCGCCCATCGCAGGCGCTGCTTCCACAGCCCTTTCAGGGTCTCGGGCATCAGGATCCAGCACAGGGCATTGGGTTCATAACGAATATCCCAGTGATCCAACTGCAGACGCCAGCTGACATCGATGTCTTCGGTAACCATGTCGGTGCTCCAGTAGCCGACCTGGTGCAGGGCGGAGCGGCGGAAGCCGGCGATGACTCCGGAGACGGTGAAGATGCGGCCTGCGGAGCGCTGCGCGCGCTTGATGAGGCCGATGATGGAAGAGAACTCGCCCACCTGCAGGCGGCCCAGCAGGCTGGAGCGGTTGCGGATGCGCGGATTGCCGGTCACCGCGCCGACCCGCGGCCCGGTGACGAGGTGATACATGAGCCAGCGGGTGGCGTAGCGGTCGAGCAGCGCGTCACCGTCGATGCACACCAGAAATTCGCTGTTGGACGCGAGCGCGGCCATGCGCAGTCCCATGGCCTTGCCCTGGTTCTGGCGAAAATGAAGCACTCGCAACTGCGGGTAGATCTGCGTCAGTTCGTCCAGAATGGCGCCGGTGTTGTCACGGCTGCCGTCGTTGACGGCGATAATCTCGAAGTCGGGATAGTCCTGTTCGGCGAGATACCCCACGGTCTCGCGGACGTTATCTCCCTCGTTGTGACAGGGCACCACCAGCGTGGCCCTGGGCCAGTGGGCCAGCTCCGGCGGATGCACACGCAGTGCCCCTGTCCGTTCCCGCCGCAGGTAGTAGTTGAAAGCACCAAATATCCAAAACCATGCCATCGTGAGGGGATAGTAGAAGGCAAAGTCAAGGAATAATCTACCAGCCATCCCTCACCTGCTCTCCACGTAATTCGCCGGGAGGAAATCGGATGCGGAGAACTCCGGCTCTAACACCTCCAGCCGGGGATTATTCTTTGCGAAATCGTCGGGGTAATAGCCCAGATGGCGCACGCCGTGGTCCTGCAGCAGACGCATCTCGCGTACCAGTTCCGAAGTTGGGATCGGATGGTCGTGGTTCCTCCAATCCACGGTTTGCAGCTCGAAGACAGTGCGATCCATGCCGCCCGGGGTGGCCGAGACTCTCGCCGCCAGCTTAAGCAGCCACCGGTTCGGGTGATTCACGTTTTCCATCTCCGGCATGGCCATCAGCGCCACCTCGTCGTAGGCCTTGAGGAAGGCAGGCAGCGATTGCGCGTACCAGGTTTCGCTTGCCGGATCGAGCACCGGCTCGGCGAACAGATTGCGCGCGGTCCTGATGGAGGGGCGCCAGCGCTGCGCATGAGCCTTGAGCTCGCTGGTGAAATCGATCAGCGCCTGGGTGCGCGTCGGCCCCGGCGCTGGGGCTGCCGGGCCCAGCTCGTCGGTGTCGCGCAACACGGCATCGTCATGAAACAGGATGCCGCTGAGCGGCGACGATCTGGCCAGGTCTTCATAGAGCGTGTCCACAATCTGGCGGGTCTCGGGCAGAAACGGATTGAGCCGCACCGGATTCTCGGGCGCTACTCCCGGGCGGGGCCGGATCTCAAGGCGGGCTTGCTGAGCGGCATTGGGCAGGCGCCAACCCAGCACCGGCATCCACGCATAAACCTCCACGCCGCAACGCGTGCGCAACTGCCAGGCGACGCGGGAAAACAGGTCGGCGCGCATGGGCAGAACACGGTTGGGAAAGTAGACCGCAGCAGCTGAGTCTTTGCCATCGGGATCGGCGAAGGCCTGCAGCCAAACCTGGGTTGCGCCCATCGCCTGAATGCGGTCCAGGAGCAGTCCCAGGTTGCGCTCCTGCTGCTTCGGGTCGGGATCGTAAATGTAATCGAGATCGACCTGGACGGCGCGGACAATGGCATCGGGCGCGGGCTGGCGCAGCTCCCATGTGAGATCGCCGACGGTAGCGTTGGACATCATCAGAATGCGTGGAATCGCCTCCATGGAGGCCTTGGCGTAGTGAATCTGATCACCGAGCGTGAAGCTGACAGTCATGCCCAGAGAAGCCGCGATCTCATCGCTCACCTGGCTGTACTCCCCGTATGGCCACATGATGGCTCGGGGCGCGTGTCCGAGCTTTTCGCGAATCTCGTCGGAGTTGCGGGCGAGATCGGCGCGCAGGCGCGCGATGTATTCTTCGTCGCTTTCGTAGTCGTGCGTGAGCGGGCGGTATTCGTGCGTGACCACGGCGGGAATCATGTTTCCCTGGGGGTTAGCGAGTATGCCGTGGTGCTGATTGTAGGTGTGCGAGGCAATTTCCACCAGACCACTGTCCTGCATTTCGCGCAACTCGTCCCAGGTGGCGAAGTCCTCGCGGGTCAGCGGGTGGGCGCCATTGTCCACTTTGCCATCGTCGGGCAGATCGGTCCATGCACCCACCACCGCCATCACCGCGGGGAACTTGTAAGCCTTCAGGAGCGGGAAGACGTTGGTGTAGGCGCTGCGCAAGCCGTCGTCGAAGGTAAGCAGCACGGCTTTGTCGGGCAGCGTTCCGCGCCCGCTGCGCGCGTCAATCAACTGTTGCAGGCTGATCACGTGATAGCCGTGCGAGCGCAGCCAGTCGAAATGGCCGGCCAGGTTGTGTGTGCTGGTGGTGAACTGCTCCGCATCGAGCGAAGAACCAACGCCGGGGGCAACGATATCGGCACTGGCCTTCTGCGCTGGGTTCAGCAATTGCCTGGTGCCCACTTTGTCGCGGACGTCGTGGTAGCAAAGGACAATGACGTCTTCCGGGCGGCTCGCGGTGGAAGCATCTCTGGCCGGGGCGCTCGCGGGCAAGGCGCCGGCACTCATCAGCAGTAAGGCGAAACAAACCAGCAGGCTTTTCATTGGCTTCCCCAGGTGATTCCGGCATTCAGAGCGGTGCTGGTTTCATTCATGCCATCGTATGGTTGCGTGTTCCAGGTTACGCCCAGGCGCCACTCCAGACCCTGGCGCGTCTTCAGCAATGCGTCGTATTCCGCAGAGACGGAGGGACCGGTTCCGTAGTTTGCCTGCCAGTACGGTGCGACATAGAGATTCACTTTCTGGTGAAAGCTGCGATCGTAGCGATGCCAGGTGTGCCAGTCCACGGTGGCGCTCGGACCAAACCCGAAGTCGCGGCTGGGATTGAAGTAGGGCCGGTTTTCGTTGAGCGAGTTGCCGGACTCCCACTCCTGTGCACTGATGGTGGTCTGCCAGTGCGGCGTCGTCTCCACGCGCCTGGTCCACGCGCCGGAGATGGCGGCTCGCTGGTTGCCGTCGCTGAACAGCACGCGCTGCAAACCTCCGTGCGCGGATTCGAGTTCGCTGGCGCGCCACTCCAGGTCAGCGTCGACGCTGCGGCCGTGCACGTTTCCGGTGAGGGCGCGCACCGGCACTTCGAAGCTGTCCGTGTCGGCTTCCAGGTGGAACGACCAGTAATCGTTCAAAGCCAGCGCGGCCGCGAGGTTGGCCGCGGTCCGGTGGGTGCCCGCGTCATAGCCGATCTCCGCCGTAGCGCTCTGGCGGTCGTAGTCGTACGACACCCCCACGCTGGTCCGGGTGCGTTCCGCGGAGGTGGCGCCGAAGTTGCCGCTGTCGCTGAGCTCGTGGGCAAAGCCGCGCCAGCGATTGTTGAACAGCGGACTATAGAGGTGGGCTTCGGAGTGCTGCGAGCTGCTGCCCACTTCGATGCCGCTGCCCCAGGCGAAGACCGCATCGGAATCGAATCCCCATCCGCGCTCGATGCGGAGTCCCTTGAGAAAGCGCAGCAGAGAAGGGTCGTCGAAGGCGCGAATGCGCAGCGCAGGAATCGCGGCGTCGACTTCATCGCGGAGTCCGGCCGCTTCCTCAATCTGCACGGTGGTCATGGATGGAAGTTCGTCGCGCGACGCAAAGCCGTCGGCGATGCGGGACTCGCGCAGCGCGTACACCGGCCATCCGCGGGCCAGATGAGAAGAGGCCAACTGCCAGCGCAGGCTCTCGTTGCCCGGAGCGGCCGCCATCAGGCGGTCCAGCCTCCGTTGCTCTTCGGCGAGCAAGTCCACATCGCCGCGCATGCGCGCCGCCTGGGATTCCAGGTTCAGGCGCATCCGGTTGGGCTTGGGCGCGCTCTTGCCGGGAATGCCCAGCCACGGGGTGGCATCTTTGTAGGCGCGATCGATGGTTGCCAGTGCCTGCTTCACGTGTCCGCGCTCCATCTGCGCATACGCCAGGCCGCTCCACAGGTCGCCGTCGGTGGGCGACTCCTTCACCAGCTTCTCGTAGATCTCTTCGGCGCGCTCCGGCTCGTGCAGGGAAAGATACGATCCCGCCACGCTCTCCAGCGCGTACTGTGGCACTTCGATTCCCCGGCGCGTGAGTTCCTCGTAAGCGCTGACAACCTCATTTGACCGGTGCAGGTCGTAGAGGGCGAAGATGCGATCGAACTGCGCATTCGTCCAGGTCTCTCCCCTGGGTGTGGCGGCGGCAATGATGCTGTTGAGGCGCGCCAGCGCGATTTCGCTGTCAGCGCGCACCAGCGCGCGGGTCGGTGAATAGACTTCACCCCAGTTTGCTTCTTCTCCGGCTGCGACGCCGCTCAGCCGGAAATCGGTTTCCGGCACCTCCGGGCTGACTTCCTTTGTATAAAAATCCGAAGCATAAACCTGGCTCCCAACGTGGGAGAGCGCCAGGGCCAGATCGTTACGCACATCCATGTCGTTGGGGGATTGGACCAGGTAGTACTGATACATGGCGATGGAACAGATGAAGTCGGCAAGGCGACTGCAGAGATAACCCTGGCCGCGCAACACGTCTAAGTCGTCCTTGTGGTGGCGCACCACGGGATCCATCAGTTTGGCGGCGGCGGCGTAGTCTCCCAGGTCGGTCAGGACCATGGCTTCTCCCAAAAGCGGCTGCCAGCGATCGGGCTCCAGCTGGTGGGCCAGCTGATACAGCTCAAGCGACCTGGCGTAAAGGTGAAGATTGCGTGCCGCGTGACCCGCAGCCTCGGCAACTCCGGCGTCATCCTTGGGCGTGAGCGGGCGGTCGTAAAGATCCAGTGCGTAACGATCGTCGCGGGCCCAACTGGCCACGATGGTTGTGTCGGCAAGCAGGCGCGGATCATCGGGGTACCGCTGCACCAATCGCTTCAGCTCGGCCAGACCGGCTTTGGCGCCACCGTGACGCGCTTGCATCACTGCGGCTTCGCGCTCGGCTCGCGGCGCACGCGGCACATCGGATGCGCCGGCCCGGTTCGCGCTTACTGAGAGAAGTGCACAAGTTAAAGCAAGCACGCGCAGCGTGGACCGGCATGTGCAGAGCTGTGAGGAGAGACGCAATAGAGCCGCCTGCAGCAACAGTAAGCTGTGTGGAACTATTACCATGATACGCTCGGAATCACGGCTGCTATGAGCTGAGTAACGCCCCGAAGGAACCAGAGTAATACCACATAGGCATCGCCTATCTAATGCCAAAGTTGTAGCTCACTTGACAAGAGCTAATAGCGACAAAGCCCACCTGCATATTGCGGCGAACTTCTGGACCACTAGGTGTAAGTTGTGTCTTCATCAAACATGCACAGATTCGACTCGCTGCTCGGACGAGATCCTCCTGTATAGCTGAAGAAACAATCGGATCAGATGACGTGGCAGTGCAGCCTGGATGGGGCCGGAAGTGCAACAAGGACTGGACGCCGCAGGCAACGACAGCAGAAATTTCGTCGAGTAGCAACGCGTGCGCTCGTAGAGCAAATTAAGCGCGCCGCCCGCAGCACATCGTCTTCCGGATGGTTACGATGCCTGCGGGGATTTGCGCCGGGTGTGCCGGACTTGCGATGAGCAATCGACTGATGCGGCGGTTGGATGAGGGTATGGAGGCGCTCGGTCTTACAATTGCCGGAGCCAGAGCCTGACGCGGATATCTAAAGCTTTCACTCAAGCGTTACCAGAGCCCGACAATGGGAACATTTCACACTTCTATTGTTCTTTATTGCGCAGGTTTGCAGTCGTATCGATAGTCTCGCGGAGAGTCATTACTTAGGTAGTAGGTCCGTAACACCGGCATTTCACCGGGCCCGACCGAAGTGCTATTTCAATCCCTCCCGTTCCGGCCGATGATGAGGCTGTCAAGGCTCAGAACGAGCCGGACCAGGAAACGGAAACAATGCAAGCGACGGCCTCATTGAACCTTAAAGCGCACAGCGTTCCCTCCACGACATCCTCCATAGTTGAAGCCTCTTCCTTCGCCCAGAATGCGAACCCGGAGTCTCTGTCCCTTCGGGATTACGGGAATTGCATCCAGGGTTTCGTCGTCGGGCTCTGCCTCGAGGCCATGCTGGCTCTTGGCCTCTACGGCGTCTATCACATCGGTCACTTCGTCCGCTAATCCGGGACGAGGCAGTTCGCGATGGCTCCCTCAGAGTTGCAGAGCCGTTCCACGGTGCACTGGGAGCTTGAGGGCATTGCCAGGTGCAATACGCGGAACATCCGCAGGAGCACCTTCCGCTGCCTCTCATTCATCTTGCCGCGCAGTCGGTCCAGCAGCTTCGACTTCGGAATGATGAATTCAACCAGCGCGATGCTGCGGCGCTGTGCTTCCAGCGCAATTTCGGCGAACCAAATCAGCCATTCAGCAATGTCATTCTGCTGATCGTCTTGTTCAAGACTACTTTCAGATCCTTCCTCCCCGGGTGGCAGCGCGTCGATTGTCATCGGTGACATCAGCTGCAAATGACTGCCGGCGGCAATCACGGTTTCGTTGCTGGTTGGCACGGTGCGCACCCTGACCCACTTTACGCAAAGCCCGGACGAGATTCTCTCCGCGATGAATCAGGGTATGCCGGGGCGCAGCCATGGCGGGTTCGCCACCTGCCTCATTGGTCGCACGCCGGCGACGGCGAACTGATTTCCGCCAATGCCGGGCACCTGCCGCCCTAAGAGAAGGGGGAGGAATGCCACTCGAATCGGGCCAGCCGCTGGATCTGACGGCAGGCGGGGCTTATACGGAAGCGAAATCTCGGCTCGAAGCAATAAGCCTGCTGACAGTCATGACGGACGGCGTGGTGGAAGCCGCAATGCGAATGGCGAACCCTTCGGCTTCGACCGCACCCGCGCAATCTCCCGCGGAGCACCTGAGTCCATCGACTTCTCTCGTCCAATAATTTGGAAATAACTCCCCGGACCTCTTATTCTGAAATGGCGCATCGAGCATCCCGGCGGCGAGTTGGCAACTGACTCCAGGCGCAGACAGAAGGACACCTCCCGACTACATGGCCAAATCATTGTCATTTACAGGATTTGTGATGAAGAACCTCCGGCGCCGGCGGCTGAGGACTTTGCTCACGCTGTCAGGGATCGGCATGGCGGTTGGCGCGTTTGTAGGTCTGGTGGGATTTTCGAGCGGATTTGAACAGCAGTGGATGCGCATTTACTCCAGCAGCGGCACTGACTTGGCCGTGATTCAGGGCACTTTCCTGAACACGACGCTGAACCAGGGGGCGACGGCAAAGCTCAGGGATCTTCCGGTTGTGGCGCAGGCCTCGCCCACGATTTTTAACCTGATGGACCTGACTCAGGATGTAAACGCTCTGGTCTACGGGTGGAAGGCAGATGCGTTTCAACTCGACTCGCTGCACATACTGGCGGGGCGACGATTTCGCGATGGCCAGCGCGAAGCCATGCTCGGCGATCTGCTCGCTCAGGATTTGAAGAAGAACGTCGGCGACAGCCTTGAGCTTCAAGGCACCGAGTTCAAGGTGACGGCGATCTATCACTCGGCTTCCACGCTGGAGGCGGCCGCAGTCATCATGCCACTGGACCAGCTACAACAACTGAGCGGCATGCAAGGCAAAGTCTCGACCATCGATGTGCGGCTGCGTCCGGCGCCCGCTGGAGAGGCGCCTCAACAATACCTGAAGCGCGCAGAGGCCGAGATCCAGGCTGCGGTGCCGGGGGTGCGGGCCGTTCCCGCGGAAGAGCGCGCCAGTGACAATCAATTTGTAAAGCTGGCCCAGGCTTCCGCCTGGGGTACATCTTTACTGGCTCTGCTCATCGGGATACTGGGCATTGCCAACACCATGGCGATGTCCGTCTTCGAGCGTACGCGGGAGATCGGCATCCTGCGCGCCCTGGGTTGGAAGCGCTGGCAGGTTCTGGCCCATATTGAAATTGAAGCTGTCACGCTCGGATTGGGCGGGGGGCTTTTGGGCATCGCTTTAGGATGGTGTGCTCTGCGGGTGCTGGCAGCTTTGCCGCAGACGGCAAGTTTCTTTGCGGCGTCCCTACACTGGCCGCTGCTGGCCAAAGCGGTCGGAATTGCAGTGTTCGCCGGCCTTGTCGCCGGAGCGCTTCCGGCGTGGCGCGCCGGGCAGCTCTCACCTGTGGATGCACTGCGACACGATTAGCCAATCCTCCCCGGGGACCATTTGTGCCACGCTCCTCGCCGGCAGCCTTGCAAGGCAACGCGCTGGCTGGTTGCCGCGCCCGGCTGTAGCTCGTAGTCTGAGAATCAGCTTCAGACAACAGATAAATCTGTACGCCGGCCACTGTGGCCGCTTCGACTGTCGCGTGAAGTCAATGAATCACTGACGAGAGCCATGGCAAGATTTGGGGCATTCTGTTTTCCGGCAACCGGACATCTAAATCCGATGACCGCCCTGGCGCGATCCCTGCAAATGAGGGGCCATCAAGTCGTGATTTTCGGGATTGCCGACGTCGAAGTCCGTGTGCGAGCTGCGGGCATCGAGTTTCAGCGCATCGGCGCAGAAGACTATCCGATCGGCACCATCGAGAAGCTGGACGAGCGAATGGCCCGGCTAAAGGGGCTTGCCGCGCTTCGCTTCACCTTAAAACGGATCAGGCGTTCGGCACAGATGGTCCTGCGCGACGGGCCGCAAGCGGTGCGGGCGGCCGGAATAGAGGCGTTGCTGGTCGATGAGGCAGACTTTGCTGGAAGCGTGGCAGACCATTTGGGCTTGCCATGGATCTCCATTGCCTTGCTGGCTCCCCTGGTGAAAGACGACCGGTTTCCGCCCTTTTGGTTCGGTTGGGCGGCGGGAAGGGGCCGGCTCAGCCGTTTGCGGAACCGTATTGCAATGCGATTGCTCTCGCGAATGGCTACCCCCATCTTCAGGGATGTGAACCAGCAGCGCAGAGCGTGGGGACTGAAGCCCTTCATGGCTCCTGAAGACGGGCTATCGCCGCTGGCGCAAATTACCCAACTGCCGGAAGCACTGGAGTTCGAGATCGATGGGGAAAAACCAGCGGGTCTTTACTACACAGGACCATTTGTACACGAGCGGCAGCGTCCGGCGGTCGAGTTTGCCTGGGAGCGGCTCGATGGGCGCCCGCTCATTTACGCATCGCTGGGCACGTTTCAGAACGGTTCAGAAAATATCTTCAGAACGATAGCGGATGCCTGTGCCGGACTGGACGCTCAATTGTTGATCTCGCTGGGCGGTGGACTGGAACCGGCCCAACTGGGCAGATTGGCTGGCGATCCACTGGTGGTGAGCTTTGCTCCCCAGCTGGAAATAGTGAAGCGGGCCACGCTGGTCATTACACACGCCGGCATCAACACGGTGCTGGAGTCGCTGTCTGCCGGGGTGCCTTTGGTGGCTGTGCCTCTGGGCAACGATCAACCTGGCGTGGCGGCTCGGCTTAAAGCGCGTGGAGCAGGGGTGGTGGTTTCCCGACACAGGCTGACCCCGACCCGGCTTCGCAGGGCGGTCACCCGGGTCCTTCACGAAGGGCGATACCGAGAGGCAGCCCAGAGCCTGCAAAGGGCCATCCGGCAGTTTGACGGGCCAGGCCGGGCGGCAGAGTTCATCGAACAGATCCTGCAACTTCGTTCGCCTTAATACTCGGTCTGTGATTCAGTGCTTCAATGGATCATGGGCGATTTTTACGGGCCAGTACGGTCAAAAGAACAATCGCCCAGCGGAATAAAAAAGGCTGACGCAACGCCCCATTCGGACTACTATCGTGTAAGGCCCACCGGGGCATAAATTCTTCGATGGACACAGCTCTTTCTGCCGGATACACTGACGGTCGAATTCCCTGAAAGTGACCCTCTCAGAGCAAATTCCGACCGAATGCCTCCCCGAAAGTCGTTTACAGTATTTGCCATGGGCTCGGAATCCTGCCGATCGCAGTGGCCTCAGGACACTGACGAAGCTCTGCGCGGTGCGGGCCGCGAGGGACGTGTTCGTGGCCCGGGCTGTCTTTTTCCAAGCGTTTCAACCCAAATGGACGTGCATTTCTTCAATCAGCGGCATTAACAGGTTCATGAGGTGGTATATCCGGTCCCGGCACCTACTTGCAGCACTGTCCCAATCAACCAGCCTCCTCTCCACGCCGTTTCTCTTGTCGCCCTTTACAAAAGCGGCGGGCATTACTATGCCGGCGGGACTTCACCGCGGCACTCTCCCAACGTGGCGCAGAGCGCCTCTTGCCGGGGGAGGCGTTAAAGTATGACTTGCCCCATTCTCGAAGTACGCAACGTGCACAAGAACTACGACGAAGGACGAATCGAGGCGCTGCGCGGGGTCGATCTCTCCATCGAGGCCGGTGAGTATGTGGCTATCAGCGGGCACAGCGGCAGCGGCAAATCGACGCTTCTTCATCTCCTTGGCGGGCTGGACACCCCCAGCAGTGGAACCGTCCTGTTCCGGGGTGCGCCTCTGGGCTCTTCCGTCGATCTCGATACGTACCGCTGCGATCACGTCGGATTCATTTTTCAGGCTTTCTATCTGCTCCCCACTTTGCGTGCGATTGAAAATGTTCAGGCTCCCATGCTCGCGGCCAGAAACGGAGACGGCAATCGTGGGCAGCGCGCCGAGGCACTGCTCCGCGAAATGGGCCTGGAGCATCGGATGAGCCAGCATCCCAATAAGCTCTCCGCGGGAGAGCGGCAGCGGGTAGCGATTGCCAGAGCGTTAGCCAATAACCCGGCGATCCTGCTTGCGGATGAACCGACCGGGAATCTCGACAGCACCAGTTCGGCGCGCATTATGGAGATCCTGACCGGGATCCGGGAAACGCACGGCATGACGCTGATTGTGGTGACGCACGAGGATGAGATTGCGCGCTCGGCGCCGCGCCACATCCGCATCCACGACGGAAGGATCGCGGCATGAAACTGGCCTCCGCTTTGCCGATAGCGGCGCTGTTGATCGCCACCGCGGGACACGCGGCGGATGTGACGGCGGTGCTTGCCGCCGTTCGGCATCGCATTGAGACTTCGGATTATCGTGCCACAGGACGGCTGGTCAGAGTCGACGCCAATGGCAATCGAACCAACTATACGGTGAGCGTCAAAGGACTGTGGTTTTCCGGTGCTTTGCACACGCTAGTGGATATCCTTCCGCCCCGGGGCCTCGCTGCGGGAGCGGGGCAGGATGGGCCCGTCCGCATTCTGATGGAGACGCGTCCGGATGGACATGACACAATCAGGATCTTCCAGCCTCATCCGTCTGCGCCAACCTGGCTTCCTTTTGACAAATGGAGCGAGGGTCTTTTGGGCGGCGCGTTCAGCTATGAGGATCTTCTCGAGGCGGAGTATTTCTGGCCGGGCCAGATCATTCTCCGGCAGGCTACTTTTGGCGCGCGCCAGTGCTATGTCCTGAAGAGCACGCCAGGACCATCGGACCGTACCCATTATTCCGAAGTGCAGACCTGGCTCGACCATGCCATCGACTACCCCATATATGCAGAAAAGACGATGAAGAGCGGGGCCATTGTGAAGGAATTCACATACTACGGCCTGCGCCAATCCAACGGCGTGTGGTCAGCCACCCAGATAGAAGCCAAGATTCGCGGCCGTGCCGGGTCTACGCTTCTGATTGTCAAGCGGGGAAGCGCTAAAGCAAATCTGAGCGCCAAGGATTTCAGTTCTGAACAGATAAGCCGTTTCGAGGATCGCCCATGAGCATTTCCCTGGTAATTTTGTCTCTCATTGCAGCGCTCTTTGCCGCGGGATACCTGTATCAATTGATTGGATCCAGCCGCGACAGGTGGCGGTACACCACTCCCGGGCGTTGGGTGGAAATTGAGCGTGGGCAGAGGCTTTATCTGGTGGAAAAGGGATCGGGCGGACCTGCCGTGGTCTTCGAGGCAGGCATCGCAGCCACCAATCTGAACTGGCACTACGTACAGGAGCAGGTGGCTCGTTTTACGGCAACGGCGTCCTATGATCGCAGCGGCCTTGGCTGGAGCAGTCCATGCCGCACTGTACGCGCGCCAGGAAACATCTCGGTCGAGTTGCATACGCTGCTGGAATCGGCAGGCATCAAGCCGCCGTACGTTCTTGTGGGACACTCCTTTGGCGGATTGGTTATGCGGCGCTACGCGGCCATGTATCCGGAAGATGTGGCGGGCGTTGTGCTGGTGGATCCAATGCGGTGCGAGGAATGGCCCCCACTGAACCCCGACAAGCAATTCATGATCGACCGCGGCAAGAAGCTTTCCAGCTATGCAATTCCGATTGCACGTTTTGGGTTGGCCCGACTTGCCGTGACTTCCCTGCTCTGCCGTTCGGGGAAGCTCTCTGGGCATCTGGCGGATGCCGGAGGAATCGGAGGCCGTCATGTTCTGAAACGGGTTACGGAAGAAGTGGGTAAGATGCCCAGGGAGATTTGGCCTGTCATCGCCGCGCACTGGTCACGACCGGGGTACTACGCCGGGATGCAACGCCATGTGGAGGCCGTTCCGGAAACAGTGCGCGAGATGCAGGATGCCGATCCTATTCGCGATATCCCGGTGCTGGTGCTGACGCCTGGGAAGTCGACCGCCCTCTCCGAGAAGTGTCTCGACAAAATTGGGGACAATGTCCGCCAGGTGATTGCAACGGAGAGCGCGCACTGGATCCATCTCGACGAGCCGGAACTGGTGATCGATTCGATTCGTGAGATGGTGGCTGCAGCAACGCCCGCGGAGGTCTCGGTATTGGCGTGACCCCGGTTGCCCGGGACAGCGATCCATCACACGCCGCCGCGGCGACGGCTGCTTTAGTCCGCATGCTGTGCGAATCGCTCCTGAAGTTCGCGTCGAAGAAACTTGCCGGAGTGATTCTGCGGCAGGCCTCCGGGCTCGAGAATCCAGATGCGTCGCGGCGCCTTATACGCTGCGAGATGGCTGCGGCACCAATTCAGCAGGTCGCTTTCGTCGGACGGTGAGCCCGGATGCAATTCGACCGCGGCCACGGGAATCTCGCCCTTGTCTTTATGGGGCAGACTGAACGCGACTGCGCGAGCCACGGCAGGATGGGCCAGAATAGCCTCCTCCAACTCCCGTACGTACACTGAATAGCCGCCCGACTTGATCACGTCTTTTGCGCGCCCCACCAGCCGGATGAGTCCAAGGTGATTGCGCCTGGCCAGGTCACCCGTACGCAGCCAGCCGTCAGCGGTGACCAGGCCTTCGGCGTCGCCCCGATCTTTCCAATAGTGAGGAGCCAAGCCGTGGCGACGGATCTGGCATTCGCCCGTCACGCCTGCCGGCACAGTGCGGCCGCTCTCGTCGACCACACGTATGTGAAACGGTGGTACCGGAACACACAGGTCTCCACTCCCAGGCAGCAACGGCAGCTCAACCCCCATCATGGCGAGCCCGCCCAGCTCCACCATGCCGTAGCCGTTGAGAAGAACAGGTGGAATACGACCGCCGCCCGGCAGGCGGAACAGGGCTCCAAACTTCCGCAGGCGCTGTCGCACCTCGAAGGGAAGATGATCGCTGGCGGAGAGCCAGACACGCACGCTTGCCAGGCGGGCAGGCTGCGGATTGGCGTTGACCAGCCGGGCAAGCATGGTCGGCACGCCGATAAAGGCGGTGATGCGGAATCGCTCCACACGATCCAGCGCCGCATCCACGTCGAAACGATCCAGAAAGCATCCGCGAATACCCGCCATCAGGCCATAGAGAGCAATGCTCACAGCCATAATGTGCGACCAGGGCAACGCTACAAGCGCCAAGTCCCGTGGTCCCAGAAAAATTCCAGAGAGGACGGTGGACGCGCGGGCTCCAAGCAGCGCGTTGCTGGACAAGGCTGCGCCTTTGGGAAATCCGCTGGTGCCGGAGGTGTGAAAAATGGCGATTGTCGCAGCCGGATCTATGGTGGCCGGAGGAAACGACGTATTCGTCCCTGAGGCGCGCAGGAATCCGTCGAGCGTCTCTTCGTCGTCGTCAGCTTGTATCCAGGTGCGCACGTTCAGCGCACTGCGATCGCCGATGTTGCGCTCGAATACCGCTCTGTCCGTAACCAGAATCTCAGTGCCGCTGTCGATAAGAATGCGGCGCACCTCAGTCAGCGAGAGAAGCGGATTGAGCGGAACCGCGATGCCGCCGGCACGGATAACAGCAAGAAACCAGTGGAAGCATTTCCGGTCATTCGTGCGGTAGACAGCAACCGGCTGGCCCGGTCGCAGCGAGACTGACTGACGAAGAAAAGCATCGATGGAGCAGAGTTCGGCATACAGGTCGGCAAGATGGAAAGGTCCGGAATCGTCCACGGCAACTTCGCAGTTTCCCTTCCGCCGAACCAATTCATCGACAAGATTGGCGACGGTGATGCTGCGGTCCCGGGCGAGTTGATAACGGAGGAGGATACTCATGATGCGGAAACCGGCTTGCGGCCCCAGTCGCTGGCCACGCAGTAATGGAAGAGCCGGTCGAGATAATCGAGCACATGCGGCGGACTCACGCCGGCGGGCTGTAAAAGGCGTTCGGCATTGCTGGTGTCGAATTGCATACGCATGGTGAAATAGTCCCGGTAGGCGCGACCATCGCGCAGGACTCGACGTTTGCGCCCCCACAAGGTCATAAAGAGGAGTGGCCGCAGGACGGCGAAAAAGAGTTTGGGATCGATATAACGCGGCTCCGGACCGTTGAAGTACTCCATGGCGCGATGGGCAACCTGGTCGATGGTTGCGCAGGCGCGGGGTCCGGCACAGAGATGCACGGTGGATCCGAGGGCGGCCTCGCAAAAGAGCAGGTTGGCGACGGCCCTGGCCACAAAATCTACGGGGACAATGTCCAATACCGCATCAGGATAGCCGGGGACGGTGCGCCACAGCCGCCGCGCATAGATCTTGAGGGGCCAATACATCATCTTGAAGCTGGATGTGACACCGGTGCGGGAATCTCCCACGATGATGCTGGGACGGAGGATCACGCCGGGCAGAGAGCCGAGACGCGACCGCACCAAAGCTTCCGCCTCGGCCTTGGTCTGTTCATAGGTGTTGCGATAGGCCTGGCCGACGGCAAGTTCGCTTTCCCGCACCAGGTCCGAGCGCTCGCCGGCGACGTAGGCTGTACCAACATAGGCAATGCTTCGAAGCCGTCGCGCGCCGGCCGCAAAATCGAGGACATGCCGGGTGCCCTCAACGTTGATGCGGCGTGCTTCGTCCAGCGAGTGATCGAAACGCACTGTGGCAGCGGAATGGATCACCCGGGTTGTCTCCGCAAGGAGGCGACGGCAGGTCACGGCATCCAGCCCGCACTCGGGCTGGCTCACGTCTCCGGAAATCACCTGGACGCGCGACCTGTCTGCCGATGGGATGAATGAGTCAGCGCGCTGCTGGCCGGATACTCCCGTTCGATCGCGGATGAGGAGCGCCAATGTCGCGTTGGGCAGTTGCTCCAGTAGTTCGCGTACCAGCTGCACTCCGAGGAAGCCGGTGGCGCCTGTGACCAGGATAAGTTCTTCGCTGTTCATTACAAAAAGGACCTCAGCCCGCGAACAATCCGAGGCCTGTGAAAGGTGAACTTTGGAAATCGCTGCAGCAGGCAGGTCGCCCAGCACGAGCGCGCTCCGGTTGGGGTCGAATTGTGGTGCGACGATCTCGGATCAGATGTTTGACGCCAGTTGTCAGCCGGTTCAGAGGGCGCTGGCGGTCGCCGGATTCCGGCGAGAGACACTGTTCGGTTGCGGCCATGACGTAACTCAGAAAAACGGCTAGTCGTACCCGATTTGAGGACATAACGCGAATAAAAGAGCCCCTGACGTATATCTCACCATCTCCGACAGTCGCCGTCCAATCCGGGGGCGCTAAAGGCGGATTGAATGAACGCATTGTAATCAATGAGACCACTTCAGGGATCCAGCCAGAGTAGTCCTGGAGCAGAGCGCATTGTCTGATATGGATTCGCGGGAACACTGGGAAAGGGTCTACCGACAGAAAGCCGAGTATGCCGTGAGCTGGTACCGGCCCCATTTGGAGACGTCGCTCGCCTGGATTGAAGAGCTGGCCGGGGGACGAGACGCTGCGATCATCGATATCGGCGGCGGAGCATCCACACTGGTGGACGACCTGCTTGCACGCGGCTATACGCAACTGAGTGTGCTCGACGTTGCGCAAGGCGCGCTGGAGAAGGCACGCAAACGCCTGGGAGCTGCGGCAGAGCAGGTAGCGTGGATCGAGGGAGACATTCGCCGGATTGAGCTCGCGGAATCTTCATGCGATGTGTGGCACGACCGCGCGGCGTTTCACTTTCTCACCGACAGCAACGACCGGCTCACATATATCCGGCAGGTCAGGCGTGCGGTGAAGCCAGGCGGGGTGGTGATTCTCAGCACCTTCGGAACCGCAGGGCCACAGAAGTGCAGCGGCCTGCATGTGGCTCGATACGGGCCAGCCGAGCTGGTGCGCGAGTTCGGATCGGAGTTCCGACTTCTCAACAGCTTGACCGAGATGCATCGCACGCCGCTCGGGACCGAGCAGCAATTTCTCTATTGCTCGTTTCGCATCGAGCAAGACCGGCAGCGGCCTTCCGACCAGTAACTATTACGATGCACGATGCAGTGGTGGACCTGCCAACTGCACGCCAACGGCGACCTGCGGCACGCATCCAATCTCGCAGCAAGATTAGGATAGTTGCGCGGAGGCTCCTGTGAATCGCATCCGATCTGTCGTTCTACCTGCCGCTGCAGTCGCCGGCACGGGATTGTTGTTCGCGGGCGCAGCAGCCCTCGTACTGAGCCGCGCCATTCGACGCCGGCCGTCTCGATATCTGGCCGATCAGGTGGTGCTGATCACGGGCGGCTCGCGTGGGCTGGGCCTCGCACTTGCTGAGGCGTTCGGCCGCCAGGGCGCCAGGCTTGTGCTCGCGGCGCG
Source organism: Acidobacteriaceae bacterium (assembly GCA_049671725.1). Taxonomy (GTDB): domain Bacteria; phylum Acidobacteriota; class Terriglobia; order Terriglobales; family Acidobacteriaceae; genus Palsa-343. Next base: position 18,362 of record JBATVK010000134.1, read on the forward strand.
GAGCGAGGAAGACCTGGAGCAGGCGCGAAGCCTGCTGGTGCGCCGGCACGCCGTGCGCACGGAGAGCGACGTGCTGACCGTTGCCGCCGACCTGCGGCGATCTGAAGATGCCGAGCGGCTAATCGTAGAGGCAACGAGCCACTTCGGGCGCGTCGATATCCTCGTGAACAACGCGGGAATCATCACGGTCGGCCCGATCGAGCATCAGGCGATGCGAGACTTCCACGACGCGATGGACACGAATTTCTTCTCCGGCGTGCACTGCACGCTTTCGGTACTGCCGCAGATGCTGCGGCGCAAGGGCGGGACCATCGTCAACATCACCTCGATCGGCGGCAAAGTGGCAGTGCCCCACCTGGTGGCGTACACGGCGAGCAAATTCGCGTCGGTTGGATTTTCCGAGGGGCTGCACGCGGAGTTGCGCGCGAAAGGCGTCCACGTGCTGACGGTCTGCCCTGGGCTAATACGGACGGGATCGCATCTGGCGGCGCAGCTTTCCGGAGACGCCGAGCGCGAGTACCGGTGGTTCAGCCTTGCCGCCAATCTTCCCGGCGTTTCCACCAGCGCAGCGCACGCGGCCGACCGCATCGTGCGGGCGGTGCTCCGGCGCGAAACGGAGATCGCGGTTACTCTGCAGGCCGTGGTGCTTGCGAGGACGGCGCATCTGGCGCCATCGCTGACGGCGCGCGCGATGAGCCTGGTAAACCGGGTCCTTCCGACGGGCGTTTCGAAAACGTCCGGCCCCGTGCGTGGAGCCGAGGTGCCCAGGCGAGAGCCGCTGCCGGCGAAACTGATCGGAGACGCAGCAGCACGACGCTATAACCAGACGCGAAAAGGCTAGGCCAATTCCGCGGCGCGACGAACTCTGCTCAATACTGCACGAGGTAGAGCCGCCCCTTCAGGGCCACAGGATCCTTTTCCATGGACTGGAAGATGAGGGTGAGCGGAGCCCCGGGCTTCAGATTTTTCTCATCAATTTCGCCCGCAGCCCACGACAGTCCAGACCAGATAACGTGGTCGTAATTCTCGCGGATCGGCAGCTCTTTGCCATCCTGCTCGGCCTTCAGCAAGAAGACCTCGCCCATGTTCGTGCCGGCAACGGTGCGCAGCAGGCTGCCGTCTGGTGAGTATTGCTGCATGACGAGGCGAAGATCGCCATCGGCCGGGGAGGGGATGGTCGCCTGGATCTCGCCTTTGCCGATGCTCTGAAAGTCAGCCGCGATTGGCTTGATCGTGCGCGGGATCACTACATCCTGCTGAACGCCAAAGTCACAGGCAGGCGAAGCATACTTGCCGAAGCCCACCATGGCCATCTGCCCAGGACCGAGTTCGATGGTGTCGCCCGTGAGGTGCGGTACATAGCCGGCATCGCGAAAGAGCAGACGGCCTGCGGCAAGCGGCTGCTGCTCGCGCGAGAGCAGCGGCATCTGAATTCGGGCCATATCCTGTGCCGGATTCATAACGACATATACGCTCCCATCGCTGTCGAGGGCGCCGAAGCCGTAGGTCTGGTCGTTGCCCGGGATTCCGCCGAAGCTCTTGATCTGGCCCTCGGCTTCGAGATGCAGATACAGCGATTGCAAGCGCGCAAACCAGCGGCGGTCCTGATCGCTCATGAGTTCCAGGTTCCCCTGGGTGTTGTTGATCCAGCCGCCCCGCGCGAGGGTCAGGATGAGCGATCCCTTCCACTCCTGAAAGCCGCGGCGATAGATCGTCCCCGTCAGCCCGGCCATGAAACTCGTCGTGTCGATGCGCCTGAGGGGCACCCCAGCCTGCTCGTAGCGGATCGCCTGATGGTCGCTGTAGATATCGAGGGAGCGCCAGAAGTTCAGTTCGGGGACGTCGCCGGGACGGGGGTCGCCGCAGTAGATGGCGTCGAAGACCGCAAGCCAGCGCAGATCCACTGGATCTTTGAATGGGAAGGGGTAGAAGGTCGAGTCCATGACCCCGCCAAATCCATTGAAGGCCTCGAGGACGGCATCGGGATTCCTTCGGCGAAAAGCGGCGAGCGCTTCGCGGAAGGCGTCAGAGTTGCGGCGAATGATTTCCGCTTTGGAAAGGGTGGCTTCAGCGCGGGGCGTGGCTGCGGTCATGTCAGCGAAGTCGAACATGAAGTAGCGGACGCCGTGATCGTACCAGTACTGCAGCACGTTCATGAAATCGGGCAGAAAGCCGCCCTCGAACATGGACATGGCAGTTCCCTGCCGGTTCAGCGAGTTGCGCCACTGAGGCGCGGGATTGAGGTGAACCAGAGCGTTGGTGCCAAACCAGAGGCCGGGGCGAATGCCGTTGGCCAGGCAGGCTTTGATCCAGAGGTCCGGCCCATCAGGCCAGGCAGGCCTTCTCCAGGTACGATAGCCGCCATCGGGGTCGAACCAGAAGGCGTCCATCACGTAGTAATCGAATCGCGCGCCGGCTTTGCGGAGTTTGATTAACTGATCGAGCTCTCTCATGGCCAGAGCCTGGGTGAGAGGAACGTGGTCCGATAACTCGTCGTAAGTCGACCAGTTATCGTAGATCGAGACGGGGTCAGGCAGGAGAGGTGAAGTGAGAGCTGCTCTGGAGTACGTCTGCTGTATCTGCGGAACAGACGGGCGCGACGATACTGCCGCCAGGATTGCAACTATGCAAGCGAATCGACCTGACTTATTCATTTGGACCAGTCTGCATCTGGGCGTAGGCTGGCTGACCCAGAGCTTTTCGCAAAGCGAGGCCAAGCGGGACGGGACCAGCAAATCCATTCCATCGTGCGGCGATGTGCCCGTCGGGCGCGGTCAGCGAGCTGTGCTGCGAACTCTGCGCGTTGGATTGTGTGCTCACGGAAATCGCGCCGAGATCGAGATCCCGGAGATCCTGGCGAAGGGCCGCCGACCGGAGAAACGCAGCATCCGGCGCGGTCAGCGTAAGGGCGATCTGTAAACCACTGGCGTGATACTGCCGGCTGAAACTCCTGAGGACCACCATCTGTTGCAGCGTCTTGTCCGCGATCATTCCGTTTGCATCCAGCGAGACAGGCAGATAGCAGGCGAGGCGCCAGTGCCCGAGGCGCGATGCTTGAAACTGAGGAGCGTCCTGCAGTGGTCGCTCGGTGAAGCTGCTTCCCTGCTCCTGGTGCGCATCTTTCTGCAAATCGCCCAGACCTGAATATTGATGGGCGCCCCAGGTCCATTTCGGGGTCCCGGTGCCGAAGTAGGTGTAATGGTTTTGCCCAAAGGCGAGCGCGGTGTTGCTGGTCGTCAGCCAGGGAGACGTCGATTCAATCGAGTTATTGCGGAAAACGGCGATGCCCGGTGCGATCGTCGCCTCGTTCAGTAACGCGGGTGCATCCTCCAGCGGATTCCAGTAGACCGTATTGTCCTCGATGGTCAGTCCGTCGAGGGAGCCGTTGTTCCAGGTCAGCAGAAGGATCGCTCCCTGATACTTCGTCATGCGCGGGCTGCGGCTGTTGTCGATACAAAGGTTGCCGCGCACGGTGCTCTGGCGGGTGACAAACCCGGCGCCGAACACAGCCACACAGTAACCTTGCGTATCGTGCGCGTAGTTATCGATCACGGAATTGCCGGTATTCCCGTAATCGATGTCGTAGGCGCCACCATCGACACCGGGACTATCGGTGAGATAGGCCTCGTTGTTCTCCACGGTGCAGCCATCGCACATCCAGGTCCAGATCGCATTTGGGGTGCCAATGGTTTCTGTATTCTGCATGCCGGTGTTCCACGCCACGCTGTCCTCGATCGTTCCCCCGCGGATACGGAACAGGACAATTCCGTCTCCCTGCACATCGTGGATGGCGGAGTTGCGGATAACAGCATTGGTGCTCCAGTCGCTCTCCGGAGGATAGCCGAGATCGCCACCGCCCACCAGAATGCCAACCCATTGATTCGTGTTCCAGGCGGTTACGCCGTCGACCAGCACGTCGTCGAAGCGCTGATTCGCGCTGCCCGGAGAGATCACCACGAGACCACTTTCCTTGTGCTTTACGTCGCCACCCATGACGTCGTGAACGGCGAGATTCTCAAGATGAATATGGTGCAGAACGCCGCGATCGCCGCTGATGAAGATGCCGCGGGTTGTCCCGCCCGAAACATCCAGAGAGTCGATGTCCCAATATTCCTGGTTGTACAGACGCAGAGCCTCATCCGCGGCAGCGGGTGCCACGATTTTCGGACGAGGACCTTCGCCGTAAGCCGTGAGACGGATGGGAGCCTGTACAGAGCCGGAGCCGCGCGGGGCCAGCACCCCGTGGCAGGTCGTTCCACGGCGCAGAGCGATCACGTCACCGGGTTGGAACAGATGCGCAGCAACCGCGTCAAGAGAATTCCAGGGGTGAGCGAAACTGCCGTCGCCCGCGACGGGGGCCGAGCAGTCAACGAACAGGCGAGAACCAATGGCCTGCGCAGCCACCCCCGGATCGCCACACAAGGCGGCCACAGTCATAAGGATGAAAGCGATGTAGCGCAAGACTTAACTCCGGCGATGCGAGACTAGCTCCGCTTCGACTTCGCCTGCAAGACATTGCATGGGAATGCAGAGCAGCAGGTGTTACCTCTGATCTGCACACTTGCGAATCACGTTCCGCTTAGAAGTCTAAACGGACCGCGAACTGTCCCTGGCGCGGATTCTCCTGGACGCCGGTGATCTCCCCGAATGTCAATTCCGAGAGCGGCGTGTTAGGCGCCTGTATCTCAGATCGCACCCCTCCGCACCCGTTAATGTCGTAATAATGGCGGTTGAACACGTTATAGAAATCCAGGCGGACCGAAAGCACATACTTCCTTTCTGGTCCCATAGGCTCGTTCTTGAGCAGCGTGGTGTTCTCGTTAGCCTGGCCCGGACAGCGCAGGCGTGAGTTCGTCGGCGACGGCGGCAGGTAGCCTGGGGGCGGCTGCAGCGCGATGGTCTGCGGCATATAGAAGTTTTGTGGCGGGGGCGCCTCGCCAGGTGTCAAGGGCACAAAGTGCCGCGGATTCGACGGTCCTTTGTAGTTGGCAATTGTGAACTCGGGGTAGATATTGCCCCACAGGGGCCAGTACGGATCGGCAGCGCTGACTTCGAATGGTTGTCCGGTGTAATAATCGACCAAACCGCCCAGGGTCCAACCGCCCACGACGTTGCGAAGTACAGGATTCACGTCGGCCAGCCAGCGCTGGCCCCTCCCGAAAGGAAGCTGGTAGGTGACGAAGCCCTTCACCACCTGGGGCAGATCGTATCCGGTCAGCGCGTGAGCCGCTCCACGCATGTTCTGGAAATCCTCGACGCCGGTGTAGCCGTTGTTGTAGTCCTGCTCGGAGGCAAAGGAATCGCCTTCCGAGCGCGACCAGTCGTAGCTGAGATCCATAGTCAGCCCGGCTCCGGTCCGCTTCACCACATCCACCACCAGCGAATCATAGAAACTCTGCCCCAGGGGCAGGCCAACATAGTTGATGTTGTAGCAGCAGCCGTACCAGTAATCGGTCTCTGCCGCGGCCATCTGTGGCAGTGGCGCCAGCGCCGCCAGAGGAGAACCATAGAAATTCGGATAGGGGCAAGCTACGCCGCCAGATCCGTACCCGGAGGGGCAATACATCCAGTTCCAGATACTGAAGCCCGGGTTCGCGTCGATCAGCTTCAGGAAGTTCGCCGTGCTGGTCTCATTCCACGCCAGCGCCGTGTCGGTGAGGCGATGGCCGCGATTGCCGACATATGAGATCTCAAGGCGCATCGTCGGCGTGAGTTCCTGCTGCACACCCACGTTGAAGGCCTCACTGTACCCCAGCTTAAGCGCGCGCGGATCCACTTCCACCGGAAAGGGGAGCATAGTTGAGGGATCCGTCGCCAGCGTGGCCCGCGTCACCTGGCCCGGATAGTTCCCGGCTCCGTTCGATCCGTCCCAGCTGAAGTTGTTCGCAGAGCTCGATCCCAGCTGCGGAGCGAAGCTGTCGGGAACGCCGCCAAAGAAAGTCACGCCCACGAGATTGAAGATCAGCCCGTAGGAAGCGTGCAGCACGACCTTCGGCATCCACTGCCACGCCAGTCCGATCGTCGGCCCGAAGTTCGCCCGGTATTCATTCTTCTCAAAGCTGTCGCTGCCGCCTTTGGCGAAGACCAGCGACCCCGGCAAGCTTGCTCCATAGTCGGCGGCCAGTTGGGAATCGACGACCGTGGGGTCGAAGTTGGCCCAGTTGCCGTACTTCTCGTGGAAACGGGTGTTGTAGCTCCATCTCAGGCCCAGGTCCAGGGTCAATTTGGGCAGCACCTTGTAGCTGTCCTGGGCAAAGAGGTCGATGTCCTTCTGCCGGCCGTAGAGGTTGTACGGCACCGTATCGGAGGCGTTGTTCACCAGGCCCAACTCGTACGTGGCAAAGGCGAAGCCGTCGTAGCCGGCCCCGGAGCACGCCCACTGGCTGCCGCACGAAGTAGGGTTCCAGAGGAAATTGAAGGTATAGGCACCCGATCCGGAGCGATAGTCAACCTCGTGCGCGATGAAGTCTCCGCCGAAGCTCAGGTTGTGTTTGCCCTTCGTCCAGGTCACCTGATCGTCGGTGGTGATGATCGCCCCCCCGACATCTCCCTGCCACGTGTTGCCGAGGTAGGTCTCGCTCACTGTCGAGTATGGGTTCTCTTCGAACGAAATCTCGGGGAAGTTGTCCGCACCCGTGGTGCCGAAGCCTACCTGGCTGTTCCAGTTGCCGGGATCCGCCGGCGCGCTGCCGTTGTCGTCGAACGCGTCGGTAAAGTTCAGCACGTTCAGCAGGTTTGGCCCGAACGTATGCGACTCGCTGATCCGGTATTGTTGCTGCGTGTATATCTGCACGCGTGCGTTGGAGAGCGGGCCGCCGCTGGTCGTACCGTCCTGCCAAACGCCCCCGCCGTCGTCGAGGGTCCTCGGCTTATGGTCGTAAATCCACGATCCGGAGAGATGGTCGCGCTGGGTGAGCACGTGATCGAGCTTCACGACGAACTCGTTGGGCGTCTGGCTCGGCGTGCTGGAGAGCAGCGTCCTCTCGTTATCGATGAGCCCGCCGAGTTCAGGCGGGTAGTTGGCATAGAACGCGTTCACCTTTTTGGCAACGGCGCTCATGCTGCCGCTGGGAATGACGTTGCCGGTAAACTGATTACCGGTGGTGGGATCGTAGATCATGCCCTGCTGCGCCTGGACGCTCTGTCCGGCATCGTTCTGCACCATGAGCGGAGTACCGGCGCCATTGAAGGAACTGCAGGGTGCGACATTGCCGCCCTGCGTACAGAGCGATGCCCCGAGGAGTGCGCTGAAATCGCCCTGCAGAAATGCAGGGGTGGGCACGGTTGCCCCGCCGCTGTTCAGCCGCCAGTCGTAGCGTTGGAAGCGCTCAAAAGTGCCAAAGAAAAATGTTCGGTTCTTCCGGATCGGGCCGCCCAGGCTGAATCCGTAATCCCATCCACGATCCTTCTCTTTACGCGCACCAATGCTGTCGTTGGTCCACGTGTTGGCATCCAGGGCCTCGTTGAGCCCGTAGGTAAAGGCCGAGCCGTGCAGCTCATTCGTGCCCGACTTCAGGCTGAAGGCCATCACACCGCCGCCTGTAATCGCGCTTGCCGCGTCGAGGCCGCTGGTGGTGGCCTGAAGCTCCTCGACCGCCTCCATGCTGGGGCCGCCGTCCATGGAATCGCCACGGATATTCGAGGTACCCGAAGTGCCGTCGATGGTGTAGTCCTTCGTGAACCACTGGCCGCCGTTGACTACCGCTCCGTAGGGAGAGCTGACCACCGAGTAGCCGGGGGTAATCTGGACCGCGAAATCCTCGATGAACCGGCCTCCGCTGTAGATACTCAGTGGCAGATTATTCACGACCGAAGCCTTCATGTTCGTGCCTACCGAGGCTGTGTCGAGATCCAGAACCGGCGCACCGCCGGAAACGGTTACGGTGGCGCTCACCGCGCCTACCTGCATCGCCGCGTCGATCTGCGCAACCTGCGTGGAATTCAGGGTGATCGCGGGACGCTCAAGCGTCTTGAATCCGTCTTTCTCGAACTTGAGCGTGTACCCACCTGGAAACAGGTTCTGCACTACATAAATGCCGTCCCCGTTTGAAATCGTTTTCGTGACTACGTTCGTCGCCGAGTTCGTGGCCGTCACGGTCACGCCGGGCACCACCGCGCCGGTTGCATCGGTGACGGTGCCGGTAACAGTAGCGCGGTTGACCTGGGCTCGCGCCCAGGGAGCGGAGAACTCGATCAGAAAGTATTGATACTGCGCACAGACCAAAAAGCCGCAAAAAGGTGGGTTTCATCGGCCGTCTCCTCGAAGCACACGCCCATGACTGCGCATTGGTGGCAGCTGCAGGAATCTCGGGCGTCAGGCACTGAAAAGCGCGCCGAACTGCTCGATTTCCGGTAAACGACTTCTTGGGCACCGTTTACGCTATGCCCGCAGTCATGCCATGTCAAGAATGTTGTTAAGGCTACGTCCGTTCTGAGTGAATTGCGGAGTCAATTCGGGACTGCGATGCACTGTGAGTCAGTGCGTTCTCAGAATTTGCGTTTCCAGATCCCTGGACTGTGCTACTCCTCAGCCCCCGGGAGGCAGAGCTACCGCCGCTTCCAGCGCACGCCGTCTTTGGAGTCCTCGATCAGGATGCCTTTGGCGGCGAGGTCGTTGCGGATCGCGTCGGCGCGGGCAAAATCGCGGCGGAGTTTTGCCTTTTTCCGCTCTTCGACGAGGGCCTCGATCTGCTCGTCGCTGAGGCCGCGGGCAACCAGCAGCTCGGGCGCAGCCTGATCGAGCCGGCCCTCCCGTTCGGCCCAGTCGAGAGTGAATCGGGTCCACTCGGCATCATGATCGTCGAGCACGGCGAAAACGCGGTCGAACTGACGCAGTGCGTCGAGAACTGCGGGCTTATTCGCCTCGAAGAATCTGCCCGCATCGGCCTGGGCGTTCACGAAGCGCACCATGTCGAAAATTGCGGCACGGGCCTCGGCGGTATTCAGGTCGTTCGCCAGAGCCGCATGAAACTTCGCTATGGCGGTATCAGCCGTCTCTTCGATCTCGCTGTCGAGGCCAACCATGCCATGGGAAGCGCCCTGCGGCCATTGCGTCGTCTCAATGCGGTCGCGAAAGGTGCGCAGGCGTTCGACGGCGACTGTTTCCGCGGCGAGGCCGTCGAAGGTGAAATTCAGCTGCTGCCGGTAGGGCACGGAGACGAGCAGCATGCGTATCGCGGAGGGCTTATACCCACGCAGCAGAAGGTCGCGAAGCGTATAGAAATTGCCCTCGGACTTGGCCATCTTGCGGTTTTCGACGAGGAGAAACCGCACGTGAAACCAGTGCCGTGCAAAGGTTTGATGGGTCGCCGATTCCGATTGCGCAATCTCGTTCTCATGATGCGGAAACATCAGATCTTCGCCGCCGGCATGGAGATCGAAGCTGTCCCCCAGGTACTCCATGGCCATGGCGGAGCACTCGATGTGCCAGCCAGGGCGGCCGGGACCCAGATCGGTCTGCCAGTGATGCTCGCCAGGTTTCGGAGCTTTCCACAGCGCAAAATCGCGAGCGGAATCCTTCTCGTACTCGTCCAGGTCGACGCGGGCGCCATCCGTGATTCCCGAGAAATCCTTCTTTGAGAGCTTGCCGTATTCGGGAAACCGCGCGATGCGGAAATACCAGGAGCCGTCTTCAGTGCGGTAGGCGATGTCCTGGGCGGCCAGCCGCTGGATGAGCGCGACCATGGCGGGGATATTCTCGGTAGCTCGCGCGATGACCTCGGGATGTTCGACCTGGAGCGCGTCGAGATCCTCAAAAAACGCTTCTTCGAACCTGCGCGTGTAGTCGGCAATCGGCAAGCCGGCCTGGGCGGCATTGCGAATAATCTTGTCGTCCACGTCCGTGACATTCATGACGTGGCGAACCTCAGTGCCCTGCAGGCGGAGGAAGCGCCGCAGGACATCGACCTGGAGGAAGGTGCGGAAATTTCCGATGTGCCCGTAATCGTAGACGGTGGGGCCACAGGCGTACATGCGCAGCGACCTGCCGTCAGAGGGCGCCAATTCTTCGACACGAGTGGTGAGGGTGTTGTAAAGACGCATTGCGGGACGCGGGACAACCGAGGGCACGGCAGACCGGGAGACGACTGCTGTCTGCGGCCCTGAATGCTGATTCTGCTGGCTCATTCGGGACGTTCTTTCGATTCTATCAGCGCGGGTTGGCCTCCCAGAGCCAGGGACGGCTGAGCCGTGAGCCCCTGCGGCGCAACTTCGCCAGCAACGAATTTAGGCCACGCAGCCGCTGCGATCATGGCAGCGTTGTCGGTGGACAGGGCGAGCGAGGGAAAGGCGATGGCTATATTGCGCTCGGCAGCTTCGGCGGTAAAGCGCACCCGCAATTCGCGATTGGCGGCGACACCGCCGGAGACGAGGACCCTGTCCACCCCAAATCGCTCCGCGGCGCGAAAGGTTTTACGGCGAAGATCGTCGATCATGGAGCGCTGGAAGGACGCGATCAGATCCAGGGTGCGGTGATCGCACAGCGGCAACGCTTGCGCCGGCGTGGGGCTAGCCATGGAGGCCAGCGCTGAGCGGCGAGCCTCGATGGAGGGCTCCATTTCGTACACGTGGGTGAAGCGCAGGACCGCGGTCTTGATTCCGCTGTAGGAGAAATAGGTGAGGCTCGAGGGGTCAAGCGCGGCAGGGTCGCCGCGACGATGAACCTTGGCCTTGATCTGCGCGAAGGAGAACGGCACGGCTTGCGGGTTGCCATGAGGCGCGAGGGCATCGATCCAGGGACCACCGGGGTAGCCGAGGCCGAGGAGTTTGGCAACTTTATCGAAGGCCTCGCCGGCAGCATCGTCTACGGTACGTCCTACGTTGCGATACGACCACGTGGGCGGGCCGCCTGGAGTCTCCTGCTCTTGCACGAGGTAGAGGTGGGTGTGGCCACCGGAGACGACAAGGGCGAGAGACTGCGACTCCGGCGACTCGGGGAGGCTCCCGTCCATCTCTGTGCGGCGCGCGTCATCCAGCAACACCGCATGGATGTGGCCTTCCAGATGGTTGACAGCAATCAGGGGTTTGCCGAGCGCGAAGGCCAGCGAGCGGGCAAAGCTGATGCCGACCAGCAACGCTCCGGCTAATCCAGGACCTTCGGTTACGGCGACTGCATCGAGATCCTGAAAGGTCACGCGTGCCTCAGCGAGCGCGGAACGGACCACAGGCAGGATGTTGCGCAGATGTTCGCGTGAGGCCAATTCGGGCACGACTCCGCCATAGGGCGAATGGATCGCGATCTGCGAGGCAACCACGTTCGACAGGATCTGGCTGCCGTGGCGCACAACAGCGGCAGCGGTTTCATCGCAGGAGCTTTCGATGGCGAGAATGAAGCCCGACCCCATGGTTCCTATGGTAGTCAACGGCAAGCCCCTGGCGCAGCGGCCGGCGAGCTTCAATGAATGCGTTCGAGCACGACTGCCTGGTCATCCTGATACGTGATTTTCCAGTCCGGCTCGTGCTCCAGGAGGTAAACCATGGGTGTGTCTCGGCTCATCAGGACGTAGCGAATCCGGTATTTGTCGAGGATCGCATCGGTATCCTCTCCCCTGGTCGCGCGCAGATAGTCGCGAAGAATGCCTTCATGGACGAAGATGTCCACACGCGTGTCGGCAAACTCCTTCACCTGCGGAGCATTCCACTCGAGCCAGGTACCCCACTTGAAATCGTTGAAGAGATTTCCCTGCCCTGCGAGGGCACGGACGTACGGCAGCGCCTTCTCGGGATAGTTGGCAGCAACTCCGGCGCGAAGCTGCCGGCCGGTGGGAATGCGAAGCACGATGAAGGCCAGCAGGACAGCGATGGCGAAGCCATTCACCCACCGCTCTCCCTTAGCCACGAGAGCGGAGGACTTGTGGCGCCTGCTGATATGGATCGCAAGCAGAGGCGCGACCAGGATTCCCGCCATGAAGAGAAAGCGCACGTAAGTAAAACCGCCATAGACAGCGACGGCAAGAAAGATCAGGTCCTGCAGCTTCCAGCGAATGCGCCGTATCAGTTGCAGCAGAACCAGCAGGCCGTAGACGCCCAACACCACTTTGGCACGCACCGTATGGAAATCCAGGCTGCCCCATTCGGCGATGTACTGCAGTGTCGCCTTTTGCCGGAAAGCCACGTCGAGCGGATAGGCGACGAGCCGCCATCCATAGGGATTGACGAAGAGGAGAGCGAGGCTCGCAGCCATCACCAAGAGAAATTTCTTCTTCTGCGCCGGAGTCCACGGGACCGCAAACAGGTTTCCCCATTGACCCTCAATCCAGCCGGCGGAGAAAAACAGGAGCATGAGGACAAAACCGATGAACCAGGAGCCGTGGGTGTTGATCCAGAGAAGAAAGAGCAGAGGCAGGAATGCCGTGTAGTCACGTCCCTTCTCCAGACTCCACAAGATGCCCAGCTCGATGACGAGGAACAGCCAGCCGAAGAGCAGTGTGCGCGGCGCGAAGGAGACCGTGGCGAACAATACAGCAGCAACCGATGCAAGAAAGGCTGCGTTCCAGCTGCCGGAACGCAGACGGCAGAGGAGATAGACGCCGACGACGATCGCGGTCATCAGCAGCATCATCAACAGGTAGAGACCGGCATCGCCCATCTGCTGATAAACGAAGTAATAGGGCAGCTCCGCCATCCATTCAAAATTGATCCACGGCTGACCGGCGACGGTGAAAGTCCAGGTCTCGGTGCGGATGAAATGCCGGGTATGCAGCAGCTGCGCCGCGTCGCGCAGATGCCAGCCGATGTCCGGGTCGGCAACGGCGCTCACCGCGCGGCCGCCGACAGGGTTGGAGAAAAAGACCAGCAGGCAGACCAGCGCCAGCCCCATCACCACCGGTAAACTGAAGAGGTGCGCGCTCAACGTTTTGCGCGGAGCGTCGGGGGCGACCGGTTCTGCTGCGGCGCTCATGGTCCGATCATGGTAACACCGGGGAAATGACTCACTGCATCCCACTCTGGTTCGCGCGGGACCCCCGAATTACGGACTGCGGCGCGCGCGAGCGGGCCAGGCGGATTGGGCAAATTTTCGATGGAAAATCCAGCACAAATCGCGGCGGAACGCATCGTCGAGCAACTGCGTGGGGCGGGACACGAGGCGTATTTTGCGGGTGGATGCGTGCGCGACCTGCTGTTGGGAGTCGCCCCGAAGGATTTTGACGTGGCCACCAGCGCCCGTCCGGATGCCGTGCTTGAGCTGTTTCCGAAAACCTTTGCGGTGGGAGCGCATTTTGGCGTGGTGCTCGTCTGCCAGGACGTCGACGGCCAGGAAATCGTCACAGAAGTGGCTACGTTTCGCAGCGATGGCGCTTATCTCGATGGACGGCATCCGGCGGAGGTACGCTTCTCGACGAGCGCGCGGGAAGACGTGCTGCGGCGCGACTTCACCATCAACGGCATGATGCTCGATCCGGTGTTGCAGAGGAAAACCTGCAACCTGACTTCGTCGCTGCTGGATTATGTGGGCGGGCAGAACGATCTGCGCGCCGGGACGATTCGCGCCATCGGCGAGCCGAGACGGCGGTTTGAAGAAGACAAGCTGCGCATGATGCGAGCCGTGCGCTTCGCGGCGCGGTTTGAGTACGCCATTGAGCCGGCTACCGAGCAGGCAATCCGCGAACTGGCTGCGGACATCGCCCAGGTAAGCCGGGAGCGGGTGCGGGATGAGCTGACGCGGATGCTGACGGAGGGTCACGCAAAACGCGCATTCGAACTGCTGGACAGCACTGGATTGCTGCGGCAGGTGCTGCCGGAGATCGAGCGGCTGCACGGAGTCGAGCAGCCACCGGAGTTCCATCCTGAAGGGGATGTGTGGGTTCACACGCTGATGCTGCTGGACCGGTTGCCCGCCGGCGCTTCTCCAACGCTGGCCTGGGGCGCGCTGCTGCACGATGTGGGTAAGCCCGCGACGTTCTCGCACCATCCGCCAGATCGCATTCGCTTCAACGGTCATGTCGAAGTGGGCGTACGCATCGCGCACGAGATCCTGCGCAGGCTACGTTTCTCCAACGAGGACTGCGCGCAGATCCTTAGCCTGGTGGAGAACCACATGCGCTTCGGTGACGTGGAGAAGATGAAGGAGTCGACGCTGAAGCGCTTCTTTCGCCTGCCACGATTCGAGGAACACCTGGAACTGCATCGGCTCGACTGCCTGTCCAGCCACAGGGATCTGCGCCTGTACGAGTTTGCGAAGCGGCGGCGCGAGGAGCTGCCGGATGAGGACGTGCGGCCAGCACTGCTGGTGACGGGCCGGGATCTGATCGCTGCCGGCTACGCGCCGGGGCCGCAGTTCAGGGAGATGCTGGCGCTGGCCGAAGATGCACAGCTCGAGGGGCGGATTCAGACGAAGGAGGATGGGGTGGAACTGATCCGGCAGGCGTTCGCCTGACCGGCGAGCCGCGCCAGCCTCGACACTTGCAGGGTTGGGTGTGAACGGCACCCCCCCGTCACCCTTAGACACCGGCAAGTAACTGAATCCGCGTGGGTTGCGGGAGGTCGCGTCAGGACGGTGGCAAGCTGCTGAAAACAGGAACGTTACAGGCCAAAAAGAAGGCGGTTGACCTCAGAGCACAGGGCTCAGGGCTCAGCTAAACACCCACACGGATGTGCCGGGGCTGGTCTTGTCAAAGATCGGTCGTAGTCCCGGCCTGGGCCGGGTTGGCGGATCGAAAATTCCCGCAAAAGGAAAAGCTCTGTTTCGCGCGGGCGAGACAGAGCTTTCTGTTTCTGAGCGTAGGCTCCGGCGGAGCAGGAAGCAAGGGAAAACGACGGGGATAAGGTTACGAAGGTCAGGGGTGAGCGCGGCCCGTTTTCCGCCGGCGCCGTCTCGATGACGGGGCGCAGTCAGTCGTGCAATTCGAACTGAAGATGCGGGCCGACGGGACGACGAGCCCATCCCGGATCTTCCGCTCTGAGCCAAAGTCAGCTATGGAAGGGCCGCAGTTTTTCCTGTGGGGGAGGCGCGGTGAAGGCGCTGACAAGGATGAGTCCGAGGAGCGAAGCGGCCAGGGCGGGAAAGATAGGATCGTGCGGCGCGAGTTGCGCGGCCAGGTGCGGAGAGAGACCGGCGCGCACAATCCATCCGCTCACGTTGCCGTCAGGAAACGCCGAGTTCCAGCCCACCGTAACCGCCGTGCCCAGTCCGATCGCCGTTACCGCGCCGGCGGCGTTGGCGCGCTTCGAATAGAACGCGGCAAGAATGACCGGGGTGAGCGCGGCCGAGTAGACAGTGTAGGCGTAGAGGGTCTGCTGGAGGACGGAGCTGATGTTCATGGCCTGGTAGAGCGACCAAAGTCCGAGCAGGACGACGGTGAGGCGCGAGACGAGAAGAATGCGCTGGTTGGAAGCCTGGGGAGAGATGTAGCGCACGTAGACGTCGTTGATGAGATTGGTGGCCGGCGAAAAGAGGAAGTTGTTCGCCGTGGACATGATCTTGGCGAAGACCGCGCCCATCATCAGCGCCCCGAGCAGCGCGGGCAAGCCGTGCATGGCTGTGTACGCGATGATCTCACGCGGGTGACGGGCGATCTCGCCGTGCCGAAAGAGCGCCGAGCCTACGACGGCGATGGCCACGATGACGGTTTCGAGGATGATGGTGCCGATGACCCAGCCGACCACGGCGACGCGCGCGTCGTGCTCGGATTTCGCCGAGAAGAATTTCTGATACATGGCCTGGTTGCCGAGCATGAGCAACAGGGTTGGGACCATCAGTTCCATGGCGCGGAGGAAGGTAAAGTCGCCGAGGATCTCGAAATGGGTGGCCGGCAGCACGTGCGTGACGCCGCTCCAGCCGCCCGCGGAGTGCAGGAGAAAGGGGAAGGCCAGGAGCATGGTGACGGTGGCGAGCATGCCGATGACCACGTCCATGTAGGCCACGGAGGACATGCCTGCAATGGCGGTGAAGACGATGACGAACGCGGTCATGATGTATTTGCCCACGACCGGCGAGATGACGGTGGGAAAGACGAGGTGCAGGATGTCTCCGCCGCCGATGAGCTGGTAGCTGGTGATGCCGGTATAGGCGAAGAGGATGGCGATGACGCCGAGGACGCGGGCGGTCTGGCTGTAGCGGGCTTCGAGCAGATCGGGGATGGTGAACTGAGCGAATTTTCGGGCGCGGGGCGCGATGAAGTAGATGAGCAGCAGCCCGAACCATCCGCCGGCCGCCAGCCAGAGCGCGGCGAAGCCGTGGTTATAGGCGTTCTCCGCGCCAGCCAGCAGCGAGCCGGAGCCGATCCACGAAGAGAGCAGGGTGAAGATGAGGACGAAAGCGGGCAGGGAGCGCCCGGCGACGAGATAATCGGCCTTGGTTTTAACCTTGCCCAGGCGGGTGAGCGAGACAGCCAGCAGACTGAGCACGATCGCGCCAAGCACGATGACGTAAAGAGGAGACATCCGCGGTCCTTGCAGCAATCTAATGAGTTCTTCGAGTGTACGGGAGCGCAGCCGCAGTGGGAAACTGAGTCCGCAAAGGGGTTAGCCGGTCTTCTTCTTCGAGCGCTTGTGCGGCGCGGCAGTGGTTTTCCTGGGATCGCGCCTCTCCGCGGTGCGGCGGCGACGTGAATACCGGCGGTGGCTGTAGGCGGAGATGCGGGCGGGCTCCGCGACGTAGAGGCGCCGCCCCGGCTCAACTTCGCTGCCGCGGAGATGATTCCAGCGCCGAAGCTGGGCGATGGTGACGCCGAAACGGTCGGCGATGGTGACGAGGGTGTCGCCTCGGCGGATGCGGTAGAGCTCGTTGCGGAGCCCGCCGAACTCGTTCGAGGGCGGCACCGGGATCACCAGCTTATCGACGCCGGAGAGATCGGCGCCGGGAGTGAGCTGATTGACGAAGGCCAGTTCGGAGGGCGCAACGCGCCAGGCACGCGCGACGCTGTCGAGGGTGTCGCCGGGCTGCACATCGTGGAGGCGCCAGTAGCGGCGCTTGTCCACGGGGATCTCCGCGATTTCGCTCTGGAACAAAGCGCCGGTGCCGGCGGGCAGATGCAGGTCGAAGGAATCGTCGGGCGGGGTGCTCATGCGCAGGAGGCTGGGATTGAGGGCGGCAATCTCCTGCACGGGGACGCCGACGATGTCCGAGACGAGACGCAGATCGACGGCGTAATCGGTGGTGACGGTGTCGGTGACGAGGGGCGGATCGAGGGTGATATCCGACAGGCCATACTGCGCCGGATTCTTGGCCATCAGCGTGACGGCGAGAATGGCAGGCACGTAGTTCTTGGTTTCCTGGGGCAGATTATTGCGCTGATAAAGCTGCCAGAAATCGG
Source organism: Acidobacteriaceae bacterium (assembly GCA_049671725.1). Taxonomy (GTDB): domain Bacteria; phylum Acidobacteriota; class Terriglobia; order Terriglobales; family Acidobacteriaceae; genus Palsa-343. The sequence goes on from JBATVK010000134.1 coordinate 35,614, forward strand.
CATAGCCGGTACGCTCCACGGCGCGCTGGACGTTACCGGCGCCCCAGTCGTAGGCGGCCATGGCGAGGTACCAGTCACCGAGCTGGTCGTAATCCTTCTTGATTTCGCGGGCGTAGGCCTCCGTGGACTCGACCGGGTCGAAGCGCTGGTCGAACCATGCGGTGTGCTCGAGCCCGTAGGCGCCGTAGGGCATGAACTGCCACATGCCGCCGGCGCCGGAACGCGGGTTGACGGCCTGAGGGCGAAAGCCGGATTCGGCGAAGGCCTGGTAGATGAGGTCCTGAGGCAGGCCGTTTTCTTTGAGGACGCGCTCGATCATGACCTTGTAGCGGCCCATGCGCTCCAGCGAGGAGACGATGGTGGCGTGACCCCTGGGGTTGTTCTCAAAAAAGTCGATGTAGGCGTCAACATACTGGTTCAGGACCAGAGGCAGATCGGACTGCGTGGTCTTCAGTTCTGATTCGGCCTTGGCCACAACCCCGGGATTGGCGGTGCTGGTGAGGTTTCCGGCTACGTCAACCGGGGAAGGCTCGGCTTGCGGGGTGGGGCCGCCGCCCTGGCGCATCGCGTCCAGCTCGAGGGTGTTGACGGCGTCGACGATGCGGTCGAACTCGTCGGAGAGGGCCTGATCGCCGCGCAGGTCGCAGTTGCACTTGAGCATGAGGTCGACGGCGTAGTCGAAGTTGGCGCGCGAGGAGGCGAAATGGCCCTGCTGATAATCGTCGAGTCCGGCCTGATAAGCCTTTTCGACCGAGGCGATCAGGGTACGATCGCGCTGCGCCGTCGCGGCTGCCTGGTCCAAGGCGGGTTGAGGCGCCCGGGGCGCGGGTGCAGCGGGCTTGGGGGACTCGACCGGTGCCGCAGCCTTCGGCTGGATGGGAGGCGCGGTGGCCTGAGCCGGCGGACGGGGGTTTGGACCGGACTGCGATGGGCAGCCGGCGAGAGCGAAGAGCGCAGCAAGGCTGCCTGCGAGAAAAACTCTTTTCACTGCCATGCGGGCGAGGACGGGCTGATCCCATTGTATGGCCCGAGGCCCACGATTGCGGATGGTAAACTGAGGCTTCCGGCGAACTTCATTGCTCCCGCAAGTCGCGGCGGCCTCCCGGGTCCCCAGAGCGTGCGCTTCCGCGCGATGGGGCGGCATCCCATGGACAACAGGCACATCCGCAATTTCGCGATCATCGCGCACATCGATCACGGGAAGTCCACGCTCTCCGACCGGCTGCTGGAGCTGACGGGCGCGCTGACGCAGCGGGAAATGCACGCTCAGGTGCTGGACGCGATGGACCTGGAGCGAGAGCGCGGCATCACGATCAAGGCGCACTCGGTGCGCATGATGTACCCCGCGCACGACGGCGAAACGTATCAGCTTAACCTGATCGATACCCCCGGGCACGTCGATTTCTCCTACGAAGTTTCGCGCTCGCTGGCGTCGTGCGAGGGAGCGCTGCTGGTGGTGGACGCATCGCAGGGCGTGGAAGCGCAGACGCTGGCGAACGCGTATCTGGCGATCAATCACGGGCTCGAGATTATCCCGGTGATCAACAAGATCGACCTGCCCAGCGCCGACATTGCGCGCACGCAGGAGATGATCGAGCAGGCGGTGGGGCTGGACGCGACGAACGCGATTCCGGTGAGCGCGAAGACCGGGCAGGGCGTGCCCGAGATCCTGGAAGCGATCGTGAATCGGCTGCCGCCGCCGAAGGGCAATGCGGAGGCGCCGCTGCAGGCGCTGATCTTCGACTCGTGGTTCGATCCCTACCGCGGCGTGATCGTGCTGGCGCGCATCGTCAACGGCCGCATGCGCAAGGGCATGCGCATCCGCCTGATGTGGAACGGCAAGGTGTTCGATGTGGAGTCGATGGGCGTGCTCACGCCAAAGCCGGTGGAGATCGAAGAGCTTTCCGCCGGCGAGGTTGGCTTTTTTGTCGCCACCATCAAGAACGTCGCGGACACGCGCGTGGGCGACACCATCACGGAAGATGCTCGCCCTGCCGCTGAGGCTCTGCCTGGCTTTGAAGAGATCAAGCCGATGGTCTTCGCCGGCATCTACACAGTGGATTCGCACGAGCATACGTTGCTGCGGGATGCGCTGGAAAAGCTGAAGCTGAACGACTCATCCTTTTTCTTTGAGCCGGAGAGTTCCGTCGCGCTAGGCTTCGGCTTTCGCTGCGGATTCCTTGGGCTGCTGCACATGGAGATCATCCAGGAGCGGCTGGAGCGGGAATTCGATCTGGACCTGATCACGACGGCGCCGAGCGTGCGGTACCGCATCACGCTGACGGACGGGCAAGTGGTCGAAGTCGACAATCCTTCGCGCTGGCCGGACCCGAGCGAGATCGAAAAGGTTGAAGAGCCGATGATCACGGCGACGATCCTCACGAACGAGGAGTATGTCGGCGGAATCCTGAAGCTGGTCGAGGAAAAGCGCGGGCGGCAAAAGAATTTCGAATATGTTTCCGCGACGCGGGTGATGCTGACCTACGAACTGCCGCTGAATGAGATCGTGCTGGATTTCTACGACCGGCTGAAGTCGGTATCGCGCGGCTATGCGTCGCTGGATTACCACCTTTCCGGCACGTGGGAATCGCCGATGGTGAAAATGGACATTCTCGTCTCCGGCGAGCCGGTCGATGCGCTGTCGATCATCGTGCACCGCGATTTCGCCTACGATCGCGGACGCGCTCTGGTTTCGAAGATGCGGGAGCTGATCCCGCGACAGCAGTTTGAAGTGGCAATCCAGGCGGCAATCGGGGCGAAGGTCATCGCGCGGGAGACCGTCTCGGCGCTGCGCAAAAACGTGCTGGCGAAGTGCTACGGCGGCGACATCTCGCGCAAGCGCAAGCTGCTGGAGAAACAAAAAGAGGGCAAGAAACGGATGAAGCGGATCGGCAAAGTGGATATTCCGCAGGAAGCGTTTCTGGCCGTGCTAAAAGTGGGCGAGGACAGCGGGCGCTGAGCTGCGTCATTGGGTGGTTCCGAAGAAGGCGTTGCTTCCGGTGCGCAGATCGCGGCCCCAGGTGAGCACCACGTGCGTGCCGAGGACGGTGAGTCGCGCTTCGATACCGGTGTCGAATAGCCACTGACCGGTCGTGAGCCCAGTGAGGGGCGCGCCCATGCGTCCGATGTCGAAGAGTGGGCCGGCCTGGACGGTGATGAGCCCGTTGCCGTAGATGCGGCGATAGAGATCGCTGTTCGCGAGCAGGTAGCGGTTGCCGAGCGGAGCGCTTCCCTTGCGGCCGTCGCGGGTGCCGACATGGCCACGCAGCCAGAGGTCGTTGTCGCGTTCCACGCCGAGCATAAAGAGCTGGTCGAATGGCGCGCTGCCGAAGAGGCCGCCGAGACGCAGCTGCTGGGAGACTTCCCACTTATCACCCTGCGCCTGCGGGAACCAGTGCGCGAGGGCGGAGGTCTGGAGCTTCTCGAAGAGGTGCGGCGGTGAGGACCAGAGGCGGCCGACCTGAGCGCTGGCGGTTGTGGTGAGGGTGAAGCGGCGTTCGGAGATATCGAGCGGCTTGCCCTGGACTCCGCCTCCAAATTGCAGAGCGTAGCCGGGCTGGACAAGCTGCGCGTCGAGAGCAGAACCCTGGACGACGCTGCGAAAACTGCGATGTGAGAGGTCGCCGTCCAGGTTCCAGCGGAAGCGGCCACTGGTGAACGAAGTGACGGACGCTCCCGCCTGTTGCCATTCCATATTGAACGAGCCGAGCACGGGCGCGTTTCCGGTGAAGGACCGGCGGATGGCCCAGTTCTCATCGCGCACGTCGGCGAAGAGCTGCCAGCGGCGGGCGGGCAGGTTGCGCAGCGGGGCGGAGAGCGAGAGCCAGGCGCGGCGCTTTTGCTCATCCCAGCGCAGGAGAGAGTCGAAGTTCATTGCGGAGCGGCCGATGTCGTTGTAACTGGGATAGATGGTGGCGTAAGGCAGGCCGCTGAAGGTGGAAACGATGGCCTGCAAGGGCGTTGCCCCGAGGCCGTCCAGCTCCATGGCGTGAAAGTCAGCGTCGAAGGCACCGTCGGGGCGAGCGTTGAGGGCGATGTTCCAGGTTGGGAAGATGCCGAGGCCGACGAGGCGCGCTTCGGTTGTCTCCCATTGCGGCTCGCGCAGGACGGCGGCGGGCGAAAAGGCAAAGGCCCGGTCGAGGAGAAGGCGGCGGATGCGAAGCCGCGGATCGAAATCGAGGGTGGAGATATATGGTTTGCCGACGCGGTTCCAGGCATGGAGCGCAGCTGGCAGGTTGCCCATCAGGTAATAGACGGTGCCGGCGAAGTTATTCGCATACTCGTCTTTTGGGTTGAGCTTCAGGGCGCGGCGCAGCCACGCGGCGGCTTCGGGATAGCGCTTCTGCTCGAAGGCGACGCCGGCGAGCTCGACCGGAAAGCGCTCCTCGTGCGGACGGCAATGCGCGCCGGCAAGCAGAGCGGCACGGGCCTGGGACCAACGCTGGAGGTGGGCCAAAGCCATGCCGTAGTCGAAGTCGAGCGTGGCGGAACGTGGGGAGACGGGCTCGACGAGGCGCACGACTTCGTCCCAGTTGTGCTGCGCGTAGGCCTGCTCCACCTGCGCCTGGGCTGGAGACGCGGCGGCGCACTGGGCGCGAGCGGGCAACACCGAGCACAGCGCGGCAATCAGCACGCTCAGCAATGCGGCGGTGCGCGCGTTCCTCAGGCGATGGTCAGGCATTCGTGCTGCCGTGCTCTCATGCGATCTAGTGTTTCTCCGGCGCGGGCACGGCGAGCAGCATCCAGTCGTGCGTGGCGCTCCAGTCTTTTTCAAACGCGGCGCGATCCTGGACGAGCAGTTTGCGCACGGCGGGATCGTTCATCATCACCTGGGCGTTGGCGGGATCGATGCCGGCAATGACGACGTAGTGCAGCTCGGTCTGGCCGCGCGGACGCAGGGCGACGATGACCGGACGGCCCTTGCTCAACTGCTGTTCAAGGTCGCTCCAGTGGCCGTCCAGCGCGAAGGCGAGAAATCCATGCCGGCGGAGATACGTTTCCATGGCCGTGGGCGTGATTCCGTGCAGACGCGGCGAGTAGAGCTGATGCTGAATCACGGCGACGTCGCTGGCGGAGGTGGCAGGGCGATGCTGCTGCTGCGCCCAGTACTCCATGACCATGGACATGGAGGCAGCCCCGCAGCCGTCGCGGGGCTGAGGGACAAAGGGGACGTCGATCCAGACACCTGCGGCCGTCTGGGCCGCGAGCGACCCGGCCGCCAGCAGAAACGCCGCGCAGCGTGTAAGCATCCGTCGTCAGTGTACGGCGATCACGATGATTATCACGACGATGGCGATGATGATGATCGTCAACATGCCGATGCCGAGGAATCCGGCGGCGAACTGCTGCTGCGCGTGCGAGGCGCGCGCGGAGAGGCTGGCCAGCTCCTGATTGGAGAGCGTGGGAATCGCGGTACGGACCTGAACGGGGTTGATATGGTGCGCCTTCATCGCGCTTTCGGCCGCAGGCGTGGAGAGAAATTTCGTCAGCGTGTCGATGTTCTGCCGGCGTGCGGCGGAAGCGGACTGCACCTGCTGCTGGAGGGCCTGCGAAGTCACCAGGTGATCCTGCGCGCGGGCCGCGGGCGTGAAGGCGAGCAGAGACAAAAGCGCGACGGCCAGGGTGCTGCCGAAGAAGAATTTGCGAAGAGCTGCAGATGGCATAGAGGCTCCGCGTGGATGTGGATTCGTTCCCTGGATGGGATGCCCGCGCAGCGAAGAGGAGTTGCAGTCTTACAAACAAGCGTTGCAGTGGGGCGCACGGGAGAAGCCGCCAACATGCACTCACGAGGACGCATCCAAACCAGCGAGTGCGGAAAGGCTTCGCTCCTCGGAAGTAGCGGATGCTTCGATGGGTCAGCTGTTCCTCGAAAGATCACTCTTCTCCTAAGGAGTACGGAATGAAACGCGTTGCCATCATGCTGGGGCTCGGGCTCATGACAGCGATGCCGTCGTGGCTGGCGGCTCAGAGCGTGGCCCCCGAGACATACAATCATGCGGAAGTGGGAGTGTACGGGGACTACTTCCGGTTTGCCCCCAACAGCAATTCGGCGGTGAATTACGTGGGGGTCGGCGGACGACTGAGCGTCAACGTAAGCGCCCACGTCGCGCTGGAAGCCGAAATGAACTACGACTTTGCGCGGAATTACACGACCACCACAACCACCTCGACGAGCAGCACCACAACGACCACCTTCACGACGACGGGAGTGCGGCCGCTAACCGGATTGTTCGGGCCGAAATTCCAGATTGGGACCAGCAGCCCGGTACGCGCGTTCGTCACCGGCAAGATGGGGTTCGTGAATTTCAGCTACAGCAACCCGAATGTAGTGTCGGGCACAACGTTTACAAACTCCGTCAACGGCGTGGGCGGACCGGGGACGCACCTGGCGTTCTATCCGGGCGGCGGACTTGAGTTTTTCCTCGGGCCAATCGGGATCCGCGCGGAAGCCGGCGACGAGGTTTATCTGGATAACGGCGCGTACAACAACCTGAGGGTGACGTTCGGGCCGACGATCCGGTTCTGATCAAGGTCAGCGAGGGCGAAAAAGCGGCGGCTCGAGTTTGAGCTGGCCGTACTGACGCTCCGCCCCAGGCAGCGCCCGCTTTCGAGCGGGCGCTTTCCTTTTGCGGGGTCATGTTGTGATGGAGTCCTACGGGTGGCGCTTTGCCGCCGCCGGCGCAGGCGGCGCGACGGGCGGAAGGTCATAAACCTCGATGGCGCCGTGGCGAAGAATGGCGAGACGGCGGCCATCGGGTGACAGGGCGAGGTTCTGGCCAGCGCTGAGGACGGGGGTGGCATCGAGAACCAGGACGGGCTTGCCGGTATCGGTGTCGTAGACACCGGCGAGCTGGCGGCCCAGTTCGCCTTCGTCGAGCGAACCGAAGGCATTGACGGGCTCGGTAGACTCGATGGATTCGTAAGCGAAGCGACTGCCGTCGAGGGCACAATCGAACCATCCCCAAACATATTTGCTCTGCCAGTTGGCCTGCCAGAGCTCCTTGCCGGTGACGGTGGAGATGCCGTAGACGGGGCGGAGATCGAGATCCGGGGCGCAGGCGCTGACGAGGGCGACGGTGGCGCTGAGCGGCTGCACTGTGGGATGGCAGGTGGAGCGGACATTGCCGAGGAAACGCGGACTGCCGCGGAAGGGGACGTCGTGGATGTCCCAGAGGCCGATTAGCTTGTCCTGGGTGGCGTCGAGAAGGCCGTGGGAGGTAAGGGGAACGAGAACGGCCTGCTCCGCCTGAGAGACGGCGAGGAGGTGGGCGGGAGACGCGGAGGCAAGGATGGAGACGTGGACAGCTTGATCTTCAGAAACAGGGGCGTCTCCGAGGGTGGGGCCGGTATGGGGCTGCGGGGGTGCGGAGGTTTCGATGGCGATGGTGGCACGGTCGGGCGAGAGCTCAACGGCGCGGAGCTGAGTGGAGGAGGTCATCCAGGGATGGAGTTCGAGGGAGGGCCCGAGGGTGAAGAGCGAGTCGCGGATGCGCAGAAGGAACTGGCCGTCGATGAAGGGCCAAAGGTATTGACCGCGGTCGTGCATGCGCCACTGGGTCTGAGCGAGGACCTTGCCGGTGCGGAGGTCGAGGACGACAGCGCGAATCTCCTGGTCGTCATCGTCGCTGCGATCGCTGGGCAAACGGGGGAGCAGGCCACCGATGCGGAACGTGAAGAGGAGGCGATTCTGGTCAAAGAAACCGAGTGACGCGGAGGAGAGACGCGCGGTGAGATAGAAGGCGTTGGGCGATTCGTAGCCGAGGGGAGCAACGGGGATGCGGAGGGAGGGGGCGGGTCCGGGGGGAGGAGCGGGCTGATCGTGAAGCTGACCCGAGGCGACGGAGCAGGCGCAGGAGAGCGCCAGCAGAAGGAGGGTCGCCGCAGATCGAGCCGTCGCACGCAGCATGGAAAGTCCCGCATCTATTGTCATCACGCGGCGGGGGTGTGAGCAAATGCAGAGAGCGGAGTGAGAAAATGTAATGATTTGACGCGGTGGGGCATTGTGCGTATAAAACGTTGATCGAGAGGGTTCGAGCAAAACGCCGCGCCAGGAACGGCGGCGTTGGGACGCAGACGAGGAATATGGCCCGAATGCAGCAGACCCGAGAAACTCCCACGCCCCGGCGCGCCGCGCGGCCCGGGGCAGCGAAGCCTCGTTCCGGAGGCAGCGATCCGAACCAGCGGGTGCTGGACGATTACCAGAGCGCGCTGGAGCTGATGCAGCAGAACAAGTTCGACAAGGCGAGGGCGGCGCTGGAGAAAATTGCACGCGACGCTCCGCCGGAAATTGCGGAGCGGGTGCGCATTTACCTAGCCGTGTGCGAACGCAATGGCGCAAAGGCATCGCTGAGCTTCAGCACGCCCGCGGAGCACTACGACTATGCGGTTTCGCTGCTGAACAACGGCGACTTCGAGGAGGCGCGGGACCAGTTCGAGGCGATCCTGGCGAATACGCCGGAGGCGGATTTCGCGCATTACGGCATGGCCCTGCTGAGCAGCATTACCGGACAGGCGGAGGAGGCTCTGGGCCACCTGTCGCGAGCGATCGAGCTGAATCCGGCGAACCGCATTCAGGCGCGCAGCGATCCGGACTTTATCGACATGGCGGACGATCCGCGATTCACAGAACTGCTGTACCCCGAAACCTAGTCCGGAAAGCCTGAGGGCCCGGGTTTAGACTCTTACCGTGACCGGTCGTGCGGATCCAGTGAGCGTTTCCCGGGCGCAATTCACAACACCTCCTGGCCTGCGCGTGGTCGCAATCGGCGGCGGAACGGGGCTGTCTACCCTGCTGCGCGGCCTGAAGCATCGGGTGCCGCACGGAGGCGGGCTGCTGGAAGTTCCGGCGCACGCGCCGCTGATCGCGGACCTGACCGCGGTGGTAACGGTAACCGACGACGGCGGCTCGAGCGGGCGGCTGCGGCGCGACTTCAACATGCTGCCGCCGGGCGACCTGCGCAACTGCATGGTGGCGCTTTCAGAGGATGAGGGACTGCTGGCGCAGCTCTTCCGGCACCGCTTTGGGAGCGGGGGCGAACTGGTCGGACATAACTTCGGGAACCTGTTTATCGCCGCGTTGACGGAGATGACGGGAGATTTTGCGCTGGCGATCAAACTCTCGGCGGAGATTCTGGCGACGCGCGGGCATATTCTGCCGGCAACGCAGCGGGATGTAACGCTGGCGGCACGGATGGAGGATGGGTCCGTGGTGCGCGGCGAGACCAAGATCACAGCCAGCCGGCAACGGATTGTGGAGCTGACGCTGGAGCCGCCGGATCCACCGCCTCCCCAGGAGACGCTGGAGGCGATCGCGCGGGCGGACCTGATCACGATGGGGCCCGGGTCGCTCTACACCAGCATCGTGACGAATCTGCTGGTGAAAGGGATTCCGGAGGCACTGGGGTCGGCGCGGGGGACGCGGGTGTTCGTCTGCAACCTGATGACCCAAGCCAACGAGAGCCTGCACCTGACGGCGTCGCAGCACATCGAGCGGATTTACGAGCATGCGGGGCGGCCGATTTTCGACTACGCGCTGGTGAACACCGCTCCGATTTCGGAGACGCTGCGGGAGCGGTACGCGGCGGAGGGTGCGGAAGCCACGATTGCAGACGTGGAATGCATCGAGGCGATGGGCATCCGGTGCGTGGCGGGAGATTTTGTCGAAGAGGGCGACGTGGTGCGGCACGCGACGGATCGAGTGACGCAGGCGCTGCTGGAGCTGCCGGTCCGAGTTGGGGCGACGGCGCCCGCGCGCAGCTAAATTTCGGTTCCGGTCTTCTTCAACTGGCCGCAGGCGGCGTAAATGTCGCGTCCACGAGGTTTGCGGATGAAGGCGGGAACGCCACGGTCGCGGAGGCGCTGCTGGAAGGCGGCGACGGCGGATTCAGAGGGCGTGGCAAAGGGTACGCCAGGGCCTGGATTCCAGGCGATCAGATTGACTTTGGCGGGGAAATTGGCGCGGCGGATGAGGCGCACGACCTCGTCGGCGTGCGAGAGCTGGTCGTTGACACCGCCGAGCAGAACGTATTCGAAGGTGATGCGCTCGCGGGGGCGGAGCGGGACCTGGCGGACGGCGGCGAGGACGTCGGCGATGCTCCATTTGCGGGTAATGGGCATGACTGCTTCGCGGATGGCCTCGTTGGGAGCGTTGAGGGAGATGGCGAGGCGGGGACGGAGAGACTCCTGAGCGAAGCGGAGGATGCCGGGAACGATACCGGAGGTGGAGACGGTCATGCGCGACTCGGGGATGCCCATGGGGCCGGCGAGCAGGCGGACGGCGGCCATGAAGGCGTCGTAGTTGAGGAACGGCTCGCCCATGCCCATGAAGACGAGATTGAGGCGATCGGCGCCGGGCTCGGCAGCGTGGCGATTGAGAACCGCGGCGACCTGGCCAGCAATTTCTCCGGCTGAGAGATTGCGGATGATGCCGAGCTTCGCCGTGAGGCAGAACCGACAGTTGACGGCACAGCCGATCTGGCTGGAGACGCAGATGGTGGCGCGGGACCAGGGGCGGGACTCCGGCACGTCGGGGGGGTTGGAGTCCCCGGGTGCGGAGTCGTCGCTGGTTTCGGCGCCGTCGCCTTCGGGCATCCAGACGGTTTCGACGGTCTGGCCATCGGCACCGGCGATGAGGTAGCGCTCGGTACCGTCGACGGAGCGAAAGGTTTCGACGATGCGGGGCAGGCCGACGCAAAAACCGGCAGAAGCGAGGCTCTGGCGGAGGTGTTTGGGCCAGGTGGTAAGGCTGTCGAGGGTTTCGATGCGCTGGCGGTAGAGGGCCGATTCGAGTTGGCGAATTCGCCACGGGGCGAGTGAAAAGTCCTGAAGCTGGACGGTAAGCTCTTGATTCTGAAGGCCAAAAAGAGGCTTAGCGCAAGCCGGGCGGGCAGCGTCTAAGATGGTAACAGTCGGATTTTCGCCGGCATTCATCGTACAAGTCCGAGCATAGCGCATCTAAAACCCAGCAGGCCCAGCCAGGACCTCCCAGAACGTCATGAACAGCGAACGCAATATCCGTCGAACTGTTCTGCCCAGCGGTCTCATCGCGCTGACGGAGCGGATGGAACACGTGCGGTCGGTAGCGATGGGGGTGTGGATGCGCGCGGGGTCGCGCCACGAGGTGCCGGAGCTGAACGGGATCTCGCATTTTGTCGAGCACATGGTGTTCAAGGGAACCCGGTCGCGGTCGGCGCAGCGGATTGCGCGCGAAGTGGATGCAATCGGGGGAAACCTGGATGCATTCACGGGCAAGGAGACGGTCTGCTTCAACATGAAGGTGCTGGACGAGCACGTGCCGACGGCGCTGGATGTGCTGTCGGACCTGGTGCTGAATCCGGTCTTCGCCAGCGAGGAGATCGCGCGGGAGCGGGGCGTGATTCTCGAAGAAATCAAGATGGACGAGGACAACCCGGACACCCTGGTGCACGAGATCTTCACGCAGAATTTCTGGAAGGGGCATCCGCTGGGGAAGCCGATCCTGGGGACGCGGGAGACGGTGCGGAGCTTCGAGCAGAACACCCTGGTTCGGTTCTTCGAGCAGCGGTTTCTGGCCGGGAATATGGTGTTCTCGGCGGCCGGGAATCTGGAGCACGACAGCTTTGTGGAACTGGTGGCGCGCAATTTTGGGTCGCTGGGGCCGGGCAGGGTGGCCAGCGATACGGAAGCGCCGGTGGTAACGCCGCGGATTCATCTCCGAAACAAGAAGTCGCTGGAGCAGGTGCAGCTTTGCCTGGGCGTCCCGGCTCCGCCGGTAGCGGATGAGTCGCGCTACACGACGCTGCTGCTGAATACGATCCTGGGCGGCGGCATGAGCTCGCGACTCTTCCAGACAGTGCGCGAGGAGCGCGGGCTGGTGTATGCGATTTACAGCGATCTGAATCCGTATCGGGATACGGGTTCGCTGTGTGTGTATGCGGGGACGTCGGCGGACCGGGCGGTGCAGGTGATCGAGCTGATCATGGACGAGTTCCGGCGGCTGAAGACGGAGCCGCTGCAGGCCGATGAGTTGCGGCGGGCGAAAGATCAGCTGAAGGGGAACCTGCTGCTGTCGCTGGAGAGCTCGATGTCGCGTATGTCGAACCTGGCGCGGCAGCAGTTGTACTTCGAGCGGTTCTTTGGGCTGGACGAGATTCTGGACCGCGTGGAGAGCGTGACGGAGGAACAGGTGATGGCGATGGCCGAGAACCTGTTCCAGCCGGAGCGCGTGGCGCTGACGCTGCTGGGGCGGCTGGACGGGCTGCGGCTGACGCGACAGCAACTGGCGTGCTAAGCACGCTCCAGAATCGCAGCGAAAAATCCATCACAGGGATGCACGCCCGGAAGGGTGCGGAGGAAATCGCCATTGGCGGCGGTGCGGAGCAGTTCCCTGCCCCGCGGCGTAAGAATGCCTGCAGCGGTGAGGCGGTCGAGAAGCGGCGTGACGGGAACGACGCGGAACTGCGGGAGTTCGCGGAGGACTGCGGCGATGACGGATTCGTTCTCTTCGGGCTCGAGCGAGCAGGTGGAGTAAACGAGGCGTCCTGAGGGCGCGAGCGCGGCGAGCGAGGATTTGAGGATGGCGAGCTGGCGCGCCTGCTGACGGGGGAGATCGGCTGGATCGACGCGGAAGCGAATCTCGGGATTGCGGGCGATGGTTCCGGTGCCGCTGCATGGAACGTCGCAGAGGATGAGATCGTAGCTGGATTTGAGGCTGAGGCGGGTCGCATCGGCGACCTGAAAATGGAGGCGAGTCTGGCCAGCGACGTCGGGGAGAGACCGGGCGAGCAGGGACTTCATGGCGTCAAGACGTTTGCGGCTGACATCGACGGCGGTGATCTGCGCTGCCGGGAGACGTTCGGCGAGGATGGCGGTTTTGCCGCCGGGAGCAGCGCAGGTGTCGAGGACATTGGCGGCGCCGGAAACAGCGGTGGCGGCGATTTCGGCGACGAGCTGCGAGGCTTCGTCCTGGACGCGCAGCGCGGGATGGCGGGCGACATTTCCCTGGAGGACGCGACGCGCGTTGGCGAGGAATGCTCCAGGCTCAAGCTGGAGATCTGCGGTTGGCGAGGCGGCATCGCTGAGACGGACGGTGACGGCGGCGGGCTCCTGATTCCAGCGGCCGATGGCTTCGGCGGCGGCCAGGCCATAGCGGGCGGCCCAGCGTTCGACCATCCACACAGGATGAGCCAGAGCGGCGGCGACCTCCTGGGGGAAACTAAAGCGCTCCGGAAGAACGGGGCGGGGCTGCGCAGCGATTTTTCGGAGGACGGCGTTGACCATGCCGGCGGCGTTCTTCTCACTCGAAGCTTTGACCAGCTCGACGCTGTCATTGATGGCGGCGTGGGCGGGGATGCGGTCGAGATGTAGTAATTGAAACGCGCCGAGGCGCAGAGCCGTGGCTGCTTCCGGGCTAAGTTTGGCATTGGGCCGCGCAAGGAGCGGGCGGATACGCGCGTCAAGAGCGAGCTGCCAGCGCAAAGTGCCAAGGACGAGAGTGGTGGTGAGGTTGCGGTCCTGGGGGGAGAGCGCGTCGACTTCGCGGGAGCGGAGCAGCTCGTCACTGTGGGCGTCCGTGGCGGCGATTTGCAGCAGGATGCGGTACGAAATTTGCCGCGCGGGGGCGATCATGGAAAGCTAATCCCCGAGGCGCGTGCCGGAGGGGATGGCGTGGCCGTGGAGAAATTCTCCGGCGGACATGCGGCGCCGGCCTTCGAGCTGAAGCTCAACGAGTTCGATCCAGGTGCGATCGGCACAAGCGGCGAAGATGGTGCCCTGCTCGATCAGCAGGGTTCCTGGCTCGGCGGAACGAGCGCCGGCCACCTCGGTGGGCAGGAGGCGATGCACGGTGAGCTTGCTGCCGTGGAGGGTGGTCCACGCGCCGGGCCACGGATGGAAGCCGCGCCAGCGGTTGTAGAGGGTCATAGCGGGGCGGGTGAAATCCATGCGGCCGTCGTCGCGGGTGAGGAGCGGGGCGAGCGTGGCCCCGGCGTGGTCCTGGGGACGCGGCGCGATGCTGCCGGCGTCGAGGCCGGCGAGGGTCTGCATCATGAGGTCCGCCCCCATTTCGGAGAGGAGCGGGAAGACGTCGTTGGCGAGCATGTAGGGCGCGAGGGGCAACTCGCGCTGGAGGAGGATGTCGCCGGTGTCGAGGCCCTCGTCGAGGCGCATGGTGGTGGCGCCGGTGGAGTGCTCGCCGTTGGCGACGGCCCACTGGATGGGAGCGGCGCCGCGATACTTCGGCAGCAGCGAGGCATGCAGGTTGATGTTGCCGAGGCGAGGGAGGGTAAGCATCCAGGGTGGGATGATGCGTCCGTAGGCGACGACGAGGACGGCATCGGGGCGGATGGATTCAAGCTCGGCACGCAGGTCGGGATTACTGCGGATTTTTTCGGGCTGGACGACGCGCAGGCTGGATTCGAGGGCGGCGACTTTGACCGGGGGCGCGGTGAGCTGGCGGCTGCGGCCGACGGGACGGTCAGGCTGAGTGACGACGAGAGCGACATCGTGGCCGGCGCGGAGAGCCAGCCTGAGCGTGGGCACCGCAAAGGCAGGCGTACCGCAGAAGACGAGCTTCATTTCCACTCGCCGGTTTTTTGCAGCTTGCGAATTTTGCGGAGGATGAGGTCGCGCTTGAGGGCGCTGAGGCGCCAAGGGAAAAGGATGCCGTCGAGATGGTCGATTTCGTGCTGGAAGGCGCGGGCGAGCAGCTCGGAGCCTTCGAGCTCGATGGGCTTGCCGTCGAGATCCTGGGCGCGGACGCGGACTTTGGCGGCGCGCGCGACTTTGTCGCGAATGTCGGGGAGGCTGAGGCAGCCTTCTTCCTCGACCTGCTTCCCTTCTCTGTGCACGATCTGCGGATTGACGAGGACGATTTTGTCCTCGGGCTTCTGCTGATTGCTGATGTCGATGACGGTGATGCGCTTGCCGACGCCGATCTGGGGCGCGGCGAGGCCGATGCCGACAGCTTTGTACATGGACTCGAACATGTCGGCGGCGAGCGCGCGCAGTTCGTCGTTGAACTCGGCGACGGGCTCGGTGGGGCGCTGCAGGATGGGGTCCGGATATGTGACGATGGCGCGAATCATGGCAAGAACAAGACAGTAGCCGGTAGCGGGCAGCCAGTGGCGGCTAGTACCTCCTGATTTGGTCGACGTAACCGTCAAAGTTACGTTTGAATTCCTTCAGCGAGTCGCCGCCAAACTTGTCGAGAGCAACGCGGGCGACAGCGAGCGCGACCATAGATTCCGCGGCAACTCCGGCGGCGGGGACCACGCAGACATCGCTGCGCTCGTAGGCGGCTTTGGTTTCCTCGCGCGTGTCGAAGCGAACGGACTGCAGCGGACGGCGAAGGGTGGAGATGGGCTTGAGGTAGCCGCGCACGACGACATCCTCTCCATTGGAGATGCCGCCTTCGAGGCCTCCGGCGTTGTTGTGCTCGCGGGTGAAGCGGGTGTGGCCGCCATTCTTCACCTCGGCGGCGTAGCCGATGGCGTCGTGAACTTCGGAGCCGAAGGATTCGGCAGCGGTGACGCCGCGGCCGATCTCGACGGCTTTGACGGCCTGGAGCGACATGACAGCCTGAGCGAGGATGCCATCGAGGCGCTCGTCCCAGTTGGCGCAGGTTCCGAGGCCGGGAGGAACGTTGTGGACGACCACTTCAAAGACGCCGCCAACGGTGTCGCCAGTGCGGAGAACGGCGTCGACTTCGGCTTTCATTTTGATTTCTGCTTCCGGGTCGACGCAGTTGAGGAGAACTTCGTCTTTGGCGCGGAGGGCGGCGATTTCGTCCCAGGAAGCATCGCGTTCCAGCTCGGCACGGCCCACGCGGATGACGTGGCTGGCAACGTCGATGCCCAGCTCGAGCAGAAGCTGTTTGGCCACAGCTCCGGCGGCGACGCGGGCCGTGGATTCGCGGGCGGAGGCACGCTCGAGGACGTAGCGAGCATCAGGAAAATCAAATTTGAGGGCTCCGGCAAGGTCAGCGTGGCCGGGACGCGGCGAGGCGACCGCCTTATGTTTCGCGGGGTCGCCGGCAGCGACGGGGAGGGCCTCGGTCCAGTTCTTCCAGTCGCGGTTCTCGATGGCGATGGCGATGGGCGAAGCGATGGTTTTGCCGTGGCGCACGCCGCTGAGGAGGTGCGCGGTGTCGGTTTCGATGCGCATGCGGCCGCCGCGGCCGTAGCCCTGCTGGCGACGCCAAAGCTCGCGATTGACGAAGGTCTCGTCGATGGGGACACCGGCAGGCAGGCCGGAGAGCAGAGCGATGAGGCTCTCCCCGTGCGATTCGCCGGCGGTGGAAAAACGCAGCATAAGGTCAGTAACCCGTTTCGATTTTAGATGATATTTGAAATCAGCCGGTCGCGAACCAGGCGTATTGCGCCTCGCTGAGCGGGACGACGGAGAGACGGCCCTGTTTGACGAGCGGCGAAGAGGCAAACTGGCTGTTGGCCTTGATGGCGTCGAGGGCGCGAGGGGTTTTGAGGCTGCGGACGAAGCGGATGCGGACGAGGGGCTGCTTTGGGTCGGCAGCATCGACAGAAAGGACTTTGGCGAGACCGACGGCGCGGCGCTCGGAGCCGGTGTGGTAGATAACCAGCATTTCGCCGCGCTGCAGGCTGGCCAGGACCTTCACGGCCTGGGGATTGGTGACGCCATCCCACACGGTTTCACCGTCGCGGGCGAGATCGTCGATGGAGTAAGCCTCGGGCTCAGTCTTCAAAAGGCAGGGCATGATTTTTGTGCGCCTCGATTTCGTCGCGGCGAGACGAGTCTGGTTCCGGAACTCTGGACTCCTCGCTGCGCAGGTAAGCCTGGGTGTTGAGCAGAGGGCGCTCGAGGGAGCGGACCCAGTCGGTGAAATCCGCGGGGGAACGGCCGGAGGCTTCGCTGCGGGCGAACTCCATTTGGACGGTCTGCATCTTGGCGTCGAGATCGTCGAGGTAGTGCAGCAGGATGGCCTCAGGGATCATGGGGAGCTTGGGCGAGCCGAATTCGTATTTGCCGTGATGGCTGAGGACGAGGTGCTCGACGAGGACGCGTTTGGCGGGTGGGAAATCGGGGAGGGCGGCGATTTTTGCCTCGATCATGCCAAGGCCGATGGTGATGTGGCCGAGGAGCTGGCCTTCGAGAGTGTAGTCGAAACTGGTGCCCCAGCGGAGCTCGCGGAGCTTGCCGATGTCGTGGAGGACAACACCGGTGAGGAGCAGATCACGATCGATGTGGGGATAATGCCGCGCGGCGAGATCGGAAATGCCGAGGAGGGAGAGAATGTGCTCGAGCAGACCGCCGATCCAGGCGTGATGCATGCCCTTGGCGGCAGGCGCCTGGCGCAGCGCTGCGGCGATGTCCGGATCCTGGAGGAAGGCCTGGAGCAGCGCCTGGAGGTGGGGATCGGTGAAGCCGGCGACCCAGGCTTCGAGCTCGGTCCACATCTGGTCGAGGTCGCGCCCGGATTGGGGGACGAAGTCGGCGAGCTGGTACTCGCTGGCGGCGGCGCGGCGGATCTTGTCGACGTTGATCTGAAGCTTCTCGTTATAGCGGCAGACCTGGCCACGGATCTTGACGACTTCGCCTGGCTCGAAGTCGCCGGCATCGGCGGCGTCCCAGATACGGGCTTCGATATTGCCGCTGCGGTCGCCGAGGGCGATGGCGAAGTAGCGCGTGCCGTCCTTCTTAGCGCGGACCTGTTTGGAGCCGGCCACGAAATACCCGGTGATGCTCTGGTTTTCGCGGCCAGCCAGATCGGCAACCATTGGCTCTTTCATGGCCGGCTCAGGACTGCGGTGCGGTTCCCTGGGTGGAAGGGGTTGCGGCTGCGGCGGGAGCGGTGGGAGTACCGTTCTGCTGCTGCTCCTTCTTCTTTTCCTCATCGGAGAGGCGGCGCTTGGGACCCTTTTTCGACGGCTTCGCCTTCTTGTGCTTCGAGGTGTCGCCATTCAGACCGTAAGCCGCATCCTGGCGCTTATCCTGGGCGACTTCCGCGGGGGTTTCGGTGGGCGGAACGAACTTCTGGTGTTTTTTGGCGTTCACGCGCTTTGATTTGGCGGTGCGCCCCTGATCCTGGAAGCGGACCTTGTTCTTCTTAGGCGCGGGCGCAGTGTTATCGATGACATCGCCGTTGGCGTTGGTGAGGGTAACTCCGCTGTTGGTCTGATTTGTGGCCACCTGCGAGCCGGTGACTCCGGCGCCGGCGTTGACCATGCGCGTGTCGGCAGCGGGAAGGGTCTCGCGCGGCGCCTGGCCGAAACGAATCTTCTCCTTCTTGCCAGGCTTCTGCGTCCGGCTGCCGGCGACTGCCGTCCCGCTGCTCTGCTCGTTCACCCTGTCGAGGGTGGGCACGCCGGCAGGAACGCCGCCGCCCGCCGCCTGAGTTTTCTGGCGACGTGGGGGTTTCTGGCGGAAGCGAGAGCGCGTTTCGTGCTTCTTGTGCTTCGGCTGCGGGGGTACGAAAGCGGCCTGGATGAACTTCTGCTCGTGGCCAGTGGCGCCAGCATCGACGTAGCCGGGCGCGATTTCGATGTACGCCTCATTGCGAAGCTGGGCGAGATAGTCGCGCAGAGCCGGCTGCATCTTGGCCATGCCGACGGTTTCCTGGATCTGATTCTGGACCTGAGTGTAGGGCTCCTCGCCAGCGTCCTGGTGCTGGGTCACGTCAAGGATCAGCCAGCCCTGCTTGGTGCGGATGGGCGCGGTCCACTGGCCGGGCTTGAGGTCGAAGGTAGCGTCTTCCATGACTTTGGGGAGCACGCCGCGCTTATAGTCGCCGAGATCGCCGCCCTGAGCGGCGGTGGGGCCGCCTGAGTCGGCCTTGGCCAGAGTGGCGAAATCGGCGCCGGCCTTAAGGCGGTCTTCGATGTTGTCGGCCTGCTTCTCCGCCTGGGCCACCTGGGCCGCGTCTTCATCGTTGGGGGTGGGGATGAGGATCTCGCTGAGATGGACTTCCTCGGGACGCTCGAATTCGTCCTTATGGGTGTTGTAGTAGTCGCGCGTCTCGGAGGGTGTGACCTCAATGTGCGGGGCTACTTCCTGGCTGATGACGTCGGAGGTGATGACGTTTTCGCGGATCTGCTCCTTGAGGTCTTCCCAGGAAACGCCCTGAGCCTCGGCGGCTTTCTGCAGGGCATCCATGCTGTCGAGGTGGTACTCCTTGCGCATCTCATCGAGGCGCCGGATAACTTCAGTATCGGCGTTGATGCCCAGCTCCTTGCCTTTGGAGAGGAGGAGCTGACGGTCGATGAGGGAACGGAGGAGATCGTGGCGCTGCTGGTAGAGCTCCTGCTGGGACCAGTTCTGCTGCTGGGCTTCCTGCTCCAGTTGCTGTTCGGCACGCTCGTAGTCGGACATGCTGATGACCTGGTCGTTGACGCGGGCGACGATCGCCTCCACGACGGTGCCGGAGTAAGGCGTGCTCTGTGCCGCGTCAGCGGCGAGAGGATCGTTCTGAGCGACGGCGGGAAGAACGGTCAGAGCCAGACCGGCGGCCAGTATGGCAGGGAGCGACGGAACGCGAAGCATCATAGGGGTCAACGTCTCGGGGCGCGGTCCCAAAACCCGCCGGAAAGCCGAAATTCGGCTGACCGACAGGCATTTGCGTGTGGGGCTTGCGCTTGGATTATTGTACAGCCGCAAGGGGTGACGCGGAGGCTGGAGCGCGGATGACTCCGGCTCGCGGTGAGAACGATTTGCATTAACCGGCGATGGGAGGCGCGGCCGCCACGGGCATGCTGCGCGGACGCGTGCCGGTTGCGGCGAAGATCGCGTTGCCGATGGCCGGTGCGACAGCGACAATGCCGGTCTCTCCGGCACCCGCGGAGGGCAGGTCCTTACGATCGAGCAGAATCACTTCGACCAGCGGAGTGTCGCGGAAGCGCGGGACACGGTAGTCGCCGAAGTCGGGGTTGAGAATCCGGCCGTTGGCGAAGCGGACCTGCTCGAAGAGCGCGCCGCCAAGGCCCTGCACGATGGCACCCATGTTCTGGTTGCGCAGACCGTCGGGGTTGACGATGGCGCCGGACTCCCAGGCCTGGACAACGCGGCGTACGTGGACCCTTTGGTCCGAGCCGATTTCGACTTCCGCGCAGGCGGCGACGTAGCCGCCTTTTTCCGTGCCGCCGGCGATGCCGACCCCACGCTGCGGCGTGGGAGACGTTTTGCCCCAACCGAATTGCTGCGCGGCAGCCTCAAAAACGGCACGGAGACGCGGGTCGGTGAGATTCTTCAGACGAAACTCCAGGGGATCCATGTTGAGCTGGTGGGCCAGCTCGTCCATGTGGGTTTCGCGAGCGAAGTGGTTGGCGGTAGCGGCGAGGGCGCGGTAGGAGCCCTGACGCAGCGGAGGGTCGGAAACCTCATGAAACTGGCCGAGTTTCGAGGCAACGTTGTAGGGCGTCTCGATACCGGAGGGTCCGGAATTGATATTGTGCTGGGCCCAGGCGAGCAGGGTACCGTCACGGCGCACGCCGCTGCGAATTTCCATGACACCGGCGGGACGGAAGTAGGCCCATGTGAATTCTTCCTCACGGGTCCAGACAAGACGGACGGCCTTGCCGGCGGCCTTGGCGAGGCGAGCCGCTTCGACAGCACACTCACCGCTGTGCTTGCCTCCGTAGGCGCTGCCCATGTCGGGCATGAGGACGCGAACCTGCGACTCGGGAATGCGGAAGGCGCGGGCCAGCTCTTCGCGGACGCCGAAGGGGCGCTGTGTGCCGGTCCAGACAGTAAGCCTGCCGCCGGACCACTCAGCAACCGCGGCGCGCGGCTCCAGCGGAGCGTGAGCGATGTACTGGACGGTGTACTGCCGGGTGAGGGTGAGGTCGCTTGCAGCGATGGCCTGGTCGACGGCTGCAATCGCGGCTGCATCGCCCGGCTCGGCGTTCTTCTGAAGAAAAGTGAAGAGATCCTGGTTAGAAATCTGCGGCGGGACGGTCCATTTGGCGGCAATGGCGGTGAGCGCCTGCTCTGCGGCGAATTCGTCGGGGCCAACGACGCCGATGAAGTCGCCGTCGTGGACAATTTGAGCGCCGGGGATTTTTTCGGCGGCAGAGGTGTCGAGCGAGGTGAGAGTCGCATGGAAGCCGGAGGGGCGCAGGACTTTGCCGTAGAGCATGCCCGGGCGGGCGATGTCGGACGGATATTGGTGCCTGCCGGTGACGAAGTCACGGCCGTTGACTTTGGGGACGGGCGCGCCGGCGATTTTCCATTGCGCAGCGGGAGTGAGCGGAGGGTCACCACTGACGGTTTGCGTGAGTTTTTCGCCGCGAGTGACTTCGCCATAGGAGAGCGAGAGACCGGAGCCGGGATTGGTGACTTTGCCCGCGGCGGCGATGAGGTTGGCGGCGTCGGTGTTCCAGCGGCGGGCAGCGGTCTCGATCAGTAGCCCGCGCGCGGCCGCGGCCATGGCGCGGAGCTGCGGGCCCATGGTTGGCGTGGTGCGGCTGCCGAAGGTGCCGGCGTCCCAGGGGACGAGGTCGGTGTCGCCCATGACCATGGCGATGGAGTCGAAAGGGACACGCAGCTCTTCGGCGACGGATTGCGCGAGCGAGGTGCGAATGTTCTGGCCGCATTCGACTTTGCCGGTGAAGACGGTGACCTGGCTGTTTGCGTCTATGGCGAGCCACGCGCTGATCTGCTGGGGCAGCGGATGCTCGCCCCAGCCGTGGCCGGACTCCTGCGCGGCGGCATCGCCGGCGAGGCAGACAAGGAGACCGCCGCCACAGAGCCTGAGGAAGTCGCGACGATCCAGGGTGAACCAGCGGAGCCTCTCACTGACCTGGTGGAGGGCAAGCTCATCCACGGGCATGGTCCAGCTCCTTCTGCGCGATGAGGGAGGAAGCGCGATGGATGGCGGCGAGAATGCGCGGATAGGTGCCGCAGCGGCAGATATTGCCGTCCATCGCCGTGAGGATCTGCTCGTCGGTGGGATGGGGGTGATCCAGGAGAAGCGAGGTTGCAGCGAGGATCATGCCGGCTGTGCAGTAGGCGCACTGGAAAGCGCCTTCCTCAAGGAACGCCTGCTGCACCGGGCTGAGCCGGCCGTGACGCTCGAGGCCTTCGATGGTGGTGATTTCTCCGCCAGCAGCGGAAGAGACAGTGGTGATGCAGGATCGCGTGACCTGTCCGGAGAGCAACACGGTGCAGGCACCGCACTGGCCTTCGCCGCAGCCGAATTTCGTGCCGGTGAGCTGGAGGCGGTTGCGAAGGACGGTCAGCAGGGGTTCCTCAGGCGCGGCCTGCACAGGATAGCGGGCGCCGTTCACGAGCAGGGTGAATTCCGCCATGGGCGAACCTCTCTGTCCAGCAGGATACGCCGTGGACCCGGCGAAAGTCAGCGGCAGAGGGCGTTGAGCCTGGGCAGAAAATCCGTGCGCTTCGGGAGGGGCAGATTCTTTGCCTGCATGGCGGCTTTGAGAGAATCCGGACCGGGGAGCAGCCTGGGGTCAACGTCATATTTGTAGAAGGGATCCTGCTCGGCCTGCTCAAGCGTGATGAAGATGAAGCCCTGCTCACGGTAGAAGCGCAGAAGGCGCGGCAGCATGCGCGCGTCAAACGCGCCAATGTGGAGAAGCAGGACGTAGCGGAGATCGCGGCCGTAGAGCTGGTGGGCCATGGAGCGATCGACGCGCAGGCCGTCGCGGGCGGCATCCATATAACTGGCTTCGAGCCAGCCGATGGCGCGGGTATCACCTTTTGCGATGCAGCGGGCGTAGGGGTCGTTCCAGGCGTAATCATCGAAGTTCAGCGTGACGCCTGCGATTTTGTAACCGCGCTGGGCGAGAAACGCGCGGATGCCCATTTGTTTGGCGACGTTGTCGCCCTCGGCGAGATAAGGAAAGCGGAACCAGTGCCAGTCCTGGTTGTCCATCTGGAGTTTGAGGAGGGGCTCGTTCTTCTGAATATCCTGCTCGAACTGCTGGAGAGTTTCGTGGTCGTAGTTGCTGTGAGACCAGGTGTGATTGCCGAGAGGGTTGCCGGCGGCTCGCCAGGCACCGAGGATAGCGATGGTGCTGGGCTGATCCTGCACACGCTGGCCGTTGACGAAGCCATATGCAGGCGGGACGTGCGCGGCGTGGAGCGCGCGAATCATCTGGTGGGCGATCTCGATGCGGGACTGGCCGTGAGGAAGATTGCCGGAAACGGGCAGATCGTCGACGGTGATGGCGATTTGCTGGGCGCAGGCCAGCCCGCAGAAAAAGATTGCCAGCGCCAGCAACCAGCCCCACCGCCTCAGCGTCATTCGCGTCGTCTCCCCGGATGTT
This sequence comes from Acidobacteriaceae bacterium, assembly GCA_049671725.1. Lineage (GTDB taxonomy): Bacteria > Acidobacteriota > Terriglobia > Terriglobales > Acidobacteriaceae > Palsa-343. Next base: position 58,845 of record JBATVK010000134.1, read on the forward strand.
TCCCTACTTCACAATACCTTGCGCACTTCGTCCGCCACACTGCATAGTGTTGAACGTGGATCAACCGCAACCAGGATCAACATTAGGACATTACAGAATTGTTCGCCGCCTCGGGGCAGGCGGCATGGGCGTGGTGTATGAAGCCGAAGATCTGAAGCTGGGGCGCCACGTGGCGCTGAAGCTGATCGCCGGCAACCACGCGGGCGAATCCGCCACGCTCGAACGATTCTGGCGCGAGGCGCGGACCGCATCGGCGCTGAATCACCCGGGCATCTGCACCATTTATGAAATCAACGAGTCGGAGAGCCAGCCGTTCCTGGTGATGGAGCTGCTGGATGGGCAGAGCCTCGATCGGCTGTATGTTGGGCAGGCGATGCCGATTCCCCGGCTGATCGAGCTGGGAGTGCAGCTCTCCGATGCGGTGGACGCCGCGCATAGAAAGGGCATTCTGCACCGCGATCTGAAGCCTGCCAACATTTTCGTGACCGGCTCCGGCCAGGCGAAGATCCTGGACTTCGGCCTGGCGCGGTTCCAGGAAGCCGGCTCCACAGATTCCACCGACGCCGGGGTGACGGCCCGCGATATGCTCACCAGCCCAGGGACGACGCTGGGAACGATCGCGTATATGTCGCCGGAACAGGCGCGGGGCGAAGAGCTGGACGCTCGCAGCGATGTTTTCTCGCTGGGCGTGGTGATGTACGAGATGGCCACGGGGAAGCACCCCTTCGGTGGAACCACATCCGCAGTGGTCTTCGACAAGCTGCTGAATTACGTTCCGGCAGCGGCGATCTCGCTGAATCACGAGTTGCCGCCGGAGTTTGAAAACCTCCTGAACAAAGCGCTGGAGAAAGACCGGGAGCTGCGCTACCAGTCAGCGGCGGAGCTGCGCGCCGATCTGCGCCGATTGCAGCGCAGCTCTTCATCGTCGCGAGTAGCGGCCAGCGCGGCGCAGGCACGGCTAAGCGGATCGTATGCGGGCATGACCCGCGCGGATTCCGTTTCACACACGCAGGCCGTGGTGGCTCAGTCCGGGAACGGGAGCCGGGGTGAAACGGCGCCGAGGGCGGGACAGCGGAACTTTTTCTCCTCCCGCTCGCTATGGCTGGTGAGCACGGCAGCGGCGGTGGTTCTGGCTGCCGGAGCGGGCCTGGGAATCTGGCATCATCATCGGAAGGCCGCCGCGGCAGCGGCAGCCGCTGCGACCGCCCCCCCAGCCGCGAAGCCCGCACCGGCACCAGTGACCACGGCAGCTGCACCTATCGCAAAGCCTTCGCCGAGTACTCCGGCCGAGCCTTCGCCTGAGGTGCGCGAGACTGCAGCCACACACGCGCGCCGCGCAAAACCGCAGCCAGCTCCGGCGCCGCTACCGGTGGTGCAACCGGTTGTAGCCAAGGCCGTACCGGCGCCGGCCGCGCCTCCTCCGCCACCAGCAGCTCAGCCTGCGCCACGCAAGCCCGCGGCTCCGGCGGCGGTTAGTTACTCGGCACGCCACATGCGCCTGTTCGGCATGTCCAGCAAGGGAACACTGAAGCTGACTGCGACGGAACTGAGCTACACGTCGAACGCGCATTCGGTGAGCGTCAGCCGCAATCAGATTCGTGCGATTGACGGCAACGCAGTGGTTGAGACCGACGGGAAGAAGTGGCGATTCGAGATCGACGGCATGAGCAACGAGCAGGTGCACGACATCCTGGCTCGCTGGTATGGAAACGCCGCGGCTCCCGCGCACTGACGACTGCGCCGCGCCCGTTCCGGATGGTAAATTTGGCTGCATGGCAAAATTCGCGCGCTTCGCTCTTCTGCTCTTCGTGTCGGTCTTCGCTCTCCATGTACCCGCTGCTTCGGCCCAGAACGATCCAGCGCTGACCGCAAAGCTGGATGGGATGATTGCCGGATTTCACGGCAAGGTTTCGCTGTGGGCGAAGGATCTGGCAACCGGACAGACCGTGGCGATCGACGCGGATGAGCCGGTGCCGACGGCGTCGGACATCAAGCTGGGAATTCTGTACACGGCGCTGGAGCAGATTCGCGCGGGCAAGGTGCATTTCGACGACAAGCTGACGCTGCGGAAACAGGACCAGGTCCAGGGGTCGGGGGTGCTGCTGTTCTTCGACACGCCCATGACGCTGACGCTGAAGGATGCGCTGACCATGATGATCGCGCAGAGCGACAACACCGCGACAAACCTGGTGATCGACCACCTGGGGCTGACGACGATCGACGATCAGCTGCTGGCGCTGGGGCTGAAGAACACATGGCTCTACAAGAAGGTGTTCCAGCCGGCGAGCGGTCCGCAGCCGGCGGATCAACCGCAGTTCGGGCTGGGCAAGACGACGGCGCGAGAGATGGGGTCGATCATGGAGCGCTTCGCGACGTGCAATCTGGGACCGGCGCCGGCCGCACCGGCGGGAACGAAGATTCCCTCGGACCAGGATTTGTGCAACGCGGCACTGCACATGCTGAAGGTGCAGTTCTACAGGAACAGCATTCCACGGTATCTGGAAAAGCTGGACACGACCGAGGGAGAGTCGGCGGTTGCGAACAAAACGGGGGCGCTGGACCACGTGCGCAACGACGTAGGCGCGGTGTTCACGAAGCAGGGGACGATCATCATCTCCGAGTTCACGCACGACAACGAGGACACCAGCTGGACGCCGGACAACACCGCGGAGGTGCTGATGGCGAAGCTGGCTCTGGCGATCGTCCAGGCGTGGGTGCCGGGGACCTGATCAGCAAAGGCCGGGAGCGAGCTACGGCTCTACTGGCATTCCTGCAATCACAGCAGCGGGCGCAGCGACCCTGACCAGGTTGACGGCGACCTGCTCCTTCTGAATCTTGGCTGCCTGGATGATGTCCAGCGCCTGGTTCCAGAACGACGAGCCGCCGGAGGCGAGCAAGGCAGCCAGGGTAGCCGAAGCTCGGGGCCGGCCCGCGATAATCGGGATGTGGGTATTCCAGGCAATGACCCCGCCGACCGCGGCGGAAAGAAGATAGAGACAGCCACAGCGCAGATTCTCTTTCCAACGCGTGGCGGAGGGAGTAAAGAGGAGCCGGATGACCGGCAGGCTGCCGCACATCGACTTGAAGATCTCGACGACTCGTTCGACGGCGACGCTGAGCGCCACCATGACGGCGACGAGATTCGTGAGACCCATAAATGCTCCTGGATTCATCGAGCGAACCTCCCCGTTAGGTTTCTGAAGTGCTGAAAGAGGACGTTGCCGAAAGCAGCCGGCGGAAGGATGAAGGAGCAGAAGTAGGTTGCGGAGGATTCCAGCAAACAGCAGACACGATCGTCAAGGGGCACGGCGAAAATAAATTTCCAGCGGACGGCCGCGGGCGGCGGCGCTGCGACGGCGGAGGGTTTGGGGCCTAGTTTCGGGTCAGGAGGGTGATCATCTTGTTCCAGTCCGGCCAGGCGCGGGTGAGATCGGCACGTGCGCCGGATTCGTAGTCGGCGTAGTCGAAACCGGGGCTGACGGTGCAGCCGAGCAGCGCGAAGCGTCCGCCGGGGACGAGGCGGGAGCCCTGCCAGACGCCCTGCGAGACAACGGTCTGGAGGAGCATGCCGGCCGCCACGTCCGGACCGAGGACAAGACGGCGCCCGGGAGCGCCGGGCGCGAGCTGCAGCATCTCGACGGGATCGCCGAGGTAGAAGTGGAAGACCTCGTCGGAGGCGAGGCGATGCATCTCGGAGAAATTCTGCGGCTCGAGCAGGTAGTAGATGGATGTGCCAGCAGCGCGCGGGCCGGCGTAGCGCGAAGGGAGCGCGTCATGCGGGATCGTCTCCTGGGAGCGCCAGGTCTCCGCGAACCATCCGCCCTCGCGCGGGTGAGGGCGCAGGTTGAGCAGCGACTTCAGTTCGGCGGCGGTGAGGTCGCGGGCCATGCTCGCATGCTAATTCAGTTTTGAGATGCGCGATTCTGTGGGTCTTCCCGCATTTTCGGGAACCTGGATGTCGGTGCTGTTGTCTATTGCTGCAAACACCGGCGAGCTAACCTGCTCACCGCCGTTCCCTCGCTCTCTCCGCAAGGATCGGAGGGAGACCATGTTTGAAGACAGCCTGGTAGAGTCAGTTGGGCGGATTCGCACGCGCAGCCGGAGGTACGCGGTTGGGACGACATTGCTGGAAGCGGCGCTGGTGGCGACGCTGGCATCGATTCCGTATCTGTATCCGGACACGCTGCCGCGCAGGTATCTCGACTTGCGGCTGGTTGCGCCTCCGCCTCCGACGGCGCGCGCTGTGGTGGAGGAGAGCCCAGCGAACACGGCGATGGCACGTGCGCTGATGCTGGTGACCACGATTACGGCGCCGAGGCGCATTCCCACGCAGATTGCGATGGCGGCCGACCAGCCACCGAGCGTGGGGATTCGGGGGAATGTGAATATCGGTCAGGGGAGCGGTCCTTCGAATATTCCATGGACAGGGCCGGTAACTCCGCCACCGGTGGTTCAGCGGGTGCGTCCGGCGGGTCCGCTGCGGGTCTCGGCGGGCGTGGCGAAGGGGCAGTTGATCGTGCCCATCCAACCGCAGTATCCGGCGATTGCGCTGGCCACGCGGACGCAGGGGACGGTGGTGGTGGCTGCGACCATCTCCCAGGAGGGACGGATTGAAAACCTGCGCGTGGTGAGCGGACCGCCGCTGCTGGTGAACGCGGCGGTGGAGGCGATCCGGCAGGCGCGGTACCGGCCGTTCCTGCTGAACGGAGCGCCGGTGAAGGTGGAGACGACCATCAACGTGGAGTTCACGCTGGACGGACATTGAGAGTGAGATACGTCACGCGGGAAACAACAGCGTTGCGATACGATGAATCTCGTGCAGGTTCTCGTCTATTCAGCGTCATGGTGCCGCGACTGCCGCGAAGCGAAGCGGTTCCTGGAGACTCACAACATTCCCTACACCGAGATCGACATCGAGGAGACGCCGGGCGCAGCGGACGAAGTATTCGCGAAGGTGGGCAAGCGGGCGATTCCGCAATTCGTGATCGATGGCGAGTGGGTGCAGCCGTATCGGCCGGGGCGCGGCTTTCTCCACGCAGAAATGTGCAAGCGCTTTGGGATTGCCGAGGAGGGCGCGAAGCGGGGATTTTCGCTGTTCGGACGCAGATAGACTCAGGCAACAGGGGTTGTATCTGCGGCTGCCCGGGAATTCCCATTTTGGGATTTTATGGACCTTCGGCTGACGAGACGCCGCCGAATCCGTAACCGCAAGAACAGCGAGGGCGAGCCGATGAGCGGTTCGCCCTCTTTGCTGCTGGAAACTGGCTCCCTACTGACGCCGCGCCGCGGGGCGAACGGCTTCCTGGGCGTGGGCGGCACCGTTGGGGGGAACCGGGGGTGGTTCAGGGGTGGCCGGTTTGGCGGCGATATTCAGTTTCTGGCGGAGCTGGGTATCGATTTTGGCAAAGGTGTCACGATTGTCCTTGAGGAACTGGCGGACATTTTCACGGCCCTGTCCGATGCGGTCACCGGAGAAGCTGAACCACGCGCCGCTCTTCTCGACGATGTTGTTGGCGACGGCCAGGTCGAGAATGTCGCCCTCGCGGGAGATGCCCTCGCCGTAGAGGATGTCAAACTCGGCCTCGCGGAAGGGCGCGGCGACCTTATTCTTAACGATCTTGACCTTGGTGCGGGAGCCAACGACGACGTCGCCTTCTTTGACGGCGGCGATGCGGCGGATGTCGATGCGGACGGAGGAATAAAACTTGAGGGCGCGGCCGCCGGTGGTGGTTTCAGGATTGCCGAACATCACGCCGATTTTTTCGCGGATCTGGTTGATGAAGATGAGGGAAGTTCTTGATTTTGAGACGGTTCCTGTCAGCTTGCGGAGGGCCTGGGACATGAGGCGGGCCTGCAGGCCCATGTGAGAGTCTCCCATCTCGCCATCCAGTTCGGCTTTGGGAACAAGGGCGGCAACGGAGTCGACGACGAGGACGTCGATGGCGCCGGAGCGGACCAGGGCTTCAGTGATTTCGAGGGCCTGCTCGCCGTAGTCGGGCTGGGAGATGAGGAGGTTGTCGATATCGACGCCGAGCTTTTTGGCATAGGCGGGGTCGAGGGCGTGCTCGGCATCGACAAAGGCGGCGAGGCCGCCGGCTTTCTGAGCCTCGGCGATGATCTGCAGAGTGATGGTGGTCTTGCCGGAGGACTCAGGGCCGAAGATCTCGATGACGCGGCCGCGGGGAACGCCGCCGACGCCAAGGGCGGCGTCGAAGGAGATGGAACCGGTGGAGATGACAGAGATGGGGACGACGGCCTCTTTGCTGCCGAGGCGCATGATGGATCCCTTGCCGAATTGCTTTTCAATCTGCGAAAGCGCCAGTTCCACGGCGCGCTGACGGTCGTCTGCCACGAGAAGGCTCCATTCCGGGCGCGGAGATGCGCCTGTAAAGGTTGCTGAATTTGCCCCGAGTCTACCATCCGTTCGGGGACGGTCCGTACCCCTGTGGGGACGAAAAGAGCCCACTGGTAACCTGGGGTTACCAGCAGTCTACAGGGAGCGAGGGTGTGGAGAAGTGGGGTGTTTTTGGCCAGAACGCAGAGGGCTGGCCGGAAGCCCGGCCAGCCCTGTGTTCCCCCTGAGAAGGGACTCGTTATTTCGTGCTGGGCTGCGTCTGCGCAGACGACGCTTTGTGGTGATGATGATGGTGGTGTACCGGATTCCGCGGCTGCGCCTTGTACTGGCTCTCGTCCACCGCGGTCGTACCCGGAACGTCGTTGTCGAAATTGGCCCCCGCCGGAACCAGGTAGTCCTCCACCTCGTTCTGGCCGGCGCTGCCCGTCCGCACCTGAATGCGGCTGGCGTCGATGCCCTTCTCCGTCACCAGGTAATCCTTGGTGTTGACCGCGCGCTGGCCCGCGAGTTCCTCGGCGGTCTTCTCGTGGCGACGCTCCCGGCGCGTCCGCGGCGCCGGCGTCGGCGCTGAGTTGCCCACCAGCACAATCGTGGCATCCGGCTTCTGCTGCGCGTTCAGCGCCACATCGTCCAGGCACGCCTTGGCTTCGTTATCGACGCGCGTCGGCCGATGCTGGTCGCGGCTGAACTCCGCCGTGCAGAGCGTCTGGGTCTTCGGAGCCGGCGGCGGAGGCGGCGCCTGCACATCCACCGTGGTCGTTGCCGAGACGTTATGACCCTTGTTGTCCGCCACGTTGCAGGTCACTGTGATCGTCCCCGACGGCGCTCCCGTGGTCGACAGCGTCGCGGTGCTGCTGGTACCGCTGACGGATCCGGCCGAAGCCGAGTAGCTGTACGTCAGGGGCAGGTTCTGCGGACTGCTGGCCGTGGTCGTGATGGTGGAGGTCCCGCCCGGTGTTACCGTGGCCGGATCGGCCGAGCAGCTGACCGTCGGCGGCTCGAAGGGCTTCACGGTAAAGGGCGCCTCGCAGGCCGCGACTTCATTCTGCCGGTTCTTCTTTCTGCCCGTCTCGCCTTCCTGACCCTTCTTCCCTTCCTTGATCTCGCCCTTGACCGTGTAGTCGCCGGGCGCCAGCGAGGTCGTGTCCACCGTCGCGGTCGCGTCATTGCCGGTCACGCCGGGGCCGCTCCAGTTGTAAATCGTGTCCCAGTGCTTCTTCGTCGTCACGTCCGTCGGCGTGGCCGTAACCGTCTCCGCCTCGCCTGGGTAAATCGACGGGGCACTCGCGTTGCAAGCTAATTTCACCGGCGGAACCTTCAGGCATCCCGTTTGCAGAAAGGCCGCGCACGTCATCGACAACACCAGACAGGCAAACTTCACGCCTCTATCTTTCATTGTTCTCTTCTCCCCATTCGCATTTGATCCTGCGTTGCAGGGTCCCCGGGCCCGTAAACGAGAAGTCGCGGTCAGCCAATGCCGGCCCCGCGGATCGCCTGCTCCGCACCAGGCGCTCGCAGCGATGCTCATTCCGCCAGCCAACGCCGAGTCGTCCGCTGTTACGCCATCTATTAGGCTACGACCGGGCCTGGGCGAAATCGTTACTATCTTGCTAATAGGACGAAGACAACCGGCGTGCAACTCCAGCACGGAGTCCTTCCCCCATCGACGGATGTGGAAGCGCGGGCTTCCGACAGCACACCCTGTCCTTCCCTGTGACCGCCGCCACAGCCTTTTCCCGGCGCGTTCCCTAGTCTGAAGCGTCGCCGGGAGGACGAGCGTGGCGACGCTGGTCGAAACTCCGCCGCAAGCCATGGCCGCGGGAGTGGTGCGCCCGCCTGGAACCGCGCCTGCCGAGGGCGCACCCGCGCCTGCTGCGAACCCATGGATTGTCGCCATCTCCGTGATGCTGGCGACGTTCATGGAAGTGCTGGATACGGCGATTGCGTCGGTGGCGCTGCCGTACATCGCGGGATCGATGGCGGCGTCGAACTCCGAAGCGACCTGGGTGCTGACCAGCTACCTGATCGCCAACGCGGTGGTGCTGCCGGCGAGCAACTGGTTCGCGCTGCGCTTCGGGCGCAAGCGGTTCCTGATCACGTGCGTGGTGGTCTTTACCTTCGCATCGTTCTGGTGCGGAGCAGCGCCGTCGCTGTGGCTGCTGCTGCTGGCGCGGGTGGTGCAGGGCGCGGGCGGAGGGGCGCTGCAGCCTTTGTCGCAGGCGATCCTGCTGGAGAGCTTTCCGCCGAAGAAGCGCGGCCAGGCGATGGCGCTGTTTGGCTTTGGAGTGGTGGTGGCGCCGGTGCTGGGGCCAACGCTGGGCGGCTGGCTCACGGACTCGTGGAGCTGGCGGTACGCGTTCTATATCAATATCCCGGTAGGCATCCTCGCGGTCTACATGATCAGCCGGTTCGTGCACGACCCGCCGTACGTAAAGAACGCGAAGGCGGGGCCGTTCGACAACGTGGGCTTTGGGCTGCTGTGCCTGTGGACGGGGTGCCTGCAGGTGATTCTGGACAAGGGCCAGGAGGTCGACTGGTTTGGGGCGCTGTGGCTGCGCTGGGCGGTGGCGATTCTGGCGACCAGCTTTGTGTGGTTTGTGTGGCACTCGTGGCGCAAGCGGCAGCCGCTGGTGAACCTGAGGATTCTGGGGCGCAACCGCAATTTTGCGGTGGGCTGCCTGCTGGTTTTCCTGCTGGGCATCGCGATCTACGTGACGGTGGCGATTCTGCCGCTGTTCTACCAGGAGGTGCTGGGATACACGGCGCTGACGGCGGGGATTGTGGTGGCTCCGCGCGGGCTGGGGTCGATGCTGGGACTGCCGGTGGTGGGCATCATCAGCCACCGGATCGACAACCGGTGGCTGCTGTCGGCAGGGTTTGCGGTCTTCGGGGTGTGCTCGATTCTGTTTTCGTGGGTGAACCTGGGAATCAGCCCGACTACGCTGCTGATTCCGATTGTGGTGACGGGATTCGCGCTGAGCTTCGTGTTTGTGCCCATCGCGAGCATGGCCGTGGCCACTCTGCGGAACGAGCAGATCGGGAACGCGACGGGGATCTTCAATTTGTTGCGGAATATCGGCGGCTCGATCGGGATTTCGATGGCGGAGACGGAGCTGGTTCGGCGGCAGAGCTTCCACCAGAGCCGCCTGGCCGCAGCGGTGCCGCAGACGGGGATCTGGTTCGAGGGGCACATGGCGGGGATGAATGCGTTCTTCGGACGCGCGCTGGGACGAGCCGCGGGCGAACCGGCGGCGCTGGCTGCGATGTACATGCAACTGCAGCGACAGGCTATGCTGTGGGCGTTTGTGGATGTCTTTCGGTGGACAGCGCTGGTCGCGTTTGGCGCGGGTGGGCTGGTGTGGCTGTTTCAGCGCGTCCAGCATGAGGAGGATGACATCCAATCACCCGGGGGCGTCCAGAATGGCAGCGGAGGCGGAGATGCGGGATCGGCAAGCGGCGTACGCACTGCTGCGCCTGTTCCTGGGCGTGAATATCGCCATGCACGGGATGAGCCGGCTGCTGGCGGGCGGCGCGTTTGACGCCACAATTCAATCGCAGTTTGCGCATACGCCGCTGCCACACGCGGCACTGGCCGCCTTTGGAGCGAGTTTGCCGTGGGCCGAGGCGCTGATCGGCTTCTTCGTTCTTGTCGGACTCGGCACGCGGTGGGCGCTGATCGCCGGCGCCCTGTTGATGGTTCTGCTGACCTTCGGCTCGGGACTGGTGCAGGACTGGGCGGTTGCCGGAGTGCAGCTCCTCTACGCCGTGGTCTACGCGGCGCTGTTGTTTCTGCGGGCGTATAACGGTTACTCGCTGGACGCGGTGCTCGCCGCGCGCCGCGCCGACATTCGCTCGTGAGCGCGACTCATTCGTGCAAGAGCCGTTTCCATAATTCCGCCATCCGATCGAGTTCGATTTCCTCGGCGCGGGCTTGCGAGGGAATACCGGCAGCCGCGACGGCGGAGGAGATTTGGGCAGGATCGTAGCCGGCGTTGCGGAGATTCTTCGCGAGCATCTTGCGTTTTTGCGCGAAGCCTGCTTTGAGAAAGGCGATGAACGGTTCCGCGGCAACGCCCAATTCCGCAAAGCGCGGCGCCATGGTGAGACGCAGCACCGTGGAGTGAACCTGGGGCGGCGGCGAAAAGGCGCTGGGCGGGAGGGTCATCAGCTTTTCGACGCGAGCGTAGAGCTGCGCGGTCGCGGAGAGCAGGCCGTAATCGCTGGTGCCGGGCGAGGCGGCGACGCGGTCGGCGACTTCGCGCTGAACCATGATGACGGCGCGGTCGATGTCCGGAGCGAAATGGAAGAGGCGCAGCAGAATGTCGGAGGTGATGTAGTAGGGCAGGTTGCCGACGACGAGGAGCTTGTCCTGCGCGGGATGGGCATGGCGGAGGGCGGCGAAATCGGTCCTGAGGACGTCTTCGCCGCGGACCTCGACACTGTCCTGCTCCGCAAACTGATGGCGCAGCTGTGCGGCGAGGTCGCGGTCGAGTTCGATGGCGACGAGACGACTGGCGCGGCGGGCGAGCAGCGCGGTGATGGCGCCGCGGCCCGGTCCGATTTCGACGACGGTGCGATGGGCCAGGTCGCCGAGGGCATCAACGATGGCGGCCTGCGCGGTGGCGCTGACGAGAAAGTTCTGTCCGAGTTTGGGTCGTATCCCCTGGCGGTGCATCTCTAACGATTGTGCCTCCTACACTCCGCTCAAGTCAGCAGCGCAACCATCAACGGGCGGATGAGAGTCGCGCCTGGAGACAGAACGGATGAAGCATGGGGTACGCCTCGTTTCCGCAAATGCATTATCCTCAGCTTTCCGGCATCCCAAGGAGAGACGGAGCCACGGATGAAGATTGTTTTTGCAGCGTCGGAGTGTTCGCCATGGGCGCGGACGGGCGGCCTGGGTGAGGTGGTGAGCGCGCTGTCGCGCCAGGTAGCCGCACTGGGTCATGAGGTGACAGTGTATCTGCCCTACTACCGGCAGGTGCGGGAACACATTCCGGAGAAGAAATATGCGGTGCGCAGCATCACGATTCCCTTCCAGTATTACTCGCGGTTTGCGGGGATTGTGGACGGCGGGGTGGTGGACGGGGTGCAGATGTACTTCGTCGATTGCCCGGAGCTGTTCGATCGCGAGACGCTGTATGGGACGGCTGCGGGCGAGTACGGCGACAACTGGGAACGGTTCGGACTTTTCTGCCGCGCGGTACTGGAGGCGAGCAAGCAACTGGGTGTACCGGATGTGTTTCACGTGCACGACTGGGAGGCGGCGCTGCTGCCGCTGTATCTGCGCACGCTCTACTATTTCGATCCGGTGCTGCGCAATCGCGGCGCGGTGCTGACGATCCACAATGCCGGGTACCAGGGGCGCTTCCCTCCGGTGACGGTGGAGCGGCTGCTGTTTGCGTGGGACATTTTCACGATGGACCGAGTGGAACACTACGACCAGTTCAATTTCCTGAAGGGTGGAATTGTCTACTCCGATTCGCTGACGACGGTGAGCCCAACGTATGCGGAGGAGATTCAGACAGCGGAGTTCGGCGAAAGCCTGGAGGCAACGCTGCAGCGGCGCGCCGGAGATCTGGTGGGCATCCTGAACGGCGTTGATTACACGAAGTGGAATCCGGCGAACGACGGGAAGATTGCGGCGCACTACACGCCGGAGAATCTTGCGGGTAAGGCGGAATGCCGAAAGGATCTGCTGCATGCGTTCGGCGCGGGCGCGGTGAACGAGTCGACAGCGGTGCTGGGCATAGTGACGCGGCTGACGACGCAGAAAGGGATCGACCTGATCGAGGCAATTGCCGAGCCGCTGCTGCGCGAGGACGTGGTGCTGGTGGCGCTGGGCAACGGCGAAGTTTATTACGAGAATATGCTTCGCTCGCTGGGCGCCCGCTTCAAGGGCAAGGCGCTGGTGAAGATCCAGTACGACGAGGTGCTGTCGCACAAGGTGGAAGCGGGTTCGGACATCTTCCTGATGCCGTCGCGCTACGAGCCGTGCGGGCTGAATCAGATCTACAGCCTGAAATACGGGACGGTGCCGGTGGTGCGGGCGACGGGCGGGCTGGATGACACCGTGGCGGAGTGGGATCCGGAGACGCGCACCGGAACAGGATTTAAGTTTCCCGGCTATCGGCCGGAGGATTTTCTGGCAGCGATCCAGCGCGCGCTCAGCGTCTTTCCCGACAAAGACGCGTGGCAAACGCTGATGCGCAATGGAATGGCCTGCAATTTCGACTGGACGAAACCGGCAGCGGAGTACGTCCAGGTCTACGAGCGGGTGGCGCGGGCGCGCAGCTAGCTGGAGCGGCGTCGGCGCCAGGCTATACCAAGCAATGCAATCCCGAGGACCAGCGTTACTCCCACCAGAACTCCGCGGACGAGGTCGAAGAGCACGATCTCACATATTCACGTCGGGGATTAATTTCGCGCGTAAAAAGAAGCGGAGCCGCAAAGGGCTCCGCGCAATTGCCGAGGAGGATTCGGCAGGGCAAATCAGTAAAGGTGGAAATTCACGTCGACCACCAGGCGCACAGGCACCGGATGGCCCTGGTACATGGCCGGTCTGAATTTGTACTGGCGAACCGCGTCGATAGCCTTCTGGTCCAGACCCATACCGAGGTGCTTCACGATCTGGATGTCCTCCGGGTTGCCATAGGAATCGACGATGAGCTGGATGGCGACCACGCCCTGGTAGCGAGCGGCCCGGGCCTGATCGGTGAATTCCGGTTCGACGGAATGAAGCAGTTCGGGAGCGCTGACACCGGCGCCGACGCTCATGACGCCTCCGCCGTAGCCGCCGCCGCTGCCTGGCCCAACGCCTCCGCCGATGCCGCTGCCGATGCCACCGCCCATACCCGCGCCGAATCCGGAACCGCCGCCGTCGCCCTGGGAGGCCATGGCCACCTGCGGGGACTGCGGCATGCCGAGGTTCGGCATGTTGTTATCGGGGATGTTGATGCGCTGCGGCATAACGATGGAGGGCTGCGCCGCCAGTTTGGGATTGTCGATGCGGATGATCTGCGGCGCTATCACCCGCAGCTTCTCCACCGGGGGCAGATGCCCTTTGGTTGGCTCGACGACCTGATGCGCGCCACCGCCGCCTCCGCCGCCCATGACTTTGGGCGCCGGCGCGGTGACCGGCGGAATATAGGGCTGGAAGGTGATGGGGGTGATGGTGTGTTTGGGGATGACCACCTGGGGATGCGGCATGAGGCCCAGCCACAGGATGGCGACCACAACCAGCACGTGCATGGTGAAGGCGATCACGCTCGAAGTCGGATCGCGGCGACTCGCCATGGGATCGGCGACCGCGACCGGGCGTGACGTAAGTTTCAGCGGAGGGAGCTTCTTTGGAAAAAGAGCGTCCCTCAGATTGCCCCAGATTCCAGTCCAGACCGAATCGTCAGGCACCGGCTGCCCGAAGACAAAAGGCTTCGAGCAGAGGTAGAGACCATGATTCGGCTCGGAGGGTATCCGCGCATCGTCGGTAGTGTCGAATTCAGGAGCTTTTAACACGGCATAGCCCATAACCAAATTTGCCGGGAGGCAGAAAACCCGGCACCTCCTTCGTTGTGAAAACAACAGTTGGTTGCCAGAGAAGCCGGGGTACGCCTTTTCGGTCTGACCGGATCTCTGCGATCAATTGTTGGAAGCTACCAGATGCCCTTATCGCTGCCAGTGATTTTTTGACCGACTGCCGCGGCGGTTGCCAGCCACGGCAAAAGGCCCAGCCGTGCGCTGCTGTGCAATTCCCGCCTGCGCAGCATTTCAGCCAGTTGCATGCGATAAAGGCCAGCGGACTGCGGAAGAATAGGAATCCGCAGAAAATCTCCGCTAAAGTACACCAGGCTCCCGCCGAAGCGTGCGGAGCGGGTAACCATGGCCGGCAAGCCGAGGTCTTTGCCGCGGTATTGCCGAACGTAATCGGAAACGATTACGAGATAGGTGGCGACACCTTCCCAGATGCCGGCGTGCTGCGCGGTGCGCTGAAGGTCGTCATAATCGACAGCGCCGGAAGCGATCAGCTCGGCCGAGTCCACGATGTCGCAGAGCCGGAAATAGAAGTGCCGGTACATGCGCTGCAGCGTGGAGACCATGAGGCGATCAGTGGGCGAGGCCACGCGGAATCCGCGGCCGCCGCGCTCCACCATCCGGGCGCGTGCCGGGATGCGCGAGGCGAAGCCAACATGCTCGCCGGTTTGCCCGAGGCGCCCGGCGTGCACTTCCACGGCTTCGGGCAGACCCGGAAGATTGAAATTCCATTTGCTCGCCAGGCGATCTCCCCAGCTGCGAGGGGCAATTTTGGCGCCGAAGCGGCGGCGCATGAGCTCGCAGACACGCGCACCGGAGGCGTTGGTGTAAAGGTCGAGGTCGTTGCCGAGATCGGGCCAGTGATCGAGCGACTTGATCACGGTGACGTCGAGACCTTCGCGATCGAAAGCGGAGCAGATGGCGCCAAGGCGCTCGACGGCTTTGGCGATGCGGGCGCGCTCTGCTTCAACGGCAGCGGCAGCCCAGTCGGCGCGGCCGCGCTCGTGAGCGGCGAGCAGGATGCCGGAGACGATCTCCAACCCGCGCACGACGACGTGGTTGGAACTGGCAAGGGCGACGAGAGAGTCGAAATCATCATGACTGATGCCGGCCAGCTCATTGGGCGCGGGAAGCATGAGGGCCTTCCCGGCTTCACTGCGAGCCAGCAGGAGACGCGACAACATGACCATCATCGATTCATTGGCCACTCGGGACCTCTGCGATTTCAACATGACGCACATCCAAGGCAGCTACTCCTGAGGATTCTCGTTCTGGTTGCTATTTTGGTTTTGATGCTGTTGTGCGGGCGGCGTGAGCGATTGGCCATTGCGAGGAATGAGCACAATCGGTCCCGGCTGACCCCGCCGGTTTTGCGTGTAGGCGCCGAGCGCCGTGTCAACCTGATCGTTGCTTTCGGTGGCGACGACGGTGAGGGGCTGTCCTTCCGCGGTGGGACGCGTCGCCAGGCCCACGCGCGTGCCGGAGTCGCCGGCTCTGCGCGCCTGGGCGTAATAGAACTGGGCGGTTTCCAGATCGCCGGCTCGCTCAGCCACGTAGCCACGATTATTCAGCGAGAAGGCGCTGTCGGGATCGAGCCGGTAGGCTTCGAGGAAATCTGTGCGGGCCGCGTCCCAGTTATTTTGATTGACGGCAGAGACGCCGCGGACGGTCAGCATGCGGGCGCGCGCCAGAGTCAAATTCATGTTGCGCATGCGCCTGCGCAGAGTGGCCGCTGCGTCCGCGGCCGCCTGGCTGACGGGACGACCCCGCCATGAGCGATCGAGGGTGACGACGATAGGCTCCTTGGAGCCAACCGCCGCCGCGTCATCGTAGTAGCGCAGGGCGGCATCGAAGTCGCCCAGCGTCTCCTCAGCCACGCCGAGATTGTTCAGCGTGTAAGGATTCTGCGGATCGATGGGGAGCAGGTGCTTCAGCAGAGCTTCCGCCTCGAAAGGACGGTTCTGCTCGAGCAGCAGGATGGCCTGCACGTTGCCGAGATTGACGCGCATCTGCAGGTTCTTCACCGTATCGATGGCGTACATCATGGGCTTGCCCTGCAATTGCTTGTCGGTGCTGATGTCGATGGTGGCGCCGCAGCTTTGCTCGGCAGCGAGGCGATAGAACCTGTCGGCGCTGTCGAGATTGCCGCGCAGCTCTGCGGTGTAGCCGAGATTGTTCAGCGTAAACGGATCGGAGGGATCGTAGAGGTAGGCCTTATAGAAGAGCGACTCGGCCTTCTCGTAATCGCGCTTGCGAATGGCTTCCACGCCGTCGCGGTTGAGACGCTGCACCGGGGTGAGCTTGCTGTGGCGCGGAATGGTGATGCGCAGCTCCCGGGCGGAAGCCGGCAGGCACAGCGCGCCGGCAGCGAGCCCGATGAGAACGAGTAACCCGAACCGTGGCCGGATGAAGGGCATGGGGGATGAATTCACTCGCCCGCCATGGCCTGCGCCTTTCCGGCTGTTCGGGCATACACGTTGGATGCGAACACACCGGATGTGTTGCCGCCCCGCGTGCAAAAACCACTGCGCGACACGTATGGGAGGCCACCGCTCGGAAGTAGTCATCATCTTATGAGATGCCGATCATGCGCCCACGCAAGGTACGCGAAATGGTTCGAATTCTCGCTGTGGTCATGCTCACGAGCATGGCCTTTGGTCAGTCGCCCTCCACTCCGTCCACCACCAGCGCGCAGTCCGCACCCGCGGATGCAGGCGCCATGGCCGCGCCACAGCCATCCACAGCCCTGGGCGAGTTGCCTCCGCCGCCGCCGGGCAAGAGCACGGTGATCGGAGGCGAGATCCGCGCCATCAACCCGGTGCTGGATGAGATCACGCTCAAGGTCTTCGGCGGGCAAACGATGAAGATCCTGTTCGACGAGCGGACGAAAGTCTATGTCAACGGCAAGCGGATTGCGGTGCTCGATCTGCGCCCGTCGGAGCACGCATCGGTAGAGACGACGCTGGACGGCACGAAGGTATTTGCGCTGCGCATTCATATGCTGACGCAGCTGCCGCAGGGCGACGCACGCGGACAGGTAATCAGCTATGACCCTGGCAACGGCCGCTTAAGGATGAACTCGACGCTTTCGCAGAGGGAGGTGACGCTGACCGTGCCGCCGAACACACCCGTGGTGCGCACCGGCCAGACGGCGTTTACCAGCACGGGCGGCGGCGCGGCGGATCTGACGCCGGGCGCGCTGATCGATGTAAAGTTCGAGGGCAACGGCCAGGGCCAGGGCGTGGCAACGCACATCGACGTGCTGGCCACGAACGGGGCGACGTTTGTCTTCAGCGGTGTGCTGACCTACCTCGATATCGGCTCGGGACGGCTGACGATTGACGACCCGCGCGACAACAACACCTACGAAGTCTACTTCGATCCCGGGGAGTTTCCGCAGAGCAGCCAGCTACACCAGGGATCGCATCTGCAGGTGACGGCCAGCTTCAACGGGACCCACTACATGGCCACGGCGATTACCATCGAGTAGATGGGATCGGCCAGCAGACGAACATTCCTGAAACTTTGCGCAGCTTCCGCTCCGGGGCTGGCCTTCGCGCACGGATCTTTCGGCGCGCAGGCGGCGACGCCCGCAAACACAGTCGAGAAGTTCGAGCGCTACATCGACCCGCTGCCGATTCCGCCTCGCCACACACCGCACGGCAAACGGGGCGACGCAATTATTTACCGTGTGCGGATGATGGAGTTCGAGCGGCCGCTGCATTCGCAGCTTCCACCGGCCCGGCTGTGGGGATATGAGGGGTACTATCCGGGGCCGATTTTCGAGGCGATGCGGGGCCAGCCGATCGAGGTGGAGTGGCACAACGATCTGCCCACCCAACACCTGTTCCCTGTCGACACCCATATTCACGGAGCCATGCCGCCGGCGCCGGCCGTGCGCACGGTGCCACATCTGCACGGGTCACGCACGGATTCGATCAGCGACGGGCTGCCGGAAAACTGGTTCACGCCGGGCCAGTCGGTGCTCTTTCACTATCCCAACGATCAGCAGGCGGCGCCCCTGTGGTATCACGATCACGCGCTGGGCATTACACGGCTGAATGTGTACGCGGGCCTCTCGGGATTTTACTTTCTGCGCGATGCGCAGGAGCTGAGCCTGAATCTGCCCGCAGGCGAGTACGAAATCCCGCTGGTGCTGCAGGACCGCACGCTCGACGATCGCGGCCAACTCGCGTATACGCCGAGTTGGGATGACGGAACGGATGTCCCGATCGGCAGGTGGGGACCGCAGTTCTTCGGCGCGTTGCCGGTGGTCAACGGAACCGTCTATCCCTATCTGGACGTTGAGCCGCGTATGTATCGGCTGCGGTTGCTGAATGCGGCGAACTCGCGCTTCTTCCATCTGTATCTCAACCTCGCGAAGAGCCCGACGGATATTCCGGCGCTGGTGCACTTCCAGCAGATCGGCAGCGACGGCGGTTTGCTGGCGGCTCCGGTGGCGATGCAGAAGCTGCTGATGGGGCCAGCCGAGCGCGCCGATCTGGTGGTCGACTTCACGGGGCTCGAAGGGCGCACGGTGACGCTCTCGAACGACGCGGCTGCGCCGTATCCGGGCTGGACGATGCTGCACGAGCTGCATCCGCCGCTCAACGAGCTGATGCAGTTCCGGGTCACGCGGCCGTTGTCGACGGCAAAGGCATTCAGCCTGCCGCCGGCGCTGGCGCTGGCACGCTATGACCCTGCGCGATCGGTGCGGACGCGGGACTTTGTGCTGACGGACACGATGGATGCGCAGGGCCGGTCGCTGGGAATGTACATCAACGGGAAGGGCTACGACGCGCCGACGACGGAGCTGCCGACGCTGGGAACGCAGGAGACGTGGCGGTTCATCAACACCACGGACGATTCGCATCCGATGCATCTGCACCTGGTGCAGTATCAGATCCTGTACCGGCAGGGCTTCAGCCCCACGGCATTTACGCAGGGGAAGCTGCAGCTGGAAGGAAATCCGCGGCCGCCCGCGCCGAATGAGGCGGGATGGAAAGACACGGCGGTGGTGGATCCGTACGAGGTGCTGACCATCCTGGTGCGCTTTGAGGGCTATACGGGCAAGTATGTCTTTCACTGCCACGTGGCCGAGCACGAAGATCACGACATGATGCGGCCGTTCCAGGTGGTCGCCGGCGAACCCGCTGCGGAGCCGCCGGCGAAGTGAGAGATCAGTTGGGCGCGAAGTCGGACGGAGTGCAGGCGTTGTAACCGAGCGACTGAGCCGAGACCGGTGTGGGCGGCGTGGGCGGCGTGGCCCACGGAACATTTGTGAAATCGAAGAAGTCCAGCAGGTTGGGCTGCGCTGCGTCGCGCGCGGTCAGGTGCGCGCTGGGCCCGATGAATCGATTCTCGACGAATTTGATGATCGCCGTGTGATCCATGGGAATGTGCGAGACATAGTGCGCCCGCGTGAAGGGTGAGATCACCATATTGGGCAGACGGAAGCCGAGTTGCGCCGCGAAGCCGTCGACCGCAGCTGCGTCGGTTGAGTTCATTCCCGGGTCATTCGGCTGCAGATCGCAGTGAGTCGTCGGCACTCCGCTGGGCGCGGGACAAGGATTGTAACTGTCAGGGTTGACGGCGATGGTGCTGATATCGGGAATGTCGCCGACGGGCTCGCTGCCGACCATGGGCTCGGTAAAGTCGTTGGAGTGGCCCGGCACCGGCGGCACGTGATCGTAGGGTCCGCCGCCTTCGTCATAGGACCAGAAGAAGACCGAATCGTGCCAGGAGGAACTCGCCATGAGAGCGTTGACAATGTTGGCCGTCTCCTGCTGGCCGTAGAGAATCGGCTGCTGGGAGCCTGGGTGTTCGTCGTTCTGGCCGTAGCCTGCCTCGATGAAGGCGAAGCTGGGCAGCGTGCCGTTCTTAAGGTCGGTGTAGTACTGCGAGAGCGGCGCGATGTGGTTGGTGTCGATGCAGAAGGAATCCGTGGGATCGCCAACGACGCTGGAAGGCTGGGTGGGCGCCGTACAGGCGGCTTTGCTGGGATTCTCGTAGAGGTACTGGTACGAGTATGCCAGGTAACTGAAATCCGTGGCCGGGTATTCGTCGCTGGCGCTGGTGCCACAGTCGTCCTCGTCGAGACAGCCCTCCTGGGTGACGGTGTAGTAGATTTTCCAGGAGACATTGTGCTGATCGAGTTCCTCGAAGATGTTGTCGATGGAGAGCTGCGGCAGGTGATCGTCGTTGCCCGGATCGAAGGCGAGACCCTGGGTAGTCCCACCGGTAAAGGTGGCTATACGGTTGGGGATGCTCTTGCTCGACAGCGGGGAGAACCAGCGGTCGGAGAGCGCGAACTGCGACGCCATGTAGTAGTAGTAGTTCAGGAAGGTCTGGTCGTAGTAACCCATGGCGCGCTGGCCGTTGAAATCGGTAAAGCTGCCGGCGCACTGGCCCTGGCCGTCGTTGCAATTCGTCGCATAAGCGGCGGCAACGTGCACAAAGCCATCCATCTCGATAGGACGCGAGGTGCTGTAAGTCCACTCGCTGACGTCGCCGTAGCTTTCCAGCCACGATGACGTGTCGTCGTCGATGCAGGTGCTGGTGAATTTGAAGAGCGGGTAGACAGTGCCGGAATCGGTGGAGTTGCTGAAGGGCCGGACGTTATTGTTTTCGTCGGTGATGCCGTCGACAAGGTATTGTTTGCCGTCGGCGCCTTTGTCCCAGCCGTTGGCTTCCTTGTAGGGATTCAGCATGCCGAAGTAGTTATCGAAGGTGTGATTCTCCTGCAGCATGAAGATCACGTGGTCGATGTCGTCGAGGCTGCCGGCCGCCACAACGGTGACCGTGGCCTGGGCGGTTGCCGACGCGCCACCTGAGCCCGTCGCCGTGGCTGTGTAGGTGGTGGTACTGGTCGGACTCACGCTCTGCGTTCCACCGGTGGAGGACAACGTGTAGTTGCTGCCGTCGCTGCCGCTCACGGTCACGGTGGTGGCATTGGTGGCGGTCACGGTGAGCGTGGACGAGTTACCTGAGGTGATCGAAGAGGGATTCGCCACGATGGTCACGGTTGGCGACCCCGCGGACTGCACGGTGACGGTGACATTGGCCGTCACGCTGCCGCTGGCGCCGGTGGCGGTCGCGGTGTAGGTGGTGGTCGCGGTGGGAGTAACTTTCTGCGTGCCTCCGGATGACGACAGCGTGTAGTTGCTGCCGTCGGTTCCGGAAATGGTGACTCCGGTGGCATTGGTGGCCACAACAGTCAGCGTCGAGGACTGGCCGGAGGAGATGGTTGTGGGGTTCGCGGTGATGTTGACGGTGACCGGACTGGAAGTCGATGTGCTGACGGTCACCACCGCCGTGGCCGTAACTGTGGCGCCGCCCGCGCCGGTGGCGGTCGCGGTATAGGTGGTGGTCGAAGATGGGGTGACGCTCTGCGTACCGCCGGTCGCGCCCAGAGTGTAACTGCTGCCATCCGTGCCCGTGACAGTTACACCGGTCGCATTGGTCGCGGTTACGGTCAACGTCGAGGACTGGCCTGTACTGACGGTGGCCGGATTCGCGGTGATGGTCACCGTCGGCGCGGATGCCGCATTCACGCTGACGGTCGCCGCGGCTGAAGCTTTGCCGGATTGCCCAGCCGCGACGACGGTGTAGGTCGTAGTGCTGGTGGGCGTCACGGTCTGCGTGCCTCCCGATGAGGACAGCGTGTAACTGCTGCCGTCGGTGCCGGTCACGGTGACGGTGTTCGCATTGGTGGCGCCGACCGTCAGCGTGGAGGAGCTGCCAGCCGTAATGCTGGTGGGGCTCGCTGCAATCGTGACGGTAGGAGCGGGAACGGGTACGGTGCCGTTCGTGGAGCCGCACCCGGCGAGCAACAGGAGAAAGGAGAGACAACCGGCAAGCGATATCGCCGGAACCTGGAGGGCGGATCTGAAAGAGCGAAACGTGAACACCCTGGCTTTTCCTTCCGGCTCGCTGAGCAACTCTCGTCGAATACCTGGCGCACCATTGGACGAGAGCTTCGTCCGACGGGTTGTCTGGTTAAGTAATACCCGGGGGTACGGAAACTAGCCGGCGTCTGCAAATTCATCATTGTCCGCAGCTTGGTGAGCGGCGCGAGAATTACGGCGCGGCGACGCTTCAGTGGTTTCGGCAGCAGCCATCTCAGCGACCTCGTCCTCCATGTGTTCGGCAAGGGCCACACCGTCCGCAGTCTGCGGCAAGAGGTCGGCATCGAGCGACCATCCGGCCCTCGGAGACTTACCGAGACGGGTGCCCCAGGAGCGGAGCCAACGCCGCTTCCCGGCGAACACCCGGCGCCCGCCGAGAGCGCGCTTGCACTGGTGAAGCTCGAACCAGCGCAGGTAATTGCGCACCACGCTGGCCATGGTCATCTGGATGCCGGCGTGGTAGTTGTGCTCGGACATCTGATGCTGCAGCTCTTCCGATTCGAGGACAGCAATCAGCTTGTCGGCCATGTCCTGGGCGTCGCCGATGCGATAGAAACTGATCGCCATATCGTCGTCCACAGCCATGCAGCGAAAGTCGGGAATATCGGCGCAGACGATGGGCACACCGTATTCGCAGGCCTGGTGGGCCGGGCCGCTGGAGCCGGTGGAGGAATCGTAGGGCATCACGAGCAGAGAGCTGGTGCGGAACATCTCCGGCACATCGCGCTGCGGAATGTATCCGCGGAACTCGATGGGAAGGTGGGCCGGCTGGGCGGCGCGCACGCTCTCCCAGTAGCCTGCTTTGGCGGGGTGATTGCCGCCGGCGACGATCAGCCGTGCGTTGGGCACGCGCTTGAGCACCCGTGGAAATGCCTCCATCAGCGTCTCCAGGCGCTTGTAGGTGCCCCAGTGGCCGAAGGCGAGGATGCGGCGTTCGGGGTTGTTGCGTTTGATGAAATCAGGCGGAGTGCAGATGGTGGTGAAGGTGCCGTGCGTGCCCACCAGCACGTTCTGGGCCGAATATTTCTTCATCAGAGTGCGACGGTAAGCAGAGAGAAGCACGGAGACGGAGTGGGCCTTGAGCAGCGCGCGTGTAGCGAAATCCGTGCCGAGGCGGTAGAGACGCTCGCGGCGCACACCCGCGGCGCTGAAGTCCACGTGCTCGATGATGTGATGGAGGGTTATATGCGTGTAGTAGCCGGCGGCGCGCACCAGAGCCGGCGCGGAGAGCCCGGCAAAGGCGGCGAAGGGATTCTCCGGGGTGCCGAAGCTGGAAAAGACGAGATTGAACCAGACAACGTCAGGATTGAGGCGGCGAATGGTGCTGAGCAGGCGCACCGGGGTATCGACGGCGCCAAATTTCCAGCAACGGATGACGTTGAATTCCGCGGAATCCGTCTCACGCCGCAGCGATTGTGGCGCCGAGCCATCGGACTTCGCGTCGCGGCAGAACTCGTAGTCGGTGAGTTCGTCGGCCAGCACCGTCAGCTCGACGTGGTCGTGCCGCTGCAGCTCGCGCGCGATGTGCCACGAGTATTCGTTGAGCTGCCGCTTGCTGGGAGGGAACGCCGCCACTAAGCAGATTTTCATCAGGCCCCGCCTCAAAAGATATTGATGCTGATGTAGGGCCGGAATTCCTGCGTCCGCCCGTGGGTGAAGTTGGGGAAGGTTTCCTCCTGCAGGCCCGCCGAAAAGCGAATGGGATACTTCAGGTGAACTTCTCCTGTCTCGTCGTTGAAGGTGCGGCCGAACGGCCGGGTGTACGACAGCACGACACCGTTCTGCGTCATGTCGTAGAGATGAAAGCTGCGCGTGTCTTCATACGCGCCCTGAAACTGGACGTCCCAGTTGCGCGTCGGCGAGAAATCGATCGTGCCCGCCGGCCGCAATGCCTGGGCAATTCCCGAATAGGTCACCGTACTCGAGGTGCCCGAGCCAGCAACGACGTACGGCACCACCCGCCACGTGCGCAGGTCTTCCGCGATGCCCTCGATATTCAGATGCGTTGAAAAGCGATGTGTGAGGCCGATATAGGAGGAGGTGTAGTAATTTTCCGTGTTTCCAAGGGTTTTGGAGTTGAAATGCTGATCGTTGGCGCCCCATCCGGTGATCAGAGCGGTCTTGGACCACGGCGCGCCGACGCGGAAATCCACAGCCCCGGCGAGAGTCGACTCGTTCAGGGGGATCTCAGTGAAGGGACCGAAGTCGTGGATGAAGTAGCCGTCGACGGAGACGGCATCGAGGAAGGAGCTGGTGGATACGAAGGTGAAAACGCGGCCGATATTCTGGTTCATCTCGCGCGGCGAGAGCGAGTCACGCCGCACCGTGCCCTGCATGCCGCTGTTGAAGGTGATGACGCTGGATCCGATGTGCAGCGCGGGGGCGACGCCGAGGTTGAAGTTGTAGTCGGTGGTGTCACGATTGACGACGCCGATGGCGGGGACGGAGATCAGGCCGCGCGCGTTGCGGATCTGGAAGAAACCGCCGGCGGTCGGCGCCGGGCCGAAATGCAGATGAAAGGCGTCGGTCCAGTCGGTTTCGATGGAGTAGCGCGGCAGCGGCAGGAGCGCGGAATTGACCGTGCCGCCGTAGTAAGGGGGAGGGTTGCCGAAGGTTTTGGAGTCGAGCACATAGACGGTGCTGTCCTCGAAGATGGGCTGCTGCACCAGGTTGGAGAGCACGCTGATCTGCGGCGTGATGCGGTAGCCTTCGTTGGCGCCCGTCTGCAGCAGCTGCTGCTCGGCAGTCTGGTCTTCGCCCGAAGCGCTGGCTGCTTCCGCAAAAGCTGAGAGCGCCTTGGTGCCCTTGTTCTCCTGCTGGTAGACGTTCGCTTCTGCCAGGAGATAGGAGTAGTCGGAACGGCTGCCGTCGGCCTGGCTCACGGCCGCGAGTTCCGCCGCGGCGCGGGTAGTATCGCCGAGGGCGAGGTAATCGTTGGCAAGATCGACGCGGACGTCGATGTCGGAGGCGCCGGCGGCCTGAGCCTTCTGCAGGTAATCCTCCGAGAGCTGATACTCGTGCAACTGCTCGAGGATGTTCGACGCTTCGAGATAGTCCTGGCCGGTGGGCGGCTCGGTCGCTCCCGCTTCGGCTTCCATCTGGGCGAGCGCGATCTGACGCTCGGCTTCCTGGGCGTGCCCCTGCTGGGCCATGAGCTGGGCAATCGCGAGGCGCACCGCGACGCGATCGCTCTTTGGCGCAGTGAGGGCCCAGGTGAAGCGCTGCATGGCAGCGGACTGGTACCCGAGAGTGTCGAGCGCCTCGCCGGTGGCCACGTAAATGTCGCTCTGCGTGTAGGGCGCAGCGTCGGCCTCAGTGGGAGTCTTCGCCGCGTACCGCTCCGCGATCTGAACGCTCTGCATGGCGGGCTGCTTCTCCTGGAGACCGGCATACGAGCGCGCCATCTGGGCGTAGACCTGGGCGTCGTCCGGCAGATATTTCCTGGCCGTATCGAGCTGCGCGAGGGCTTCGCGATACTGTTGCTGGCCGAAATAGACGTTGCCGAGGGACAGGTAGAGCGAACCATCGTCGGGCGTGAAGCGGATGGCGGCACGATATTCGTCCGCTGCTTTGGCCATCAGACCTTCCCGGCCATAAGCGGTGGCACGGATGATATGCACGCTGCCGGAGTCGCCGAGATACTGCTCGGCGAGCTCGGACTGGCGCACAGCTTCACCGGAATGGTTGAGCGCGAGAGAGGAAAATGCCAGACCGAGGTGGGCCTGCCCGTCTTTCGGGTCGCTCTTCAGAGCGACTTCAAAGTCGGCGTCGGCCTGCTGGGGCTCGCGCAGATCGTTTTCGACGAAGCCGCGGTTGACGTAGGCCGTTTCCACGGTGGGATCGCGTTTGAGCGCCTCGGTAAAGGCCGCAACGGCCTGCTGGCGATCGTCCTTGTGCTTGTAGACGTAACCCTGAAGCAGCGGAATATCCGGCTCCCTGGGGAAAACGTCCATATATTTCTGTGTCAGTGCGAGCAGCTCGTCGTACTGGTCCAGGTTCAGCAGATCGTAACCGAGATAAACGACGACATCGCGATTGTGGGGCAGGAACTGGATCGCCTGACGTCCCAGCTGCGCGGATTCCTGATAATTGCCCTTGAAATTAAAATAGCGCTCTCTTTGCGCGAGAATGGGCGGGGCGGTCGCCATGCTGCCGTTGGCGCGGCCGACCCAGCGGGCGGCCAGGGGCATATCGTGCTCCTCAATTGCAGCGTTGATGCCGCCAGCGACAATCAGCACATTCTTCGGCGCAACCTCGTAGCCCTTCGCATAGAAGGTCCCGGCTTTCCTGTAGTTCTGGCGGTCGGTGTAGAGATCGCCGAGCGCGAGATACGGGATGTAGAGGTGCGGATAATCCTGGGCCAGACGGTCGAAGTAGCGCTCCGCCTGGCGATCGTCGCCGGCCGCGCGGGAAGCGTAACCCAGCGACGTGAGCGCGAAGCGGCTCTTCGGTTCCATATCGAGGACGTTCCGGTAGACGGCAATTGCGTCCTGGGTGCGCCCGAGCTTCATTAGCACGTCGCCATCGAGAAGGAGACTGTTGGGATCGTGGGGGCTGAGCGCGAGCGAGGCCTTCATGTCGTTGAGCGCGCTGTCTTCCTGGCCCTCGTTCATTTCAATCAGGGCGCGGAGACGCAGGAAGGCTGCGCGATCGGCGCCCTGCTCGTTGAGTGGAGCGATCTGCTGGGCAGCGATCTGCAACTGTTGCTGCGCCTCGTCGGTCTCGCCGAGACCCTGGTACAGGGTCTGCAGATCCATGTGCAGCTGAATGGAATACAGCGGGCCCTCAGCAGGCGCGGCGGGCAGATTGGCGATGGCGATCTGATATTCCTTCGCCGCGTCGTCGTCGCGATCCTGTTGCTGGGCAATTTCAGCGCGGATGGCGTGGAGGCGATAGTAGTTCGGGTCGATTTTTCCGGCGCGCGCGAGATAGTCGTCGGCGCGGTCGAAGTCGTTGATGGAGACCTCCGCCTGCGCGGCGGAGAGCTGCATATTCTGATCGCGAGGCATGGCGTTGGCTGCCTGCTGGTAATAGCGCGCCGCATCCTGCGGCTGACCGGCGACCTGATAGGTGTAAGCGAGCTCGCCGACAACATCGGGGGTGGGATTGCGAATGGTCTTGAGCGCAGCGATGGCTTTCGGGAAATCGCCGGTGTCGCGGTAGTATCCGGCGAGAGAGCGCTCGACATCGGGATTATTGGGGGCGCGACTCCTGGCCAACTGCAGATAGCGATCGGCCTCAGCCAGGTTGTTCTGGCGCTCGTAAACAATGGCCAGCAGCAGCTCAGAGCGCGCGTTGGGCTGCACACGCTCGGCGCGGCTGAGCCAATCCTGGGCGTCGGGATAGTCACGCTGCTGCAGGTAGAGATTGCCGAGGATGAGCAGATCGTCGACCTGGCCGGGCTGGGCAGCCAGCACCTTCTTCAGCATGGTTTCGGCTTCGGCGGTGCGTCCCATGACGGCCAGGGTCTGCGCCAGGCCGGATTGCCCGTTGAGCGAGGAAGGATCGAGACGGAGGCCGTGCTCGAACGCGTTGACTGATTCCCCGTAACGCTGATCGAGCCGTGCCGCGTAGCCGAGCAGGAACCAGAGTTGCGGATCGTTGGGCGCCGACTGCGCCGCGCGCTGTGCGTACTCGAGGGCCTGCGCGTGATCGCCGCGCTGTAGCGCCAGTTGCGCCGCCCGCGCCAGACGCGCGTTCTCGATGTTGGATCCCCAGCCCAGCTGCTGCCCGGGAGCCTGACCGTTCTTTTTCGCAGGCTGGGTCTGACCGCCTGCACCGACCTGGTATGTCTGCGAGAGAAGAGGGCAGGCGAGCGCAACGAGCAAAATCGCACACGCAGTCTTGAGGCAATCATTTCTGGCTATCAAACAGGTCACCAACGTGCTACTGCAAAAACTCATGCGCTTTGATTCGCGGAAGAGGAACGGCGTTGGCTGCGCAACGCAGCTTACGGCTTCCGGCCATGAAACCGGCATCACAGAACCTGGCGCGGCGGGCAACCGGCCTGCGCGCTTTGGGAATCCAAAGTGTTTTCAACGAGGGGACCTTGGAGAGAACAGAGTCCGTCGCATCCTCATCACGACCGATCCCGATGAGCCTCATCCTGATGGTCGCGGCGGTGGTTCATCTGCCGCTGCTGATCGCTGAGCTGCCGCTCAAGTCGTACGACACCAACTTCCACATCTTCTTCGCGTCGCATTACGTACACCACTGGTTCAATCCGTGGAACACGAAGTGGTTTGCGGGCTTTTCGCAAACCACCTACCCGCCGCTGGCGCAGCAGTGGGTGGCGATTCTCTCGTGGATCTTCGGACTGAATCTGGCGTACATGGCGGTACAGTTCGCGGCGATCCTGCTGCTGGCGTGGGGCATGTATCGCTTTGCGTCCATCTGGGTAAGCCCGCGCGCGGCATCGTTCGCGTCGCTGGCCAGCGTGGTGCTGGCGTCGGAGAGCTTCCTGGTCTACAACGCCGGGCAGCTGGCCACTACCGCAGCGGCACCGCTGTACCTGCTGGCGCTGCCCTATCTTTACGAGTGGCTGCGTTTCGGCGGAGGGCGAAACTTTATCAAGGCGCTGGTGCTGTTCACCGCTGCCGGAGCGGTGCACCACGCCACGCTGATCTTCGGGTCGATGTTCTTTGCGTTGCCGATACTGGCGCTCGCGCTGACGGACCGCGATCACGAGGAGAGCAGCGCAGGCGGGGTGTGGGCGCGCGCTATCGGCATCACGATTGCAGTCGCTGTCACCGTCGGTCTGGTGCTGCTTCCCTTCTGGATCGGACTGTTCCGCTATCCGATCACGCAAACGCCGATTCCACACCCCAGCCGCGCCAGCTACATCCTGACACCGATCTGGGGAATCACCTACTTCCTGGTTCCTTACGGCGCACTGATCCTGCTGCTGCCGTTCATCATCATTCGCGGCGCGGTGGTTCCGCGGCTGCGGCCGCTGATGCTGGGCTTCTGGGTGTGTTTCCTGATCGGCCTGGGCGGCACCACGCCGGTGGGCTACTGGCTGCTGCGCCGCGCCTTTGAGGTACTCACCTTCGAACGCTTCAGCTACTGGGCGACGCTGCTGGCGCTGCCCATCGCCGGCCTGATCATCTCCGACCTGGTGGCTCGCTTTCGGCGACGCGCGGCGATCCCAATCGCGCTCCTGGCGGCCATCAGCTGCGCCGTCGCCGTGGCGTGGACGACCTACCGGCCGACAGACGATTTCAACTTCAAGACCGACGCGGTCGCGGAGTGGCTGAACCGGGACGGGCATTACGACTACCGGTATCTGACGCTGGGTTTCGGCAACAAGCTCTCGCGGCTGGCCGTACAAACGGTGGCAGGCAGCGTGGATGGCGAGTCGAACTCGTCGCGCATGCTGCCGGAGCTGACGAAATACGGCGGGGCAGCTCTGACCAGCGCAAAATACTTCGGCAAAGGCGGGCTCGAATCTCTGCGCGCCATGCTGCGCGATGCTGACCGCTACGGGCTGAAGTGGGTGATCGTGCGCGATCCGTATTACGATCCTCTGCTGCATTTTGCCGGGTGGCGCCAGGTGGATGAGCTGGACTACGGCTCGATCACGATCTGGGCCAAGGACGGCGTGCCGCCGGCGACACCGGTGAATCAGGCGCAGATTCCGCCGCACTGGCAGGGTGTGATGTGGGGCACGCTGCCCATTGGCAGCAGCATCCTCGCCATCCTGCTCGCGTTCGTTCCGGACGAGCGGCGGCGCGGGACGGGGGAAGACGAACAGGAAGAAGATGCCGCGGTGATGCCCATTTCGCAGGAAAAAATCGTGCCGGGGAGGATGGTTTCGTGAAGGGAGCTGTGCTCGCCGTCAGCATTTTCGTGGTGACCGCGCTGCTGCTGGTCATCGGAACCATCTGGCCTGTGCCTACGGCCGTCTATTTTGCGGGCGGAGAGAAAGGGACGCTGCTGCGTTCTGCGTCCACGCCCGAGGACGCGATCAACAATCTGGGCGCGGAGATCCGTTTGTACGAATGGCAGAAAGCGTACGACAGCCTGGCGAACCGGGCGGAGTTCACCGAGCCGCAGTTCTACCACGACATCACGGGCTACTTCATGAGCCTGCGCACCTACGCGACGCTGGACGAGGTGGATGTGCGACCGCTGCACCAGACCGACAGCGACGCCGAAATGGCGATGACGCTGCACTGGTTCACGGTGCTGGGACCATTTGAAGATACGCGCGACGTGCACGTGGTCCGACAGGGCGACCGCTGGGCGATCGACTGGCCGATTGTGAAGGAGCAGCACGTGCCGCCGCAGGTTATCCCCGTAAACTATCTGCGCTGGGACGTGATCTACCGCGGGCCAGGCGACGACTGGGGTACGCAGAATGTGCAGGGGCCGAACGTGCGCATTGTGGACATGCATCCGGTGAACCGCGCCGAGGGAACCTTCGTGATGGGCGAGCTGCTCAATCAGGACGTGGTCCCGGCCTGGGTGTCAGTGCGCGCTACTCTGATCGGCAAGAACGGCGCGCCGATAGCCAGCGCGGGAACCTTCGACATGATCGATCACACGCTGCTGCCCAAGCAGGTGACGCCGTTCCTGATTCGCTTCCCGAACGTCGATCTGTCTCAGGTGGCCAGCATCCGGATGGATCCGCAGGCCGAACTGGTGTCCGCGTCGGCCGATCCGGTGATCGAAGTGCAGAACCAGAAGTTTAACCCTGAGGGCGCCGCGTCGCTGTCGGGCCAGGTCTCTAACCAGAGCGGCCAGGTAGTCAATTTTGCTCACGTCCTCAGCACTTTCTATGACAACAACGGCCAACTGGTGTGGGTCGACGGTCAATATATGGATCGCGCGCTGCTGCCACAGACGCCGGTGAACTTCAACATTCCGGTTCCCGTCGACCTGGCGCATAAGATCAGCAGCGAGCACACGATTGTGGCTACCTACAGCACTGGCGGGAGCTACCTTTGAGACTTGATCCCGCATCGCTGGTCAGCGTTCTCGTCCTGGCTGCAGCGCCGTTGATGCATGCGCAGAGCGCGGCCATGAACCTTCCGCAGACGGTGACGGCGGGAAGCGCATTTTCGATTCCCACCAGCGGCAGCGGCCAGGGCACGATCACCATCGTCGGGCCGGCGCAGGCGCTGCGCCGCAACGTGCAGCTGGGAGAAGCCGTTTCGTTCCCCGCGGGTGTCCTGTACGACGCGGGCGCGTACGTGGTCATCCTCGACGCGGGATCCTCGATCAGCAGCGGCACGTTGCAGGTAACGCCGGCGAGCCAGCCGGCGACGCTCAGCTTTCTGGCTGAGCCGTCGCGTCTGCCGGTCAGTCTTCCGGATGGCATCAGCGGCGCAGCCTACGTTTTCGACGCGTATCACAACCTGATCACGCAACCCCTGCCCGTGACCTTTAGTCTGACCGGGCTGGCGGGCGGCGACCAGACGCGCAGCGTGACATCGAGCAACGGAGTGGCATGGACGCGCATGAACTCGGCCGCAAAGGAAGGATCGGCAAAGTTCATCGCCAGCGCCGACGGCGTGTCGAGCACGCGCATTATCGAGGAAGTGCCGGGCGACCCGTGCAACCTGACCATGAGCGCGAAGCCTGACGGCGCAAGCGTGCTGCTGGCCACGGCGCCGGTACGCGATTGCAGCGGCAACCCCGTGCCCGACGGCACGATTGTCACTTTTACGGAGAGTTACGAGGGCATGCAATCGACGGCCGATGTTCCTCTCAAGCGCGATATCGCCAGCGTGGAGATGCCGGCCCATCCCGGGGCAACGATCTCGGTTGCCAGCGGCGTCGTCGCAGGGAATGAAATTCGCTGGGAGGGACACTGATGCGCCGCTTATTTGCTCTTGCCTGCGCGCTGGCGGTGCCGGCTGCGGCTTACGCACAACAGCCTGACGTCCAGGTGCAGACGCCCGATCTGCACGGCTCACGCCAGTTGGAAAAGCTGACCGAAACATCGGTGGTTCGCGATTATCTTGAATCCTGGCAGACACTTGGCCAGGCGCTGGACCAGAACCAGGCGCAACTGCTGAATGCGGATTTTGCTGGAACAGCGCTGGGCAAATTTACCGACACCATCACAGACCAGACGAAGTTCGGGATTCATACGCGCTACCGGGAGCGAGGGCACAACCTGCAGATTGTGTTCTATTCACCGGATGGGCTTTCAATCCAGCTGATCGACACGGTCGATTACGACGAGCAGGTAATGAGCGGCGACAAGGTACTGGCCACGCAGCCGATGCATGCACGCTACGTCGCGGTGCTGACGCCGTCGCAGACTCGCTGGATGGTCCGCGTTCTGCAGACTGAAGCGCAGTAAGACTCTTTCTGACAGTGCCCCTGCGGGGCCCCTCGATGCCATCGCCCGCCAGCACAAATACGCTGGGATCCTCTGCACCGGCGGCGGTGGAAGGTTGCGGCCGGCCGAGACCGGTCGTCACCTACTGCGGCGTGGCAGCGGACGATTCTTCGTCCTTGAGCGAAGCCGGAGGAGCTTCTCCACCGCAGGTGGGCAGGCCCGGCTCAATGGCCGAACCCTCTTCGTAGTCGTTCCATGTCTCCACCAGCATGTAAGGAATCACCTGGCCGGCGGGAATGAATTTACGCCACACGTTGAAGGTGTCGTGCAGGGTTTGCCCGCAACGGGGGGAGATGTGCCGGTTGAGCCCCCATGAAGCCTTACTGTCGTCGAACTGCGCCCAGGCTCCGCCGACGATCAACTTGTCGGAGAAGCGGGTAGCCATGGACTGGTAGAAATCGTCGAGGTAGATCTCCCCCCAGTGGCTGCCGTCGGGGGCCCATCCTTTGGGGCCGGAATTGATCCACGGATAGAAGCCGTCGAAATCGGCCGCGTACTGGCGGGGCAGGTTTTCCTGGATCAGCAGCGGCGCGGGATTCCACTGGTTGACGACAGCGCGCACCTTGTCCCAGTCGGTGAAATGGCCGTGCGGAAAGATGAAGATGAGCGGGCGGCCCTGGTAGGTGAGATAAGCGTCATGTCCCGGCGCTTTCGGGGACAAATACGTGTCGTGGAACATAGTGAGATCGGCAATGGCCTCGTCAGTGGCGCCGTCTTCCTGCGCTGTCTCGTCGTACATCATGGCCAAGTGGAAATGACGCTTCGCGGCCTGAGCCTGGACGAGACCGTAGGTCTGATCCACGTAGGTATCGCGGTCGCCGTACCAGTCGACCACGAAGGCGGAGATGCCGAGCTTCTTCGCGGCGTCGATCTGGTCCTTGATTTTGCCGGCGTCGTGGGACGAATAGCCAACGGCAATGTGATTCGGCTCGCCGAACCATCCTTCATAAACGGCCAGAATCTCCGGGGATTTGCCTGTCGCCTGGTATTTCAGATGGACGGGTGGCGGCGACGAACCGAGGCACCCATGGAGCAGCCAGATTGCGAGCAGAGCTGCAGCGCTTACACGACCGAGCATATGGACAGTGATTAGAAGCGGAGGACAGGGCGGAGGTTGTCGCATCCACAGGCCCAGAGGCAGCCCCGCGGGACCGATTTTGCATCGGAAGTTATAGTCGCGGTACAGAATAGCCGCATTTCTTTTCCGCGTCTCTGAGCCAAATCCGGCGGTCCTCGCCCAACTCTGCGCACTGCGGAGCTGTCTGGACTAACACCTGGCAGCTGGAGACTCATGAACGTGTTGACCAACCCGACCCAAAAGCCGAAATCTCTGCAGTCACGGATCGTTTCCGGGAGCGTCGTGCTGCTGTCGGGGTCGACGCTGGTCACGGCGGTCAATTTCGCTTACAACGTTGTGGTCGCCCGATTCCTCGGGCCAGACAATTACGGCCACGCCACAGCCGTTTACACGATGCTGCTGCTGGTGTCGTCGGTAACGCTGTCCTTCCAGATCATCACCGCGAAGGTGGTGGCGCAGCAGGGCTCCGATGAGACGAAGAGCTCGGTCTACCGCATGCTGCATCGCAGTTCGTGGAGCTGCGGGCTGTTCGTCGGATTCCTGATCCTTGTCTTCCGCCAGGAGATCACGAATTATCTGCACCTGCCTGGCACCCTGCTCACGGTGCTGCTGGCGGTCGGTGCGACGTTTTACGTGCCACTAGGCACGCGGCGCGGCTGGATGCAGGGCGCGTACAGTTTTCGCGCACTGGCCTTCAATCTGATCCTCGAAGGCGCGGTTCGCCTGATTGGCTCGGTCGCTGCCGTGCTGCTCGGTTTCGGCGTCACCGGAGTCATCGCAGCCAATGCGGCGGCGATGGCGATAGCGTGGTTCGCGATCTTTCCAAAGCTGTCACCTTCCTCAGCCAATCCTCCGGGATGGCGGTACGCGGCGCGCGAGACTTCCCAGGCTCTGGTCTTTTTTTCCGGCCAGATGCTGATCAACAACGCGGACATCGTACTGGTGAAGCACTTCTTTGCGGCCACCGATGCCGGCCTCTATGCGGCGGTAGCCATGGTGGGCCGGGTGATGTTTGCCTTTTCCGCAGCCATCATGAACAGCATGTTCCCGGTGGTAGCTGGAGCGCGGCACGAAGACCGCAAGAACCTGTCGCTGATTGCAACCTCGCTGGTGCTGGTGCTGGCGGTGGGGTTGTCGATGGCGCTGACACTGCGGCTTCTGCCGCCTTCGGTGTGGACGGCCTTTTTCGGCGCCGGCTTCGTCATCCCCGGCCCTCACGGTTTGCCTTATCTGCTTTCGCTTAAGACCGTGGTGACGATGATTTTCTCACTCAGCGTCCTGCTGATCGCCTACGAGATGGCCTACAAAATCGCGAATACCAGCTGGATCCAGCTGGGCTTCAGCGCCGCCGTGGTGGCGGGCATCTGCTGGTACCACACTTCGCTGCAGCAGGTGCTGCTGGTGCAACTGGTGCTGATGTTTCTGCTGCTGCTGTGCGTGGGCATCCCCTTTCTTGTGGACGCACTGCGCAATGCGGCCGGGAACAGCGAGTCGGGCGCGCCGCCGGTGCGCCTGCTGCGCCGCGTCTCAGAGGATGAAGTGATCTCCGAATTTCTGAGGAGCGATTTCGACCACGGCGCTTACCGCGACTACCACGTCTCCCTGCGCGCTCTGGTGGAATCCCCGAATCTCGACGATGCCAGGGAATGCGCCAAGCGCCGCGCTCTGCTCTTCGTGCGGCATTTTTCCTTATGGAAGGAGCTGCCGCGGGAGACGGAGTGGTACGAGGTGGAGATCCGTGAATGCGACCTGGAAAAGGTTCGGGTCTTCCCGCGGGCGCAGTGGCTGCGGCTGGCGCGTGGCAGGTTCTGCATCACCCGAGTGGCCGAGCTGATGCGCAGGCGGCAGCCACCCAGCGGCGATCCGTTTTCCGAGAAAATCGCCGCGATTCGCACCCGCCTGACGCAGCAGGATCAAATTCCCGGTTCGGTGCTCCTGATCGGGGTAAGCGACTCCGAAACGCTGACGATTATCGACGGAAATCACCGTTTTGTCGCCGCCGTTCTGGAGAATCGCGTGCAACACCTGCGTTTTCTTTGCGGGCTCTCTCCACGCATGGAGCGGTGCTGCTGGTACCGCACAAATTTTCTCACCTTGAGCCGTTACGGGAAGAACCTTTTGCGGCATCTAATCTATCGTCCGGAAACGGAATTGGAACGGCTCGTCCAGAACTCCGGCCGTCAGGACAGCGAACTGGAAAGGCTGGTCCAGAATTCCGGGTAGCGAAACGACAAAACCAATGGGCTCCGCCCTGCTTTGGAACGATGGTTGCACGTTGTCGTAATTCGGTTGGTTGCACGTTGAGGTTATGAGCTCCAAAGAGAGGGAAAATCAATGGTCATCACTATGCGACCCGTGACCGTGCACGAAGTGCCCGATCATGTGACCGCTGCGGTGGAAAAAAAATTCCTGCGCAACCTGCAGCAATATGTAGAAACAGAAAGGCCTCGCCTCGTTCTTGACTGCTCGAAGATCCGGCAAATGGATAACGCCACCATTCATTTGCTGCTTTCGTGCCTGGAAGAGGTGATGAAACGTAACGGAGACGTGAAGCTCGCGGCGGTTCATGCCGATGGGCGATCCACGCTGCAGGTAACCGGTGTCCATCGACTCTTCGAGATGTATGCCACGCCCTCCGAGGCGGCGCACAGCTTCCAGCGGCGGGGCGCAAGCCTTCTGCCCGGTCTGGACGCAGCAGATCTCGAGGGCGATGCAGAAAGCGCAGCGTGACCGATTGCCGGCCGCCGCCAATGAATCTGAAGAAAATCCCGGAACGATGCACGATCGGGGGTAAGTGGATGAACGGTTCGATTTCCTGGCCGCAGCGGCTGCTCGCGGGTGCGCTGGCGGCATTCCTCACTGTGCCTCTGGCACAGGCAGCGACGGACCCGCTGCCTTCAGCTCCGCAACCGACTAACCAGACACAGTCGCAGACTGCTTCACCAGCGGCGGCGGGGAGCCAAAACACGCAACAAGTCCCGCAGACGCAGCAACCTGTCGGTACCGCAGCGGCACCTGCCATCAAGCCGGAGGGTGTTGCGGTTTCGCGTCCGGCTGGCGCCGCCATCGCACCAGCAAAGCAGCGCCGCGTTCGCCAGTGGGCGATTCGCATTGGCCTGCTGGTGGGCGCGGGCATCGCCATCGGGACGGTAGCCGCGCTGTCCCTCGGCAGTCCCGCGCGTCCGCACTGACCTGAGGCCCCCGAATGAGCCCTGTTTGCCTCGACCGACCGTTGCTGGTGAGCTTCTCCGGCATCGATGGCGCCGGAAAGAGTACGCAGATCGAGAACCTGTGCGCGAACCTGCGCGAGGCCGGTCTGCGCGTGCAACTGCTGACGTTCTGGGACGATGCAGCCACACTCAAACGGATCCGCGAAGGCGCGGGGCACAAGCTTTTCGGCGGAGACAAGGGCGTCGGCTCGCCGGATAAACCGATCGAGCGGCGCGACAAGAACGTACGCTCGCCGCTGATGGCAGTGATCCGGCTGGGACTCTATGCGCTGGACGCACTGAGCCTGCGCCGGGCGGCCGGCCGCGCGCTGCGCTCCGGCGCCGACCTCGTGGTCTTCGACCGCTATCTCTTCGACGAGCTGGCGAATCTGAACCTCAGCAACGTCGCAGCGCGTTGGTATCTGCGCGCTTTGCTCGCGCTGGTACCGCGGCCCCAGGCGGGGCTGATTCTGGACGCCGATCCGGTGCAGGCTCACGAGCGCAAGCCCGAGTATCCGCTGAATTTTCTGCATGAGAATCGGCGCGCCTATCTGCGCCTGGCCGAGATCGCCGGGTTGATCGTGGTTCCACCGCTGCCGTTGCCGCAGGCGAAGGCCGCGGTGGTGCGCTGCGTGATGGATCGGCTGGCCGGCGTTTCCCAGATCCCCAACCCGAAAACGCAAATGGACGGGCAGCCCGCCCGTCCAGTCGCATCCTGAGGATGTTTCATGCTCCCGGCGGACAATTTCGCCGGGCCGCTTCCTACCAGTAGGTCAGGCTGAATTTATCCAGATAGGTGGTATTCGGCGACTGCGCGTAGTTCCCATCCATCTGGTAGTTAACGGTGACGCCGTACCAGCCGGAAGAGACAGCGAAGGGCGCCACAGTGACGTTGAGGTTGTAGGTTACGCCGTTCAGCGTCACTGTCTGGTAGAGCAGGTCATTGTTCGACTCGCGCTGCACCTGGAGAGTGACGTGATTCCAGCCATAAACCAGGTTACACGGAACGCCCGACGGCACCCATTTGGCATCGACGTTGTTCCAGTAATCCCACTGGCCGTCTGCCAGGTGGTCGCATTGCGTGCCCCACTCCATACCGGCGCCATCGAGGTACATGTTCACGTCGAATTCGAGCGCCTCGGTCACCGCGGGATTGGTCACGAAAACATAGGCGTCGTAGGTGAAGTTGTGGATGCTGGGAATCAGGGTTCGAGCGGTATCCGGCAGGATGGTGCTGCCCTGCCCCATGACCGGATTGGAAAACAACGCGTCGGAGTACGGCGTTGAGCCGCCGATATTGAACTGCGCCATGTTGCCGCTCAGCGAGTTGGTGGTGAGGTGCTGCTGCATCGACCAGTTCACCCCGCCGCAGGGATCGCTGGAGCAGATATCGTAGACCGGCGGCAGCTCGCCCCACTGATTCCAGCCGGATGCACCCTGGATCTGCGAGAGCTGAGCGCCGGATTTCACCGTGAAACTGACCGGAGTCGCTGTAGAGCCGCCGCAGTTGTCCCACTCCTGCACCGCCGCATTGTAGGCGCCGGCGGGCAGGACGACGGGGACGCTCAGAGATGCCCCGCCGACGGTGTACTTGAGGACGTTGTTCACATAAACGCCCATCGACGAAACGCCCTTCGAGCAACTGCTGGTCGCAGTGGCAACAAAGGGAACGCTGGTGCCGACGGTGGCGCCGTTGGCCGGGGAGCTGACGGAGACGCCCGCGCCGCTGGTCACTTTGATGGTCAGCGGGACGGTGGCGGTGTTGCCACAGTAATCCCACTGCTGCACGGCTGCGCTGTAGGTGCCGGCCGGCAGCACAATGGTGACGCTGAGTTTCGCACCATCTTCTGTGTACTTAAGAATGTTGTTCACGTACACGGCCATGGACGCTACGCCCTGGGCGCAGGTGGTGGTGCCGGTTGCGGCAAAGGGAACGTCGGTGCCGACCGTCGAGCCATTCGCGGGACTGGTTACGGTGATTGCTGCAAACGCCGGTGCGGTGAACACCATGAGGACCAGGAAAAAACGAGCGACTATCTTCATGAATCTGCCTTCAGCGATGAAATTCGTGCCCTTACGGGGCTGGATTCAGGTCCGCGTTTGGCCCCCTCCCCTGAAAGTCAGGAAGGAGTCGCGTGCTGACTGGCTTGCTGATGGGCTGGTCTGAGCATCGGGCGGTGCGCCCGGCGAGTACCTCGACAACCTCTGTTTTGCATCCCCAGGGCGGGTGAGGCTCAGAACCTCCCCGTCCCCTGGCGAATCGCGGCCCTCGTGCGGTCTTTGCGGCTGGTGCTCAGTGCCGCTCGTGCAAATCCCAACCGGGGTCTCGATCTCGGGGCCCTGTTACGTGGCAGTCACAATTGCAGTGAATTACTACGTGGATAATACACAGGCAACCATTCGCTGACCAGCACTTTTCGCTGTATTTTCAGTATTTCTGTGGATTTCAGGCAGCCTTTTTCGATCTGTGCAAAAAGTTCTTCCGGGGTCGACAAATTCGTCACAGTGGCGGGTCGGAATTACACGATTTTGCGCCTCTCGTCACCAGTACGTGACCGTCATATTGTCGAGGTAGGTAGTGTTGGGGGTTCCCTGGTAGTTGCTATCCATCTGGTAGTTGGCCGCGACTCCCCACCACCCCGCCGGCGAGACGCCGGGAGCAGATGTCTGGTTGAGCGCGAAGGTCGTTCCATTGAGGGTAATGGACTGGTACAGGAGGGTATTGTCCGGCTCCCGCTGCATCTGCAGGGTCAGGTGGTTCCAGCCGGCCTGGAAGGTACAGGGAAAGCCGGTCGGCATCCACCGCCCGCTCGCGTTATCCCAGATGTCCCATTGCCCGTCGCCGAGGTAATTGCACTGGTGGCCCCAGGTCAGGTTGACGGTGTTGATGGCCATGCTGACATCGAACTCCAGCGCCTGGGTGACCTCGGGCGCTACGACGTAGAAGTCGGTGTCATACGTGAAGTTGTGCAGGGTGGGCAGGAGAGTGTGGCTCGAATCCGGCAACTGGGGGGCATTCGCTCCGATGAGACCGGCCGAAAAGAGCGCATCGGCATACGGCATCCTGGGGTCCAGATCAAACATGGTTGCGTCCCCACTCAAAGAAGGATCGGCGACGTCGAAGATTTGCTCCCAGGAGGACTGGGAGCACGGCGCCGAGCAATCCGAGTAGCTCGGCCCCACCTGCCCCCAGCTACGCCAGTTCCCCGACGTGGTCTGGATGTTCCTGATTGCTGTGCCCACCGTGGCGCTGGCGCCCGCCGCAGCTGCCGCAGATTGTCCGGGCAGGCCCCCGCGGGTGCCACAACCGATGGTGAAAAGTCCAAGGCCGACGATCAGAAGGAGAAGTCGTGCGTAGTTCATCGTTCGCTCGCCAGCCTACCAGTACATGAAGCTGAACTTATCTAAATAACTTGAGTAGGAAGCTTCGCGGTAATCGCCGTCCATCTGGTAATTCACCGTAATGCCATACCAGCTGGAAGGCACCGTGAAGGGCTTAAAAGTCTGGTTGATGTTCGCCGTGACCCCGTTGAGGGTGATCGACTCATAGCGCAGCGTGTTGTCGGGCTCGCGCTGCACATTGATGGTCACGTGGTTCCATGCACCCTGCACGGGATTGCAGGCAACCCCGGTAGGCTTCCATATGGCGTTCACGTTGTCCCAGACGTCCCACTCGTTGCCGCCCTCGATCCGGCACTGCGTTCCCCAGGTCATACCCACACTGTTGAGAAACATGTTGATATCGAACTCCATCGCCTGAGTAACCTTTGTGTCAGGCAGATAGAAGTAAGCATCGTAGGTGAAGTTATGCAGCGAAGGCAGCAGGGTGCGGTCAAGGTCAGAAATACCCTGAGTCGTGAACTGGCCCATCAGCGGGTTCTCCCAGAGCACATCGGAGTACGGCGTGGTTCCCGAGATGTTGAACTGGGTTGCGTTCCCGGTTAGCGAGGGGGATTTGACGGCCGCAGCGGTCGACCATTGCACGCCCTGGCAGGGAGCGGTGCAGTCGGTATAGGCCGGGGCCTTTTGTCCCCAGCTGTTCCACTGGTCCGTCTGCAGGTTGGTGAAGGTATTGCCGCTGCCCTTCACGGTCAGATTCAGGGGCACGGTGCTGGCGCCGCCGCAGTTATCCCATTCCTCCACCACGGTGTGTTCCGTGCCCGGCGCCAGATTCACCTGAGCGTTCAGTTTCGCGCCCGGCGACA
Organism: Acidobacteriaceae bacterium; assembly: GCA_049671725.1. Classification (GTDB taxonomy): domain Bacteria; phylum Acidobacteriota; class Terriglobia; order Terriglobales; family Acidobacteriaceae; genus Palsa-343. The sequence goes on from JBATVK010000134.1 coordinate 99,480, forward strand.
CGTAGACCAACTGGTTGTTGACATAGATCCCCATGGCCGCGACGCCACTCGAGCATGCGGTGGTCGCCGTCGCCACATAGCTCGTGAGCCAGCTGACGGTGCTGTTATTGGCGGGCGAGGTGACCCATATCCCGGCCTTGCCGGTCACAGTGATGGGCACCGTGGCGGTGGTTGCGCCGCCGCAGTAGTCCCATTCCTCAATGACTGCGTTGTGCGCGCCGACGCTCAGCGGCAAAGCGGTGTCGAGGCTGGTGCCATCCACGACATAGACCAGCTGGTTGTCGATGTAGACGCCCATCGAGGCCACACCACGCGCACACGTCGTGGTGTTTCCGGTGGCTTTGAACGTCGCGGGGGAACTGACGGTTTCGCCGTTCCCAGGGCTGCTGACGATCACATTGGCAAAGGCGGGCGCTGTGAAGACCACAAGCGCAAGAAGAGCATGGGCGACGCGTTTCATTGAAGTCACTGCCTCGAAGCGATTGGCTCCGGCCGGCATCGCGGACCACTCGTGCAGACAAGCGTGCGCAGCCTCGGGGAGAGGCTCTTGCCAGGGTCAATATACCGACGTAACTTGCTCGGAGTGTTACTCAAGACACTACGGAAGAGTTACCTATGGGGCAATGACACGAAGGCGTTATTCTGTTACCGAGGTAATGACCCTTCGCTGCAGAGAGAAGGGGGGCGGACGCTTCCATCGCGTCGCACGCGCGCAGACGCGGCAACACGCATCGCCGGGCAGCGATGCGGCCGCAATGAGCTACGGATGCAAAAGAAGAATTCTGTTATTCGCCCACTGCAGATCCCGAGCCGGCGCCACCAGGAATCTGACTCATCGGCAGTTCGAGCGCAAAGAGAGTCGAACCGTTCTGATCCGCGTACACCCACAACCCATGGAACGCCTGGCGTAGTCCGGGATGCACCGCGAGGATCGCGGACATCAGCGTCAGCACCTGCTGCCGCGCCTGGGCCGGATTGCGTAACTGCGCGGCCTGCGCGTCGTCGGCGTTGTAGTGGATGGCGAGATCCAGCGGGCCCAGCCCCGTGGATGTATCCACGCGCGTGAGCTCGAACTGGTTGCCGTTGGCCTGGAACATCGCCGGCGCCTGTGCGGGAAGATTCTGCGGCTTCACCAGGCCGGCTTCACGCTGCAGCTTGTCGGTGTTGGGACTGGAGAGAAAATTGACCGGCAGGACCAACGCTGAGGCGATCTGGTAGTAAAAATGTGCCGCCCAGTCTTCATGCTGCTGCGCGTACTGGCGTGCGCGGCTCCAGTACCAGACGCCATCCTGGCCGGCGAGCAACAGCGGCTTGGCAAAGAAGCCGGCGAGCTTCCATTGCCCTGAGGCGTCCTGGGCCAGCACCAGCGAAATCTGCTGGGGCTTCTCGACGCCGGTGGCGTGGACGATGGCCAGCGCGTACTTGCCGGGGGGCAGATTGCCGAAGTTCAACACCACCGTCATGGTCGAGCCCGGCGGCGAGCAGAAGAACTGCGCGCCCGGGGCCGCTCCGCCCGAGGGTTGCGCGTCGAAAGCAAAAAGGGCGTCAACCGTGAGCCCGGCCTGCGCGATCGTCGGCCGCAGCGCGTTCGCCGAGTTGGCGATTCCGCTGAACTGGCCGGCGATGGCGGGCAGCGTGTTGTTGCGCAGACCGGCCAGGTCGCCGCTTTGCACTTCGCCCACGAGCATCTGCGCTACCTGAATGAGTTGCTGGCGCTGCACGGAGGTCATTTGCGCCTGGGTGGTGCATGAATCTCCAAACGCCGGCAGTGCCAGCGCAGCCAACAGCACGCAGCCGACGGCCCTGAGGATCTGTCCCATTTTCATCGTTCTCACGTTCTCCGCTTCCCTGCCGGCGGCATCCAGGGCTGCCACAGGTCACATACAGAGATGCATATTCCGCGCTGGAAGCTGGAAGCCGGAAGCCGGCCGAAATCCTTTATTTTCGCGATTCCCACCCGATTCTGCGAGCGAAGCGGGGCAGTTGGTAGTCTTATAGGGCAGGGTTCTGTTCTCCCGCCGCCAATGGCTTCCCGTCTGTCAATTCGGGCGATCTTGCTGGCTGGCCTGGCGTGCGCCACGGTCAGCCTGATGGGGCAGACGCCGGCCAGGCCTGCGCCGGACACCGTCCAGTCCACGGCTCACCACGCTACCCACCGAACCAGGCGGCACGAACACGCCGCCCTTCATCGGGTTGCGGCTGAGGCGGCAAAGCCCGTGGCACCGCAAACGCCAGTACCGGCGCTGCCGACCAATGAGCCGGCGCAGCCGGCGACTGTCAAGCTGGATCACGGTCAGCTGACCGTGCAAGCGAACAATTCCGACCTCGACCAGATTCTGAACCGCGTGGCCAGCATCAGTGGCACCGACATCGAAGGGCTCAAGCAGACCACACGGGTCTTCGGAGTCTACGGCCCGGGGAATCCCCAGGATGTGCTGTCGGACCTGCTCTCCGGAATGGGTTACAACTTTGTGATGGTGGGCAGTCTGCCTGACGGCTCGCCGCGCGAGCTGGTGCTGACCCCGGGCGGCGGCCCGCTGCCCGAACCCACGCAGGCGCGCGGCAACCCGATGCCCCCGGTCGACGAGCAGCCGCCGGACGATCAGGTCCAGTACGGCCCGGGAGCCATCCAGCATGTGCCGCCCAATATGCAGCCCGGCGATCAGGACAATTACCAGCGGCAGCAGGAAAATATGCAGAGGCTGGAGCAGATGCGCCAACAGATGCAGCAACAGCAGCAGCAACAACAGGACAATCCGCAGTAGATTGAGCCCGCACGACCTGGAAAGGGCGCTCTATTTCGCCAGATGCCTGCGATAGATGGTCACCAACTCGCCAAAGGCGCGCAGAAAATCTCCCGACTTCACCTTCGAACCGGCAACATCGGTCCAAACCGGCAGGGGAAACTCGTAGATCTCCGCCTCCAGCTCGCGGGCATTGCCGCCGTGGAACTGGAGGTAGCGGGCGAGAATCTCGACATCGAAGATCCAGCGTGAATGGAAGGGCTCGCGAAGAGCTGCGCTCAGTTCAGGAGTGACGCGGAAGAGCTTGGCGCCGCATTGCGTGTCATAGACGGGAAGCCGGAGCAGAATGGACACGGCGGTGGCAAAGCATCGACCGAGATAATGCCGCAGCGGCTGGCGGTGAATGGCGCGGCCCAGCAGGCGAACGCGGGCGCCAAAGACCAGATTGACGTGGGGACGCTGGGTCATCAGCTCCAGAAAGTCATGAATCTGATCGAGAGGGGTGGCGAGGTCGGCGTCCCAGAAGCCGGTAATCGCCGCCTGACCGGATGCGATCGCATGGAGCATCCCGTTGCGGACCGCCTCCGCCTTGCCCTGGTTCGGTTGCTGATCGAGCACGCCGACGCGGGCCGGCCATTGCGCAGCCAATGTCTCGAGCACCGCCAGGGTAGTGTCGCGGCTGCCGTCATTCACAAACAGCAGACGGACAGAACCGCTGGCGGGGCTCGATAGAAAGCGCTCGAACTCGTCCACGCGCAGGCGAGCCGCTTCGTTGTAGCAGGGGATGACGACGGTGCAGGGATCGGGAGCGGGCACGGCCGCGCATTCTTCGGGTGCTGTTTCCTCGGCCATCGTGCTCACAGTTGCTCCAGTGTCAACTGCATGTTACAGATTCCTCAGTATAGCTTTGCTGTTGCCCGCTTCCGGCGCGATTCCTCGCGGGCAGGTACTGCCGGCACGCTCTTTTTCGAAGGGGTCCCCGGAGGCCGCAAACGCGCGTGCGGCGCTGTTAGACTCTTGAGCAACGTTCAGGCCCACGCACTGCGATGACCCTTCTCGATCTCTGCTCCTATCTTGGCCTCGGCGCCACCGGCTTCGCGACGCTGAATCTGCTACTGGGGATGCTGATGTCGCTGCGCTACAGCCCAGTGCGCAACTGGCCGCACCATCACGTAAATCTGTTCTGGCTGCACCAGTGGACCGCGTACCTGGCGATCGCGCTCACGGTGACCCATCCGGCCATCCTGCTCTTCATTCATGCGCCGCATTTCCGCCTTTTTGACATTCTGCTGCCCATCGCATCGCCGCTGCAGCCCAAAGTGAACCTGGCCGGAGCTGCGGCGCTGTACCTGCTGCTGATCGTCTTCATCAGTTCCCTGCTTCGCCTGCGCATCGGGCGGCCGCTGTGGCGCAACCTGCATTACCTGGTTTTCCCCGCGCTGGCGCTGATCTTTGTGCACAGCATCCTGACCGACCCGAACCTGAAGGACGGTCATCCCGACCTGCTGGACGGCGGCAAGATCTTTGTCGAGATCTGTACCCTGCTCGGGGTGCTGGCCACCGTGGTCCGCTTCCGCATGCGTGGGCGCGGTCTGCGGCCGCGCCGTACAACAGCCACCCAGAAACCTGTCCAAACGGTCGACGCGCCGCTGGTCTGAGCCGGCGCCGTGCCCACCGGACCCCGCGCCCGGTAAACTTGTCTCACATGGCTGCCATTAGCACACCCGCACTGCACTACCTGCGCGATCTCTGGGACGACTCGGTCGCCGCCACGCTCGATGAGCCGGAACTGCTTCGCTACCGCTCCAACCTGCTGGGCGCGGACCTGCGCATCACGAACTTTGCCGGAGGCAATACCAGTTCCAAGATCACGCTGCCCGATCCGCTGACCGGCGAGGCCACGCGCGTGCTGTGGGTGAAAGGCAGCGGCGGCGATCTGGGCACGCTGCGCCGCGGCGGGCTGGCCACGCTATATCTGGAAAAGCTGCTGGCGCTCGAAAAGCGCTACCCGGGCGTTGCCCAGGAAGACGCGATGGTCGATCTCTACCCGCTTTGCACTTTCGGCGTGAATCCTGTAGCTGCCTCCATCGATACGCCGCTGCACGGATTTCTTCCCTTCGCGCATGTGGACCATCTGCATCCCGACTGGGGCATCGCGCTGGCGGCAGCCGCGAACGGGCGGGCAAAAATGGAGGAGTTTAATCGCGAATTCGGCCATCGCCTCGTGTGGGTCCCGTGGTTTCGGCCTGGCTTTGAGCTGGCAATGATGCTGCGCCGCGCCGTGGAGGAGCAACCCGGCTGCGATGGGCTGGTGCTCGGCGGGCACGGCCTGTTTACGTGGGGCGAGACGCAGCGCGCGTGTTATCTGAATACGATCACGGCCATCGACCATCTGGGCCAGTTCGTGCAGCGTGCCGTGGAAGGCCGCGGCGCAAAGCTCTTTGGTGGCATCGTGCAACAGCCGCGCGAGGACCGCGGGGAATTGGCGCTGGACCTGCTGCCCGTTCTGCGCGGCCGCGTCTCCCAGCAAAGGCGCGTCATCGGCGCGTGGTCCGATGCTCCGGAGGTGCTGCAGTTCGTCGACGCACATGACGCCGTGGCGCTGGCGCATCTGGGCACGAGCTGCCCCGACCACTTTATCCGCACCAAAATCCGCCCGATGTTTGTGCCCGCCACGCCCGGTGACGACCTTGCGGCGCTGGAAGAGAAGATCGAAACCGCGCTCGCCGCATATCGCACGGAATATGCCGACTACTACAGGACGCACGCGCAGCCTGACTCTCCGGCGCTGCGCGACCCGAACCCGGCGGTGGTGCTGATCCCCGGCATCGGCATGTTTTCGTTCGGGAAGAACAAAACCGAAGCGCGCATTGTCGGGGAGTTCTACACCAACGCGATCCACGTGATGGAAGGCGCAACCGCGCTGGCGGGAGCGGCGCCCATCGCCGAAGTTCCGCAGTGCGGGCCGGCTGCTCCGCATGCGGCGTTCCGGACGCACAGCAATTATGTGGCGCTGCCTGAGTCGGAAGCCTTCCGCATCGAATACTGGGCTCTGGAAGAGGCGAAGCTGCGCCGCCAGCCCGCGGAAAAAGAGCTGAGCCGGAAAATTTTGCTGATCGTGGGGGGAGCCAGCGGCATTGGACGCGCGACGGCTCTGCTGGCTGCGGAACGCGGCGCGCACGTGATGATCGCAGACCGCGATCTCGCCGGGGCTGAATCCGTCGCGCAGGAAGCCCAGGCTCTTGTGGGAAAGGAAGCTGTCGCCGCCGCGGCCGTGGATATCTGCGACCGCGAAGCGATCGTTGCAACCCTGCGCGCAACCATTGCGGTCTACGGCGGGCTCGACATCCTTATCAACACGGCCGCGGTCTTCCCTTCCGCGCAATCGGACGCAGCGTGGCGATCGACGCTCGACCTGAACATCACTGCGAATTACCTGCTGGCCGACGAAGCAGCAAAGCTGTTTGCCACCCAGAAGCTCGATGCGGGCCTGGTGCTGACCAGCTCCGCCAACGCCGTCGTTCCAAAGCGTGGCAGCGAAGCTTACGACGTGAGCAAAGCCGCGGTGAGCCATCTGGTTCGCGAGCTGGCGGTATCGCTGGCTCCGCGCGTTCGCGTAAACGGAATCAGCCCCGCGACCGTGGTTCAGGGGTCGACGATGTTTCCGCGCGACCGAGTGATCGCTTCGCTGACGAAATATGGCCTGCCCGTCGATGCGGCGGCGAGCGACGACGAGCTTCGCCGGCAGCTTGCGGCGTTTTACGCGAAGCGCACGCTGACGCACCAACCCATCGCGCCGGAAGACTGCGCCCGCGCGATTCTTTTCCTTGCCGGGCCCCATGCACGCTGCACCACCGGCCATCTGATCCCGGTAGATGGCGGCCTGCCTGAGGCCTTTTTGCGGTGATCTCGTCCGGCGGGCCAACCCTGGTTGCCGTCGACCTGGGCGCGGAGAGTTGCCGCGTCTCGATGCTGCAATGGCAGGGTGAGGCCCCGCACATCACAATGGTGCGGCGCTTCGCCAACGCGCCTGTCGATCATGGCGCAGCCGGCCTGCGCTGGGATCTCGAGCGCATCCGCACGGAGCTTGATTTCGCGCTGCATGCCTGCGCAGGGCTTGCGCCCGGTGGCATCGATGGGATTGGAGTCACAGGCTGGGCCGTGGATTATGTTCGGCTGGATCCAAAGGGGCAACCGCTCGCCGCACCGCATTGCTATCGCGACCCGCGCGCGCAATCGGCCATGGCTGCGGTGCACGCTATTCTGCCCGCCGAACAGCTTTACGCGCGCACTGGCGTACAGATTCAGCCGCTGAACACAATTTATCAGCTCTACGCGGATCGGCTCGCCGGCAACGACGCCGCACCCTGGGTAAATTTGCCGGAGTCGATTCTGCACTGGCTTGGCGCGCCACGCATCGCGGAAACTACAAATGCAACCCACACAGCATTGATCGAGCCGGGGCAACGCGCGTGGTGTGAGGAGATCTTCTCGGCGCTCGGACTCAATCACGCCGCGGCGCCGGAAGTCATTGAGCCCGGGACCGTGTTGGGGCCGGTGCGCGCGGATCTGCGCAGCCTGCCCGCTTTCGCGCGTACGCAGATCATCGCGCCGGCGTGCCACGATACCGCATCGGCGGTCGCTGGAATTCCAGGCAGCGACAAGCCGTGGGCGTACCTCAGTTCGGGCACGTGGTCTCTGGTGGGCATGCTGCAGCCTCAGGCGCTGCGAACGCCGGAAGCCTGTGCGGCCGGCTTCACGAATCTGGGCGCAGCCGACGGGCAGATTCTCTTCCATCGCGGCATCGCCGGCATGTGGCTGCTGCAGCAATGCCTGAAGACCTGGGCGCCACAGCGCGCCTGGGCTGTCGAGGAGCTGATTGCCGAGGCTCGCCGCGTGAGCGCGTCGGAGGCGCTGATCGATCTCGACGATCCGGTATTCATTCCTCCAGGCGACATGCCGGCGCGGATCAACGCGCAGCGTATAAGCCGCTGGCTGGCTCCGCTGGCGGAGTCCGAGGATGCTGCCCCGCAATTTGCTGCGCTCATCTTTCACAGCCTGGCCGCACGGTACGCCGAGACGCTGCGGGAGATCACAAAACTCACGGGACTGCGCCCCGAGCGGATCTGCATCGTGGGCGGAGGCAGCCGCAATGCATTCCTGAACGAGCTGACCTCGGCCGCGACGGGGCTGCCGGTGGTGGCCTGTGCGCAGGAAAGCTCCACTCTCGGCAATTTCGCCGTGCAGTGGGCTGCGCTGGAATCGCATACTGGCGTTGCTGTACCGGACGCAATTGCGCGGCACGCAGCGGTATTGGCGGTAGCCGTATCCGCTCCGCCGAGAGAGGCCATTGCATGAGCAGCGTCGCCGCCGGAATCGGGTGGCACATGGTGGGAGCGGCAGCGGCAGCGTCGTTCTATGCCCCCATCGAGAAGGTGAAGCGGTGGTCGTGGGAAACCACCTGGGCCGTGGCGGGGATATTCTCCTGGATTCTGCTGCCGATTACCGTGGCACTCGTTCTGCTGCCTGATTTCCATGCGTTCTATGCGGCCACGCCCGGCGATGTGCTGCTGCGGGTGTTTCTCTTCGGCTGCATGTGGGGCATTGGGAATGTGAACTACGGACTTACGATGCGCTGGCTTGGCATGTCGCTCGGCATTGGAGTCGCGATCGGAGTGACGCTGGTCGTGGGAACGCTGATTCCGCCCCTGGTGCACGGTCAGAGCCTTGGTCTGCTGACGACGACATCGGGGCGATATACGCTGGCCGGAATCCTGCTGGCACTCGCTGGCATTGCCATCGTCTCGTGGGCCGGCCATCAGAAGGAACGCCGGCTGGGCCTCCGCGCCGCTGAATTCAATCTCGCTAAAGGGCTGACACTGGCGGTACTCTGCGGAATCTTCTCGTCGGGGATGTCGTTCGCTATCGATGCAGCGCGTCCGATGGCCCTGGCAGCGCAGCATGCAGGGGTTCGGCCCCTCTACGCGGCGCTGCCGAGCTACGTCATTATCATGGGCGGCGGGGCGCTCATCAACTTTGGGTACTGTTTTGGGCGGCTCGCGCTTCGACGTGATATCTCGCTGCGCAACGATCTGGCCCAGCCGTCGCGCACGCTCGCGAAAAATACGACGATGGCAGCGTCGGGCGGGATTCTCTGGTACCTGCAATTTTTCTTCTACGCATGGGGCGCCGCGAACATTCCCCTGCGCCTGGCCTACGTGAACTGGATGCTGCACATGAGCGGCTATGTTCTCTTTGGGGGGTTGGTGGGCCTGGCGCTGGGCGAGTGGCGCGCAGCACGTGGGCGTCCGGTGCGCCTGCTGTGGGCAGGGATGGCGCTGATCATCGCGGCGGCCAACCTGGTGGGATTTGGGACGGCCCGCTAATCCCGCAGCTTTGCCATCAGCGAGCGCTTCACCTCGGGCCACTCGGCGGCGGTGATGGAATATCGCGCGGAGTTGCGGGGGATGCCGTCGGTGGCGAGGCGGTGGGAGCGCAGGATGCCTTCAAAGCGTGCGCCCATGCGTTCCATGGCGGCACGCGAGCGAGCGTTGCGCTCGTCAGTGTGGAGGCAGATGCTGACCACCTGCCAGCTTTCGAAGGCGTGATTGAGCATCAGGAGCTTGGCTTCGGTGTTGATGGCGGTGCGGATCGCGGAGCGTGCAAGCCAGGTATACCCGATCTCGCAGACATCCGGCAGGGTGCGGCCGCGGCGCGGGTGGCCCTCGGGCCAGGACCACCAGGCGAGGTCGAAATAACGGGTTGAGCCTACGATCCGGTCGTCAGTGAGGCGAACGGTGGCGAAGGGCAGCGCGGTTCCGGCAAGCTGGGCGGCGAGAGCCGATTCGACGTAGACGCGGACCGCGTGGCGGCCAATGGGGACAGCGCTCAAACGGTAGAGGTCAGGTTCCTCGGCGGATGCGGCAGCGAGGGCGTCAATGTGCCGGAGTTCCAGCGGCTCAAGGCGGACATGAGCGCCCTGGAGGGTGAAGGGCTCGATCCTCATGGGGGCAGTATATGGGTTGCACGACCAGGAATTCGGTGGATCGCGCACCCAGATGCAGGTTCAGGAAACCGGCTTCGCTTCCACAATTGCCACGTTTCGAACCATTCTATGATCGCCTTCGATGGGGCAGACCCGCGTCAAAGCAAACCCGGCGGCTTCAAGAAGCCTTTTCCATTCGCGCTCGCTGCGTTCTCTTCCGCCGGTAACGACCAGCATGTTCAGATCGCTGAGCAGACGGCCTTGCAGCTGCGGGTCCGCACCGGCAACCAGCGGGGGCAGGACGAACTCGATGATAAGCAGAGTGCCGTCCTCCGGAATCACGGCGCGGCAATTCCTGAGCATCGTAGTGGCTTCGGGGTCGCGACGCCCGTGCAGAACGTGTTTGAGCATGTACACATCGGCGCCTGAGGGCACAGACTGGGACAGGTCAGCCGCCAGCAGGCTGCATCGGGAGGAGAGCTTTTCATCTGCAAAGCGCGGCCTGGCTGCTTCGATGCTGGGCTCGAGATCAACGAGCATGCCCCGAAGGTGGGGATAGAGCTCCAGCACGGCGAGAATCAGCGAGCCCCCGCCACCGCCCAGATCGGCGACCACCTTCGCGCGGGAGAAGTCCCACGCACGGGCGATGGGGGCGTAATCTTCAGCGGGAGCGGTGCCCATTACGGCGCGAAAGATCGAGCTGGCCTCGGGAACCTGGGACCAGCGTGAGGGGACGTTTGGATCGCGCACTTCGGAGGCGGGCTTGCCGGTGCGGACGCAATCGGTCAGCAGGGACCAGTTATCGGCGAGCAGGTCCGCCCAGAAGATGACGGCGGCCCAGACTGAGTGGGGATCGTCCTTGCGCAGCGGTTTGCCAAAGGGCGTGAGTCGAAAGTGCTCGGGCGCGGTCTCCTCGGTCACGCCCATGCTGGCCAGAGTGCGCAGCAGGCGGTAGAGAGCGTCGAGATCAGCCTGACAACATTCTGCCAGAAAGCCGATGTCACGCACCTCGTCTCCCAGGACGTCGGCGACGCCAAGGCGAGCGGCCGCGCAAAGCACGCAACTTCGGGAATACGCCATCGCCATTTCGACGAGCCCCGCATTCGGCGTCACATTGCCGATGCCGCCATTCGTCTGAGCCATCCGATCCTCGATTCCGGGGAGAAGAATATCAAAGGGGCTCCGCTGAAAGCCGGAGGCCGAACCATGATACCTCCCGGGTCCTGCCAAGATCGTCCGTGAGTGCGTTGGCGATTGAGCATCAAGCGGATGAGCATTCCCAGAGACGAGCGCCGGATCTCGGAGCGCCCTGGCCGGCCGGCTGACAGTATCGAAGCCTCGCCGATCACGAGCGACAATGCAAACCATTTCAGAACAGATCCCGGAGATAGTCCCATTCCGGTGCGCGCGAGAAAAGAATCAACCCGCAGGGATAGTGAAATGCCACTGCCCCTTTTAATCTGGGCTGATCCAAAGGTGCCCGGCGTGGACCCAACGGCAGAGATGCGGACAGACACGACCCGGCTTCGTGGATTGAGCGGACCGGGTGCGAAGCTTCTTGCTGCAGGCGATATGGAATCGGCCAAACGGTTGTACGAGAAAATGCTTCGTTCCGACCCGCTGTCCAGGGAAGCTCACGCGGGACTCTACTACGCTTATTCGGCGCTGGGCGACAAGCATTGCGCAGCCTCCCATCTGGGCCTGGCCATGCAATTACCGGCAATCATTCAGTTGCCTTTTCGCGGGACAGGAGAGCCGGTTCCGGTTCTGCTCTTGCTTTCGATCAACGCCGGCAATGTGTTGATCCAGCGCTTTCTCAACGACCGCATCTTTCAGACGCATGTCGTGCTCGTGGAATTCTACGACGACGCGGTTTCCCTTCCGGGTCACTGTCTTGTCGTCAACGGCGTCGGCGACGCCGACGTCCGCTTGAGAGCGCTGATGGCTGCTGAACGTATTCTGGCGCGCTCCTGGGCTCCGGTCATCAATCGTCCGGAGAGGGTTCTGGCAACGGGACGCTGCGAGGTTGCGCGGCGGCTGGGAAACATTCCCGGGGTGCTCGCCCCGCTCTGCGCCGCGTTCACGCGAGAACAACTAATGGATGCGGATGCGGTTCGACGGCTGACGGCTCAGGGCTTCGAATTTCCGTTGCTGATTCGTGCGCCCGGCTTCCACATGGGGCTGAACTTCGTTCGTGTCGAGGAACCGAACGCTCTGTGCGCGTCAGTCGCCGAGCTACCCGGGAACGAAGTCATCGTTCTGCAGTATCTCGACGGAAGCGCATCCGATGGAAACATCCGCAAGTATCGTGTGCTGATGGTTGGCGAGGAGCTGTACCCGGTGCATCTGGCGATTGCACGAGACTGGAAGATCCATTACTTCAGCGCGGACATGGCAGATAACAGCGAGCACCGCGCCGAGGAGGCGCTCTTCCTGAACAATATGGAACGCGTTCTGGGGCCCGAAGTCATGAGGCGGCTCCGTCTCATTCAGGAGACGCTTGGACTCGATTACGGCGGCATCGACTTTGGCCTGAATACGCGCGGGGAAATGCTTCTCTATGAAGCCAACGCCACCATGGCTGTCTACCGCCCCGACGCGGACCCGAAATGGGACTATCGGCGTCCCAGCGTCGACCGGATCTACGCGGCAGTGCAGAACCTCTTCCTTTCGAGAGCCAATGCGGCCTGCATCGACAACTTCTTGCCGACTGCCCGGCCCGCGATGGGCGTTCATTGAAGTGTTCGCCTTGTCGACGGATAAGCCCATGGTCGCCTCAATGCGAAGCAGTGCCTGGGAGGCTTTCATGACCACTCTCTCTGCGATTGCGCCCGCTCCATCGCTCTCGGCATCCGCTGTCAGCCAGTTGATGAGCAACGTCGCGTTCTCGGCATCTTTCAACGGCAAGACCTATGAAGCCGAAGTGACGTACTCCAATGGCGAATACGTCGCCGAAGATGCCACTTTGAGCGGGGCAGAGGCCACCGGATCAAGCGTGCGATCCGCGGAGAGCAATCTGAGCACGAGAGTCGAAGTCACCGCCTGGTTCCCGTCAAATTGCGAATGCGCCGTGAGCTGACCGCGATCGGGTGAAACCCTGCGGATCATCCATAACCCTGAGATTATAACTTTTCTCTTGACAACCGATAATCGTACGGTTATGGTTGTGGACATGCCGAACGCCGCCGACAGCGTCTTCAGGGCTCTCGCCGATCCGACTCGCCGAGCCATCTTCGAGCGGCTAAGCCGCAACGGGGAGCAAACGGTTCACGCCCTGACGGAGCGCGCCGGGGTATCTCAGCCGATGGTTTCCAAGCACCTGTCCGCTCTGAAGCGCGCCCGGCTGGTTCGCCATCGGCGCACGGGGCGCGAGACCCATTACCGGGCCAGGCCGCAGGCTCTCGCGCCGCTGGTGGACTGGATCGGCGATTATGGCCAGTTCTGGCAAGACAAATTGGATCGCCTCGGAGAGGTTCTGGAAAGGATGGACGGATGACGACGCCTGATACGGCTACGCGTTCCGTTGTCGTGGAAAAGGAGTTCCCTCACCCGCCAGAGAAAGTGTGGAGGGCTCTCACCGAGAGTTCTTTAATTGAGCAGTGGCTCATGAAGAATGACTTTCAGCCGGTTGCCGGACACTCGTTCACCCTGCGCAGGGATCCAGTGCAGAATTGGAACGGTGTGATTGAGTGCCAGGTGGTCGCCGCTGAGCCCTGCAAGACTCTCTCTTACACCTGGGGCACTTTGGGGACGGCGAGCGTGGTTACGTTTACGCTGACGCCGACCGATGCGGGGACGCACTTGCGCATGGAGCAGTCGGGCTTCCGTGCGGATCAGGGGGCCAACTACAAGGGCGCGAAGTACGGCTGGCAGATGTTCCTCGGCAAGCTGGAGGGAGTTGTCGCCGGGCTGGAGTAGCGCCGGAATTGAATAGGAGACATCACCATGGCGACAATCGTTTCGACACGCTCGATCTTTCGCTGGATCCACATCATCGTTGCTATTCCGATATACGGATATATCTACAGCCCGTTTGACAAACTTCCGCAGTACGCGCCCCTTACCCGGTATGTGTTCTTTCCCGTGATGGTTCTTTCGGGATTGTGGATGTGGAAAGGCCATGTGGTTCGACGACTGATTGCGAAAAGACTGGCGTGGAACTGACCAGACAAAGGAGAAACGGAATGAAAATCAAAATTACAAGCGTATACGTGGACGACCAGGACAAGGCCCTGCGCTTCTATACCGAGGTGCTGGGCTTCGTGAAGAAGGCCGACTTCAGCCAGGGGCCGTTTCGCTGGCTGACGGTTGCCTCAGCCGAGGATCCGAACGGCACAGAGGTGCAACTGGCGCTCAACGACGACCCGGCAGCGAAAGCGTTCCAGCAGGCGCGGTTCCAGCAGGGCCAGCCGGCGGCCATGTTCTTCACCGACGATCTGCAGGCCGATTACGAGCGGATGAAAGCGAGCGGCGCCGAGTTCACCATGCCGCCAACGGACGTGACGGCCTCGAAGATCGCCATGCTGAAGGACACCTGCGGCAACCTGATTCAGGTCACGCAGCTCATGCGCTGGACTGGATAGAGAACGCTGTGCCCGGCGCTCGTAGCCGGCAGGAGCATGACCATCGTCTGAAATTCGCTGCGCGAATTGAAATCGGACATGAAAGGACCGGAGCCCATGAAATCTGCTTCCGCATCCATCGATGACAAGATCATCGAACTCGGAGACTGGCGAGGAAAGACCCTCGCCCATCTCCGGCAACTCATCCACGACGCCGACCCTGAGATCGAGGAGGAGTGGAAATGGGCAAAACCGGCGTCGCCCGGGACTCCCGTCTGGTCCCACGACGGCATCGTCTGCACAGGCGAAACGTACAAGGCTGTCGTAAAGCTCACCTTTGCTCGCGGAGCCTCCCTGAAGGATCCGAAAAAGCTCTTCAATTCCAGCCTGGAAGGAAACGTGCGGCGTGCGATCGATCTCCATGAAGGGGAAAAGATTGACGAAGCTGCCTTCAGGGAACTCATCCGGGCCGCGGCAGCGGCCAACTCCGCGGCGCGGGCCCAAAAGGCTGGCAGGAAAAAATAAGCCCGCGCGAGCGGGGTGCGGTTCTGTGGCGCGCTACGGGTGTGAGGTGGACTGGGCAGCGGAGTAAAGCCCGGGCAGGGACGGTTTCCCGGTAACCGGAGATACGCCGGGGGGAACGTCGGTGGTTCCGGGTTCGACGGCGCGCGCGGTGAGCTTCGAGTAGATGCGGAAGCTGATGTCCACGTCGATGACGGAGGAGACGGGCTTGCCATCTTTGCGAGCGCCGGTGAAGGTGGACTTGCGGATGGCGGCGACGGCGTTCTCATCGAGGCCGAAGCCGATGGGGCGGAAAACGGCGATGGCGAGCGGTTTGCCGTCGGGGCCAAGGATGACTTTGTAGCTGGCGACGCCGGCGATCTGGTCGTACTGCGCGTAGTCGTTGGAGGCAGCGACGATGTTTCTGACAAGGGTGGGGCCGGTGACGCCCGGTCCGGGGCGCACGATGGCTGAATCGGTGGGCTCGATGGACTGGTGTTTGAGCTGGGCCTGGTAAAAGAACTGCCAGTAGTCGGGCATGGCGGCGATCATGGTCGCGTCGAGGGACGGCGCGAAGATGCGGTCGAGCGCGTCGCGGAGATGGGCGGCGGATTCAGCGGGGTTGGTGGTCTCGTTTTTGGAGGCGAGCTCAGCGGAGTTGGCGGACGTGGATTGCGATTGCTGGTGACCCGCGGTCTTCTTCTTCTCCTTCTTCGGAGAAACGACCTCCTGGCGGTCGATGACGATGAGGAGATGCTTCTTTTTTGGCGTGATCCGGATGCGGTCGAACGAAGTGGCCTGCTCGGCCCAGTTGCCTACATCGTCGAAGTGGATGCCGTAGCGGGCACCCTCAAGCTCAATGCGCTTTTTGGAGAGGCTGACGTGGTCGATCTGGATGGCACAGAGCGTAAAGGAGCCCTTAGTCGACTGGCTGACGAGATCACCCCGGAGATTGAAGTGGAGGTCGTCGCTGAGCCAGAGTCCGCGGAGGAAGAGCTGCTTGCCAATGAAGAGGCGGCGGAGATTGTCCTCGTTGATCTCCTGGCCGGCGAGTTGAGCACCGAGGGAGTCGGAGTCGGTCTGTTCGGGGGTGGTCTGCGGGGCTTCGGACGGCTCGGCAGAAGGGGCGGTTGGGGCGGGCGACTGGCCCGAAGTTTGAGGGGCTACCCCTGGAGTTTGCTGAGCAGGCCCGGGGGCCTGCTGCGTGTCCGCCGCTTTCGCTTCAGAGGAGGTTCTTGGTGGGGTATCAGGAGAGGATGTTTGCTGCGGGTGGCTGAGGGAAGAGCAAGAAAGGAGGAGGGCGAAAGCGGCGAACCTCACAGGCTTCATTGGACGGTCTCCGGACGGTTCGAGATGCATGCCGGCGGATCACTTCCGCCAATTTTCATTGCAATCTGCAGGCCACAAGATTCGTAGCAGGGGGAATTGCTCGCCACAATAGCACCTTCGGAGGAGCGTGAGCGGTGATTTTCCTGCGCGGAGGGGTAAGTGTGCAAGGAGGTGCACAGGTGGGTCAAAACTGGGCGGGGCGGAGAGGCGGCGAGTCGAAGTCCGGTGAGACTTTTTCGTCGAAGAAAGAATGTTTACTGACTTGATTCCTTCAAGTCAGACTTGAAGAATATTCAGGAAGTCACGCCGATTCAAGCCAGCCTGCGGGAAAACCAGCTCAAGGTTGCGAGCGCCGAGAGAGCGGAAGGCAGCCTCGCCGAGGACCTGGCGGAAATCGGTGGTGATGGCCAAGTCGCGGCCTTGGTAGAGCTGGTCGGGAGCGAGGCCGGGCCAGCGGCCGTAGACATGGCCGCCGCGTACCCCACCGCCGAGCATGAACATCACGTTGGCATGGCCGTGGTCGGTGCCGCCGGTGCCGTTTTCGCGGCAGGTGCGACCAAATTCCGACATGGTGACAATCGCGACGTCTTCGGCTTCATCGCCCATGTCGGTCCAGAAGGCGGCAAGGCCCTGGCTGAAATCGCGGAGCCGGCCGGCGAGCTGACCCTCCGCGGCACCCTGATCGTGATGTGTGTCCCAGCCGCCGATGTCGGCGAAGGCGGCTTCGACACCAAGATTCGCTTTAAGAAGCTGGGCTATCTGTTTGAGACTATTACCGAAAGGGCCGCTGGGATAATCTGCGCCGGGGGCCGGCGTGTAGTGAGCGGGATCGGCAGACTGAAGCATCCTGACCGCCTCGAAGGTCTCCTGGCCGGTGCCGTGGAGAACCGCGTCCGTGCTGTGTTCGTACATAGCGGCGAATCCGGTGGCGGCAGGGGCAGAGTCGACAGAGAAGTCGCGGACGTTATCGAGGGCGATGGACTGGATGCGGCCTTCAAGGGTGCGTGGGACTTCGGGTCCGAGGGCCACGGCGCGGAACGGAGAGTAGGTGCAGTCGGGGCAGGCCGCGTCCTGAGCCTGGAGTGCGCGATTGAGCCAGCCATCGGGGGTTGCTTTGATGCCCGGAGTGCCGGACTCCATGTAATCCTGCGCGTCGAAATGGGAGCGGGTGGGGTCTGGCGAGCCGGCAGCGTGAACGATGGCGAGATGGCGCGCGTCCCAGAGCGGCTTGAGCGGGGCCATGGCGGGATGAAGGCCAAAGAAACCGTCGAGATCGATGACCTGCTGCGCGGGGATGGAGATGTAGGGGCGGTACTGGTAATAGGAGGGCTCGCGGTAAGGAACAACGACGTTAAGGCCATCGGCGGCGCCGCGCTGGAAGATGACAACGAGCTTTTTGCCCTGGGCCTGGGCGGTGGTGGCCTGAGCGAGGACCGATCGAGTAAGAAAGGTGGGGATGGATGCCGTGCCGACGATGGCTAAAGCTCCACCTTTCATGAACCCGCGGCGGGTCAGGGGCCTTGCGGGGGGCAGATGCTGGGGCATGGAGAATCCTCCGGCGACGGCTGTCACTGATGCTAACGCGGAGCGGAGGGGGAAGTTGCGAGATTGCTCGCGGAGCGCTGCGATTCTTCCCCGCGGCGCGCCGTAAATGGCGCGCCGGCGGTGGCGTCAGCAATTTCGCCCTTTAGTACCAGCGGAAATTCACCTCGATTTGGATGGCAACAGCGACAGGTTTGCCGTGCAGCGTGCCCGGCTTAAAGCGATACTGGCGGACAGCCAGCATGGCGTTCTTGTCGAAGTCTGGCCGCAGCGACCGAACCACGTGGACGTCGCGCGGCAGGCCATCCTTGTCGACAACCACCCCAACCACGCAAACCCCCTGGAAGTGAACTTTCTCTTTGAAGGCGGTCTTCGGAAACTCGGGGTCGGGGGCAAAGGTGAGAACGGGCTCCGTCACGCCGTTGCCAATTTTGTAGACGTGTCCCAGGGGCGCGGCCTGCGCCGGTTGCGAGGGCGCCTGGATCGCCACGGCGGTGGTCATGGCGGCGCCGGCAACGGCGGCCCCACAAAGCAGCAGGGCCCCGGGAAGGACGAGGGCACAGCGGGCGGCGAGGCTGAGAACGGGCCTCTTCGTTTGGATGAGCATGATGCGTTTCTCCAGAATGTTGCCATCGAAGATGCCAATGGCGTGAAGTTGTGCGGCGCGTGGGACGGCCAGCATGACGGCCGCCAGGCGCAGCAGGGACTCGGCGTAACGGCTGGGGTCGAGCAGGGTGCCGGCGGTTGCGGCGTCGCAGATCATCTCGCGGGTCTGGGCGAGCTGCGCCTTGAGCAGCCACGCGACGGGATGGAAGGCAACGGGAAGAGTGAGGATCTCGCAGAGGAGATTCTTCGCGTAGTCGCGGCGGCGTATGTGGGCGCACTCGTGTCCGATGGCGGCGAGAAATTCGGAAGGAGTACAGCGATCGAGAAATCCGGCGGGGACGAGGATGGCCGGCGAGCGCACGCCGACGGTGAGCGGTCCGGCGATGTGAGGCGCAGCGAGGAGGTCCACGCGTGGCAGGGTGAAGGCGGTGAGACAGCGGGCGAGGAGCTGTTGCTGTTCCGGCGAGAGCGCGATCGGCGAGGCTGCGCGGCGCAGCATGCTGGTGCAGCGCAGCAGCCATGCAAGGCGAGCCGCAAACCAAAGCAGCGCGACGCAGCTGATGCCGAAGAGGACGAGAATGAGCGCGGAGGGCAGGATGGCGACGCCGTGTGCGCTCGAAGCGGCGGAAACCGCGCTGGGATTGAGGAGCGTGTCGGGCGCGACGATCCTCGCGGACGCGCGAGCCGAAGCGAGAAGGCTGCCCAGCAGCGGAAAGATGGGCAGGACGACGGCCAAGACAAGCGCGACGATCCAGACAAGGTGCTGCGCGCGCGGGCCGAGCTTGCGGAGGATGCGAGCGGCGAGCCACGCGGCCGCGGCGGCGAGGGGAACGATCCAGAGGGCGTTCAGGAGATAGGCGGCGAAGGCGCAGGCGAGGCTATTCATGGGGAGTTCCCTTCTCCGGACGGACGAGCGCGCGGGTGAGCTCGGCGATGCGCTCGGCATCGAGCTGGCGGGTTTTGATGAGGTTCATGACAAGCTCTTCGGGGGAGCCGCCAAACATGCGATCGACGAGGTCGCGAACGGCCTGGCGAAGGATGGCCTCGCGGGAGACGACGGCGCTGTACTCGAAGGCGCGGCCCTGCATACGGCGGCGGACGCGGCCCTTGCGATGCAGGACGTTGAGCATAGTCTGGACCGTCGTGTAGGCGAGGTCGTCGGGCGTAAGGGCCTGCTGGACGGCCTGGACGTTGCTCGGCCCGTCGCGCCAGAGGACCTGCATGATGCGGAGCTCGAGAGGAGTGAGCGAAGATGAACCTTTGCGGCGACCGACCACGGAGCCTCCTAAACAAATAGGAGCGTAGCGCGGCGGCGGAGAGATTGTCAACTATTTATTTAGGAGCTGCGCGGATCCGTTGACCCGACGAGTACAGGAAGTCCATCGGCTCGGCGGAATTCAGTGAGTAGAGGCCACGGCTGAACCGGCCGGTTCGCTGTCCGCGGTTTCGCCGGAGGCAAATTGAGTCCAGGGGTGAGCTTTCATATCACCGAGGATGGGCTTCATCCAGTCGTACTGCGGGTGCGCGGCGAAGAAGGGCCTGGCGTAGAAACTGTCTCCGCAGGGATGGCCGGAGCGTGCGATGAGCTCCATGTGGGCGGCGAGATCGCTGTCCGTGACTTTGGCTTCGACGGCGCCGGCCGGGTAGTAAGCGCCCCAGTCCGAGGACATGGGGACGGGAGAAAGATCGACGTGGCCGCAGAGCGTGCGCTGGTCGGGGGTCTCCTTGTGCGTCCAGGTGTCGAGGTGGTCGGACTCGAATTGCTCGGCAAGATGGACGTCGATCTGTCCTTTGTATTGCTGCATGAGCTGGGTCCAGCGGACGCGGCGGGCGTTGGAGGTGAAGGAGAGATCGTCGTAGTGGAAGCCAGGAGTCTCGTCGCGGATGAGGGCGGGGTCGCGGGCGAAATTGGAACTAACGAAGTAGCCGTCTTTGGTGCGCCAGAGGGGAGTGTGTTTGAGGCCGAGCTCGAGATAGGCGATTTCGCCGGTCTTGCGGTCACCGACGAGCCAGTCATTCGCATAGCCGCCGTTGTTGCCTTCTTCCATGATGGAGACGTACTGATCGATGGAGCCGGCGTACTGGAGGGCTTTGCGGGCGCGAACGAATTCGGGGATGCCGTCGGGGTTCCAGCCTTCGAAATCCTCGATGGTGGTTTCGGTGCTCATGATGCCGGCATCGTTGATGCCGAAGTCGTCGTCGCTCACGATGACGCCGGGGATTCCATCCTGCAGGATGCGATGGCCGTGGGTGGGTACGATATCGAACATGATGTTCCAGCGTTCGCCTTCGGCGTAGCTGGACCAGTTGTTGTGGGCGATGACGATTTTGCCGTCTTTGGTGTAACTGCCGGTGGCGATGAAGGCGCTGCAGTGGTCGGCGGGCCTGGCTCCGGCAGGAACGGCGACGTGATGATGCTTGTCATACCAGGGAACGTAGTAGCCGGGGAGCTCTTCCATGGCGTTGAGGGCCACGATGTCCCAGACGTCAACGTGGACGCCCTGGGCCTGCGCACCCTGGGCGATGCCGGTCAGCTCGGCACGGTATTCGGCATCGATGTGCGGCCAGAGCATGTTCTGCGCAGCGTCGCGGTAAAACTGCCAGGGGCGATGGGTGTCGTGGAGGGTTTCAACTTTATAGACGTGGATCATGTCAGCGATGCGCGGTCCCAGGAGATAGCCGTGCTGGAAGCCGACATCGGAAGGAGAGCCCTGGAGGTGGACGAAGGTCCAGCCGCCGCGCTCGAAAGTGTAGGAGCCGGCGAGGCGCGGGTCATGACTGCCGGAGAGAGCGCTTTGCGCGCGCGCGCAGAAGGCGGGAATGGCGAGGAGAGCGGTGGCGGTCGCCAGTTGGCGCAGGAACCTTTGCATGATTCGCCTCAAAAGCCGAGGATTTGGGGGTGAGAGAACGATACTACGGCTGTTTCTTTTCTGTCTCCTGAAGGAGCTGAATGAGGTAGTTCTTCCAGACGGCGGCGTGGGTGTGCGTGCCGTGGCCGTATGTCTGCATGGAAGCCGGGATGAGGACGAACTGCCCGTGGGGGATGCGCCTGACCAGAGACCGCGCGAGATCGGAGAGTTCGGGCGGGTTGATGAAGTCGTCGGCGGAGTTGATCCACATGACACGCGCGGTAATGCTGGAGAGCTTTGGCTCAGGGTTATAGAAGCGCGAAGCGTCGAAGTAGTAGAGGAAGTCGTCGGCGTCGGTGTGGGCGACGATGGCGGCGACGACGCGGTTGACGTAGTCCTCGGCAGACTGGCGCGTGGGATAGTCCTTTTGCATTTGCTGTGGAGCGGAGCCGGCGATGATGAGCAGGTCCGCGGCGCCGCGCAGACCTTCGATGGGCTCAGCGGTGTAATTGCCGTTGTCCCAGGCGGGATCGTCGCGGATGGACTGCATGGCCATGTAGCGCCACATGCGGTTGCGGCCGGCGATCTCGATGGGCATGCAGGCGAGAGGCATGAGCGCGTCCATGAAGTCCGGATAGGTCTCGCCCCAGACGAAAGACTGCATGCAGCCCATAGAGGTGCCGATGACGAGGCGGAGGTGATCGACATGAAGACCGTCGAGCAGCATCTCGTGCTGCGAATGGACCATGTCGTCATAGGTGTAGTGGGGGAACTTCATACGCAAGCCGTCGGACGGCTTGGAGGAGTCGCCGTGGCCGATGTCATCGGGGAAGATGAGGAAGTATTTCGTGATGTCAAGAGGCTGGCCACGCCCGAAGAGGACGTCAGAGAAAACGGGACTGAGCAGATTGTGGGCGTTGCCGCCGGTGCCATGCAGGAGCAGCACAGCGTTGTCCGTGTGTCCGGCCGCGTCGTGGTGTGGCGTGCCGAGGGTGAGGTAGTGGAGGCGCAGATCGGGGAGGGTTTCGCCGGTGCCGAAGCGGAAGTCGTGGATCACGTAGACGCCATTCCGTATGGGCCAGTGCGTGGGCGGGTAGGTGGGCTTGGGGATTTGGGCCGCGGCGGTGAGGGCGAAGGCGAAGAGGACGAGAGATAACTGACGCATGGATTCTCCTCGGAGAGCAAGGGTACAGCATTTCCCTGCACCGTTGCGCGGCGCTGCGGCATCGGAAGAAAGTCATAATCTCTTCAGGAGAATTCCCTTCATGACTGATTCGACGACAACGCAGCAGCGGCTGCCTGAAGCTGTTCTGGATCAACTGTTCCGCAACGCCCGCACGCACACAGCCTGGCTGCCAAAGCCGGTTCCGGTGGAGGTGCTGCGCGAACTGTACGAACTGGTGCGGCTGGGGCCGACGAGCGCGAATTCGTCGCCGGCGCGGTTTGTGTTTGTCATGACGCCGGAAGGCAAGGAGCGGCTGAAGCCTGCGCTGGCCCCGGGAAACGTGGACAAAACCATGGCCGCGCCGGTAACGGCGATCGTCGCCAACGACATGGAGTTTTACGAGCACATGCCGCGGCTCTTTCCGCAGGCGGATATGAAGCAACACTTCGTGGGGAAGCCAGCGGTCGTGGAGCAGCACGTGCTGCGGAACGGGTCGCTGGAGGGCGCGTATCTGATGCTGGCGGCGCGGGCGCTGGGGCTGGACTGCGGGCCGATGTCGGGCTTCGACGCAAACAAGGTGAATGCTGAGTTCTTTCCGGACGGCAAGTGGAAGGCCAACTTCCTGGTCAACCTGGGATATGGGGATGCGGGGAAGCTGCATCCGCGGAATCCGCGGCTGGAGTGGGATGAAGCGGTCAGAGTTCTCTGAGCTGTCAGCTGTTAGCTTTTAGCCGATGGCTGCTTCGGGCTGCGCTCCGGCGGGCGCGGCTTTTCGACGGCTTAGAGGTCGCAGTTCTAGGAGCGGTCGTCGTCGAGAGCAGGGCCGGAGTCGTCCTGATCCGTGGAGACGGTCGTGGTCCTGCGCCGGGTTTGCTTGTTGACATACATACCGGCATCGGCGGCGCTCAACAGGCTGTCGCGGGTGGCGCCGTCGTCGGGATAGAGGGCGATGCCGACGCTGGCGGAGCCATGAACGACGTATCCCTCGGCGGCGAAGGGCGGGTCCAGGCAGCGTTCCAGGCGGTGAGCGATTTCCTCTACTTCCGCGAGCCGGCGCACATTGGGCAAAATCACGGCAAATTCGTCGCCCCCGATGCGGGCCAGCATATCGCCGCCGCGGATCTGCTGCTTCATGCGCGCGGCGACTTCCTGCAGGTAGAGATCGCCGACCTGATGGCCGTAGAGGTCGTTGATCTGTTTGAAATTGTTGAGGTCGATGTAGATGAGCCCGAAGATGCCGGCGTTTTGGCGGGTCTGCTCGATGAGCTGGTCGAGGAAGGACTCCAGGGAGAAGCGGTTGGGAACGTCGGTGAGCAGGTCGAATTCGGAACGGTGGACGAGATCCGAATAGAGGCGGCGGGTTTCGATGGCGAGGGTGGCGAGTCCGGCCGCAACGGAGAGGGCTGTCGACTCATCGCGGGCGAGTTTGGAATGCGGATCGAAGGCCGCGCAGAGAACGCCCAGAGGCGACCCGGAGCGGCCTGGAATGGGCTCCTCGATGATGCGCCAGTCGTTGAGATTCGCCGGGCAGTTGCCGAGACGCGCTCCGTCGACAATCTGACACCAGCAGGGCGCGCCGCGCAGTCTGATGGAAGCGAGCTCAACGATCTGCTCGAGGATCGCGGCCAGCGGACGGGAGCCATTGATGTCCTCGAGAATGCGGCTGCGGCGGCGCTCAATGCGCGCAGCGGAGGCATTCTGGCGGCGCATCCGGCGCTCGACGACCCAGGCGCGGATTCCTGCGGCGAAGAGCAGAGCGACCAACAGGCCCACCAGGAGCAGGAGATTGCGGACGCTCAGCAGAGAGGGCCTGGCAATGACGGCGATGTCGTCCCAGGAGCGGAGCAGGATGTTGAAGGGGACCTCCTGCACGCTGGGGTCGACGTTAGCGCCCTGCACCACCATGCAGATGCCGGTGACGCGGATGGTGGTTCCGATGGGGACCTGCATCATCCGCGGCAGGGGCTGGCCGCCGAACGGGTGATGGTAGATGGCCGTGAACAGCTTGCCGTTGGAGACCAGGTCGAATTCGTCCTGCGATTGTTCGCGAACGGCGGCGACGACACGGCCGTCGATGGAGACAAGGTCGTTCTGATGGCCGTCGGCGTTGCCGCTGTTCCAATCCGCCAGGTCGTGCCAGTTGGACGGCGCGGGCTGGACGGGAGCGTAGATGTGGCTGTCCTGGATTTCGCCGTCGGCGAGTGCAAGAAAGCCCAAGTGGGGATCGGGAAAGCCGGTGGCGTCCGCCTTGTCACCGATCTCGAGGGGCTCGACGGTGTGCGTGGCAATCCAGATGCTGTGGCCGCCGTTCTGGAGGACGACAGCGGAGCCGGGCTGATACCAGGTAATGGTTCCCTGCACGCGCACGCGCTCGGTCCGGTCGAGCACATTGAAGGCCGACATGACCTTGTCCATGGGCGTGACGGGCAGAGAGCCGGGGCTGATTTTAGCGGCGCGAACGATCTTCACGTCGGCGAGCGTGGGAACTTCGAGGACGATGCCGATGAGCTGCATCTTGCTGTCGAATTTTCCGGAAACGGCGCCGGTGACTTCGACCTCAGCGTCGAGGAGATCCTTCACCATCTCCGCGTCGACGCCGATGACGGTGGCATCGATGTAACCTCCGTCCATAACCAGGCGGAGGGTTACCTCGTGGGTGTTGCCGAAGTTGATGGTGTCCGCGCTGCGGACCGTGCCGTGGACGGTGACCAGCATGCAATCGCGCTGGACACGAATGAGCTGCTGAAAGTCGGCGGGCACGGGCTGGGGCAGGCTGCCGTGATGAAGCACGGTGACGCTCCCAGCGACCACATCGGGGGTGAAGCTGGCGCGCGAGTGGCCACGCACGAGGACCCGGTCGCCGGGCCGGAAGTTCTGGTTCTGTTTCGTCTCGACGTAAACGGCCTCGCCCTTGTCCTGGACGAAGAGGTCCACGTCGCTGGGGTTGTAATAGGTGACGGTGGCCTGGAAGGCGACGGGGATGTCGAGCCGGGCCTGCGCCAGGGTGAGGGTGTGGACGGCATGCAGCGTGGTGAGGGTCGGCTGGTCGGCTCGCGCTGCCGAGGCGAGGACCACGGCCGTCGCCAGCGCCAGAATCCGGGTTCGCGTGCGGAAGGTACTGGTTGAGTCTGTTGGGCGCCGCGTGGTTCTCCCAGGCCATGCCATCCCGTAATCCTTCCAGATGTGTCGTTGGTGAAGGCCTTTTGCCGCGCGAGGCCCGGCGACAGGGCGCAGGCAGGGCCAGCTCCAACCCAGTGGGGTCATAATACTCCCCCCAACGCGGTCCGCTGAATAACTCAAAGAAGGGACAGGCACGGACACGCGGGAACGACAGGGTGCAGGGCGCTCCGGGTGTGGTCCTCTGGAATTCCTCTCATCGCCATCGATAGGATGGAGCCATGCCGAAACCGCAGACCGCAGCCAGCCACGCCGCCACCGATACGATCACGCATTTCGTGCTCGGACCTGTCTTCATGATCAACTTCGCCGTTGCCATTGTGGTGGCGGTGCGTGCCCCCCACCACCTCGCCCTCCATCTCTGGCTGATCGTGATCTCGGTGGCGCTGCTTCTTATGGCTGCGAAGATGCGCATCTACTCGCTGCGCGTGCAGGACCGGCTGATCCGCCTCGAAGAGCGGCTGCGCATCGCCGCGCTGGCGCCGACAGCGGATGTGAACAGGCTCTCGATCCCGCAACTCATCGCGCTGCGCTTTGCCTCGGACGGGGAGCTCCCGGCGCTGGTGGCGCGGACGCTGGCCGAGAACCTCGACCCTAAGACAATTAAGAGCAGCATCCAAAGCTGGCGACCGGACTACGCGCGGATCTAGTGTGCCGCGTCCCACTCAAGCGACACCGGACCTGAATGGGTACCCGGGAGCGGGGATGGCGGCCGGGAAAATCGACCGAACGGTCGGACACCCCCCCATCACCCCTGGACGCCGGCAAGTGGTTGAATCCGCATGGGTTGCGGGAGGTCGCGTCAGGACAGTGGCAAGCTGCTGAAAACAGGGCAGTTCAAGGCTGAAAAGAGGGCGTTCGACCTATCGACATTGATGTGCAGTGCTTGGGACCGGGACAGTGATCAGGGCAGCGATCAGCGATCAGAAAAGCAAGAGCACAGAGATCAGAAATGCAACGGCTAATGGAAAAAGGCCGCGGAGGCGGCCTTTGTTTGAATCTCACTCTATAGGTCCAGAATAGCAGATTGGAAGAATTAGCCTGCCAAATATCTTTCGAGTTAGCGCCGGGGAAGTATTGTGTTTTCAGCAGACGTTACTGTGGTGTGGGGACCACCCTCTTGACAAGAAATGGGGTGAACCCCCGGAGCGAAACAGTTTGAGTTTTGACCGTGCGGCGTTTGGTGGATTCCGGTTGTCATTTGGGCTGAGCAGTTGCGGCGGGGGCAGGTTACTTGTTGCAGATTGCAGGGCGGGTCGCTGCGGCGCAAGCGCCTCCGCGACGGCCTGCGGCAGCAAGGAAGGCGCTTCGCGCCGGGTTTTACGGCACGGCTGAAGCCGTGCCCTGATACAAAGCTCCGTGCCATCTTATGCGGCTCACTCAAGCCCACAGCGGGCTTGAATGGGCCACCTGCCTGCGGCCAACGCTCACTTTAATCCCAATTTTGCTTCGATATAAGCGGTGGTCAGCTGCGTCGCCACGGGGCCTATCGTTTCGGCTACTCGCAGTACGAATCCCTTTACTCGTTTCGCTGATGTCATTCTGTCTGGCTTTGGGATTTCCGGATCGGACAGAATCTGCATCGCATTCTTAAGCTCCTGGGCATCTTTACCGCCGTGCATTTCTATTAGCTCGGCCAATTCTCGAGCCGCGCCGGAATTGTCCACATTACCGACGAGTTCCTGGGCGACGATTCCCCTCACTGTCTGAATTATTTGAGGCCGGATGTTGATTGTCAGCTTGCTCCCGGCCATAGAAGCCATGGGCAGGCCCTGCGCCCCGGATGAGAGAGAGGAGATGCTGTACGACTCAGGGACAGCGCTGGCCGCCAGGCGTTCGATTAGTTGCCATTCAGCCTCTCCTGCGACGATATCGTTCAGTTCGGCTTCTAGGCGCTGTCGAATGCCCAGCAGTTTCTTCTCCCTCTCGTGCCTCAGGTCCAAGCGAATCCTCTTTGCTTCCCTGGAATATCTCGACAGGATACTGACGATCTCGGCCGGATCAGAAACTTTTTCCTTCAGCATCAGTTCCGCCTTGGGCGGATCAGAGATACACAAATCGAGCAACCGTGAGAATTCGTGGAACTCGTCTGCCAGTAGTTCGGATGGGGAGGACTCGTCCCCATGGAATTCATAAGAAACGCCGTGCTCCGTTCTGACTTGGTTTAGGCGTATGCCTCTGCGGCCTGTGCGGGTGAGGTAATCGCGGAAAAGATCAAGCAGTCTATCTATTTCATTCGCCCAGAGCCGCCCCGCTGGGACATATACCCGAAACAGCAGACCTTCCACGACTTCCTGTAGCATTCGGGACGCAATGACAGTTACCTCCGCGTTCGTTCGATATGGGATGAGGTTCAACCCACTTTCGCAGAGCATGCGATTAACGTCCGCGAACATAATTGCATCTGACTCGCTCAGCTCATAGCTCTCGCCATCCGCATCCTCCTCTTCGTCGATTGTCCGCGCGCCGGCTTTATCGCTGTTATCTAGCGGGGGTCCGCCCGAGGCGCCCGGAAAGAAATCCTCGTAAACAAAGATCGCGTGCCTCGTCTTAGCGATGTTGGCAAGCAGATCGCGCGCAATGCTGCTGTAATTGGGGGAGCGCAGAAGGTGGTAGACCGGATAGCTAAGCTTTGCGATTACTGCTCGGACTGTATACCCGTAAAAATAAGCTAATATATCTGTCCAGTTTCTGGAACTCGAGGCCAGAAGCTTCTTTTTGTATTGCTCTCCTCCCGATTTTAGGGCGCTTGTAATTCCCTCGTGATCCACGTTCCCGAGCAGCAATATCAATGGAGACCGGCTCCCACAATTTTCGGGTTGAGAGGATATAGGCGATTGCATGATCTTTTACGATACGCCCGTCAATTGGTGACGATGATAGCGGCCCGCACCGGGAGCGGTCCGTGCTTCCTTGCAAGGACAAGCCACCGCTCCGGCAAAGGACGTGTCTCGCACGTCCGAAACCCTTCGGCTGCGCTCTGCGCCGGCTCTGACCCCCTCAGGATAGAGCGTAATGCAGGTCCATTCGACTCGCGCCTGGATTGATTGTTGCGCGCAGGAGCGCGCGCAACGAATTCGGAAGGCTCGCTGAGGATGACAGATTTGTGGAAATAAAAAGCCCCGCATCGCTGCGGGGCTTTCTGTTTTGCGGCGCGAGCCGCGATTCGCTGAACGCGGAGTTTAGTACATGCCGTCCATGCCGCCGCCGTGGCCGCCGGGAGCGGGAGCCGGCTTGGGCTCGGGGATCTCCGAGACCATGGCTTCGGTGGTGAGCATGAGGCCCGCGATCGACGCAGCGTTCTGCAGCGCGGTGCGGGTGACCTTGGTCGGATCGATGACGCCGGCTTTCACCAGGTCCTCGAAGACGTTGGTCTGCGCGTTGTAGCCGAAGTGCGCATCCTTGCTCTCGAGGATTTTGCCGACGACCACCGCGCCCTCTTCGCCGGCGTTGCCGACGATCTGACGCAATGGCTCCTCCAGCGCGCGGCGAACGATCTGGGCGCCGATCTTCTCATCCCCATGGAGGGTCTTGATGAGCTCCTCGACATCCTTCTCGCAGCGCACCAGGGCGACGCCGCCGCCGGGGACGATGCCTTCCTCGACCGCGGCGCGGGTGGCGTGCATGGCATCCTCGACGCGAGCCTTCTTCTCCTTCATCTCGGTCTCAGTAGCCGCGCCGACCTTGATGACCGCAACGCCGCCAACCAGTTTCGCGAGGCGCTCCTGGAGCTTCTCGCGATCGTAGTCGGAGGTGGTCTTCTCGATCTGGTTGCGGAGTTCCTTCACGCGGCCCTCGATGGCTTTGGACTCGCCGCGGCCCTCGACGATGGTGGTGTTGTCCTTGTCGATGGTGACGCGCTTGGCCTTGCCGAGGTCCTCAATCTTGATGTTCTCCAGCTTGATGCCGAGGTCTTCGGTAACGGCCTTGCCGCCGGTGAGGATGGCAATGTCGCCGAGCATGGCCTTGCGGCGATCGCCGAAGCCGGGGGCCTTGACGGCCGCGACGTTCAGGGTGCCGCGCAGCTTGTTGACGACGAGGGTGGCGAGGGCTTCGCCGTCGACGTCCTCAGCCACGATGACGAGAGGCTTGCCGTTGCGGGCAACCTGCTCGAGCAGCGGAAGCAGATCCTTCATGGAGCTGATCTTCTTCTCGTAGATCAGGATGTAGGGCTCTTCGAGCACCGCTTCCATGCGATCGGGATCGGTGACGAAGTAGGGCGAGAGGTAGCCGCGGTCGAACTGCATGCCTTCCACGACTTCGAGCTGGGTCTCGAGGGTCTTGGACTCCTCGACGGTGATGACGCCGTCCTTGCCGACCTTCTTCATCGCTTCCGCGATGATGGTGCCGATGGTGGTGTCGGAGTTGGCGGAGATGGTGCCGACCTGAGCGATCATGTCGCCGGTAACGGGCTTGGAGAACTTCGAGAGCGCTCCGCCGGTGACGGTGCCGTCCTCGGCGCGCTTGCCGACGACAGCCTCGACGGCCTTGTTGATGCCGCGCTGCAGCGCCATGGGATTCGCGCCGGCGGCGACGGTCTTGACGCCTTCGCGATAGATGGCCTGAGCGAGCACGGTGGCGGTGGTGGTGCCGTCGCCGGCGACGTCAGACGTTTTGGAGGCGACTTCGCGGACCATCTGCGCCCCCATGTTCTCGAGCGAGTCCTTCAGCTCGATTTCCTTGGCGACGGTGACGCCGTCTTTGGTGATGGTGGGCGAACCGAATTTCTTCTCGATGACGACGTTGCGGCCCTTGGGACCGAGTGTCACCTTGACCGCATCCGCGAGGGTGTTCACGCCGCGCAGAATGGCCTGGCGGGAATCCTCTCCGTGCAGAATTTGCTTTGCCATGTTTCAGTCTCCTGATCGTGAGGAGCCGTAGCTCCGTTGGACTAGCCGTCCAGGCAAACGCGGCTTCGCCGCCCCGCCCGGGTATGCCAATTATTTCTTCAGAATGCCGAGGACTTCCTCTTCGCGCATGATGAGGAACTCTTCGCCATCGATTTTGATTTCGGTGCCGGAGTATTTGCCGAAGAGGATGCGGTCGCCCTTCTTCACATCGAGGGGGAAGACCTTGCCTTCGTCGTTGGACTTGCCTTTGCCGACGGAGATGACTTCGCCTTCCTGGGGCTTCTCCTTGGCGGAGTCGGGGATGATGATGCCGCCGCGGACGGACTCGCCCTCTTCAATACGGCGGACGAGGATGCGGTCGTGCAGCGGGGTGAACGTGGTGGTGACGGATGCTGTAGCAGTTGCCATAGCGATGCTTCTCCTTCAGGGTTTCCCGGAACACGCGCACGCGTGTGCTCCGCATGAATGTTTCCGCAGGCGAGCTGCGGGGGAAAATCCGAAAACCGATGTCCGATTTGGGGACGAATGCCGAACGGACGCCGAACAATAGCCGAACCTCAGGCCGCAAGTCGAGAGCGGTGGTTCTCCGGCGCGGTTAGCAGTTTCGTCCTTCGAGTGCTAAGTTACAGGGCTGGGGATTGGGTTGTCAAGGGGCCGCGGGCGAAATATGAGTGCAATTTACTCAAATAATGTGAATTTTTAGAGACTTGGTGGAATTAGGGCGGGAGCAGGTTCTGGGGAGGGGGAAACGGGGTGCCAGGCCGCTCCGGCGAACGGGGAGCGGATGCGGCGTCCCCACCAGAAAACCATGAAAAGGGCAATGAATCCAAGGAGGGGAAAGATGAGGACGCTGCCTTCAGGGCCGGTGGCGCCCCCGCTGAGAAGAATGGAGCCGGCGGGATGGGAGCGCAGCAGGTGGCCGGTGGACGAGAGTCCACTGTCGGCGGTTCCGTAGAAATAGGACTGGCCCCAGTCCCAGGCGGCGTGGAAGCCGACGGCCCACCACAGGGAGCCGGTGTACCAGAGGCTGAGAGAGAAGACGAGCGCGACCGAGGCAACGGCGACGAGTCCGAGGAGGGACTCTCCACCGTTGATGCTGTGGCCGAAGGCGAAGACGGTGGAGAGCAGCAGGGCGCTCCACCAAAACCCGAGGCCGCGGGTGAGAGTGAACTGGGGATAGCCGCGGAGGAAGGATTCCTCAAAGAGCGCGCCGAGGAGGAATACGACGGCCCAGAGCGCGGCGTCGCGAAGAGCGGGAAGCGCCGCAAGAGCGAAGCCATCGAAGGCGAGATAACCAAGCTGCCACAGGCAAAGAACGAGAGCAGAGAGGGCGACAAAGCCGCAGACGAGTCCGGAGAGGAAGCGGACGGCGCGGGCGCGGCCCTGGAATCCGTAGGCCAGCAGCGGGCGTCGATCGAAGCGGGAGAGGAGGAAGGTCGCTCCGACAACCGGCAGGAGCTGCGAGATTTCGATGAAGACGCCGGAAACGGGATGGAGAGTGGTGGTGGACGCTCCGCGCAGAAGGGGAAAGAGCAGGATGGAGAGGATGTATGTGAAGACAAACCAAAGTCCAAAGAAAACGAGAACAGCGGCCGCCGCGATGAGGCTCTGGCGGAAGAGAGATGCGGGTCGGGTGTGAAGGATGTCGGCGGGCACGGTCAGACGGAGAGCGTCTCCACAGCCTGGGCGACGCGAAAGATGGTGGCCTCATTGAAGTGGCTGCCGAGGATTTGCAGGCCGATGGGGAGACCGTCGCGGGATTTGCCGCAGGGAACGGAGATGCCGCAGATGCCGGCGAGGTTCGCGGTGACGGTATAGATGTCGGCGAGATACATGGCGACGGGATCGTCGGATTTTTCGCCGATGCGGAAGGCGGGCGTGGGCGCGGTGGGGGTGAGGATGGCGTCGACGTGGCGGAAGGCGGCGAGGAAATCGTCGGTGAGCAGGCGGCGGACCTGCTGGGCCTTGCGATAGTAGGCGTCGTAGTAGCCGTGGCTGAGAACGTAGGTGCCGAGGAGGATGCGGCGCTTCACCTCGGCGCCGAAGCCGAGATCGCGGGTGCGGCGATACATGGCGGCGAGCGTATCGGATTGCGGGGCGCGCAGGCCGTAGCGGACGCCGTCGAAGCGGGCGAGGTTGGAGCTGGCTTCCGCGGTGGCGATGACGTAATACGTCGGGATGGCGTAGCGGGTGTGGGGGAGCGAGATGGGGACGATCTCGGCTCCGGCGGCACGGAGCTTTTCGATGGCTGCTTCGACAGCGGCGCGGACTTCGGGGTCGAGACCTTCGGCGAAGTATTCCGATGGAACGCCGAACTTCATGCCACGGACACCTTTTGCGAGATCGGCGGTGTAATCGGGGACGGGCAGCGGCGAGGAAGTTGCATCCATGGGATCATGACCGGCGATGACGCCGAGAACGATGGCGGCGTCGCGAACATTGGCCGCGAAGGGGCCGACCCGGTCGAGGGACGAGGCGAAGGCGATGAGGCCGTAGCGCGAGACGCGGCCGTAAGTGGGAAGCACGCCGACAACTCCGCAGAACGATGCAGGCTGACGAATGGAGCCACCGGTGTCGGTGCCGAGGGTGGCGACGGCCATGCCTGCGGCCACGGCGGCGGCGGAGCCTCCGCTGGAACCGCCAGGAACGCGGTCGAGAGCGTGAGGGTTGTGGACCGGGCCGTAGGCGGAGTTTTCATTGGAGGAGCCCATGGCGAACTCGTCGCAGTTGAGCTTGCCGAGAAAGACCGCGCCGGCATCGGCGAGTTTGCGGACAGCGGTCGCTGTGTAGGGGGGATGATAGCCCTCGAGAATTTTGGAGCCGGTGGTTGCGGGAAAGCCTTCGAGAGTGAGGACGTCCTTGATGCCGAAGGGGACGCCGGCGAGAGGCGGGAGCGGTTCGCCGGCGGCTGCGAGCGAGTCGATTCGCGCGGCCTGGGCGAGGGCGAATTCGCGATTGACGCTGAGGAAGGCGTGAATGCGAGGATCTTCGGCGGCGATCTGCGCGAGGGAGCATTCGGCGACGGCGGCCGCGGTGGTCTCGCGAGAGGCGAGCGCGGAACGGAGACTGGAAATGGAGTGCGGAGCGGCAGTGGCGGTCATCGTTCAATCACTTTAGGAACTTTGAAGTACGTACCGTCGGTTTCGGGCGCAGAGGCCATGACCTGTTCGCGTAGGAGGCAGGGACGAGGGACGTCGTCGCGCAGGACGGAAACGTTTTGGAGGGGCATTTCGGGCGCGGTTTCAGACGAAGCCAGGACTTCAGAAACCTGGGCCATGGGCGGGATCTGCGCGGTGTCGAGCTCGGTGAGCTGAGCGACATGATCGAGGATGGCATTGAGGTCGCGGCGCATGCGCGACTGCTCATCGGGAGTCAGGTCGAGATTGGCGAGTTCGGCGACGCGACGCACGTCGTCGAGAGAAACCCGTTCCGCATCGGACATGGGAACAGTTTACCAGGTTGGCCAGGGGGGATGGGGGTGGTCAAAAACGGGCAGTTGACAGATGCCC
Source organism: Acidobacteriaceae bacterium (assembly GCA_049671725.1). Classification (GTDB taxonomy): domain Bacteria; phylum Acidobacteriota; class Terriglobia; order Terriglobales; family Acidobacteriaceae; genus Palsa-343. The sequence continues at coordinate 133,299 of JBATVK010000134.1, forward strand.
CAGCGCGGATACAATCTGCCCCATACCGCCTGTTTTGGCATCGTTTGGGCACCTCATGAATACGGTCTGCAAACACCCCAGGGTAAGGATTGTAGCGCGTGAAGAAGACGCGGAGTATGTCGAATGCCTCGATTGCGGCGAGGTATTCGAATCGGCTGAGTTCCGCGACATGGCGATTGAGGAAATGCAGGACGAGGAAGAAGAGACGGCATAGTCTTCAGCGGTTCGCTTCGAGGCGTCGCCGGGCGACGGCACGCTTTGGCACCCCGTCATTCGAAACAGCGCGTGCTGTTCGCGTAGGTTAAGGACAGGCGCTGTGCGGGAGACCGCGCCTGCCGGTCGAGTGCGTCTAGTTTCCGTCGACAACCACAACTTCAAAGCTGCCGGGCTGCATTTTGGGGCGGCTGCCGGGGGCGGCAGGCTCCATCTGCGCGGTGGGCAGGAAGATGCGGTGGGCGACAGGATCGAGGCCCATGGTGCGCGCGCCGTCAGCGGTCTGAAGCGACTGCTCGACGTCAAATTTGCCGTCCTTCTCGCCCACAATGGTGAGGGAGCCGTCGCGGCAACTGGCGAACGCCTGGCCGTCGAGGAAGCGCACGGCGTCGTTGCCGGCGCCGATGGGCAGAGCAGCTTCCACGCGACCGGTTTCGGTGCTCATGACGACGAGCTTCTGCGGACCGCGGCAGCCGATGTAGAGCCGATGGTGTGCGGGGTCGATAGCCATACCCACGGGCCTGCCGCCGGGAGCTACGGGCCAGTGCGCGACGACTTTGCGCGAATGAAGATCGACCACCTCGACGAGATTCTGGTCAGGGATGTTGATGTAGACGCGGCCCGAGGCGTCGGCAGCGAGGAACTCGGGCTGGCCGCCGAGGGCAATGGGCGCCTCGATTTTGGGGCTGGCCAGATCGATGCCGGGAGGGATGGTCATGAGGGCGCTGCCGTCGCCGGAGACGGCGAGCACGAGGTTCATGTATGGGTCATAGATGATGCCGTCGGAGTCGGGCATGGTGGGAATGCGGCCGAGGACTTTGTACGTTTTCATGTCAAAGACGAGGATGGCGCCGCTGCCTCCGCCGTCTGTGATGAAGCCGCGATCGAGTTTGGGGACGAGAGCGACGCCGTGAGAACGGATCTGGCCGGGGATGTCAGCGAGAACCGCGCCGGTGTTTTCATCGATCGCCTGGGTGTGCGTCTGGCGGGTGACGAAGAAGCGGTGATGCGGGGCATCCACGGTGACGTAGTCCCATCCGCCCTCGCCGCCGGTGTGGAATGTTTGGGCGACGGTCCAGTGAGTCTGAGCGAGACCGGGCACCGAGCCGGCGACCAGCGCGATGGTGAAGAGCAGCCCGAGCGGGCGACAAAGCTTCATGATCATTCTCCTCGGTGAAATGACGGTCCTTCCATGTAATCACATGGACCTTAAGCCTGACTGAAGATGGCGCGGGGGGCGGCCTGCGGCCAAGTTCAGCAAGTCGTCCGGGGCCGCTGCCCTGCCGTGGGAGAGCGCGGAGGGACAACGCATCGTGTCGCCTGACGAGGCGCTGGCCATGCTCGTCGATGACGAGCGGATGATTCCTTGTTTGGGCTGACGGGAGATTGAAGGCTACTGCGGACTGCAGGCTGAGACAGTGATTCGCTGGATATCGGTCTGCGGTTCTTTGACCGTGGCGGGGTAGGTGACGGTGGGCGTTTTGCTTTGCTTCGAGAGCCAGATTTCCAGCGTGTATTGTCCCGCGGGAGCGGCCAGGTAATACATTCCGCTGCCGCCTGTGAATGCGGGGCTGGTCCGCCCGGTCTGCGCATTGCTTAAGGTTACGGCGATGCCCGTGGCAGGCGTCTTGCCGTCCTGACACACCAACTGGCCGCGGACGGTCGCGCCAAGGGCGATTGCGCTGCAGGCGGACGACAGAGCGGCTGACAGCACTATCAGGCGAACCAGCAATCGCAGCTTCACGTGATCCTATCCTCCGTAGGGATTTGGTTTGGCGGACGCTGCTGACGGCGCCGGCGGGGATGCGATTTTGACAAGCTGAATGGCGCCGAGGTCGATTCGGTTATGCGCGGTATCAAACAGCACCGGGAGGCGCTCATTGCGGACATTCTGGTCCTTCGGTCCCAGCCAAAAGGTCTCCGCCTGATATCCGGGATAGTTGATGTAGAGGTGGGGATAATCGAACACGTGGTCCGACGTGGTTACAAAGTCCAGGGTGAAATTGCCATCCCAGTCCGAGCGCAGGCTGGGAACGGATAACGTGACATACCTCGGATCGACGTACCTGTTGGAGGTTGCGTCCGGGAATACGATTTGACCGGTCACTTCCCATTTCTGATAGGAGGTGGACTGGAAGCTGCCGCGGACTCCGATCAAGACGAGGAAGATGAGGAAATATCCGGCAAAGGCTCCGCTCAGGTCAATTCTGAGACCCTTGAAGGGACCCGTCACCGCTGCCTTTTCCGGGAGGAGGCGGAAAAGCAGATACGACGGTACGATGGGCACCAGAATAATGATCAGCAGCGCAACGACATTCGGGGACATCGACGCCATGCTGTGTCCTCCATGTCCCGGGCCGTTGAACAGATATCAGACAACACTCCGGTAATCGGGGTCAGGACGGTTCGTGGGCGAAATCATGCGCCACCGCCGGGTGAAAGTCAACGGGAATTTCAGGCGGCACTGAAGGCCGGGCAGCATCAGCTCGAAAGAGGCTCGAGCAAATCCTGCGGGGATTTTCCCTGCTCGCGAAGAGCGCGGATGGAGAGCGCGTCGTGACGCTTGGCAAGGCGCTCGCCGCTGTCGTCGAGGACAAGCGGGCAGTGGCACCACGCGGGCGGAATGAGGCCGAGGGCGCGACAGAGGAGAATCTGGCGCGCGGTGGAGAGCAGAAGGTCCGCACCGCGCACAACTTCAGTGATCTGCATCGCCGCATCGTCGGCGGCCACGGCGAGCTGATAGGCGGGAACGCCGTCGCGACGCCAGACGGGGAAGTCGCCGAAGTCCTGGCCGGCGATGAAGCGCTGCGGGCCGAAGTGCGCGTCGTGGAATTCGATGGATTCGCCGTCGGGGACGCGGAAACGCCAGTTGACGCCGGAGGGATGCTCGCAGGCGGGTGAGGCTGCACCGGGCGCGGGACGGCAGGTGCCGGGATACATCGGCCCTTCATCCGACTCGAAGCGTGCGTGCTGCGCGGAGGGTTCGTGCGGGGCGGGTTCGTGGGGGGCCTGAGCGATGCGGCTGAGCTCGCGGCGGGAGCAGGTGCAGGGATAGATGGATCCGGCAGCGAGGAGCTGACGCCAGATGGCGAGGTAGCGGTCGCCGCGCTGGCTTTGCGTGTAGGGAGCGAAGGGACCGCTGATGTCGGGACCTTCGTCCCAGCGGATGCCGAGCCAGCGGAGGTCCTCGAACATGGCGGCGACGAATTCGGGGCGGGAACGCTGCGGGTCGAGGTCTTCGTTGCGGAAGATGAGCGTGCCGCCGGCGGAGCGCGCGCGGGTGAAGGCGGTCCAGAAGGTGCGGGCGTGGCCGAGGTGGAGCAGGCCGGTGGGAGTGGGTGCGATGCGCCCGCGATAGGTCACGGGGCTAGTGTAGTGGCTAGTGGCCAGACCCCAGTTGCCCGGGTTCAGGCGGCGCGGCGGATGGGAGCGACTTCTACCTGCGGACGCGGAGTGAGGCGCTCGGCTGGCTGCGAGGAGGGGCGCGGGCGAACGAGTTCCACGAGCTGGCCGGCGGCGAGGCCGTAGTACATCGCGGCAAAGATCCAGGGAGCCTTCCAGGCATAGCCGACGCCGTGGCTCGCGCCCAGCTGGAATGAGGCGGCGGCGACCAATCCCACGAAGAAGGCAAGGGGGAGGGTGAGAATGGCGGCGACGGCAGCGGGCAGGACGCACCATGCGAGCAGGGCGAGGAGCGTGGACAGCGCGAGGCCCAGAGGAGCGAGTTGCTTTGAAGAGACGCTGCCCGCGTGCCTGCGCATGAGGCGCATGCCGGCACGGCCGCGGCGCATCATCTGGCGAAAGAGAGCGCGGAGATGAGGGCGCGGCTGATAGAGGACGGCGAGGCGTGGATCGGTCCAGGCATAGAACCCGGCGTTGCGGAGTCGAGTGTTGAACTCGACATCTTCGCAGGCGTCGAAGGATTCGTCGTACAGGCCGATCTGCTCAAACACTTCGCGGCGATAGGCGGATCCGGAGGCCGCGGGATCGACCAGGCCGGCACGCTGCGTGTCGCAGATGGCAGAATCACCGCCGAGCCAACTGGCGCGCGCCTGGGCGATGACTTCTCCGGTGTGCGTGGGCGAAGGCGCGAGCAGCGGCTGTGGGCGGCAGAGACAGACGGCGCCGGTGCGGTGAAGAATGGCCGCCGTGTCCTCGAGAAGGTTGCGCGAGGGGACGTGGCAATGGCCGTCGATGAAGAGGAAGACGTCGCCGGCGGCGGCGCGGAGGCCGACGTTGCGCCCGGCACTGGAGCGGATGCCGGGATTGTCGAGGACGCGGATGGGAACGCGGCGGCGGGAAAAGCGGCGCGCGACGAGGTCAGGCGTGCCGTCTGTGGAGCGGCCGTCGACGACGAGGATTTCGTAACGGTCGGCGGGGTAATTCTGGGCGAGGAGTTGATCGAGCAGCCTGGGCAGCATGGCCCGCTCATTGCGGACGGGAACGATCACCGAAATAAAAGGCAACATCCGCAACCTCCGGGGCATGATCTTTCGCAGCCCGGGATGGCGCGAGCCGGGCGGGCGGCAACGAAGTCCAATGCTTTGGATGACGGCAGCGCGCGGAACGTTGCGGCGCGCCGCGCTGTCTGCAAGGTGATTCGGGTGGCCCGGACAGGACTGGGTCAGTCAGACCAGGGCGCAGGTTGGCGCTCCCAGCGGTGTTTGCGCAGCTTTGCGAGGAGTTGCGGGTCGAGAGGCGGGGCGTCGCTGAGCGCGAGGTTGGCGCGGACGTGGTCGGGCTTGCGCATGCCGACGATGGTGGTGCTGACCGCGGGATGCGCGAGGATGAAGCGGAGGGCTGCGTCGGGAAGAGACAGGCCGGCGGGGAGATCGGCGCGGAGGCGGTCGACGCGGTCGAGGGTTTCAGTGAGGTTTTTGGGGTTGAAGTAGCGAGCGCGCCAGTCGCCCTCAGGGAATTTGGTGTCGCGGGTCATTTTGCCGCCGAGGGAACCTTCGTCGAGCGGCACGCGGGCGATGACGCCGATGTTCCGCTCGTGACAGACGGGAAAGAGCTCGTCTTCAGGGTTCTGGTCGAAGACGTTATAGATGACCTGCACCACGTCGACGAGGCCGGTGCGGATGGCGCGAAGGCCGTTGGCGGGCTGCCAGCGGTTTAGGCTGAGGCCGAAGGCGTGAATGACGCGGTCGCGCTTGAGCTTCTCGACGGCGGAGCGGAATTCAGGGCGATCGGTCCAGGCGTCTTCCCAGACGTGGAACTGGAGGACGTCGATGGTGTCCACGCCGAGAGCGCGGCGAATCAAGTCGGCGTGGGCGAAGACGTGATCGGCGGGAAAGACGTCGTTGTAGTCGTAGGTCGGCCGGGAGGGCCATTTGCGATTTTTGGGCGGGATCTTGGAGGCAGCGTAAATACGCTTGCCGGAGTTGGCGGCAAGGATTTTGCCGAGGAAGGTGTCGCTCTTCCCTTCTCCGTAAGCCCAGGCGGTATCGAAGAAGTTGCAACCGAGATCGACAGCGAGCTGAAGGGTGTGGAGGGATTCGGCGTCGTCGGAGCCGGACCATCCGCTCATGCCCCAGAGGCCGCAGGCGACATCGCTGACAGAGAAACCGGTGTTACCGAGAGGACGATAGCGCATGGGTACAGGTTACAGGTTGCGGGTTACAGGTTGCAGGGACTGGGGACTGGTTAGCGGGGACGGGCTATCCACATCTGCCACCTGTGGCAGATGTCGGGTAGCCTGGATCAGGTTTGGGTTAGTTGCTGTTGGAGTCGTCGCGGCGGTGGAGGGTCGGCTGATCCGAACCATCGCTGCCGGTGCTGGCGCGGCGCAGGGTAGGCCGGTTGGCGTGGTTGTCCATGAGGCGGCGCTTGTTCTCGATACGGGCCAGGCGGGCCTTGACGTCGTTGAACTCCGAAGTGGTGACGAGGTATTCGTCTTTGGGGGGCAGGATGGTGGCGATTTCCTTCTCGGTGGCGATGATGCGGTCGGGCGTCTGGGGGTGATCCTCAAAGACGCGGGCGACGGCGCCGGGCTTCTGCTTTTCGAGGTTTTCGATTTTCTCAAAGAAGCTGATGAAGGCCTCGGGATCGTAGCCGGCGCGATACATGTACTGGACGCCGAGATAGTCCGCCTGGGCCTCGAACTCGCGGGAGAACTCGAGGAAGGTGACGGGGATCATGAGCTGGGCGGCTTCGTAGATTCCGTAGCCGGTCCAGCTATAACCGGTCATCATGATGAGCGGGACCATGCCGATCTGCGCGTAGTTGGCGCGGGTCATCTCGCGGGCGGCGTGGTGGGCGCAGACGTGGGCGGTTTCGTGGGCCATGACGCCGGCGAGCTCAGCCTCCTCGTCGGCAGCCAGAACGAGGCCGGAGTTGACGTAGAAAAAGCCGCCGGGAAGGGCGAAGGCGTTGATGACGTCGGAATCGATGACCTTGATGGTGAAGGGGACTTTGCAGTCGGAGTTCTTGACAATGTTCTGGCCGATGCGGTTGACGTACTCAGTGACGACCGGATCGGTGATGAAGCGGGTGCTCTTTTCAATCTCGTCGGCATACTGCTTGCCCATCCGGATTTCGGAGTCGGTGGAGTACCAGTTGCCCATACCGCGGCAGCCAATGCAGCGAGTGCCGACGGCGTTCACGTCCTCAATGGTTCCCGCCTTGACCCCCGGCATCAGGCCGTCGGGGAGGGGCTCCTCCTGTTTGAAGGGGTTCACATTGGGATCGAAAGTGGGGTTGGGGCTGCTGTCTGCCTCAGCGGCCGCGGGAGGGACGGGGATCTGGGTACCGCACTCGTCGCCGCCCGCGCTCGGAGCGCGATGCAGCACCGGGCCATCGCAGTTCTGCACGGACTGCCCGGAATCGGAGGTCTTCTGCGCCGCAGGTGTGGCGGGCGCCGCGGGGGCGGAGCTGGTTTGCGCCACCAGACAGGCGCCGGAAAACGCGAGGCCGGCGAGCGCCAGGAGATGGATGGAAAGTCTGCGGGTGGGCATGGGACCCTCCTTTGAGGGCAACGAAACCCTGCTGAGGTTAGACGTAGTATGCGCCTCAGGTGTCGCTGTTGTCCTGGGGAAATTTGCGGCCGCGCGCAATCAGTTTAGCTGCTGGAGGCGCTCGATGAGGCGGCGGGCGAGGCTTTCGCCGGACTCGGTCCAGAGCAGGCGGGTTGAGATGCCGCCGGACTTCTGGATTCCCTGGGTGAAATCGACGAGACGCTGGACGTTCTGGCGGACGCGGGCGACGGCGTCCTGGTCGAGGTCCATATCTTCGTAAAGAAAGGGCGTATCGAGGCCGAAGTCGACGCGGATATGGCCGTTGGTTTCGTAGAAGCGGTCGTCGAACTCGGGGCCAAAGGCGACGACGCGAACGGCTCGCGGCTCCTGGCGCCACATGGTGTCGAGGGCGCCGGCTTGTTCGGGGATCCAGAGATCCCAGACCAGCTCGAATTCCCAGGCGTAGTCGTCGTGGGAGTTTTCCATGGCGGCGGCGATGACAGAGCGGGGAGCGGCCTCTTCTTCGTCGGCTTCGCTGCGGTAGACGCGCTGCCAGACCGGGGACTCGTTCCAGGAAATGGGATAGACGGTGGCCGCGGCAACCCGGGAGGATCCGCCGGCAGCGGCGAACTGGTCCATCACCCTTTCGAGAGCGCCGGGGAGGGCGTCGAGGCGGAAGTTAGGGTACCAGAGGCTGAGGTAGAGCTGGTCCACAGGTACAGCGTACAGGACACAGAACGCAGGACACAGGACGCAGAACGCAGGACACAGGACACAGAACGCAGGACACAGGACGCAGAACGCAGGACACAGAACGCAGGACGCAGGGCACAGGACGCAGGGTGGGTTGGTTATGAATTGTCCCAGAACGGGCCAGATGGATTACAAGCGTAATCCGGGGACGGCGTTTGGCCAGTGGCCCGGCTGCTGCGCTGGGTCAATTCTGATACGTGCATCATGACGGGGGTCGCACGATGGCAAATTCGTTTCGTGGGCTGATCGTTTGGCAGCGGGCCATCGAACTCACGACGCTTCTTTACAAGTTGACACAACAGTTCCCACGCGAAGAGATCTACGGACTGACGAGCCAGCTGCGCAGGGCCGGAGTATCGGTAGCAAGTAATATCGCCGAAGGGTACGGACGAGGTACCAGGGGCGAATACCGCAGTTTCCTGGGCATGGCTCGAGGCTCAACCCTGGAGATACAGACGCAGCTGACAATTGCGCGAGAACTCGGCTTCGGAGACGCCCATCAGATCTCTCGCGCTGAAGAGCTTGCCGAGGAGACGAGCAAGATGCTCTGGACGATCAGCCACAAAACCTGATCTGCGTTCGGCGTGAGGTTGTACCCTCGCTACTCGATGCGTTCGTGGCGGTAGCCGGCCTGGGTGAGGGCTTCGCCGATTTCGCGGATGTGGTTCGCGCCGCGGGTTTCGAGAGTGAGATCGATGACGGTGTCGCCGAGGTTCACGCCGTAGTAGGCGCGGTCATGAGAGGTCTGGACGATGTTGGCGCGCAGGTCGGCGATGATCCGGGTGAGCTGATGCAGGGCGCCGGGGCGGTCGGTGAGGTGAACGCGGATGCGGGTGCGGCGGCCGTCGCGGACCAGGCCGCGCTCGATGATGCGGGAAAGCAGGGTGACGTCGATGTTGCCTCCGCAGACGAGGACGGCGGTGCGGCGGCCATCGAGTGAAGTTTTCCGGTGCAGGAGTGCGGCGAGCGCGGCAGCTCCCGCTCCTTCGGCGAGCGTCTTTTCACGCTCGAGGAGGACGAGGATGGCGCTGGCGATCTCCTCCTCGTCGACGGTGACCAGCTCGTCGACGTAACGGGCTACGAGGGGAACGGTTTTTTCTCCGGCGCGGCGCACGGCAATGCCGTCAGCGATGGTGGCTTCGGCGGGAATGGTGACGGGATGGCCGGCCTGCTGGGCGCGGAGCATGGAGGGCAGGCGCTCGGTCTGAACGCCGATGACGCGGATGGAGGGATTGCGTTCTTTGAGCGCGCAGGCGACGCCGGCGATGAGGCCGCCGCCGCCGATGGGGACGACAACGGATTCGAGATTGGGAATCTGCTCGAGAAGCTCCAGACCGATGGTTCCCTGCCCCGCGATCACTTCGTCGTCGTCGAAGGGATGGAGGAAGGTGAGGCCATCGGCTTCGCTCTGACGGATGGCTTCGGTACAGGCTTCGTCGTAATTGGCGCCGTGGAGGACGACGTCGGCGCCGTAGCCGGAGGTGGCGGCAACCTTAACCAGAGGGGTCATGAGGGGCATGACGATGCGGGCGCGCAGGCCGCGGCGGCCGGCGTGGTATGCAACGGCCTGGGCGTGATTGCCGGCGCTGGCGGCGATGACGCCGCGCTCGCGCTCGGCGTGAGTGAGGGTAAGGATTTTGTTGAGAGCGCCGCGCTCCTTGAAAGCTCCGGTGCGCTGGAGGTTGTCGAGCTTGAGAAAGACCTGCTGGCCGGTGATCTCAGAGAGGCCGGCGGAGTGGCGCGCGGGCGACAGATAGATGTCGGCGTGGATGCGCTGGCGGGCGGCTTCGACGGACTGGAGCGAAACGGTCAAGGGGATCTCCTTCAGAGCAAAAAGAAAAGCCATCGGCGCGGGGCGCGATGGCTGTCAGGTTTGGATTCAACCGCTGTTTAGCCGCGCGCCTCCGCTGGAATGGAGCAGCTAATTCGCGCAATGGCGACAGCAACAGAGGCGCGAACTGAATGCGGGCGAATCATACGGTCAATCCTGAGGATATTTAGAGGAAAACAGAGAGCGAAGGGAAAGTCAATCAAAACCAGGGTACAGCGTGCAGGGGGGAGGGTTCGGAGATTGGGTTTTCGGCAGGTGCTTTTCGGCGGAGGCCGGATAATGAGGCTATGACTCTTCTGCCGGAGATTCCGGAGCGCGTGGAGGCGAGCAAGGCGCTCGAATGGGACAAATTCGTCTCATTCCTCGGCGGCTATGCGCAGTCAGCGCCGGGGCGGGCGTGGATTGCAGCGCTGGCTCCGTCGACAGATCGCATGTGGCTTGCGCGGCAGCACGCTCTGGTGGAGGAGATGCGGCTGCTTGCGGGTTCTGGTGGCGTTCCGGGGTTGGGCTCGCTGATCGATCCTTCGGAGCGGCTGGCGAAGGCGCGCATTGAGGGCGCTGCGCTGGAGGCCGAGGAGATTCGCGCGCTGATTGGGCTGGCTGAGGGAGTGACCGCGTGGACCGAATTGATGCGCACTCCGCCAGAGCACGCGCAGGATAAGGTACCGGAGCTGACGGCGTTGTCGCGTGAGCTGCTGGCGACGAGCCTGCGGCCGCTGACGGAGGCGCTGAACCAGAAGATTTCGCCGGATGGGACGCTGGCTGACGATGCGTCGCCGGAGCTGCGGCGCGTCCGACGGGAGATGGAGCGGCAGCGGCGGGCGATTGAGGAGAGCCTGCGGTCGGCGCTGCGGCGATTCAGCGAAGGCGGGGCGGCGCAGGATGAGCTGATCGCCATTCGCGGCGAGCGGTTTGTGATCCCGGTGAAGGCGGAGTGGAAACGGCGCGTGCAGGGAGTGGTGCACGGGGCCAGCTCGAGCGGGCAGACCGTTTATGTGGAACCGCTGGAGACGATCGAACTGAACAACGATCTGGTGCGGCTGCTGGAAGACGAGCAGACGGAGATTCATCGGATTTTTGTGCAGATGACGCGGCAGATCGCGCAGTTTGCCGGGCCGTTGATGACAGGCGCTGCGGTGCTGGCGCTGGTGGACACGCTGCTGGCGCGGGCGCGGTTTGCGCTGGAGTTTGGGTGCACGGTGCCGCGATTTGCGGACGAGGGGGCGCCGGAGCTTTTGCTGAAGAAGGGGCGGCATCCGCTGCTGGAGCGGCGGCTGCGCGCGGAGGGGAAGGCGATTGTGCCGATCAGCCTGGAGCTCGCGGGGAGCGATCGGCAACTGGTGGTGAGCGGCCCGAACACGGGCGGCAAAACGGTCACGCTGAAGACCGCAGGGTTGCTGGCGATGATGGCGCAGGCGGGCGTTCCGGTGCCCGCGGAGGAGGTGGTAACGCCGGTGTTCGATGCGTTCCTGGCGGATATTGGGGACGCGCAGTCGATCGAGCAGGATTTGTCGACGTTCTCGGCGCACGTGACGAACATCAACCGGATCGCGGCGCGAGCGACGCGGCAATCGCTGGTGCTGCTGGATGAGCTGGGGTCCTCGACGGATCCGGAAGAGGGCGCGGCGCTGGCGGTGGCGATTGCGGGACATTTTCTCGAAGCGGGGGCATGGTCGATTGTGTCGACACACCTGACGTCGCTCAAGGTGTACGCGGAGAATGCGGCGGGGGCGGTGAATGCGGCGGTGGGGTTCGACGAGAAGACGCTGGCGCCGACATATGAGTTGCGACAGGGCGTGCCGGGGACGTCGGCGGGAATCAATATCGCGCAGCGGCTGGGGCTGAGCGCGGAGATGATCGCGGCGGCGCGGGAGCGCCTGAACACGCAGACACAGGACATCGGGCGCTTTCTGGACAGCCTGCACGAGCAGCTTGCGGCGGCGGATGCGGAACGCCTGCGGCTACAGCGCCTGGAGCAGGAACTGAGCCAGGAACGCGCCCGGCTGGCGGCGGAAGGGATGAAGGAGTGGCGCGCAAAGGTGAAGGATCTGGAAACGCAGCTCGCTTCCCTTCTGAAGGATTTCGAATACCAGGTACGAGAGACGGTGCGCGCGGTGGAAGATCGCGCGGCACAGCAGAAATTGTCGAAAGAAGCGGAACGGCGGATTGCGCGGCTGCGGCGCGAGTTCTCAGAGAGCTTCAACACGGCGGTGGTGGCGCAGCATACGGGAGCGGATCGCGGCGACCAGAATGCGCAGCCGCATGTGGTGCGGCACGTGGCGGCCGGAGATCAGGTGAAGCTGCGCAGCCTGGGCAAGACGGCCACGGTGCAGCGGCAGATCGACGATAAGACGTTCGAGGTCGCGGTGGGCCCGATGAAAATGCGCGTGGCGCGGGATGAGATCGCCGAAGTGATTGCAGCGGCACGGAGCCAGACGCCGATTGAGGCGGCGCGACGGAGGGGGATCACCGTTTCCGTGGCGGAGCCGGGGATGACGAGCAGCGAGATCAACGTGATCGGCAAAACGGCGGACGAGGCGCAGGATGAGGTGGAGAAATACCTGGACCGCGCGTTTCTGGCGGGGCTGCCGCGGATTCGCGTCGTCCACGGGACGGGGATGGGCGTGCTGCGGCGGACGCTGCGGGCGTGGCTGGAGAAACATCCGCAGGTGGCGTCGGTCACGGATGCGGCGCAGAATGAGGGCGGCGCGGGGGCGACCATCGTGGAACTGCGCGAATAGCGCGTGCGTATGGGAAGAACGGGGACGATCATGATCAAATTTCTGTTGTGGTGCATTCTCTTCGTGCTGTGCTGGCCGCTGGCGCTGGTGGCGGTGGTGCTGTATCCGGTGGTGTGGCTGCTGCTGCTGCCGTTTCGGATTGTGGGCATCGCGGTGGGCGGGGCGCTGGAGCTGGTGGGGGCGATCATCACGCTGCCGGTGCGCCTGGTGAGGGCGATCTGAGAGCCACCGCTTCACCACAGAGGGCGCAGAGAGCACAGAGTCAGCCGGTGTGAACTCCGATTTGCTCGAAACTGCGGGCTTTACACTGGTGCCATGGCGGGATTGATTCTCGATGGCAAGGCGTACGCAAAAGAACTGGAAGCGGAACTGACGCAGCGGGTGGCGCGGGTGATGCAGGCGCGCGGCGGCGAGCCACCGACTCTGGCGACCATTCTGGTGGGAGACGATCCGGCATCGGCGACCTACGTGAAGATGAAGGGGAACGCATGCCGGCGCGTGGGGATGGAGTCGCTGCGGGTGGACCTGCCGGGGACCACGACGACCGAAGAACTGCTGGCGGCGATCGACGAACTGAACGCCAATCCGAAGGTGCTGGGGATTCTGCTGCAGCATCCGGTACCGAAACAGATTGACGAACGGGCATGCTTCGACCGCATTGCTCTGGCGAAGGATGTCGACGGCGTGACGTGTCTCGGCTTCGGACGGATGGCGATGGATCAGCCGGCGTATGGGTCGGCGACGCCGGCGGGGATCATGCGGCTGCTGCGGCGGTATGGGATTGAGATTGCCGGGCGCGAGGCGGTGGTGGTGGGGCGCAGTCCGATTCTGGGACGGCCGATGGCGATGATGCTGCTGGCGGCGAACGCGACGGTGACGATCTGCCACTCGCGGACAAAGAATCTGGCCGACGTGGTGCGACGCGGAGAGATCGTTGTGGGCGCGGTGGGCAAGCCGGAGTTCATCCGCGCGGACTGGATTCGCGACGGAGCGGTGGTGGTGGATGCGGGATATCATCCGGGCGGGGTGGGCGATATCGAGATGGCGGGAGTGATCGACCGGTGCTCCGCTTACACGCCGGTACCGGGTGGCGTAGGGCCGATGACCATCGCAACGCTGATCGCGCATACGGTGGAAGCGGCGGAGAGGTTAGCCGGCCGTTCAATCTGAGAGGCTCTCGCGATTGTGAAGATCGGGGCTTGCGCGCTGGACTGAGCACCGCGCGCGTGCTGAGGTTAAGGCGCGCTTCCGTGCCGGCTGAGCAAACAGGTAGCATGAGGGTGCGCAACCGCGGGTGCGGAGGGGACTGCATCCCAGTGGAGAGCGGCTGGCCATGGTTGCGATCCGGTGCGGCGGCTTGACAGGGCAGCGGGCCAGCGAATTCCATCCAATCAGGCGGGGCGAGCGAATGCATATCCTGAGCACGGCTACGGCCTTTCCGCCGCACTATTACACACAGCGCGAGGTGGTGGATGCGCTGCTGGCGTACTGGGGCGGCGACGCGAAGATCGGCGCGGTGCTGGAGCGGCTGCACGCGCGGACCGGGGTGGATGGGCGCTACTTCTCGCGGCGGCTCGAGGAGTATCACGCGCTGGATACGTGGGGGAAAACGAACCATGTGTGGATGGAGGTCGCGGAGGAGCTGGGCGAGCGCGCGATCGGCTGCGCGTTGCAGCAGGCAGGGCTGGAGCGGGAGCGAATTGGAGCGATCTTCTTTGTGAGCGTAACCGGGGTCGCGAGCCCGTCGATTGACGCGCGGCTGGTGAACCGGATGAATCTGTCGCCGAACATTCGAAGGAATCCGATCTTTGGGCTGGGCTGCGTGGCGGGTGCGGCGGGGCTGGCGCGGGCCGCAGATTACGTGCGCGCGTATCCGGAGCAGGTGGCGGTGCTGCTGTCGGTGGAGCTGTGCTCGCTGACGTGGCAGCGTGACGATTTATCCATGGCCAACCTGATTTCATCGGGATTGTTCGGCGACGGGGCGGCCGCGGTGCTGGTTGGCGGGAGTGAAGTTCCGCGGCGAGGTCCGCGGATCGTGGCCAGCCAGTGCGTCTTTTATCCGGATACGGAAGACGTGATGGGGTGGGATATTTCGGAGCGCGGCTTCCGGATTGTGCTGTCGCCGGACGTGCCGCAGGTGGTGAGGGAGAATCTGGGGCGCGATGTGGATGCGTTTCTGGCAACGCAAGGGCTGACGCGGGGCGATGTCGGGTCGTGGATCATGCATACGGGCGGCCCGAAGGTGCTGGAGGCGACGGCGGAGGCGCTGGATCTTCCGCGGGAGGCGCTGGAGGTTTCGTGGGAGGCGCTGCGGCGGGTGGGGAATCTGTCATCGGCGTCGGTGCTGGTCGTGCTGGATGAGGTGATGAAGCATCGGCGACCGGCACCGGGAACGCGCAGCGTGCTGGCGGCGATGGGTCCGGGATTTTGCGCAGAGATGCTGCTGCTGGAGTGGTAACGGTGGGCGTGCGCAGTTGCGAGGTGCTGGTCGTTGGCGGAGGGCCCGCGGGGCTGGCTGCGGCGATCGCGCTGCGGC